>DATKRZ010000034.1:0-4689 GCA_035531955.1 Acidimicrobiales bacterium | reverse complement strand
CGATGGTGTCGAAGCGCCCGGTCGACTGCGCCACCACCGCCTTGGTGCCGACACCGTCCGTCCCGGCCACCAGCACCGGCTGGCGGTAGCGGCCGGTCTCCAGGGCGAACAGGCCGGCGAACCCGCCGAGGTCCCCGAGCACCTCGGGCCGGCGGGTGGAGGCCACCAGCTGGCGGATCCGGTCGACGGCCCGTTCGCCGGCATCGGTGTCCACGCCGGCACCGGCGTAGGTGGCGGGGTCGGACGGGTCGGGTGCGGGACGGGGGGGGACGGGAACGACCCCGGTCACGCCCGGACACCGCCGACCGCACCGCTGAGGGCCGGACTGGCGCTGATCTGGACGGGCACGGGAACCGGGTAGTTACCGGTCAGGCAGGCGTCGCAGAACCCGGCCCCGGGGGCGTCGACGGCCTCCACCAGGTGGTCCAGCGACAGGTACTCGAGCGAGTCCACGTCGAGGAACTCGACGATCTCGTCGTGGGTCTTGATCGACGCCAGCAGCTCGGTCCGGTCCGGCGTGTCGATGCCGTAGTAGCACGGCCACCGGAACGGGGGCGAGGAGATGCGGAGGTGCACCTCTCGCGCGCCGGCCTCGCGGAGCATGGTGACCATGGCCCGGGTGGTGGTGCCGCGCACGATCGAGTCATCCACCACGATCACCCGCTTGCCCACGATGTTCTCGCGCAGGGGATTGAGCTTGCGGCGCACCCCGTTGGCCCGCTCGGCCTGGGTGGGGGCGATGAAGGTACGCCCGATGTAGCGGTTCTTTACCAGGCCCTGGCCGTAGGGGATGCCGGACGCCACCGCGTACCCCTCGGCGGCGGGCACCCCGGAGTCGGGCACGCCCATCACCAGGTCGGCGGGCACCGGGGCCTGTGAGGCCAGTAGCTGGCCCATCCGCCGGCGGGCCCCGTGCACCTCGTTGCCGTAGAGCCGGGTGTCCGGCCGGGCGAAGTAGACGAACTCGAAGATGCAGAGCTTCGGATCCAGTCGCTCGGCGGGGAAGGGCCGCTCGGAGCGGATCTCCTTGCCGTCGATCACCACCATCTCGCCCGGCTCGAGCTCGCGGATGAAGGTGGCGCCGATCACATCGAGGGCGGGCGACTCCGACGCCAGCACCCACCCCGTCTCGAGCTCGGCGGTGGGCTCGAGACGTCCGAGGCACAGGGGGCGGAAGCCGTTCGGGTCACGGACCCCGATCAACCGGCCCGCATCGAGGAGGACGAAGGAGAACGCCCCCTCGAGCCGGGGCAGCACGGTGGTGAGGGCCTGCTCCAGCTCGTCGCCGGGCTCCGCCTCGCCGTCGGGCACGGCCCCGTCCGGTCGGAACTCCCGGCCCAGCAGCTCGGCCACCAGGTCGCTGTCCGAGGACACCAGGCCGGGGAGCATCCCGGCCGACGCACCGAGCTCGGCGGTGTTGGTCAGGTTCCCGTTGTGGGCCAGCCCGAAGCCGGCCCGGCCCACGCCCCGGAAGACGGGCTGGGCGTGCAGCCAGTCGCTCGACCCGGCGGTCGAATAGCGGGTGTGCCCGATGGCCATGTGGCCGCGGAGGCCGGAGAGCTTGCGCTCGTCGAACACGGTGGTGACCAGGCCCATGTCCTTCATCACCGTGATGACGTCGCCGTCGCTGACCGCCATGCCGGCCGACTCCTGCCCACGGTGCTGCAGCGCGTAGAGGCCGTCGAAGGTCAGGTGTGCGACAGGGCGCCCCGGGGCATGGACCCCGAAGACTCCGCACGCTTCCTTGGCCTCCATCATCGGTTGATCACCGCACGCACCGGGGGTCGTCGATCACGTCGCTTCGCCACGATGAGGCCACACACATGCCTCGCCGTGCCAGTCCAGCCTAGCGGGAGGCCCGGCCGGCGGCGCTCGCCGGGACCGGCGGGCGCCCCGGTAGCCTCGGACACGGATGATCGACCTGCACACCCACTCCGACGTGTCGGACGGGAGCGACCCGCCCGAGCGGATCCCGGAGCTGGCGGTCGAGGCGGGCTGTGGGGCCGTGGCCCTGACCGACCACGACTCGCTGGCGGGCGTCGGGCGGGCCCGTCGCCGGGCCGACGAGCTCGGCATCACCCTGGTCCCCGGGTGCGAGGTGTCCTGTCGGCCGGTGGGGACCGGGGGCATGCACGTGCTGGTGTACTTCGTCGAAGACGACGGCAGTGAGCTCTGCGCCGAGCTGGCCCGGCTCCGGGAGGACCGCAGGGAGCGCAACCTCGCCCTGGCCGACCGGCTGGCGTCGCTCGGCGTGCCCGTCACCTACGCCATGGTGGTGGCCGAGGCCGGCAGCGAGGAGGGGGTCGGGCGCCCCCACTTCGCCTCGGCGATGGTGGCGGTCGGCGCGGCCGAGTCGGTCGACGATGCCTTCGACCGCTACCTGACCAACAACCGCCCCGCCTTCATCTCCAAGTCGCGCCTGACCGGAGCCGAGGTGGCCCGACTGGCCGGGGAGGCGGGTGGCGTGACGGTCCTCGCCCACCCGTTCAGCAACGGGCTGTCCGGGGCCGACCTGGCCCGGATGGTCGGCGAACTGGCCGAGGCCGGGTTCGCCGGCATCGAGGCCCACTACGGGCGCTACTCCCCTCGCCAGCGCCAGGAGCTGGGGAACCTCGCCCGCCGGTTCGACCTGGTGGCCACCGGCGGCTCCGACCACCACGGCGCCATCAAGCCCGACCTCCGGGTCGGCACCGGCCGGGGCGACCTCAAGGTGCCGGACCGGGTGCTGGACGAGCTCGAGGCCCGCCGGCCCGACCGCTGAGCCGCAGGCGTCCGGCCGCCGGAGCTCAGTTGGTGGCCGGTGCCACCCCGTCGAGGAGGGAGGGCAGGCGGTCCCGCCACGCGGACGCCGCCTCCGCCACCCCGAGGTCGATCAGCCCCTCCACCACCACCCGGTCGCCGCCGGCCTCGCCGAGCACCCGGAACCCGATCCCGGCCCCGGCCGCGGCCGAGATCAGCTCGGCACGACGGGTGGTGCAGACCACCACCCGCGACGGGGCCTCGGTGAACAGCTCGTGGTGGTCGGCCACGCCAGCCACCCGGATGCCGACCCCCGACCGCACGGCGAGCTCGGTCAGCGCCACCCCGAGGCCGCCGCCGGACACGTCGTGGATGCCCGCCACCGCGGAGTTCCCGCCGGCCGCGGCCGCCCCCACCAGGCCCGCCACGAACTCGACCAGCCGACGGTGCCCGGGCAGGTCGAGCGCCGGCAGCGTGCCGTTCCGGTGGCCGCGGCACTCGACGGCCCAGCGCGAGCCGCCGAGCGAAGGCGGGCTCCCCCTCCCGGCGGCCGTCCCGACGCCGGCGTCGAGCAGGACGAGCGAGGCCCCTTCGACCAGGGTGACCCCCGGGGGCCGGGCGACCAGCCGGTCGACGAGGCCGAGCACGCCGATGACCGGCGTGGGGTCGATGTCGCACCCGTCGCTCTCGTTGTAGAGGCTGACGTTGCCCCCGATGACCGGGAGGCCGAGGGCCGAGCACGCCTCGCTCATACCGTCGATGGTCTCGGACAGCTGCCACATGACCTCGGGGTGCTCGGGACTGCCGAAGTTGAGGCAGTTGACCACCGCCACCGGCCGTCCCCCCGCACAGGCCACGTTGAGTGCACCCTCGGCCACCGTCGCCGCCGCCCCGGCCCGGGGATCGATCGAGCACCAGGCCGGGTTGGAGTCGGTGGTGAGCGCCAGGCCCCGCTCGGAGCGAGGCAGGCCGGGAGCGGCCAGGCGGAGCACGGCGGCGTCACCGCCGGGACCCTCGACGGTGTTGAGGAAGAGCTGATGGTCGTACTGGCGGTAGACCCAGGAGGAGTCGGCCAACATGGCCAGCACGTCCGGGCCGCAGTCGGCGGGAGCGGCCAGGGCACCCGGGTCGTCGCCGGCGCGGGCCGCATGGTCACCGGGACGGGCCATCGGCCGATGGTAGAGGGGGGCGTCTTCGCTGAGGGCGCCGGCCGGGACGTCGGCCAGCACCTCGCCGTCGAACCCGTCGAGGACGCGGAGCCGTCCGGGTAGGCCCGGCGGCGGATCGGTGACCCGACCGACCACGGCCGAGCGCACCTCCCACCGGCGGCACACCTCCTCGACCCGGGCCAGGTCCTGGGGGGTGACGATGGCCAGCATGCGCTCCTGGCTCTCCGAGGTCATCACCTCGTAGGCGGCCATGCCCGGCTCGCGCCGGGGCACCGACGACACGTCCACGTCCATGCCCACCCCGCCGCGGGCGGCCGTCTCGCTGGTGGCGCACACCAGTCCCGCCCCGCCCAGGTCCTGGATGCCGACCACCAGCTTGGCGTCGAGCAGCTCGAGGCACGCCTCGATCAGCCGCTTCTCCTCATAGGGGTCGCCCACCTGGACGCTCGGCCGCTTGGCCGCCTCCTCCCCCCCGTCCCCGCCCCCGAAGCCGGCCGATGCCAGCACGCTCACCCCGCCGATCCCGTCGCGGCCGGTGGACGATCCGAGCAGCAGGGCCAGGTTCCCCGACCCCGACGCCTGCCCGAGCACCAGCCGGTCGACCGGCAGGACCCCCATGCACAGCACGTTGACCAGGGGATTCTGGGCGTAGCAGGGGTTGAAGGTCAGCTCGCCGCCGACGGTGGGCACCCCCACCGAGTTCCCGTAGCCGGAGATCCCGGCCACCACCCCCTCGATCAGCCACTGCTGGCGGGCCTCGGCCGGGTCGCCGAAGAAGAGG
>DATKRZ010000033.1:0-12947 GCA_035531955.1 Acidimicrobiales bacterium | reverse complement strand
CCGCTCCTCGGACATGATCAGCACGGCCGCGGCCCCGTCGGAGATCTGGGACGAGCTGGCCGCGGTGATCAGCCCGTGCTCGCTGAAGGCCGGTGGGAGGCCGGCCAGCTTCTCGTAGGTCGATCCCCCCCGCACCCCCTCGTCGAAGGTGAGGGGTCCCTCACCGGCCGGGTCGCCCTGGTCGGTCCCGGCCACCGCCACCTTGTCCTCGACGCGGGCCCGACGGGTGGCCAGGGGCACGATCTCGTTGTCGAACCTGCCCTCGGCGATGGCCCGGGCCGCCCGGTCGTGCGACCGCAGGGCGTACCGGTCCATCGCCTCGCGGCTGATCCCCCACCGGCGGGCGATCTCCTCTGCCGACAGGCCCTGATGGATGAAGTCGAAGCGGCCGTGCACGGTGGGCCCGTAGGCCACACCGGGGCCGTGGTCGGTGGTCGAGCCGATCGGCACCCGGCTCATCGCCTCCACCCCCCCGCCGATGACGATGTCCATGGCCCCGGACATGACCGCCTGGGCGGCGAAGTGGACCGCCTGCTGCGCCGATCCGCACTGCCGGTCGACGGTGGTCCCGGGGACGGTGACCGGGAAGCCGGCGGCCAGCGCCGCGTTCCGCCCCACGTTCATCGCCTGCTCCCCCACGGTCATGGTGCAGCCGTAGACCACGTCCTCGACCGAGCCCGGGTCGAGGCCGTTGCGCTCGATCAGCGCCTTCAGCGGCTCGGCGGCCAGGTCGACGGCGTGCCACCCCGACAGCCGGCCGTTCCTCTTGCCCACCGGGGTCCGGACCACATCGACGATCACCGCGTTCGGCATCCTGCCATTGTGGCCGACGGGGCCTGGTTGCCGGAAATCTGGCGGTGTGTCAGATTTCCTCTGGCACCCGACCGACCGCCGACCGTCGGCCGCCGACCGCCGACCGCCGACCGCCGACCGAACGATGGACCCGACCATGGACGCACCGATGGACCTGCGCTTCACCCCGGCCCAGGAGGCGTTCCGGGCCGAGGCGCGGTCCTGGCTCGGAGGCAACGTGCCCGAGCCGGGGTCGCTCCGCTCGCTCGACACCGCCGAGGGCTTCGAGGACCATCGGGCCTGGGAGCGGGCCATGTACGCCGACCGGTGGTCGGTGGTGTCCTGGCCCGAGGAGTTCGGGGGCCGGGGGGTGGGCATCGTCGAGTGGCTGATCTTCGAGGAGGAGTACTGGCGGGCGGAGGCGCCCCTGCGGGTCAGCCAGAACGGGGTGTTCCTGCTGGCCCCGACCCTGTTCGAGTTCGGAACCGTCGGGCAGAAGCAGCGATTCCTCCCCGCCATGGCCTCGGGCGCCGAGATCTGGTGCCAGGGGTGGTCCGAGCCCGACGCCGGAAGCGATCTGGCCGGGATTCGCAGCCGCGCCGTCCGGTCGCCGGACGACGACGGATGGCTGCTGACCGGCCAGAAGACCTGGGCCTCCCGGGGCGCCTTCGCCGAGTGGTGTTTCGGGTTGTTCCGCACCGACCCGGAGGCGGAGCGTCACCAGGGCCTGACCTACTTCCTGATCGAGATGGGCACTCCCGGCGTGACGGTGCGCCCGATCCCCCAGATCGACGGCGAGACCGGCTTCGCCGAGATCTTCTTCGAGGACGCCTTCGTCCCCGATGAGCAGGTGCTCGGGGGGGTGGGCCGCGGTTGGGGCGTCGCCATGGCCACCGCCGGCTCGGAAAGGGGCCTGAGCCTGCGCAGCCCGGCCCGCTATACCGAGGCGGCCCACCGGCTGGTGGCGCTGTACCGCCGTCACCTCGACGATGACCCGGTCCGCGCCGCGCGCAGCGCCGACGCAGTGGCCCAGGCGTGGATGGACGCCGAGGCGTACCGGCTCCACACCCTGTGGACCGCCACCCGGGTACTCGACGGCGGCTCTGTCGGGCCCGAGGCCAGCGCCAACAAGATCCACTGGTCGGAGACCGACCTGACCATCCACCGGACGGCCCTGGCGCTTCTCGGCCCAGAGGCCGAGCTGCATGGCGCCGGGACCGTCGCGCCCTGGCTCGACGGCTATCTCTTCGCCCTCGCCGGCCCCATCTATGCGGGAACCAACGAGATCCAGCGCAACGTGGTGGCCGAGCGCATGCTCGGTCTGCCCCGCACCTGAGGGAGAGATCGGCCCCGTGCGCTTCGCCTTCACCGAGCAGCAGATCGAGTTCCGCGACGCGGTGCGCCAGGTGCTGGCCAAGGAGTGCACCACCGACGACCTGCGGGCCGCCTTCGACTCCCCCGCCGCCCGGACCCCCCGCTGGGCCACCCTGGCCGCCCTGGGTGTGGTCGGCCTGTCGGTGCCCGTCGCCCACGGGGGCCTCGGACTGGGCCTCGTCGACCTGGTCCCCCTGCTCGAGGAGGCCGGGCGGGTGGGACTGCCCGAGCCCTTGCTCGAGACCACCGCCCTGGCCGCCCCGGTGCTGGCCGAGATGGCCGGGGCCCGCCCCGGAACCGGAGCGGCGACAGCGCTCCGACTGGAGTCGATCGCCACGGGAGGGATGGCTGCGGCCGTCGGGGCGCCGGGGTCGGCGGCCGCCCCCCTGGCCGGGGCCGACGGTGGCGACCTGTTCGTGCTCCACGCACACGGCGCCGACGGTCCGGAGGTCCACGTGGTCGAGTCCGGTGCGGTCGCCGTGGTGCCGGTGCCCTCCCTCGACCCGACCCGGCGGCTGGGGCTGGCCCGGTGGAACCCGACTCCCGAGAGCCGGGTGGCGACCGGGGCCCTCGCCGCGTCGCTCATCGGGCGCACCGCTGACCGGGCGGCGGTGGCCACCGCTGCGGAACTGCTCGGCCTGGCCGACCGGATGATCGGACTGGGCGCCGACTATGCCCGGGATCGCCACCAATTCGGGAAGCCGATCGGGAGCTTCCAGGCGGTGAAGCACCTCCTGGCCGGAGCCCGGGTCAAGCTCGAATTCGCCCGACCGGCGGTGTACGGCGCGGCGTGGGCGCTGGACGAGTGCAATCCTGCGGTGGCGTCGAGGGCGGCGTCGACCGCCAAGGCCTACGCCTCCGACGCGGCCAGCGAGGCGGCCCGGGTGTCCCTCCAGGTCCATGGGGCCATCGGCTACACCTGGGAGTGCGACCTCCACCTGTTTCTGAAGCGGGCCTGGGCCCTGTCCGAGGCGTGGGGATCGGCCGCCGACCACCGGTCCCGGGTGTTGTCATCCCTGATCGAGTCGTCCTGAACCACTCGTGGCGACCCTCGAAGGCGCTCAGGGGTGGGCGAAGGCGTAGATCGGCATCCCGTTGCATGCCACCGATTGCGAAGGAAGGTAGGGGCCGTTGATGACCACGCCGAGCGATCCGTTGGGAGCGGGCCCGGCGTCACCCTCGATGGTGATGACGGCACCGTCAGGCCAGGTCTGGGCGACCAGGCCCATATGCACCGAGGTCGAGCCCGAAGACGGCCCGGTCCCGTAGAGCACGGCATCGCCGGGGAGCGGCGGCGCGGTGGGCGGGAGCACCTGGGCGTTGGCCGCAGCCCAGTCGTAGATGCTGCCGGTGAACTGATACGAGGGGATGGGCACACCCGCCTGCTGCCACACCCAGCTGGCGAACAGGGCGCACCACTCCTCACACGGCCCGTACGGGTTGCAGAACGCTCCTCCCACCGGGTCCCTGTCGACCTGGCTGTTGGCGATGGTCACGATGGCCGAGCCCGTCGGTGAGGGCGACGGGCTCGGGGGATTGGCGAAGGAGTACGACCAGCCGTCCGGCTCGAGCAGCCAGTACCCGTGGCCGTCCGGCGTGAGGGCCATGCCGGCCACCGGCGGGACATCGGCCGGGTCGCCCCCGTAGCCGCCCCCGAGTGAACCGTAGAAGTTGGTCTGCCCGAATCAGAATGCCGCCGTCGGTGGACACCAGCAGGTATCCGGCGTCGTGCGCCGAAGCCACCATCCCCACCACCGGGTTGTTCAGGGCGCGCCCGCCCATCGAACCGTCGAAGGGGGCGTCCCCGAAGGCGAAGACCCCACCGTCGGCCGCCACCAGCCAGTAGCCCCGGCCGTCGGGAGTGGCGGCCATGCCCACGATGGGTTGGTTCAGCCGGGTGGCGCCCATCGAGCCGTGGAAAGCGGCATCGCCGAACGAGAAGACGCCGCCGTCCATGGCGGCCAACCAGTAGGCCTGGCCGTCCGGGGTGGCGGCCATGGCCACGACCGGCCCCTGCAGCCGGAGCGCACCCAGCGAGCCGTAGAACCCGGCGTTGCCCTGGGCGAACACCCCGCCGTCCGCCGAGGCCAGCCAGTAGCCCTGGTCGACCGGCGTGGCGGCCGGGTTGGGGGTCATCGCCACCATCAGCGAATTGAGCCCCGAGCCGGGCGGCGCGTTGGCCGAGCGGCGGGGCGGCCGAATTCTTGCCCGCACCCCATGGAAAAACAGCCATGGAGAGTGGTAGCGTGGTCACACCACGTGGTATTCATGCGCCACGGGGTGGCAACGAGGGGAGAGGTCGATGGAGGCAACCACACGGTGACTCTGCGACCTCCCCAGCCCGAACCGTTCCTCCGGGGCGCGCCCTATCCCCCCGCTGGGGACAACCCCTACCCACGGGCCGACCCCGTCGATGCGCCCCGACTGCCCGCCGACGTCTGGCACTCGGCGCTGGTCCCCGCGGGTGTCCGCCTCGAGCTGGTGGGAGACGCCGACGCGGTGGACATCGCCTATCACACGGGCTCGGGGAACATGGGCTACCGCGGTGACGGTGCGGGGATCACCTTCTCCCTGTGGAGGGGTGGCAGCAACGTCTGGAGCGAGGAAGCCGTGCTCGGCGACGGCCTGGTCAGGCTCCCACTCGGTTCGTCCCCTCCGGCGGACCCGGCCGTCATCTACCTGCCCGAGGGGATGCACCCGGTCATCCACTCCATCTCCGCCGTGCGGGGGGTGATCACCCCGGCGCCGGCCCAGCCCCGTTGGATCGCCTACGGCGACTCGTCCACCCAAGGCTGGATCGCCTCGGGACCCTCGCTGGGGTGGGCTGCCGTGGCGGCCCGAAGCGCTGGCCTCGACCTGGTGAACCTGGGCTATGCCGGCGCGGCCCGGGGGGAGATCGTCACCGCCGAGAACATCGCCGGGTTGCGGGCCGACATCATCACCATCGCCTACGGGGAGAGCTGCTGGACGCGGACACCCCACAATGTCGGCATGGTCAGCGAGGGGTTGTGGGGATTCCTCGACGTGGTCCGACAGGGCCACCCGACCACGCCGATCGTGGTCATCAGCCCCGTGGTCCGCTCCGACGCCGAGGAGGCACCCAACCGGCTCGGTTCCTCCCTGGCCGATATCCGCCACGCCATCGAGATGGTGACCCGTGACCGGATCGTCTGCGGCGACCACACCCTCGCGCTGGTGGCGGGGAAGACCATCATCAACGCCGAGCACCTGGCCGACGGCATCCACCCGAGCGACGAGGGCCACAAGCGGATCGCCGCCACCGTGGCCAGGGCCCTCACCGCGGCGATGAAGTCGGCGCAGGAGACGCCACAGCCCGAGGTGCCCGCAGCACGCGCCCACATCCTGCGACCGACCCGGCCGTTCCCCGCCCGCGTCGGCATGACCACGTTCGGCTCCCGCTCCTCGGCGATCACGGCACCCTCCCCGGCCCGCTGACCCAGCTCGCCCGTCGTCGGGAATCTCTGGCCTAGCCTTCCCGTCGTCGGGACGTAGGCCCGGTCGGCAGAGCGCCGTTCACCGAAGCCACCCAGGAAGAGGCGCTCCATATGGAAGCCCCCACACTCATCGAATCGTTCCGCGTCGACGGCAAGGTCGCCGTGGTGACCGGAGCCGGCAGCGGCATCGGGAAGGCGAGCGCCCTGGCGCTGGCCGGGGCCGGGGCCACGGTGGTCTGTGCCGACATCCTGGCTGACACCGCCCAGGCCACCGCGGCGGAGATCTCGACCAACGGAGGGGCCGCCGAGGGAGTGGCGCTCGACGTCTCCGTCCACGCCGGCGTCGAGGCGCTTGCCGGCCGGGTGGCGACCGAGCGGGGCGGCATCCACATCTGGTGCAACATCGCCGGCATCATGCTGGGTGGCCCGTTCCTCGACGAGTCCGAGAAGGACCTCGACGCCATCATGGCCGTCAACCTGAAGGGGGTCTTCTTCGGGTGCCAGGCCGCCGGTCGGGTCATGGTCGGCCAGCCCGAGGGGGGCAGCATCGTCAACTGCTCGTCGGCCGCCGCCGACACCCCGAGTCCCAACATCGTGAGCTATGCCATCTGCAAGGCCGCGGTCAACCAGATGACCAAGACCCTGGCCGTGGAGGTGGGCAGGAAGCACGTCCGGGTCAACGCCGTCGCTCCCGGGTTCGTCATCACCGGGATGACCACCGGCCATTTCAACCTCCCCGACGGGAGCCCCGACGAGACCATGGAGAACGAGCTGGTCTCGGCCATGCGCAAGGGATCGCCCCTGCGCTCGGTGGGTGAGCCCGAGGACATCGCCGCCGCGGTGCTGTACCTGGCCTCGGACGCCTCCCGGTTCATGACCGGCCAGGTGATCAGGCCCAACGGCGGGGTGGCCATGATCTGAACGGGTGGTCTCTGTCCGGCCGAACAGGAACCCCTCCCCGCTGGGCCGGCTCCGCCGGGACCCGCCGCTCCGCCTTGATGGCGACCCTCTCGGGGAGGCGGACAGCCGATACACCCACCTGCTCCAATGTCCTCATGGCAGTGATCGCCCCCGAACCCGGGCAGTCCGACCGGCCTCCGACCGAGGCTCGGGAGCTGTTCGCCCACCTGGACGCCATCGACTGGTTCTTCGACGCCTACGACCCCGACCGCTACTCGGCCGAGGACGGGGCCGAGCTGCTCGGCCGGTTGACCCGGCACGAGCGACGGGTGGTGGCGGTCAGGACCTTGACGGCGGCCCGGGTGGCCCGAGGGAACCTCCACGTCCGCACCGGCCACCGGTCACCGGCCGAGTTCCTGGCCGCACAGACGGGGGACTCGGTGGGTGAGGCCAAGGGTCTCATCCGCCTGGGAGAGAACCTGGCCGACCAGCCCGAGCTGGAGGAGTCCTTTCGCCGGGGCCGGCTCGCCCGCCGTCGGGCCGCCCTGGTCTCCGAGGCCGCCAGGATCAACCCGGGCAAGGAGGGCGACCTGGTCAAGAGTGCGGAGAACGACTCCGATGCCACCGTGATGGAGCGGTGTCTCCGGGCCAAGGCCGAGGGACGGAGCCGGGAGGACGCCGAGCGCCACCGTCGGGCCCTCCACGAGAAGCGCTCTGCCCGCACCTGGACCGATATGGACGGGGCCCTCCGCCTCGAGGCCCGCTTCGCCCCCGAAGTCGGGGCGGAGCTGAAGGCGGCGCTGGAGGCCCAGACCGAGCGGCAGTTCCAAAGGGCCCGCAGGGAGGGCCGCTTCGAGACCTCCGACGCCTACCGGGCCGACGCCCTCCTCGCCCTCGTCACCGGGAAGAGCATCGTCGTCCCGAAGAGGAAGGGGCGAAGGCAGTCCGCCACACCCGACCACGCCGTCCCCATCGAGCGCACCGAACGCGCCGGAGACCCCAACGCCACCGTCTCGGTGGTGGTCGACCTCGAGGCGCTGCGCCGGGGAACGGTGGGAGACGGCGAGCGCTGTGAGATCCCCGGGGTGGGATCGATAGCGGTCGACCACGCGCACCGGCTCCTCGGAGAGGCCCTGGTCGAGCTCGTCATCGCCCACGGGGTGGACGTGACCACCGTCTACTCGGCCGGACGCAACATCCCGCGCCGAGTGCGGTCCGCCCTGCTCCTGCGGGACCCGAGATGCGTTGTCCCGGGCTGTGATGCCCGGCTCGGGCTCGAGAACGACCACTGGGTCACCGACTTCGCCGAGGGCGGCCTCACCTCCCTCGACAACCTGGCCCGCATCTGTCGCCACCATCATCGGCAGCGGACGCACCAGGGATTCGAGCTCCTCCGGGGACCGGACGGGTGGGAGTGGATCGCCCCCGAGACCCCCGTCGTCCCCAACCGGCCCCGGCCCAAGCCGAAGGCCAGGGCCAGGTCCGGCGCCCGCTCCCTTCCCTCGGGCACCGGTCCGCCTCTGTCCGTCAAGGTCTCACCCCGTCGCCAGGAGTGAGGCGCCGGGGTGCGCGCACCCGTTGGGCCTTCGTCGCACCTGACGGACCGTCAGACCAGACGGTACACTCGGCCCATGGCCGACATGCCCATGATCATCTCCGTCGACGATCACGTGGTGGAGCCGCCCAATGTGTGGCTGGACCGCCTTCCGAAGAAGTACCACGACGTGGGGCCGCGGATCGTTCGCGCACCGATGGGCGCGATCACCTTCGTCGGCGGCAAGCTCACCGTGGTCCCCGGATCGGAGGGCTTCCCCACCGACTGGTGGTACTACGAGGACCTGAAGCGCCCACTCCTCCGGGTCGACTCCGCCGTCGGTGTGCCACGGGACGAGGTGACCATGCGGGGCGTGACCTACGAGGACATGCGGCCGGGCTCCTACCAGGTCCCCCCACGGCTCGAGGACATGGACCTCAACCATCTCGAGGCGTCGATCTGCTTCCCCACCTTCCCGCGTTTCTGCGGCCAGACCTTCACCGAGGCCCAGGACAAAGAGCTCGCACTGCTGTGCGTGAAGGCCTACAACGACTGGATGGTCGAAGAGTGGTGCGGACCGGAGGCCGGGGGCCGGCTCATCCCGCTGACCCTCATCCCCCTGTGGGACGCGGAGCTGGCGGCCGACGAGGTGCGCCGCAATGCCGCCCGCGGGGTTCGGGCCGTGTGCTTCAGCGAGATCCCCCCCTTCCTCGGGCTGCCCTCGGTGCACGATCCCGACCACTACTGGGATCCGTTCTTCCGGGCGTGCGCGGAGACCGGGACCATCGTCAACATGCACATCGGCTCGTCGTCCAAGATGCCGTCCACCTCGGCCGACGCCCCGCCCGCGGTGGGCTCGACGCTGACCCACTCCAATGCCACCTACTCCATGGTCGACTTCATGTTCTCCGGGGTGCTCGTCCGCTTCCCCGACCTCAAACTGGCCTACGCCGAGGGCCAGATCGGCTGGATCCCGTACATCCTCGAGCGGGCGGACAACGTCTGGGAGGAGAACCGCGGCTGGGGAGGGGTGGCCGACATCGTGCCCGAGCCGCCGTCGACCTACTTCCACCGTCAGATCTTCGGCTGCTTCTTCGACGACGCCTTCGGACTGAGGAACGTCGAGTCGATCGGGGTCGACAACATCACCTACGAATCGGACTATCCCCACTCGGACTCCACCTGGCCCCAGACCCGTCAGATCGCGGAGAAGCAGATGAAGGACCTGACCGACGAGCAGGTGTACAAGATCGTCAGGGGCAACGCCATCGGGCTCTACGGCCTCGACTTCAAGTGACCCACCGGGCCAAGTGAGCCACCGGGCCTAGGCCTCCCCCCGTGGACCTGCGCTACACCGACGCCGAAAGCGCGTTCCGAGGCGAGCTGCGCCGATGGCTGGCCGACACCCTGCCCGGCCTCCCGGCCAAGCCCCCGCCCGGGGACTGGCCCGGGCGCCGCGCCTACGACACCCACTGGCAGCGGCTTCTGTTCGACGCCGGGTACGCCGGAGTGGACTGGCCGGTCGAGGGCGGGGGCCGGGGCTCCACGGCGGTCGAGGAGCTGATCTTCAAGGAGGAGCTCGAGCGGGCCCACGCCCCCTATGTCGGAGTCAACTTCGTCGGCCTCCTCCACGCCGGCCCGACCATCGTGGCCGAGGGCACGCCCGAGCAGCGCCAGCGCTACCTGCCGCCGATCCTCCGGGGTGACGAGGTCTGGTGCCAGGGGTTCTCCGAGCCGGATGCCGGGAGCGACCTGGCCTCCATGCGCACCCGGGCCGTCCGTGATGGCGACCACTACCTGGTCTCGGGGTCGAAGATCTGGACTTCACATGCCGAGGTGGCCGACTACTGCGAGCTCCTGGTCCGCACCGGGGCCGAGGACAGCCGACACCGGGGCATCTCGTGGCTGATCCTCCCCATGGACGCACCGGGGGTGGAGATCCGGCCGCTGACCACCATCGCCGGGTCCACCGAGTTCGCCGAGCTGTTCCTCGACGAGGTGCAGGTGCCGGTATCCAACCGGGTGGGTGAGGAGAACGACGGGTGGCGGGTGACCATGGTCACCCTGAGCTTCGAGCGGGGCACGGCCTTCGTCGGCGACCTGCTCGAGGCCAGGGAGGTGCTTTCCGCCACCGTGGCCCTGGCCCGGCGGACCGGGGCGTGGTCGGATCCCTCCGTCCGGCGTCGGGCCGGCCACCTGCTCGCCGAACTGGACGCCCTGTGGGCCCTCACCCGCCGCAACGTGTCACAGGCCGCCCGCACCGGGGTCCCCGGCATCGGCGGGACGCTGTTCAAGCTGGCCTACACCGAGGCCCGGACCGAACTGGGCGAATTCTCGCTCTCGCTACTGGGCCGGGCCGGGCTTGCCGCCGACGAGCTCGAGGGCACCGACGGTCTCGGCCCTCTGCCCACGGCGACCATGGTCGAGGACTGGCTCCGGGGCATCTCGTTGACCATCGCCGCCGGCACGTCGCAGATTCAGCGGAACATCGTCGGCGAACGGATCCTGGGCCTGCCCAAGGAGCCGGCGGCGACCCTCTCCCCGCCTCCGGCCAAGTGACCGCCGTCAGCCGCGTCTGAGCATCGAGGAGCGCCGCCACCCATGGACTTCGAGCCGACCGAGCTACAGACCGACCTGGCCGAAGGCGTCCGCCGCCTGTGCCAGGGCCACTTCCCCCTCGAGCGCCTCCGCTCCTTCGAGCTGGCCGAACAGGTCGTCGACCGCGCCGACTGGCGCCGGCTGGGCGATGCGGGCGTGTTCGACCTGTGCCTGTCCGACGAGGCAGGCGGCCTCGGCCTCGGGCTGGCCGAAGCGGCGCTGGTGTTCGAGGAGCTCGGCCGGGCCCTGGTTCCCGGCCCCCTGGTGGCGTCCCATCTGGCGGCCGGGCTGGTCGACGGGGCGGACCGCGGCGCAGTGGTGGTCGGCGTGGTCGAGACCCATGCCGGCGCCGGTGCGGCCCTGCCCATCGTGGTCGAGTGCCTCGACGACCTGGACGTCCTGTTGGTGCTGTCCGAGCAGGGCATCGCCTCGCTCGACCCCGGGTCTCTGAACGCCACCCGGCTCTCTCGCCCGATGGACCCGCTCACCCCGCTCTGGACGGTCCCGGCCCTTCCCGACGGCTCACCCCTCGCCGGACCGGAGATCGCCCGGTGGTGGCGGAGGGACGGGGCGGTGCTTACCGCCGCCCTGCAGATCGGCGCGGCGGCGTGGACCACCGAGCTGGCCGTCGGGTACGCCAAGGAGCGCCGGCAGTTCGGCCGGCCCATCGGCGGGTTCCAGGCGGTGAAGCACCTCTGTGCGGATATGGCGGTGCGGACCGAGCTGGCCCGGTGCGCCGTCCACGCCGCGGCCGTCACCGTCGACCAGCCCGGCGTCGGCGATATGGAGGTGGCGGCGGCCGGGGCCAAGCTGCTGGCCGACGAGGCCGCGGTGGCCAACGGCCGGTCGTGCATCCAGGTCCACGGAGGCATGGGGTTCACCTGGGAGGTGCCGGCCCACCTGGCCTACAAACGGGCCCGGGTCCTGGCCACCCGGTTCGGCACCAGGGACCGACTGGCGGAGTCGTTGGGCGAGTCGTTGGCGGAAGGCCAGGGTTCTCTCGCGGGTCCGGAGGGTGGGCCGGGCACCGGCCTACTCTGATCCCATGAGCACCTCCCCGATCCGGCCGCCCGACGATGTCGTCACTGTGCTCCCCTCCGGCCAGACGGTCTACGGGATGCAGCTCCCGGTCCAGTCCCAGTCGTCCATCTACGTGCAGCCCTGGGAGCCGGCGGCGGGTCCCGACGAGCTGGCCGCGGTGGCGCTGGCCTGTGAGGCGGCCGGCTTCTTCTACGTCGGCGTGTGCGACCACACCTTCATCCCCGAGCGGTTGGCCGGTGCCATGAGCACCACCTGGTACGACACCGTCGCCACCCTGGGTTGGCTGGCGGGGACCACCACCACCATCCGGCTCCTCTCCCACATCTACGTGATCGCCCTGCGCCACCCCCTGCGGTCGGCCAAGGAGTTCGCCACCCTCGACGCGCTGTCGGGCGGGCGGGTGATCTGCGGGGTCGGCGCCGGCCACGTCGCCGAGGAATTCGAGCAGATGGGGCCGGCATTCGAGCGCCGGGGGGCGGCCACCGACGAGGCCATCGCCGGCCTGGCCAGTGGCCTGGTCGGCGAGTTCCCGACCCTGGAAGGGCCCCGGTGGAAGGCATCGGGCGCGGGGCTCGGGCCGAGGCCCGTGCAATCACCCCGCCCACCCATCTGGGTCGGGGGATCGTCCCCGGCCGCGCTGCGGCGCACGGCGCGATTCGCCGACGGGTGGCTGCCGCAGTCGCTCGGGCCCGACCCCGTGCTACTGGGTGAGTTGCATTCACTGCGCCAGGAATTCCGCGACGGCGCTCCCCTCGACATCGGCGGCATCTCCGAGTTCCTCTACGTCGGCCGCCCCCCGTCCGGTCTCGACCTGCCCCGGGGGACGGTGGCCGGTCGGCCCGAACAGGTGGCCGAATACCTGCGGACGTTCCCCGAGGCCGGGGTGGGGCAGGTCCAGGTGCGGTTCCCGTCCCGCACCGCTGACGAGCTGTGCGACCAGATCGCCGCCTTCGGGAGCGAGGTGGCACCGATGGTCGACCGCTAGACCGACGGCCCGGCGAGAGGCGCCCCGGCGAGAGGCGCCCCGGTGGGCGCTCGAAGCCCGGCGCCCCCGTCGTCGAGCCCCCGGTCCCCATGGGCCGAGCGCTCCCGGCGCGCCCGGCGCTCCTGGCGTTCAGCGGGTCGTCGTCGTGGTGGTCGTGGTGGTAGTGGAGCCGGTACCGGGTCCTGACCCCTGGACGATCGTGGTTGTCGGGCCCGGTCCCGGTTGCGTGGTGGTCGTCGAGCCCGGTGCCGTCGAGGGCGGGGTCGGG
>DATKRZ010000032.1:0-3612 GCA_035531955.1 Acidimicrobiales bacterium | reverse complement strand
TGGTCCCGCGCCTTGTGCACCGTCAGGTCGACGGTCCCGCCTTGGGAGGTGACCCATGCCGGCGCGCTGCGCCCGGCGAAGATGCGAAGCTTCACTCCGAGAGGCGCCGAAGCGTGCGCCGCGTTCCAGGCCGCCACGGCGGCAAGGGACTGGTCGAGCGGGCCCCACTGCTCGACGCCCGGCTCGGGCTCGAGTTGCGACCACGACTCGTTCACCACGATGCCGCTGAACGCACCGGCGTAGGGGTCGAGCGTGCTCGGGTCGGTGATCGGGAAGGGTTGGCCGGTCTGGTGTTGGCGGCCACGCTGTTTGCACATCGGCCGGCAACGCTCGGTGACCATGGTTCGGCAACGCTCCTTGGTGATGGTGGTCCCCGCTGGTGCGGAGCGAAGGTCACCACGAGGCCATGGTCCCGTGGATCTCGACCCGCACTGCGGTGACGTCTGCACACACCTGGCGTAGCTCGTCGACGACCAGGTGGAGCATGCGTCCGGCGATCGCCTCGGCGAGCGGGCCGGGGCGGAGGTCGACGACGACCGTGATGCGCTGGGGTTCGTCGCCGGTGTCGAAGTCTGCGAGGTCGAGTGTCACGGTCAGTCCCTCGTCAGTTCGGCGGCGGCCTTCTTGGCACAAGCGTCGTCGACCAGATCCTTGCCATCGGCGGCTGCCGCCATGATGGCGGCGATCGCCGCGTTGTTGAGCGCCCGGGGCAGGCCGTTGGAGACCCGATGGAGCCTGGCGATGGCATCGTCGGCGAACAGCGGCTCTTCCCTCCCGGCCAAGGTCAGGTGGTGGCGGAGGTAGGAGGAGGACTCGCCGATGTCCATGGCCTTGATGGTGAACCGGGTGGCGATCCGCTGGTCGAGGGCGGCGAACATGCCCATCCGCAGCTGGCGGGACAAGGTCGGCTGTCCGACCAGGATCCCCGCGAACGGCGATGCCGAGTCCATCTGGGAGTTCGTCAACAGCCGGAGCTCCTCCAGTTGGGCGGGGTCGAGCAGATGCGCCTCGTCGACGACCATGACCACCCGACGGTGGCGTTCGGCCTCCTCGGCGGCCAACAGGTCGGCCGCCTGGGCCATCAGCTCCGCTTTCAGGTAGCGCGGCTCCGCTCCAAGGGCCCGGACGATGGTGACGTAGAGGCCTCGGGTCCCAAAAGCCGGGTTGGCCACGTAGATGACCTGGTGACGGGTCGGGTCGAGGGCACTGACGGCGGCCCGGACCGACACGGTCTTGCCGGCCCCGACGTCACCGGTGATGACCCCGAGGGCGGACTCGGCCACGCAGAAGTTGATCCTGGCCACCGCCTCGGCATGGGCCTGGCGACAGAACAGGTCGCCGGCGGCGATCGACTTGCCGAACGGGGTTCTGCTGAGTCCGAAGTGGGCGACCCACGGCGCCCGGCTCATCGTGCCGCCCGGTCGTCGATGCGATCTTCGGTGCCGGCGAACATGGCGAGCTGGGAGAAGTCGATCTTCTGGCCGGTCCCGACCTCCTCGTCGTGGGCGCTGTGGACCATGCCGAGATAGTCGATCCCGGTCGGCTCCGGTGGCGGGGCGGCGGCCTGGGGGACGCTCCGATGGGTGTGGCGTCCGATGACGAACGGGGTGGCCACGCCGGCCGGCTTCCCCTCGAAGAACACGTCGATGACCGAGAGGTCCTCGGGGTCGTAACGCAGCTCCACCCGCCGGCCGACGAGGGACGGGTCGACGCCGTAGTGGTTCCCCTCCAGCGGCACCGTGGCCGTTCGGGTGACCTTGCGGGTGATGGACCAGCGGAAGGCCTCGGCCAGAGCGTCGGGGTCGGCCTGGCGGTGCGGTCCGGTCCTCTCGAAGCGCTCGATCGGGATCTCGGCGGTCTCCCGGTGGACCCGCCGGTTGCAGACCTGCTCGGCCCAGGCGCCGAAGAGGTCGTTCAGCTCGTCGAGGGAGTCGATGCCCCGATGGGTGGCCTCGGCCAGGAAGGCCTCCCGGATGTAGCGGTTGAGGCGCTCTTGTTTCCCTCGGCCCTCGGGCGAGTAGGGCTTCGAGTGGACCAGGCGGACGCCCAGGACCCCGCAGGTCCGGGCCAGCCAGGCATTGGCGAAGGGTGCCCCGTTATCGGCATAGAGGACCTCGGGGACGCCACGACGGGTGATGGCGCGCTTCAGCAGGTCCTGGCATGCCCGGGCGTTCTCATGGGCGAAGAACTGCCCGTCGATGAGCAGACGGGAGTGGTCGTCGACGATGAGGAACAACTTGGCCCGCACCGATGCGGAGGTCTTCGGCCAGGGAACCGGGGGGCCGACCAGCACGTCGGTGATCCACCGTTCGTTGGGGCGCGAGGCCTCGTAGCGGCCGAAGGCCTTCGGTGCGGCCTCCAAGGCCTCTCGGTGCAGCCCCCGACGGCGGAGCTGGCCCCGGATCGTCCGCTCCGACACCCTGATCCCGTGGCGGTGGAACAGGATCGAGGCGATCTGGGCCGAGGACCGGGACGGCAGCTCGAGACGGAGCGCCGCCGCCTCGGTGAACAGCTCGGGGTGGGACCGCACCGCACCGGCGTCGGCCCGGGGGACCGGAGACAGGCCGGCGATTCCCTCGGTGCGCCACGCCCGGATCCACCGGTCGATCGTGGTCCTCGAGTAGCGGCGCTCCTCCCCGTTCGGATGGGCGTGCGTCCTCCCAGCCGCCGCCCGGACGGCCGATCCCCGTTCGGTCGGGGTCAATCGCTCATTCGCCGCCTCGGCGATCACCGCCCAGCGGTGCAGGGCGATGGCGTCGTCTCTCGGATGTTCCATGTCGTCTCCTTGGGGTCGTGGTCCCTCTCATGGGACAGGAGGCATGAAACGCCGTTTGCCGACGATGAGGTAGGGCGAGTTCGTGTTGGTGGCGATCAACGTCCCGCCGGAGACCGACGAGACGAACCGCCAGCGACCGCAGCCGAGCCAGCCCGGCAGGGCCGACGCCGCCCGCCAGGCGGCCCGCACCGAAGCGGCGGCATGACGGCCGGCATCGGGGACCGGCGTGATGACGACCCCGCCCAGCTCGGTGGCCAACGCCGCGAACGCAACCGCCAGCTCCCGACCACGAGCGCGGAACCGCCTCACCCATCCTCGGGCCGTGGTGTGGGGAACGTCGACACGATCGGCGGCCGTCCGGATGCCGTCTCCATCACCGACCACCGCATCGAGGACGGCTCCGACGGTCTCGACGACATCCAGCCGGTTCACCAGCACAAAGGCTGGGAGCAGGGCATGGGTGGCACGACAGGGGCCACACCGCAGCCTCGGCACCCAGATCGAGAAGCACCGGCCGAGTGACCGGATCTGGCGCCGATACCCGGACCAGAGGGTCATGGCTGCCGAACACGTCGGGCACACCGGCCGCGGGATCTCGACCTGACGGCCGGCGGCCACGTACTCGTCGACGGACAGGGAACAAGGCCATACGATGGACACCGGTGGAAACACCGCCTTGGACCCCCTCCGCCGCAGTGCCAACTGGTGAGGAGGGGGTCCCTCGCGTTCAGGGACCGCTCATCTTCCTCGCCGGAGGTGACCCGGTGTCCAATCGCATGCCCAAAGAGCATGGCCGGGATGAGGCCCTACGTCACCAGGTAGTCATGCCGCCAACA
>DATKRZ010000031.1:0-16425 GCA_035531955.1 Acidimicrobiales bacterium | reverse complement strand
CCCGGCCCCGCTACTCCCGGGGAGGGGGCCGCTGGTTCCGTTCCCGCTGGTTGCGCATCCGGTTGTGGTAGCCGCACAGCAGCCGTCCGTTCTCCTGGGTGGTCGGGCCCCCGAGGGCCCAGGGCTGGATGTGGTCGGCCTGGCACCGGGACGCGGTGACGTCACAGGTGGGGTGGACGCACCCCCGGTCCCTCACCTCGATGGCCCGTCGGGTGGCCCCGGTGAACAGCCGGGTCCTGGCCCCGATCTCCACCCGTCCCGTCGGGGTGAACACCGCCCGCTCCAGGTCGGCGGCCCCCAGCCACCCGAGGAGGGACCCGGGCGGGAGCACGGTGCCGTCCTCCAGCGCACAGATCCGCCCGTGGAGCGTCTCCCAGCCCACCAGCACGGTGAACAGGGGTGCCGGACGGCGTCCGTCACAGGGGGCGGTCCCCGAGCGGGTGGCCATCTCCACCAGGGCGTCGGCCCGGCGCTGGGCCGGGGTGCGGGCCAGGTCGGCCCCCGTGGGCTCCCGTCCCAGGCGTCCGGCCGCCTCGGCCCGGTCGGCCTCGAAGAGCTGGCGCTCCAGCCGGTCGAGCTCGCCGGCCACGACGGCCCCCGAGAGGGGGTCGAGGGTCATCCGGCCCAGCCAGGTCGAAGAGAAGCTCCTGACCAGGTAGACGTCCCGCCGGGCCCGGCGACGCTCACCGTCGGCGTCGGCCCCGTCGGGGTCGGCCAGCTGCCTCCAGTAGGCGGTGGCGGCCACGAACCGGTCGAAGCGCAGCCGGCAGGCCTCGTCCACCAACAGCCCCTCGTCCCGGGCCAGCGCCTCCCCGGTGGCCCCGGTGCGCAACGAGGCCAGGACGTCCACGTGGGCCCCGGTGATCTCCCCCCGCTCCCAGGCCGAGGCGCACCCGGGCAGGTGGGGGAGCTCCCGGCCCCGGCGCACCCGGGCCCGGGCCTCCCGGCGGGGCAGACGGCACCGGGCGGTGAGCCAGGCCGTGGCGCTGCGGGCCCCGTCGGCCTCCCACGCCCCCGAGGCGTCGAAGGCCGCCACCGACTCGGCGACCAGGGACTCGAGACGGGCCAGCTGGCGGTGGAGCTCCTCGATCGACCCGCGGTCGCAGAACGAGGACGGGCCCGCCTCACGCAGGTGGTCGAGTGCATCGCCCAGGACGTCGAGATCCATGACCCCACTCAACCAGGGGGGTGTGACTCCTCCGCCAAGGGGAGGGGGAGGGCGAGGGCCAAGGGGAGGGGAGGCCAAGGGGAGGGGAGGCGAGGGCGAGGGCCAAGACGAGGGGGAGGGAAATCCACCGGACGGCACAGGGGATCACGGAACGTGGTCGGGCGACGGGTGGTGGGCAGGCCGGCAGGCCGGCAGGCCGGCCGGCTGCGGGTCCCGGAGGGGCGGATCGGTGACGGAGGTGGGGCCGGGCCCCCGCAGGGAGCGTCCGCGGGCTCGGCGCCCGGCGGGGGTACTGTGCCACCCGAGGTGCAGGTGACACGAGAACGAGCCATCGGGGACCGCAGGGTGGGGCGCCGGCGGGGTCGTCTGGTGACCTTGGCCGCGGGGGTGCTGGTCTGCTCGGCCGTGTCCGTGGCGGTCCCGTCGCCGCCGGCGTCGGCCTACCCCTCCTCCTCCGTCACCATCGAGGGGCACGGCTTCGGACACGGGCACGGCATGGGCCAATGGGGCGCCCTGGGCGACGCCCTGGCGCAGACGCCGTACGCGTCGATTCTCGGGACGTACTACGGCGGCTCGACGCTGACCAGCCTGACCGCACCCCAACAGACCACCACCGTGCGCGTCGACATGACGGAGAACGACGGGAATCAGGTCATCGTGACCTCGCCGACACCGTTCACTGTCGCCGGCGTCGGGTTCGCGGGGGGCCAGGCGGCCCTGGTCTCCCTCATCTCGACACCGTCCGGACCGGCATGGGCCGTCTGGTCGAGTCCCACGTGCGCGGGTTATCCGGACGGAAGCTGGACCCTGGTCGTGCCCGATGTGAACAACCCCGTCGCCACGCCCAGCCCCAACGACGGGTCAGAGACACTCACCTTGTGCCTCGGTGCGCCCAACAACGTGACCGTTCACGGCTCGATCACTGCCACCTTCAACTCCAACGGCGCCGCCCGCACGGTCAATGACGTGCCATTGGAGCAGTACGTCGATGGCGTGGTCCCCAACGAGTCGCCCGCCTCCTGGGGAGCGCTCGGCGGTCCGGGTCCGCAGGGCCAGCCCTGGGGCTTCCAGGAGCTCGAGGCCCAGGCCGTGGCGGTCCGTTCCTACGTGATGGCGGGCTTGAGCTCCTACGGGGGGTACGCCGACACCTGCGATCTGACGTGCCAGACCTACCGGGGCACCCTCAACGAGAGCCCGATCACCGACGCCGCGGTGACCGATACGCAAAGTCAGGTCATGGAGTTCCCCGGCGGGGCGGTGGCGTCGACCCAGTATTCGGCATCGACCGGGGGGTACACCAGCCCGGGGGCGTTCCCCGCGGTGCCCGACGCCGGTGATGCCGTCTGCGTGCCGGGAGCGTGCAATCCCGACCACGACTGGACGACGACGGTCCCGGTGTCGACGATCGATGCCGCATGGCCCCAGCTCGGAGTGCTGCAGTCGATCAGCATCACGGCCCGAAACGGATTCGGGGACTGGGGCGGAAGGGTCACGGCGATGACGCTGGTCGGTTCCAGCCAGGACGTCTCGCTGACCGGTGACGCCTTCGCCGCCGGGTTGGGGCTGAAGTCGGACTGGTTCACCACCGCCACCATCCTGGACAGCCCGGCGGTGGGCATGGCCCGAACGCCGGACGGCCAGGGGTACTGGATGGCGGGGAGCAATGGAGGCATCGACTCCTTCGGCGACGCCGGCTTCTCGGGGTCGGCCGAGGGCCTGGCGCTGACCCGACCGGTGGTGGGCATGGCCGCCACCCCGGACGGTGGGGGGTACTGGCTGGTGGCCTCCGACGGCGGCATCTTCAGCTTCGGGGACGCCGCCTTCTCCGGCTCCACCGGGAGCATGAGGCTCAACCAGCCGGTGGTCGGAATGGCCGCCACGCCCGACGGCCGCGGGTACTGGCTGGTGGCCTCAGACGGCGGAATCTTCACCTTCGGGGACGCCGCCTTCTACGGCTCCACCGGCAGCCTGACCCTGGCGCGACCGGTGGTCGGGATGGCCGCCACGCCCGACGGCCGCGGGTACTGGCTGGTGGCCTCCGACGGCGGCATCTTCACCTTCGGGGACGCCACCTTCCGTGGTTCGGGTGCCGGGTAGCGCCGGGGATCGGCCCGCTCCGGTCGGAACCGGGCGGTCTCGACCGCCGGCGACCGATCCCACGGATCCCGGCGGGCCCGACGGAACGGGGTCCCCGGTTCCGGAGGCGTCGTCCCGGGGCCGTCAGGCCCATCGAGGGATGCTCAGGGGTCGGCGGTGGCGGGCTGTCGTCTTCGCCCCTGTGGGAGATGGCCAGACCCGGCGACGCGGGTCCGACGCCATCAGGCTCGGCCTCGCCGGCGTCGTCCTCCTCGTCTGCTGGTTGGCCACCAAGGCCAACACGAACCTCGAACACTCCATCGCAACCACGCTGGGCTCCCCCCCGAACGGGATCCGTTGGCTGATCTCGACGATGTGGTGGATCACCTCGCTCGGGGTCATCGCCGTGATCGCGGGGATGACCCTGATGTCGCGCCGCCTGTCGGCCATCCGGGACATCGCCGTGTCGGGTGTGGCGGCCTGGTTGATCTGCGTGCTGTGCGGCGTGGTGCTGGGCACCGACGGTGGTCGGCCGTCGACGAGCTCCTTCCCGAATGTCGATCTGTCGTTCCCCGTGGCCCGGGTGGCGGCCACCGTCGCCGTGGTCACCGCGGCCCTTCCCTACTTCAGTCGATGGCTGCAGCTCTGCCTCGAGACGGCCATCGGGCTGTTGGCTATCACCGCTGTGGTCCACGGCTCGGGGCTTCCGGTCTCCGTCTTGGCCAGCCTTGCCGTGGGCTGGGGGGTCACCGCCGTGGTCCACCTCGGCTTCGGCTCGCCGCTCGGTCTGCCATCCACCGGCGAGGTGCAGCTCTTGTTGGGCGACCTCCGGATCGCCATGGCCGACGTGGCACCCGCCCCCAAGCAGGAGTGGGGGGTCGGTCGATTCGAGGGAGTGGTCGAGGGCGCTCCGGTCGACGTCTCGGTCTACGGGAGGGACGCCTCGGACGCCCAGCTGCTGGCCAAGACGGTCCGCTTCCTCTTCTACCGGGACTCCGGCCCGACCCTGGCTCTCACCCGACGCCAGCAGGTGGAGCACGAGGCCTATCTGACCCTCATGGCCGATCGGGCCGGAGCCAGGGTGCCGGTGGTGCTGGCCGCCGGTCCGGCCGGGCCCGCCCGGGACGCGGTCTTCATCACCCGACCGCCCCCGGGGCGTCCCCTGTCGGCGTTCGCCCCCTACGCCGTGCCACCGGCACCCACGGAGGGCACAACATCCGCCGAGGGCGCAGTGCCTCCGGCACCCGAGGGCGCAGTGCCCGAGGTACCGTCCAATGCGGCCCCTGGCCACGCGACGGCGCCGGACGGCGCCACGTCCCCGGGGCCCACGGTGGCCGATCACACCCTCGACAGCGTCTTCGGCCAGCTCCTGATCCTGCGGGCCGAGCGTCTGTCTCATGGAGCGCTTTCGACCGCGACCATCGTCGTGGACGACGACGGATCGGCCGGATTCGTGGACTTCCGGACGGCCTCCACGGTGGCATCGACCGATCAACTCGACCGGGACATGGCCGCAACCCTGGCCGCCTTGTCGGTGGTGGCCGGACCGGAGAGGACCGTGGACGCGGCCGTCCGGAACGTCCCCACGGAGGCCGTTGTCGGCGCGCTGCCGTACCTGCAACGCGCCGCACTCGATCCGGTTGCGGCCCGGTCCCTGAGAAGCAAGAAGGCGCTGCTGGTCGAGCTGCGCGAGCAGGGTGCCCGAGCCGTGGGCGTCGACGTGCCCAAGCTCATCGAGCCACGGCGCATCAGCTGGGTCAACCTGGCCCTCGTCGCCGGGACCCTGATCGGGGGATGGGCCCTGATCGGGGTGCTCATCAACGTGACGAAGTCATGGAGCACCATCACCGGCGCGGCCTGGGGCTGGGTGGCGGTGACCTTCGTGCTGGCCCAGGCGGCCTACCCGGCCATCGCCCTCACCACGGTCGGCTCGGTGACCAACCCGTTGCCGTACGGCCGGACGCTGGCCCTCGAGCTGTCGGACACCTTCGTGGCGCTGGCCGGCGGGTCGATGGCCGTGCTGGCCACGCGGGTGCGCTTCTTCCAACAGGAGGGGTACACACCCACTGTTGCGGTGAGCTCCGGAGTGCTGGTCAGCACGGCCAGCTGGATCGTCAAGGGTGCGCTCTTCCTGATCGCCCTCCCTCTGGCCATCGGGAACCTTCACTTCGACACCACCCCGTCGAGCGACAGCAGTAGCAGCAGCTCCCACCTGGTCTGGATCATCGTGCTGGCCGTGGTGGCGCTCGGGGTGGGCCTCGGGTTGGTCTTCGCCGTCCCACGGTGGCGACGACTGGCCGCGGCCAAGCTCCGGCCCAAGGCGTCGGAGGTCTGGTCGCACCTCAAGTTGTTGGCCGGGCACCCGAGGAACCTGGTGGAGATCTTCGGAGGAAGCGCCGCGGCCCAGGTCTTCGTGGCCCTGGCGCTCGGCGCCTCGTTGCACGCCTTCGGGGACAGCCTCAGTCTGGCCACCCTGATCGTGGTCCTCACACTGGGGTCGATGCTGGGCGGCATCTCCCCGGTCCCTGGCGGCATGGGAGTCGTCGAGGCCGGGATGATCATCGGACTGACCGCAGCGGGCATCAACGAGTCCGACGCCGTTGCCGCGGTCTTCGTGCAGCGCCTGTTCACCGCGTACCTTCCCCCGATCTGGGGGTGGTTCGTACTGGTGTGGATGCGGAAGAAGGAGTACCTGTGAGGACGTTCAGCCGGGGGGCGCGGCACCGAGGCCCGCGAAGGAGTGGAGCCGGCCGAACCGGCCGAGGCGCCCCACGTTGAACCCGACGTCGGCGGCGTGCAGCATGCGGAGGTCGCCGCGGCTGTTGCCGTAGGCCCACAGCCGTCCGGCATCGGGCCCCCGGTCTCCGATCCACTCCCGGAGCCTGCGCAGCTTCTCTTCGCCCCTGCAGTTGGCTCCCTGATAGTGACCGGTGAGGGCGCCACGGTCGTCGACGGCGAGTCGGGTCGCGACCACGCCGTCGGCGCCGAGGAGGTCCCCGGCCACCCGGACGTAGACCTCAGGCGAGGCGGACACGATCACCACCCTGTCCCCTCGCCGGCGATGCCAGTCGAACCGATCCTGCACGTGCCGACGCAGGTGGCGGGCCAGGTGGTGCCGGGCGAAGCGGTCCGACGCCTCCTCGACCGCTGCCAGCGGCACGCCGGCCAGGGTCCGCACGAAGAGCCGCTGCTTGGCCTGGTCCGCCGCGCCCCCGCCGACCAGGGCTCCGTGGGCCAGACGGGGGGCCAGCCCCGCGGTGGCGAGCAGCACGGCGCGGCGACCGCGCAGGGACACCAGGAACTCGAGGACGCTGCCGCCATCGGTCAGCGTGCCGTCGAAGTCGAAGGCGGCCACGTCGGTCACGTCGGCGGCTCCGATCTCAGCGGTCGGCGGCGGTGGTGTCCGACGGTGCGTCGCCGGTCCGGATCGCTGATCCGCCGCGACCCGCCCCGGAGGAGAACCGGATGGCACCGGCCGCTGCGTCGGGGGAGGCCAGGCTGTCGAGCCCGAGGCGGAACTCCACGGCCATGGCGTCCTCGACGGACAGGCCCCACTGGGCCACCGTCGACCTCCGATCGTTGCGGAGACAGGCCTGGGGAAGGCCGGCCAGTGCACGACCCCACGCCACCGCGGCGTCCCGAGCGGTGCCATCCGGCACGGTGCGGTTGACGAGCCCAATGTCCAAGGCCTCCCCGGCACCCACTTCGCGTCCCGTCAGGATGAGGTCGAGGGCTCGTCCCTGGCCGATCAGCCGGGGGAGCCGCACCGTGCCTCCGTCGACGAGGGGAACTCCGAACCTCCGGCAGAAGACCCCGAAGGCGGCCGACTCGGACGCCACCCTGAGGTCACACCAGATGGCCAGTTCCAGGCCGCCGGCGACGGCGTAGCCCTCGACGGCGGCGATCACCGGCTTGGCCAGCGCCAGCCGGGTGGGCCCCATCGGCCCGGGACCGTCCTCGGCGATGCGGTGCCGGTCGCCCCGGGCCAACGACGTGAGGTCGGCCCCGGCGCAGAAGGTGCCGCCGGCGCCGGTCAGCACGGCCACCGATGCGCTGTCGTCGGCGTCGAAGTCCGTGAAGGCGTCCAGCAGGAGTGCGGCCGTGGCGGGATCCACGGCGTTGCGGCGCTCCGGCCGGTCGATGGTCACCACCGTGACCGGTCCGTCGCGGTCCACGCTCACCGTCTGGTTCATGCCCCCAGCATGGTGGAACCCGGAGACGAGGGCCAGAGCCGTCTGGCCGACCGCGGGATCTTGGGATCCCAAAACCCGACCAACTCGATCGACAATTGGACGGAGTTCGTCTAACCTGGCGTTGCGGACGGGAGTCACGGCGCCTGCCGGATCCGTTCGCACACCCGACTCACGGCTACGAAGGAGCGATTCATGGCAATCCGTCTGGGCGACGAAGCCCCCGACTTCACTGCGGAGACAACCGAAGGGACCATCAACTTCCACGAGTACCTCGGGGACAGCTGGGGCGTGCTGTTCTCGCACCCCAAGGACTTCACGCCGATCTGCACGACCGAGCTGGGCGCCTTCTCGGCGGCCAAGGGCGAATTCGACAAGCGGGACACCAAGCTCATCGGACTGTCGGTGGACGACGTGTCCTCGCACGGCAAGTGGGCCAGCGACATCGAGGAGACCCAGGGCACCGCGCTCAACTTCCCCCTCATCGGTGACGAGGACCGCAAGGTGGCCGACCTCTACGACATGATCCACCCGAACGCCAACGACACCCTGACGGTGCGTTCGGTGTTCATCATCGGCCCGGACAAGAAGATCAAGCTGACGCTGACCTATCCGGCATCGACCGGCCGCAACGTCCAGGAGATCCTGAGGGTCCTCGACTCGCTCCAGCTCACGGCGGACTACAAGGTGGCCACCCCGGTCAATTGGGAGGACGGCGAAGACGTGGTCATCGTCCCGGCCGTCTCCGACGAGGAGGCCAAGGAACGGTTCCCGAAGGGCTTCAACGCCGTCAAGCCGTACCTGCGGATCACGCCGCAGCCCAACAGGTAGCGCCGGGCGGGCCACCGGCCCGCCGCCGCACGACCCGATGCGGGCGACCGGGCCCCGCCGTCCCGGGGGTCCGGTCGTCCGTCGCGCCGCCGGTCCCATCCAGGGACGATCGCCGGGGATCCCAGGACGGGCGGCGTTCCTGCTACCATTGGATGGCTGGCGTGACGTGTCCGCCCGCCCTTTCCGAAGACATCAGAGGTCGACCTCCCACAATGCCAGACAAGCAGGCCACCATCACCGAGTACCGTCTCCACGAGACCGATACCGGATCACCCGAGGTGCAGATCGCCATCTTGAGCGAGCGCATCATCCACCTGACCGAGCATCTCAAGGTCCACAAGGGCGACCATCACACCCGCCGTGGCCTCCTGAAGCTGATCGGACGTCGCCGGCGACTGCTCGACTACGTCCGCAACAACGACGTCGAGCGCTACCGGGACATCATCGGTCGCCTCGGGCTCCGCCGCTAGGCGGTCCAGTCACCCCGCCCGGCTTCGGCCGGGCGGTCGCAATTTCTCCGCCGGCGAACTGCCGGGGGAATCGCACGTCGGCACGGTGTCGGCGTGCAGCAAGAGCGGCCAGCCAACCAATCGGCGGGCCGGGACGACACACCAACTGGGCTCCCATCGAGGTCAGTCACCAGTTGCCGATCACCCCGCCGCCGAGATGGCGCCAGAGGTGGAGTGGTCGACAACTGGGAACTGGCTCGGGGAAGTCCCCGAACAGACCAAGGAGCGTCATGTCAGACGCCATCACCGTTTCGGCTCCCATCAGTGGAACCGAGCGCACACTCACATTCGAAGCCGGAAAGCTGGCCCAGCTGGCCGACGGGGCCGTCGTGGCCAGGATCGGGGACACGGTCCTGCTGGCCACGGCCACCGCGTCCCGGTCCGTCCGGGAGGGGGCCGACTTCTTCCCGCTGACGGTGGACATCGAGGAGCGGACCTACGCCGCCGGCAAGATCCCCGGCTCGTTCTTCCGGCGGGAGGGCAAGTCCTCGGACCAGGCCATCCTGACCTGTCGCCTGATCGACAGGCCCCTGCGGCCGTCGTTCCCGAAGGGATTCCGCAACGAGGTCCATGTCGTCGGGACGATCTTCGGCGCCGACCAGGTCAATCCCCACGACGTCCTGGCCATCAACGCCGCCTCGGCCGCGCTGATGATCTCGGGGATCCCCTTCGAGGGTCCCATCGGGGCGGTCCGGGTGGCCTACTCCACGGACGGCCAGTGGATACCGCACCCCACCTTCCAAGAGGGTGACGACTCAACCTTCGAGCTGGTGGTGGCGGGGCGGGCCCTGTCTGACGCCGCCGACGCCGAGATCGCCATCATGATGGTCGAGGCCGGCGGCTCCGAGCGGTCCTTCCAGTACTACGACGAGGGTGCGCCGCAGGTCACCGAAGAGGTGCTGGCTGACGGCCTCGAGGCCGCCAAGGCCTGGATCCGCGAGTCCATCGTGCTCCAGCGCCAGATGGTGGAGGCCTACGTGGCCGCCCGTGGCCCCGTCGAGGCCATCCCGTACTCCACGTTCGCCGACTACGAGGACGACGTCTTCGAGCGGGTCCAGGAGGTGGGGTCGGACGCCATCGCCGAGGCCAACAAGATCGTGTCCAAGGCCGAGCGTAACGCCGCCCTGGACGCTGCCTCCACGTTCATCATCGAGACCGTGGCGGCCGAGTTCCCCGAGCGGGGAGGCGAGCTGAAGGCAGCGGTGCGCGGCCTGACCAAGAAGCTCGTCCGCAGGCGGATCGTGGAGGAGGGCCTGAGAATCGACGGCCGGACCACCACGGACATCCGGCCCCTGTCGGCCGAGGTGGACCTGTTCCCCACGGCACACGGATCGGCACTGTTCCAGCGGGGCGAGACCCAGGTGCTCAACGTGACCACCCTGGGCATGCCCAGGATGAACCAGCTGCTCGACACCATCACCCCGGACGACCACAAGCGGTACATGCACCACTACAACTTCCCGCCGTTCTCCACCGGGGAGACCGGGTTCATGCGCGGACCCAAGCGCCGGGAGATCGGCCACGGTCTGCTGGCCGAGCGGGCGCTCCTGCCCGTCGTCCCCTACGAGGAGGACTTCCCCTACACCCTGCGCCTGGTCTCCGACGTGCTGGCCTCCAACGGGTCCACCTCGATGGCCTCGGTGTGCGGTTCGACCCTGTCCATGATGGCGGCCGGCGTTCCCCTGAAGGCACCGGTGGCCGGCATCGCCATGGGCCTGGTCTATGACGGGGGGACCTACGTCACGCTCACCGACATCCTCGGGGCCGAGGACGCCTTCGGGGACATGGACTTCAAAGTGGCCGGCACGAAGGACGTGGTGACTGCCCTCCAGCTCGACACGAAGATCGACGGCCTGCCCCTCGACGTGCTGACCAAGGCACTCCTTCAGGCCAAGGAGGCCCGGCTCACCATCCTCGAGGTCATGGCCGGCGCCATCGCCGAGCCGCGCCGTGAGGTGGCCGAGTCCGCCCCGAAGATCATCTCGTTCGAGATCCCGATGGACAAGATCGGTGAGGTCATCGGGCCCAAGGGCAAGGTGATCAACGCCCTGCAGCAGGAGACCGGCGCCGACATCGCCGTCGACGACGACGGGATGGTGGGCACGGTGACCATCGGGGCCAAGGACGGCGCCGCCGTCGAGGAGGCCCGCCGCCGGATCTCCACCATCCTCGATCCGCCGCTGGCCGAGGTGGGCGCCATCTACCCGGGCAAGGTGGTCAACATCACCAAGTTCGGAGCATTCGTCAACATCCTCCCGGGTCGGGACGGCCTCCTGCACATCTCCAAGATCGGCCAGGGCAAGCGCATCGAACGGGTCGAGGACGTGTTCGAGCTGGGCCAGCCGGTCGAGGTCAGGGTGGACGACATCGACCCACAGGGCAAGGTCTCCCTCTCCCTGGCCGGCGAGGCTCCGCCGGCGCAGTCGGGGGGCGACTCCCGCAGCGGCCGCACCGAGGGCCGTGGCGACGGAGGTGGCCGCAGCCGGCCCCGCGGCGACCATGCCGATCCAGGAGATCGTCCCGATCGTGGCCGGCGTCCAGCCGAGTCCCCGGCCGCTTCGGCGGGTGGTGCTTCGTTCGAGGAGGCCTTCGAGGTCGAGCTGGTCCAGGAGTTCGGCGATCTTGGCCCGGCCGTGGCGGAGTCGTCCGATCGTCCCAACGGGGGCGGCGGAGGCGGCCGAGGTGGTCGCCGCCGCCGTTGAGCACGCCCGACCATCGGGTGACGCCCCCCCGGGCCGTCACCCGATGGTCGATGCACCCGGGACCGAACCGGTGATCCGGACCGAGACGCTGCCGTCGGGCCTGGCCCTGGCCACCGAGCGGATGGAGGACGCCCGCTCGGTGTGCATCGGCTTCTGGGTCGGCACCGGGTCACGTGACGAGGAGGACCGGTGGGCCGGCTCGTCGCACTTCCTCGAGCATCTGCTGTTCAAGGGCACGGCCGATCGCTCGGCCTCGGCCATCGCGGAGGCCGTCGACGAGGTCGGCGGCGACTTCAACGCCTTCACCACCAAGGAGTACACCTCCTTCTACATCCGGCTGCTGGCAGAGCACCTCCCGCTGGGCCTGGACATCCTCTCGGACATCATGTGGCGACCGGCCCTCCGTCCCGCCGATCTGGACGCCGAACGGCAGGTCATCCTGGACGAGATCCTGATGCACGCCGACGAGCCTTCCGACGAGGCCGCCGAGCAGAGTGCGTCGTTGCTCTTCCCGGACCACCCTCTCGGCCGGGAGGTGCTCGGAACCCAGGAGTCGGTGTCGGCCATGACCGCCGAGCGCATCCGTGCATTCTTCGCCCTCCACTATCGGCCCGGGAACATGGTGGCGGCAGTGGCCGGCGACCTGGACCACCGGGAGGTGGCCGACGGACTCGAGACCCGGTTCGCGGGAGCGGCGGGTGGCGTCACACCCGACCGCCGGCGTCCGCACGACAAGGTCGAGCCCCTGGCGGTCTCCCGCAGGTCGACCGAACAGACCCATCTGGTGCTGGCGGCCAGGTCGGTCGACCGGCTGGACCCTCAACGCTACGCCCTGGCCGTGGTCAACCACGTGCTGGGCGGCGGACTGTCGAGCCGGCTGTTCCAAGAGATCCGCGAGCGTCGGGGGCTGGCCTACTCGGTGTGGTCCGAGAGGGTGGCCTACCACGACGCCGGTTCGGTGAGCGTGGGAATGGGCACGGCCCCCGAACACGTGACCGAGGTACTCGACATCGTGTCCACCGAACTCGACCGGTTGGGGGAAGAGGGAATCACCGAGCGGGAGTTGACCATCGCCAAGGGGAACCTGAGGGCCGAGACCCTGCTCGCCTGCGAGGACTCCGGCGCCCGGATGAGCCGGATCGGTGCGGGCCTGCTGCTGCACGGAGAGATCCTCAGCGTGGACGAGGTGCTGGGCCGGGTGGCAGCGCTGAGCCTGGAGGAGATCCACGCCGCCGCCGCCGCGCTGGTGGCCTCACCGAGGACACTGTCGGTGGTGGGCCCGTTCGACGAAGACGACTTCGACCCCCGGTCGCTCCGGTTGGGCTGAGTCCGATGCCGCCTCCGGTGGTGCCGCCGCGGGCGACGGTAGGGTGGCCGGTATGCGAGTCGGCGTGGTGGGAGCGGCCGGAAAGATGGGTCGGGAGGTGTGCCGGACGGTCCTTCGACGTCCCGGTCTGGACTTGGTGGCCGCGGTGGACCCCCTCCACCGGGGCGCGGATCTGGGCCCGCTGATCGGCTCGGACGCCGGCGCGCTCGTCGTGAGCGACGACCTCGGGTCGCTGACCGACGCCGGTGCCGGTGTGGTCGTCGACTTCACCCGGCTGGAGGCCGCCCGGGTCACGCTGGCCTACTGTGCCGATGCCGGCATCCACGCAGTGGTGGGCACCACCGGGTTCACCGACGCCGACCTGGACGACCTGGGCCGTCGCTTCGCCGGCCCGGACGCCGGGGCGCCCAACTGCATCGTGGCGGCCAACTTCGCCGTCGGTGCCGTGCTCATGATGCGCTTCGCCGAGATGGCCGCCCCGTTCTTCGGTGGGGCCGAGATCGTGGAGTTCCACCATGACGGCAAGCTCGACGCCCCGTCGGGGACGGCAGTCAGGACCGCGGAGCGTATGGCTGCGGCCCGTCTCCGCTCCGGGTCCGGACCCTTCCGGCCCGATCCCACCGTGACCTCGGTGCTGGACGGCGCCCGGGGCGGGGCGGGCCCTGCCGGCGTGCGAATCCACTCCGTGCGGTTGGCCGGACTGGTGGCCCACCAGGAGGTCCTCCTCGGTGGAGTCGGGGAGAACCTGACCATCCGTCACGACTCCTACGACCGCTCCTCGTTCATGGACGGGGTGATCCTGGCCGTGGAGGCGGTGGCGGAGCGGCCCGGTCTCACGATCGGCCTCGAGCCGCTGCTGGGACTCTGAGCCGACCATCCGGCTGATGGACGGCACCCGCCAGAGGATCATCGAGGCCACCTATGCCTGTGTGGCTCGCTGGGGTCTGGCCAAGACCACGGTGGAGGACGCGGCCCGCGAGGCCAAGGTCTCCCGTGCCACCGTGTACCGCACGTTCCCCGGAGGACGCGACGAACTCCTCAGCGCCACGGTGTCGTGGGCAACACGCCAGTTCTTCGTCCGGCTCTTCGAGCACGTGCAGGACGCCGGCAGCCTCGAACAGGTGATGGAGCGGGGCATCATGTTCGCCCACCGCTCCATCGTCGAGCACGACGTCCTCCAGCGGGTGATGCAGACCGAGCCCGAGAAGCTCCTCCCGGCCCTGACCATCGAGAGCATCCGCATCCGCCGTCGCATCGCCGCCTTCCTGGTCCCCTACCTGTCCCAGCGCGGCGTGGCCCGCGGGGTGGACCCCGACGAGGCGGCCGACTTTCTGGCCCGGATGGTCCTCTCCTACATCTCCGCTCCGGGACGGTGGGACCTCGACGACCCGGACCAGGTGGCCGAGCTGGTCGAGTCCGAGCTGCTGGCCGGGGTGGTGGTGGCCCCGGAACGAGGTCGCTGAGCGGATCGGTCCGAGGGAGGCGGTCGGGTCATTGACAATGAGACAAAAATCGATCTAGCGTTCCACCTGTGCACGGTCAGGGTACGGGGCTCCGGGTCATCGCCAGGGACGCGGGCGATACGGGTCGGGCCGGCGACGGGGGTGGTGGGGGAGAATCCTACGACGGTGCCCCGACCGGCGGTGTGTACCGGGCTTCGCCGCACCGGGAGCGCATCATCGACGGCACGTTGACCTGCCTGGCCCGCCACGGCACGACGAAGACCACAGTGGACGACATCGCCCGTCAGGCCGGCGTGTCCCGGGCCACGGTCTACAGGGTGTTCCCCGGAGGCCGCGACGAGATGCTGGCTGCCGTGGTGGACACCGAGATGGCCCGGTTGTTCTCGGCCCTCGGGGTCCGACTGGGCGAGGCCGGCGATCTGACCGAGGCCCTGGTGGCCGGGATCGTCGAGGCGTCCACGCGCATCTCGAACCACCCGGCCCTGGCCTATCTGGTGGAGCACGAGCCAGATGTGGTCCTCGGCCACCTCGCCTTCGACGAGTCGAACCGACTGCTGGCCACGGCGTCCCGCTTCACCGCACCCTTCCTGGCCCGATGGATGAGCCCGTCAGAGGCGGAGCGGGTGACCGAGTGGGCCACCCGGATCGTGCTCTCCTACGCCATCGCCCCGTCCCCCCTGCTCGACCTGACCGATCCCTCCGATGCCGAGCACCTGGTCACCACCTTCGTCATCCCGGGGATCGACGCCCTGCACCGGGCCGGATCCCGTGCGGCGATCGTGATCACTCCGTTCGCTGTGGGGGGCCGACCGACCCCGCCTGGCGCGGCACCGACGGGCACCACTGCACGTTCGAGCACCGACCATCCATCGAGCACCGTCCCGTCTACCACCGACCATCCATCGACCACCGTCCCGTCTACCACCGACCATCCATCGACCACCGAGCACGCCAAGGGAGCCATTCCATGACCACCGAGATGAGCAGTACCGAGGAGATCATCGGCAGGTCCGAGATCGACGATTTCGAGGCGATCCTGTCGGTGGTGGGCACCGAGGAGCCCGATGGCCGACACGTGGTCCACTCCGAGTACGACTCCATCTTCACCTGGGACTACGAGAAGGGGGCCCGCCCCAAGCTCAACAAGCTCTACGAGAAGGCCAAAGGGGCCCAGTGGAACGGCGAGACCGACCTCCCGTGGGAGACCGACGTCGACCAGGAGAAGCTGGTCCGCGAGCAGGCCGAGGCCACCGGCGGCTTCGGGTCCGGGCTCGACCTGAGCGGCACCCCCGCGGAGTCCTGGGGCGAGAAGGAGTGGGTGGACTTCGGGGTCGAGAGCCAGAACTGGACGCTCTCCCAGTTCCTCCACGGCGAGCAGGGCGCCCTGATCTGCACGGCCAAGATCGTGGAGTCGGTGCCGTGGATCGACGCCAAGTACTACGCCGCCACCCAGGTGATGGACGAGGCCCGTCACGTCGAGGTCTTCGGCAAGTACCTGGACGACAAGTTGTCCGGCCACTATCCGATCAACGCCCATCTGAGGATGCTGCTCGACGACATCATCGCCGACTCCCGCTGGGACATGACCTACCTGGGCATGCAGATCATGGTCGAGGGGCTGGCATTGGCGGCCTTCGGGCTGATGCACGCCATGACCAGCGACCCCCTCCTCAAGCAGCTGCTCCGCTATGTGATGGCCGACGAGGCGCGCCACGTGGCCTTCGGCGTCCTCAGCCTTCAGGAGTACTACCAGGGGCTGACCGCCGCGGAGCTCCGGGAGCGCCAGGAGTTCGCCTTCGAGGCCGCGGTGCGGATGCGGGACCGCTTCCTCCAGCAGGAGGTGTGGGACCGGATGGGCGTCGACCCCAAGGCCATCGTGCCGGTGGTACAGCAGGCCCCCGAACGTGGGGAGTTCCAGGCCCTCCTGTTCTCGAAGATCGTCCCCAACTGCAAGAAGTTGGGCCTCCTCGACGCCGCCGACGGTTGGCTGCGGACCAAGTTCACCGAGTTGGGCGTGATCGAGTTCGAGTCGTGGGTGGACACCTCCGAGGAGTACGACTCCTTCGCCGCGGTGCCGACCTCGGCGTCGTAGCCGCCCGGTTGGGTCCCGGCGGCGACCGGAGCGGTCCGGCCCTGCTGGTAGCCTGCGTCATCGTGGT
>DATKRZ010000030.1:0-26016 GCA_035531955.1 Acidimicrobiales bacterium | reverse complement strand
GCTGACCGGTGACCGGTTGTGACGCTGGACTCATCGGCGCCCACCTGACGAGGCTGGCGTAGCCTCACCTCGCCCGATCCCGACGATTCGGTTCCCACAGTCAGCGGGCACTCGGCAACCGAGCGTCGATCAAACGTCCGTCGATGATTGACAGTTACACGACTCGTCGGTCGTCAGCGCTTCGCACTCACTGGACCACACCTGTTTGCCCCGCCCTGAACCCGCCTACCGCAGGGCCAGCTGGCCGGGCACGATGGGGGCGGTGAGGTCGGTCCGGCCCATCAGGTACCGGTCGACCGAGGCTGCGGCCGAGCGACCCTCGGCGATGGCCCAGACGATGAGGCTCTGGCCCCGGGTCATGTCGCCGCAGACGAAGACGCCGTCCACATTGGTCGCCCAGGACTGGTCGGCGGCCACGCTGCCCCGGGCGTCCACCTCGAGGCCCAGTTCGGCCACCAGGCCCCCACGCTCCGTCCCGAGGAACCCCATGGCCAGGAGCACCAGTTCGCAGGGCATCTCGAAATCGGAGCCGGCCACCGGGCGGAACTCGGGACGGCCGCCATCGCCGTGGACGAACTCCACCTCCTCACCCCGGAGCGCCCGGACCCGCCCCTCCCCGTCCCCCAGGAATTCGGATGTGGTCACCGAGAAGATGCGCTCGCCGCCCTCCTCGAGGGCGGCCGAGGTGCGGAGGATCAGCGGCCACGTCGGCCACGGATTGTCGCCGGCCCGATCGGGCGGGGGCTCGGGCATGATCTCGAGCTGGCGGACGCTGAGGGCCCGCTGGCGGTGCACGGTGCCGAGGCAGTCGGCTCCGGTGTCCCCCCCGCCGATGATGACCACGTGCTTCCCCTCGGCCGAGACCGGGAACCGGTCCAACCGGCCTTCTCGCACCAGGTTGGAGGGCTTCAGGTAGTCCATGGCCAGGTGGATCCCTGCCAGCTCCCGTCCCGGGACCGGCAGATCGCGGGGCAGGGTGGCTCCTCCGGCCAGCAGCAGGCTGTCGAACTCCCCGGCCACCGCCCGGGAGCTGACCACGGTGGCATCGGGAGCCAGCGCCCCCCGGACCGGAGCGTCCGGTTCCCCCACCGAGACCCCGCACCGGAACTCGACCCCCTCGGCCGTCAACTGGTCCAGGCGGCGGTCGAGGACCGCCTTCTCCATCTTGAACTCGGGGATGCCGTATCGCAGCAGCCCCCCGGGCTTCTCCGCGCGCTCGAAGACGACCACCTGGTGGCCGGCCCGGGCCAGCTGCTGGGCTGCGGCCAGTCCGGCCGGTCCCGACCCCACCACGGCCACCCGCTTCCCGCTGGGCACCGTGGCCCTCACCGGCTCGACCCATCCTTCGGCCCAGGCCCGTTCGATGATCTCGTACTCGATGCGCTCGATCGTGACGGGGTCGTCGTTGATCCCCAGCACACAGGACCCCTCGCACGGTGCCGGGCACAGCCGGCCTGTGAACTCGGGGAAGTTGTTGGTGGCGTGCAACCGCTCGACGGCCTCGGACCAGTCATCGCGATAGACCAGGTCGTTCCATTCGGGGATCAGGTTGCCCAGGGGGCACCCCTCATGGCAGAAGGGGATCCCGCAGTCCATGCACCGGGCCCCCTGCTGGCGGGCCGCCTCGACCGGAAACGGCTCGTAGACCTCCTTCCAGTCGCGCAGCCGAACCGGTACCGGTCGTCGGGGTGGGAGGTCGCGCCCGTACTTCAAGAAGCCATGGATGTCACCCATGGGAGGCCTCCATGACCGCCTCCTCCACCGAGCGCCCCTCGGCCACGGCCAGCTCGGTGGCCTCGAGCACCCGCCGGTAGTCCTGCGGCATCACCGTGACGAATTGCTCGGAGGCGCTGATCCAGTCGGCCAGGAGCCGTGCGGCGACCTCCGAGTCCGTCGCCTCGAGATGCATGGCGATCCGATCCTTCAGCCACACCCGGTCCTCGGACGACAGCGGCTCGAGATCCACGTACTCGCGGTTATAGGCTCCAGCCAGCCGACCGTGGGGGTCGTAGACAAAGGCCATCCCGCCCGACATGCCGGCGGCGAAGTTGCGTCCGGTTGGGCCGAGGACGACCACCCGGCCGCCGGTCATGTACTCGCAACCGTGGTCGCCGACGCCCTCGACCACGGCGATGGCCCCGGAATTGCGGACGCAGAAGCGCTCTCCGACCTGCCCGCGCAGGAACACCTCCCCGGCGGTGGCGCCATAGAGGATCACGTTGCCGGCCACGATGTTCTCCTCAGCGGCGAAGGTGGACTCCAGGGGAGGCCGGACGATGATCCGACCACCGGAGAGGCCCTTGCCCAGATAATCGTTGGAATCGCCCAGGAGGCGCATGGTGACGCCCTTCGGCACGAAGGCACCGAAGCTCTGCCCGGCCGACCCGTGAAAGGTGAGGTCGATGGTCCCTTCGGGCAGTCCCTCCCCGCCGTACCGGCGGGTGATCTCATGGCCGAGCAGGGTGCCCACGGTGCGGTCCACGTTGGTGATGGCGAGGTCCACCTCGACCGGGGAGGCGTCCTCGATGGCCGGCCGGCACCGCTCGAGGAACGCGTGGTCGAGGGCCCGGCCGAGGCCGTGGTCCTGGGCGTTGATGCAATAGCGCGCCGCTCCTTCGGGCAGCTCGGGCTGCACCAGGATCGGCGCCAGGTCGAGGCCCTTGGCCTTCCAGTGGTCGACGGCCTCGGCCGAGTCGATCAGGTCGGCCCGGCCGATGGCCTCATCCAGCGAGCGGAGCCCCAGGGTCGCCAGGATCTCACGCACCTCCTCGGCGATGTACTCGAAGAAGGTCTGAACGAACTCCGGCTTGCCCGAGAAGCGGGCCCGGAGGGTCTCGTCCTGGGTGGCGATGCCCACCGGGCAGGTGTCGAGATGGCAGACCCGCATCATGATGCAGCCGGAGACCACCAACGGCGCCGTGGCGAATCCGAATTCCTCCGCGCCCAGCAGCGCGCCGACGACCACGTCCCTGCCGGTCTTCATCTGGCCGTCGACCTGGACCACGATGCGGTCGCGGAGATCGTTGGCCAGGAGTGTCTGTTGGGTTTCGGCCAGACCCAGCTCCCAGGGGATGCCGGCGTGCTTCTGGGAGGTCAGGGGCGTCGCCCCGGTCCCCCCGTCGTGGCCCGAGATCAACACCACGTCGGAGTGGGCCTTGGCCACCCCTGCCGCCACCGTGCCCACCCCGACCTCGGCCACCAGCTTCACATGCACCCGGGCGGTCGGGTTGGCCGACTTCAGGTCGTGGATGAGCTGGGCGATGTCCTCGATCGAGTAGATGTCGTGGTGGGGCGGCGGGGAGATGAGGCCGACGCCCGGGGTCGAGAACCTGGTCCTGGCGATCCCGGCGGTGACCTTGTGGCCGGGGAGCTGGCCCCCCTCCCCCGGCTTGGCCCCCTGGGCGATCTTGATCTGCAGGTCGTCGGCATTCACCAGGTACTCCGACGTCACGCCGAACCGGCCCGACGCCACCTGCTTGATGGCGCTGCGCCGCAGATCGCCGTTGGCGTCCGGCGTGAAGCGGTCGGGGTCCTCGCCGCCCTCGCCGGTATTTGAACGGCCCCCCAGCCGGTTCATGGCGATGGCCAGCGTCTCGTGGGCCTCGGCCGAGATCGACCCGAAGGACATGGCCCCCGTCGAGAACCGGGCCAGGATGGCCGACGCCGGCTCCACCTCCTCGATCGGGACCGCAGGGTGTGCTCCCACCCGGAGCTGCATCAGGCCCCGCAGGGTGGCCAGCTGGGCCGACTGGTCGTCGACCGCGGTGGTGTACTCCTTGAAGATGTCATAGCGCTTGGAGCGGGTGGCGTGCTGCAGCTTGAACACCGTCTTGGGGTTGAACAGGTGGATCTCGCCCTCGCGCCGCCACTGGTACTCCCCGCCGACCTCACGCTCGCGGTGAGCGAGCTCGGCCGGCCGGTCCAGGTGCGCCGTCCGGTGCCGGGCCGCCACCTCCCCGGCCAGCACGTCGAGGCCGACCCCGGCGATGCGGGACACCGTTCCGGTGAAGTACTCGTCGATGACCTCCGAGGCCAGGCCGACCGCCTCGAAGGCCTGGGCGCCGGTGTACGACGCCACGGTCGAGATCCCCATCTTCGACATCACCTTGATGATCCCCTTGGAGGCCGCCTTGATGTAGTTCCTCTGGGCCTGGCGGGGCGTCACCCCGGTGAGGGTCCCCGACGCGATCATGTCGTCGATGGTCTCGAAGGCCAGGTACGGGTTGATGGCGGCGGCGCCGAACCCCTTGAGCAGGGCCATGTGGTGGACTTCGCGGGCGTCGCCGGACTCCACGACCAGACCGACCCTGGTCCGGGTCTTCTCCCGCACCAGATGGTGATGGACCGCCGAGACGAGCAATAGCGACGGGATGGGGGCCCATTCCGCTGTCGAGTTGCGGTCGGACAGGACGATGACGTCGGCCCCGTCGGTGATGGCCGAGCCGACCCGGGCGCGCACGTCCTCGATGGCCGCCCGAAGGGCCGCTCCCCCACCCTCCACCTCGAACAGGCCGTCGATGGCGAAGGCCCGGAAGCCGGGCGTGCTGCCGTCCTCGTTGACATAGAGCAGCTTGGCCAGATCGTCGTTGTCGATGACCGGCATCGGGAGCACGATCTGGCGGCACGAGTCCGCCGTCGGGTCGAGCAGGTTGGCCTCCGGGCCGAGCGTGGACAAGAGGGAGGTGACCAGCTCTTCGCGGATGGCATCCAGCGGAGGGTTGGTCACCTGGGCGAACAGCTGGGTGAAGTAGTCGTACAACAGTCGGGGCCGATCGGAGAGCACGGCGATGGCCGTGTCCGTGCCCATCGAGCCGAGCGGCTCGGTGCCCGACTGGGCCATGGGACCGATGAGCATCCTCAATTCCTCATTGGTGTACCCGAAGAGGCGCTGGCGGCCGACCACCGAGGCGTGCTGCGGGGTGAGCATGTACCGGGGCGGCAGGTCCTCGAGGTCGACCTGGCCGGCGTCGAGCCACTCGGCGTACGGCTGCTCGGACGAGAGTGCCTCTTTGATCTCGTCGTCGTCGACGATCCGCCCGGCGGCGGTGTCCACCAGGAACATCCGACCGGGCTGAAGCCGGCCCTTGCGGACCACCTTTTCCGGCGGGACGTCGATGACGCCGACCTCGCTGGCCAGCACCACCAGGCCGTCGTCGGTGACCCAGTACCTCGCCGGCCGGAGCCCGTTGCGGTCGAGCACGGCACCGATGACCGTTCCGTCGGTGAACGCCACGGCCGCGGGACCGTCCCACGGCTCCATCAACGAGGCGTGGAAGCGGTAGAAGGCCCGGCGGGCCGGGTCCATGGTCCGGTGGTTCTCCCACGCCTCGGGGATCATCATCAACACGGCATGGTGGAGGGGACGGCCGCCCAGGTGGAGCAGCTCGAGCACCTCGTCGAAGGAAGCCGAGTCGCTGGCCCCGGGGGTGATGACGGGGAAGGCCCGGTCGAGACCGGGGATCAGCTCCGATCCGCACAGCGCCTCCCGGGCCCGCATCCAGTTGCGGTTGCCGGCCAGGGTGTTGATCTCACCGTTGTGGGCCAGGTACCGGTAGGGATGGGCCAGCGGCCACGAGGGGAAGGTGTTGGTGGAAAAGCGCGAATGGACGAGGGCCAGGCCGCTGATCAGCCGGTCGTCGGTCAGGTCGGGGTAGAACTCGGCCAACTGGTGGGAGGTCAGCATGCCCTTGTAGGTGATGGTCCGGGCGGACAACGAGGGGAAGTAGCACTCGGCGATCTCGTGCTCCGCCCGTTTGCGGAGGACGAAGGCCAACCGGTCGATGGCCAGCGCCAGATCGTCCCCGGCCAGGGGGGTGCCCGGGGCGGGGGCTACGAAGAGCTGGTGCATCGACGGCATGGCGGCTTCGGAGATCGATCCGAGTGAGCCGTCGTCGATCGGCATGTCCCGCCACCCGAGGACCACGAGGCCCTCCTCACCGGCCAGCTTGCCCAAAGCCGAGCGGGCCCCGCCGGCCTGTTCGGCGTCCCTCGACAGGAAGGCCACCCCCGTGGCGTAGTGACCCCGGGCCGGAAGTTCGAAGTCGACCACCGCAGCGTAGAAGTCGTGCGGGACCTGGATCAGGATCCCGGCCCCGTCGCCGCTGTCCTCCTCGCTGCCGGTGGCCCCCCGATGGGCCAGGTGCTCGAGGGCAGAGAGGGCTTGGCGGACCAGGGTGTGGGTCGCCCGGCCCTCCAGGTCGGCAACCAGGGCGACACCGCAGGCGTCGTGTTCGAAGCGCGGGTCGTAGAGGCCGGACCGGGGGGCGGAGGGCGCAATCGGTCGGAATCGCTCGTTCGTCACCGGACGGGGGCCCGGCGGTGCCACCGGAACCGCGGTGGGGACACGATGGGCACCTCGTTCTGCTCCAGCGGAAGTCGTCATCGGGTCGCTCCAACGAGGGAAGTGGATCCACCCGCTCGGGACGACGTTGGCCCAATGCGTGGTCCGAAGATTGTACACGACCGCCGCGCCGTTCCACCCTGTCCCGGCCCTCGAACGGCCCTCGAACGGCCCTCGGGCGTCCCGACGGAGGACCTCGGGCGGCCCTGCCGGAGGGGGGCCCGACCTGGCCTTAGCATGAGGGCATGGCCACCAGGGCACCGGCTGACGCAGTCGTGGTCGGCGGCGGTGTCATCGGCCTGGCCATCGCCTGGAGGGCGGCCGGCGGCGGAATGGCGGTCACCGTCGTCGACCCCGATCCGGGCCGCGGCGCCAGCTGGGCTGCGGCCGGCATGCTCGCCCCGGTCGGCGAGGCCCATTTCGGTGAGGAGGCCCTGACCGCGCTCAATGTCGAGGCGGCGCGGGCCTGGCCCGGGTTCGCCCGGGCCCTGGAGGCGGCATCGGGCCAGGAGGTGGGCTACCAGGCCACCGGCACTTTGCTCGTCGCCTTCGATCCCTCGGACCTGGCCTCCACCGACGACGTCCTCCGCTTCCATCTCGACCACGGTCGCAGCGCCCGGCGTCTCTCGGCCCGGGAGTGCCGGGACGAGGAGCCCTTGTTGGCCCCCGGGGTCAGGGGTGGTGCCGAGCTGGCCGGTGACCACCAGGTCGACAATCGCCTGGCGGTGGACGCCCTCATCGCCGCTTGCCGGGCCTCCCGGGTCTCCTTCGTCGACGACGAGGTGGCCGCCATCGACACCGTCGGGGGCCGGGCGACCGGGGTGCTCCTGCGTGGCGGCGGCGCCTGCACGGCCGCTACCGTGGTGGTGGCCGCCGGCTGCCGATCCGGCCAGTTGGGCGGCCTCTCCGAGTCCACGCTTCCTCCGGTCCGGCCGGTCAAGGGACTGACCCTCCGCCTGAGGGGCGGGTCCGACCGGCCCTTCCTTCGCCGGGCAGTGCGGGGCCTGGTCCACGGACGGAGCTGCTACCTCGTCCCCCGGAGGAACGGGACGGTGGTGGTCGGGGCCACGGTCGAAGAGAAGGGCTTTGACCTCACCGTCCAGGTCGGGGCGGTGGGCGACCTGCTCAACGATGCCCGCCGGCTCATCCCCGCCCTCGAGGAGTATGAGCTGTTCGACACCACCGCCGGGCTTCGGCCGGGGTCGCCCGACAACGCGCCCATCGTCGGCACCACCGACCTGCCGGGGCTGATCGTGGCCACCGGGCACTACCGCAACGGCATCCTCCTTGCTCCGGTGACGGCGTATGAGGTGGTCAGGATCCTGCTGGGCGGCACGGCGACCGAACCCGGACGCCCGGTGGACGCCGACGCCGCCGGGCTCACCTCCGCGTTCGCCCCGTTCCGGCCACAACGGTTCGCCGCGACCTCCGGCCACCACGGGGGCTCCGGGCTGTCGGCACCGGTTCTCCGGCCGGGGGTGACGGGGTGACGGGGTGACGGGGTGACGGGTGACCGAGAGGGACGGGGTGACGGGGTGACCGAGAGGACCGAGGTGACCGTGAACGGAGCCCCGTGGACCGGGTTGGCCGGGACGACCGTGGGTGACCTGGTCGCGGAGTGGTGCACGTCGTCCCGGGGTATCGCCGTGGCCCGCAATGGCGACGTCGTCCCGAAGAGCAGCTGGGACGCCACCCGGATCACCAGCGGCGACCGGATCGAGATCGTCACCGCCGCCGCCGGCGGCTAGGTGGGCGGTGCCCGGCGGTGGCGGTACCGTGGGAGGCGATGGATGCTTCGATCCCCGGACCGGCCCTGCCCTCGACGACAGCAGACACCGATCTGTTCATCGCCGGACAGGTCGTGGGCTCCCGGCTCATCCTGGGTACCGGGGGGATGACCAGTCCGCAGTCCCTCCGGGAGGCCCTCGTCGAGTCGGGCACGTCCATGGCCACCGTGGCCATGCGCCGGGTGGACCCGACCACCCCCCACTCCCTGGTCGACCTGCTCGGGGAGTTGGGGATCCAGGTACTGCCCAACACAGCCGGGTGCTTCACCGCCTCGGACGCCATCTTGACCGCCAAGCTGGCCAGGGAGGCGTTCTCGACCGACTGGGTGAAGCTCGAGGTCATCGGCGATGAGGCCACGCTCCTGCCCGATACCGTCGAGTTGGTCGCGGCCGCCGAGGAGCTGGTGGACGACGGCTTCGTCGTGCTTCCCTACTGCGGTGACGACCCCGTCGCCGCCCGACGCCTCGAACAGGCCGGCTGTGCCGCGGTCATGCCCCTGGGCTCACCGATCGGGAGCGGCCTCGGTATCCGCAATCCGCACAACATCGCGCTCATCGTCGAGCAGGCGACGGTGCCGGTGGTGCTCGACGCCGGTGTCGGCACCGCTTCCGACGTCTGCGTGGCGATGGAGCTCGGCTGCGACGCGGTGCTGGTGGCCTCGGCGGTCACCCGGGCCCACCAGCCGCCTCTGATGGCACGAGCCATGCGGGAGGCAGTGAGCGCCGGCCGGGCCGCCCGGAACGCCGGCCGCATCACCCGTCGCTTCCACGCCCAAGCATCGAGCTCCTTCGAAGGGATGGCGGACCCGTGGCCGCAGGCGTGAACGACGGGAGCACCGTGTGTGACGGTGACAATCCCCCAGTCGCGCTCAGCATCGCCGGCTCGGACTCCGGGGCCGGGGCCGGCATCCAGGCGGATATCAAGACCATGGGCGCGCTCGGGGTGTTCGCCACCACCGCAGTCACCGCGGTCACCGCCCAGAACACCACCGCGGTGCGCGAGGTCCACTACGTGCCCGTAGAGGTCGTCGACGCCCAGATCGACGCCGTGCTCGACGACCTACCTGTGGCGGCGGTGAAGACCGGGATGCTCGGAACCCGGGCCGTCGTCGAGGCCGTGGCGCGTCGGGCCGCCGCCGGCGAGCTGCCCCGGTTGGTGGTCGACCCGGTCATGGTCGCCTCGAGCGGCCGGATCCTCCTGTCGGACCAGGGGATCGACGCCTACCGGTCGGATCTGCTGTCCCAGGCGCTGATCGCCACGCCCAATCTGTGGGAGGCCGCCCTCCTGGCCGGAGTGGCACGCTCCGAGCTCCACGATGTCGATTCCATGATCGGTGTGGCCCGCCTGATCCACGGACTCGGCCCGTCATGGGTCCTGGTCAAGGGAGGCCATCTCCCCGGGGTCGATTCCCAAGACCGTGGCGCGGCCCCCCAACGGGTGGCAGACGTCCTGTTCGACGGGGTGGACGTAGCCGTCCTGAGCGGCTCCCATGTGGCCACGCCCAATACCCACGGGACCGGATGCTCGCTGTCGTCCGCCATCGCCGCCTACCTGGCTCACGGCGCCACGGTCACCACCGCTGTGGCGGCCGCCAAGGAGTTCGTGCACGGTGCGCTGCTCGGGGGCGCCGGGTGGCGCCTCGGCCAGGGCCACGGGCCCCTCAATCATCTGGGTTGGAAGGGAGAACCGCCCGCCGGCGTGACCGCCAGGCCGTGACCGCCGGGCCGTGACCGCCCGGGGGTGGCCGGCTGCAGGTCGGGTTCGGTTGCACCCGGGTCCCGGACGCAGGAGTGGCCGGGTCATGAAGACCCGGCCACTGCCCCCCCGTTCCACGGATCCCTCCGCCAGTGCCGGATCAGGAGCCCCTCCACATGACGAGCGCATGTCGCTCCTCAATGCTGAAGGCATTGTGAACGAACACCGGTCAAAAGTAAACATCGGGTGGATGATTGGTGGACCGGCCATCACCGGAAGCGTCGGGGCGGCCACCATGGGTATCCATGTGGCCCGGAAGCGCTGGTCAGGGCCGGGCGCCGTTCGGACCCTTTGGCGCCCGGCCCGGGAATGGCTCGCCGACCGGGGCCGGCCGGGGGGGGTGCCGTTACCATGGGTAGCGTCATGGTCAGCACTCCTGAGCTCGCGCCTTCGTCCCCCGACGAGGCCTCCGCCCTCGACCCCGAGAACCGCTCGTACCAGCCCATGTCCCTGCGTGGGCCGGCCCTGGCAGTGCTCGGGATCGCCGTGCTCATCGTCGTCGCCGGGGTGGTGGCGTCCGCTTTCGGCTCCGGAACAAGCCCGACCCTGTCGATCCGGCGCATCACCATTCCCGACGGCACCGTCGTCAGCCTCACCCCGGCCACCATCGCCATGCGGTCGATCGTGGGTGCGGGGGAGCCTCCCGCCGACATCCTGGGCAACCTGGCCGTCCCTTCGGGGAGCCCGGTCACCCGGACCTTGAACGCCGACCAGAATGCTGGCCAGTTCGACCGGACCGTCGCCTTCCGGACCGGCCTGTCCTCTGGGCAGGTGGTCGATGTCTACCGTGCCCTCCTTCCCCGTCTGGGTTGGCACGTGGATTACGTGGGATCTGGCTCGCAGCGAGGGCCATCGGACACCGAGGTGCTGGCCAAACGGGGCAGCGGCGACGGCTTCTACTGGGAGGTCGGCGTGGTGGTGTCCCCCACCACCTCGGCCGGGACCACCCCGTTGTCCCTCCAGCTATTCGAGCAGTCCGACGACAACTGACCGGCCCGGGGTTGTCCGCGTCGTCCGGTGGTCGGCCAAGTGGACTCGGAGCTCGGGGAGAGTTGTCCGTCCGTCCCTGCTGCCGGGTCGGCCGCCCGGCTCAGCATCCAGGCCCAGACGAACAGGTTGATCGGATAGAGCAGGTATCCGACCCGGGTGGCGGGCGCCAGCAGGATGGCGATCAGCATGAGCCAGCCGGTGAGGCGGGCCACCTCGGAAGGGTTCCGGGGTGGCCTCCTGATCATGTGCCGGACCAGAACAACGACCCCGACGGCGCCGGCCACGACGACGTATGCCCGATGGATACCCGGGAGCACCGAGATGAGGATGTGGCCGGGAAGGGCGCTGGCCGCGGGGGACGACACCCCGGCCAGGCCGAGGGGGAACCGGATGACATTGTCGATGAACGCCGACGGGTTCCGCAGGGCCAGCGGCACCACGACGGGGACGACGACGGCCACCACCCCGATGGCATAGCGGCCGATGGCCCGCTGCCGCCGCAGGTCGTAGGCGGCCCAGAGGGCGATGACCACCAGGGGCCACGCAGAGAACTTGAGCGAGGACGCCGCTCCAAGAGCCAGCCCGGCGAGCACCGGTCTGCGTCTCTGGAGCGCGACCAGCCCGAGAAGCATCAGCACCACGACCGGCATGTCGTCGCCGCCTGTGGCCAGCGGAAGCGCCGCCGTCGGCAACGCGGTCATGACCTGGAGGGAGCGCCAGCGCGCATCGGTGCGCGGTGGGAGTCGACTCAGCGCCAGCAGCGCAAGGAGCGCGGTGAACACGAGGAACTGGATCCGCGCGTCGCCCAGGCCATCACTGACCTTGCTGCCACTGAGGACACCGAAGACGACCATCCCGGGCAGATAGGGGTAGTAGAGCTCGTAGGTCGGCACGGCGTGCTGGTGGATAAGGACGTGGCCCCCGCGATCCACCAGCCGGTAGGGATCCATTCCATGGGCGGCACGCACTCCGGCCCGCTCGACGACCGTCACCTCGGGCTGTACGTGCAGGGCGGCGTTCCCCTCGGTGCGCCAGACGACCTCGGCGGTCAAGGGGAGCACGGTGGCCCCGAGCAGCACGATCAGGAAGGCGATGACCCGGGCCATCTTCGAGCGGTCGGACACCCGTCCCTTCGAGCGGTCCGACAGCCGCCGGGCCACCAGGACCATCAGGGCCGCGGCCACGAGGTAGGGGCCAACGGCCATCCGGCCCCATTGGCGATAGAGGGGGATGCTCACCGCAAAGGAGATGATCCCGGCGAACAGGGCCGAGCACCCGTAGAGAAGGGCATCCCTCGACTCGGGTGAGAGCCCCCTCAGGGCGTCGAGGATTCGGCGGAACCGTTCGGAGGCCCACCGCCACCCTGAACCGCCGGAGGGGGATGCTCCACCCCCGTGCGCCAGCAGACGGTCGGTCAGCACGGTCGAGGGTACCACCGGCATCTCCGGCTTCACCGCCCCTTCGCACCGATGGCGGTCGACCCAGGTGGGGTCGTCGGGCAGGAGAAGCGGGTCAGCGCCGCCCGGACGGACCGCCGAACAGCGACCGGTAGAAGTCGAGCTCCGTGTCCAGGCTGGCCTCGATGGTGGCGGCCCGGCGGAAGCCGTGCGCCTCTCCTTCGAAGATGACCAGCCGGCACTGGATGCCGTGGTCACCGAGCACGGCGGCGAACCGCTCCGACTGGTCGGGGGGCACCACGGGGTCGTCGGCGCCCTGGAGCAACAGCACCTCCCCCGATACCCGATCGGGGTGGTGGATGGGCGAGCGGTCCCGATAGGCCTGCGCGGCCTCCGGCCAGGGCCCGACCAGCGAGTCGACATACCGGGACTCGAAGTCGTGGGTGTCGGCGCCCAGGGCCTCGAGGTCGGTCACCCCGTACCAGGCGGCCGCACCGGCAAACCGGGTGGCCCGGATCAGCGCGGCCAGGGCGGTCAGGCCGCCGGCACTCGTGCCGCGGATGGCCATCCGGCCTCCGTCGACCCAACCGGCCTCGTCCAACGCGACGGCGTAGCCGACACAGTCGTCGACGTCGGCTTCGCCCCACAGGCCATCGAGCTGCTGTCGGAACGCCCTGCCATAACCGCTGCTGCCCCGGTAGTCGACGACGGCGACGGCCAGGCCGCGGCTGGTGAAGAACTGGACGACCGGGTCGAACCCGGCATCTGCGGAGGAGGTCGGCCCCCCGTGGCAGAACACCACCAGGGGAGGGGACCCCGCTGCCCCGGCATCGACCTGGGCGTTGGCCGGGGGGAAGAAGAGGCCGGGGACCGGGCCGGCCGGCGTCGACGCGGTGAAAGAACGCGCCAACGAGACGTCCCCGGCGGAGGCAGGGACCGACGGGGGCGCCGACATCCGCCGGGCCGGGAAGGCACCGTCCAGCGAGACCTCGAAGACGCTGTGGGCCTCCGTCGCCGTCGAGCCGAGCAGGAACACCCGATCGCCCAGCACCGGGGATCCCATCGGGCCTCCGGCACCGTCCGGTCCGGTGGCCGTCACACCCGAGATGCCCACGCAGGGCTGGGCGATGACCTCGATCGACCAGCTCGATCGGCCCGGGCCGCCCGGGAGACCCGGGCCGAGGAGCCGTACCAGCCCGTCGCACCCGTCCTGGCGCCGGCGGCACACGATCGACCCGTCCGAGAGCTCGGCCATGGTGGCCTGCCCGAGGACCCAGTCGGGCGAGTGGAATTCGGCCTGGACCCGGACCAGCGGCTCGGCCTCGGGCTCGGGGGCGCCCAGTTGCCCGGCAGTCAACCGGTGGGGCAGCCACCATCCGCTGCGGTCGTCGGCGAAGAGGAGGCTCCCGTCCCGGCACCAGAGGGGTTGGCCGACCGACGTTCCCCGACCCCCCGCCACCCGACGGCCCCCGTGGAGGCGGATGGTGGCATCCGACTCGTCGATCCGTGCCACCCAGACCTCGGAGCTGTCCCAGGGCATGTGCGGATGGTCCCAGGTCACCCAGGCCAGCCACCGGCCGTCCCGGGAAGGACGGGGGGCGGCCACGAAGTCCCGCTCCCCGACCAGCGGGACGATCCGCCGGGAGCCCGCCGCCGCGACCGCCACCAGTCGGTGGTCGGCTCCTCCGTCGTGCAGGCGCTCCTCCACGGAGACCAGCCAGCGGCCCGACCGAGTGATCCGCCCGTCGCCATATCTGGTACCCGGGTCCCGGGCCGGCGGGTTCGGGAGGAGGGGGACCGAAGCAACGCGATCCGTTCGCCCCGAGCCCGACCCCGCTCCGACGTCTGTCCGGTACCATCCCTGGTCGTCCTGTTCCACATGGAACAGCGTTCCGTTCGCCACGGTGGCCGCGCCTCCGCCGTACTCGTGCACCCGGGAGCGGACACTGGTGTGCGGAAGGGAGACCTCAGCGGGAGGCAGATGGCCCTCCGCCCGGACCACGACCTGGCGGCCCCCCTCCTCGGGCCGGCTCTCCACCCAGTAGACCGCGCCGCCGTCCGCCTGCAGCCCACTTCGGCCGACCCTGCCCGCCGCCACCACCGATGCCGACCACGGCGACGGCCACCAGCCAGAGGCCTCCTCGGACGGTCGGGCGGGGGGGCGTCCGGCGTCCTTCACGGCTTCTCGACCATCGAATCAGTACGGTACCCGCGATGACCCCTTCTCCCCCGCCGACCCCGCCGACCCCGCCGACCCCGCCGACCCCACCGACCCCACCGACCCCGGAGCGCAGTCGAGCCGGGCGGGTGGCCGGCGCCCCGGTCGGCCCGTTCTCCGCCTTCGTGGTTGCCCGTACCGGAGACTCCATCGAGGCCGGCGTGCGGAGGCTCGCCCTCGCCGACCTCCCGGCGGGCGAGGTGACGCTCGAGGTCGACTGGTCGGTCGTCAACTACAAGGACGGCATGGTCACCCGACCCGGCAATCGGGTGGCCCGGGTCGATCCCCTCGTCCCCGGAGTCGACCTGGTCGGGACCGTGCTCGCCTCCGACGACCCGTCGTTCGGCGTCGGCCAGGAGGTAGTCGCCCACGGCTATGACCTCGGAGTGGCCCACCACGGGGGATTCTCCGAGCGGGCCCGGGTCCCGGCGGCCTGGGTGGTCCCCCTTCCGGACCACCTGACCGCCCGCCGGGCGGCCGTCATCGGCACCGCCGGGTTCACCGCCGCCCTCTCGCTCAGACGGCTCGAGGACCACGGGCTCAGGCCGGGGGACGGTCCGGTCCTGGTCACCGGGGCCACCGGCGGGGTGGGCAGCCTGGCGGTCTCACTCCTGGCCTCGCGCGGCTACGAGGTCGTGGCCAGCACCGGAAAGCCCACCGAGCACGGCTATCTGATCGGCCTCGGGGCCGCCGAGGTCATCGACCGCGCCGAGCTCGCGGGCGAATCGCACCGCACCTTGGGCCCCGAGCGCTGGGCCGGGGCCGTCGACTGCGTGGGTGGGGCCGGCCTGAGCGCCATCCTCCGAACCCTCCGCTACGGAGCGGCCGTCGCCGCCAGCGGCCTGACCGGGGGCAGCACCTTCGAGTCCACCGTCTACCCGTTCATCGTTCGCAACGCGTCGCTGATCGGGATCGACACCGTGCAGACCCCGATCGAGGAGCGACGCTCGGTCTGGGCGGCGTTGGCCGCGGCCTGGCCGCCTCTCGCCCTGGATGACATGGTCGAGGGCGAGGTTGGACTGGATCAACTCGGACCCGCCCTGGAGCGCATCCTGGCCGGTGGGGTCAGGGGCCGGATCCTGGTCAGGCCCGCCGGCTGACCGCCGGCTCTCCGTGTCGGGTGGCGGCCCCCGATCAGCCCCCCACCGTCCCGGTGGCCGGGTTGGAGGTTCCGGTGGCGGCGAACACCGGCGACACAACCAGCGTGCCGCCCCCGCACGGGGACAACACGGCCGGGACCACCAGGTGATCGGTCGCATCGGGAGGGGTGACCTCCAGCGAGGTGGAGCTGGGGCAGCTCTGCTCGTTGCCGACCGGGACATCCGAATATCCGATGTTGAAGTAGGCGGACTGACCGTTGGACAGGGTCACCGTGGTCGGGGCCATCGAGGTGAAGCTGTAGCTGCCCTTGCGCACCACCTGGGTGGGCAGGCTGGTGTCTGCGGGGCCGAGCAGCTGCAACCCGGGGTAACCGGTCAGCACGCAGGAGGTGGCCGACGTGCTCTGCAGGGCGACGGTGATCTCGATGGTCCCCGCCCCCCCGCTGCGGCCGGCAACCGAGCCGCTGAGCGCGGGGATGGCACAGCGGGCAGGACCGCTCGGCACCGACGACGTGGGCGGCGGCGGTGTCACCGAGGTGGTCGACGACGAGGTTGTCGACGAGCTACGGCTCGGCACCGGGGGACGGCCGGACGACGACGAGGACGACGAGGACGACGAGCAGGCCCCCGCCAGGACGCCGGTCAGGGACAGGGCCACCAGGGCGCCGGTCAAACCGTTCCGACGGCTACCCATCCCCGACACCGCTCTCAATCCGACTGGGGAACCGTTCGTCGACCGGGGACGTGCTCAGGAGGAAAAGTCCTCCGGACGGATCGAGTCGAGGAAGTTCCGGAACTCTCCGACCAACTCGTCCGGGTTGGATCCCTCGTCGTCGGAATCCTCGTCGTCCTCCTCGTCCACCGCCAGCATGATCCCCTCGCTCTCCATGAGGTCGTCGGCCACGAACAGCGGTGCCCCGGTGCGGACGGCCACTGCCACCGCATCCGATGGGCGGGCCGACACCGGTTGCTCGCGTTCTGCGTGGCGGAGCACGATCTCGGCGAAGTAGGTGGCTGTCTTGAGCTCGGTGATCACCACCCGCACCACGTCGGCACCGAGCGCCTCGAGGAGGTCGCGGATCAGATCGTGGGTCATCGGCCGCGGAGTGTCCATTCCCTGGAGGGCGAAGGCGATGGCGGTGGCCTCCGGGGCGCCTATGAAGATCGGCAGCGTCCGGCCGAGACCCTCCGACTCCTGCAGCAGCAGCACGGGCGTGTTCGACTGGAGGTCCACACGCACCGCCCGAAGCCGGACTTCGACCATGCGGCCAAACTTACTCGCCGGGGACCTCGGGTGCGTTCACAGGTCCGCACACAGGAGTTACTCGGGCCTGTGCAATCGGTCAGCCGTTCAACAGGTTTCCGAGGGCGCTGCGGAGCAGGGAAGCCCGGAGCTGTTGGCCCAATCGCGCCAGCTCGTCGGCGGTCTCGTGGGCACGGGCGCGGGCCTCGGGATTCCTCTGCCTGACCAGCGGCAGGACGATCTGCTCCACGAATCCGGCCTCGCGCTCGGCGGCATTCCTGTAGAGCCGGAGATGGCGGGGCTCGATGCCGAACCGGGCGAACTCAGCGGCCAGGTTGGCCACGGCCAGGGCTTCTTCGCCGAAACACTCCACGCCGGCGACGTTGTCCGAGGTCAGGAGTCCGTACTCCTGCAGCTCGCGTAGCTGGGCGACATCCAGGCCGCACGCCGCCGACAGTTCATCGGCCGAGAGACTGGCCCCGCTCAGGTCGATCGGGTCGGAGCTGCCCTGGCCCCTCGCCGCCGGCCCCGGGGCGTCCGGGGACCGGTCGCCCGGGGGCGGACCACCAGCTCGGGTGGAACCCGTCCGCGGTGACTCCGACGTCGTGGTGGACGGCCTCGATCTCGTTCCGCTCGACTTCGGGGCCGGAGGGGTCGGTCCAGCCGGGCCGGTGCGCGCCCGGCGCGGGGCAGAACCCGTCGACGTCCCGGTCGGGCCCGCCGACTCCGACTTCGACTCGGCTCGACCCGATGGGGTGCGCTCGTCCATCACACCACGAGCAGCTGACCGGTCCGGTTGTCGGTCCGGTTGCCGGTCCGGTTGCCGGTCCGGTTGCCGATCCGGGGCACGGGTGCGGGGAGCCGGGGAACCGGCGGTCGACGTAGCGGAATGGTGTGCGGGTTCTTCGCTGCTTCCCGCGGCCGCGGTCTTCGAGCCCGCGACAACAGAAGGCGGGGCGACCGCCGACTCGATGCCGGGAAGTGTCGGGCCGTCACCGACCAACGTCGAGGCCACGGCGCGCCGCCCGCCGGACCCCGCCGCCTCCGCGCCGTGCTCTGTCGACAACCGGTGACCAACCAGCACGGGCTCCTTGGTTCGGCGCTCGTCGGTCGATGCCTCGATGCGCCCCTCGAGGGCCGACGCCGGGTCGGGGTACTCCGGGGCGGAGGATGCAGACACGGAGGCCGCTGTCCGGTGGGACGAACCCGCGTCGGGTGATTCTGCGGCCGTGGACTCGCCAGGATCCCCGTCCAGTCGATCCTTGATCACCTTGAGAGGCAAGAAGTGCTCTCGCTGCTGCCGGAGCACCCAACGGAGTCGCTCCACGTCGTGCTGGTAGAACTTCCGGTAGCCCGAAGGGGTCCGCTCGGGGTTCACCAGGCCCTGGCTCTCCAGAAACCGGATCTTCGAGATGGTCACGTCGGGGAACTCCTGACGCAGGAGCGTCAGGACGTCACCGATGGACAGGTACGACCGGGCGCTCATCGACCTTCCCCGCCGTCGGCGGTCTGATCAATCAGCAGCATCATTCGCCGGCCGCCACCAGGTACAAGAGCTTGAATTTCCCGATCTGCACTTCATCGCCGCTGGACAGCCTGGCCTCTTCGATGCGCTCGCGATTCACGTAGGTCCCATTGAGCGATCCCACGTCTCTGACGGTCGTCACCTGATCGCTGGTCACGAACTCGGCGTGGCGCCTTGACACCGTGATGTCGTCGAGGAAGATGTCGCTCTCAGGGTGGCGCCCAGCTTTGGTGATGGCTGCGTCGAGCGCAAATCGGACCCCGACGTCCGAGCCCCGCTTCACCACCAGCAGCCCCACCCCTCGCGGTAACTCGAGCAAGCCGACAGCGGCATCCTCCTGGCCACCGTCGCTCAGATCGTCCACCGGGACGTTGGAGACAGAGGTGTCGGGAGCCGACGTCACCAGGGCTGTGCCACATGACGAACAGAAGTTGACGCCGGCGGGATTGCGGTGACCGCACCTCGGACAGAACACGCCTACCACGGTAGTCGGTCCCCACTGACCGCTCGCTGGTCCCACCGGCCTTCGGGCCGTCAGCCGTCGGTGAGTTGCCGGTAACCGCTCGAATCGAGCAGCCCGTTCACCGAGTCGGGGTCGGACGGCGCTATCTCGCATATCCACCCGTCCCCGTAGGGATCGGCATTCAGGCGCTCCGGGGAACCAGCCAGCGCCGAGTTGACGGAGACGACCTCACCGGCGACAGGTGCGTAGATCTCGGATACCGACTTGGTCGATTCGACCTCGCCGAGCATCCCCCCGGTCTCCACCACCTTCCCCTCGGTCGGGAGATCGACGAACACCACGTCCCCCAGCGCATCCTGGGCGAAGTCGGTGATACCAACCCGGATCCGGTCATCCACACGTCGAGCCCACTCGTGGTCGGTGGAGTAGCGGAGGTCTTCGGGTACGTCCATACGTGCGGACGATACCTGACCCGGGGACGGTGTGCGGAGGGACCTGGGACGCCCTTTTACCGCTCCTTGTGGCGGCGCTTTGGGCCGAGGTCGTCGGCTCGGCGCCGCTCAGCGCAGAAGGTGCTCCAGGCGGACGGCGTACTCCTTGGCCCGGGCCTCGGCCCGGGAGTCGCTCGGTGCCTCGGCCCACACGTGGGTGACCGGCTCTTCCGGGTCGGGCAGCACCAGCGCCCACCCGTCGTCCTCGAGCACCTTGACCCCGTCGACCAGCACCAGGTCACGGCCCTGGGAGCGCTCCACCAGGGTCCGCATCACCATGCCCTTCTGATCCCACGGCGTATGCACCTCCTGATGGACGATGTGGACGCTGGGAAGCTCGGCCACCAGCTCCGACAGCTTCCTTCCGGTTGCCGTCAGCATCGCCACCAGGTTCACCAGGGTCGCAGCCCCGTCGAAGGCGGGTAGGAAGTTGGGGAAGATGAAGCCGCCGGACTGGCTGGCGGCCAGCGTGACCCGTTGCGACCGGGCCACCTCCATCAGGTGCGATGCCGAGAGCTTGGTCCACACGATGTCGGCGCCGGCCTTGCGGCAGATCTCCTCTGCTACGCCGCTGGCCGCCACCGGGAGGGCCACCCTGGCCCCCGGATGGGCCTCGGTGACCAGAGTCAGGACCACCAGCAGGGCCTCGTCGTCGGAAAGCGGATGGCCAAGGTCGTCGACGATAGCCACGTGCTCGCCCCCGGGATCGAGGACCGCCCCGAGGTGCGCCCCAGACGCCCGCACCAATTCGGAGACCCGGGCCGCGCCGGCCTGGCGGTCGAATGCCACCACGCCGGCGGTGTTGGCGTACGGGTTGACCACCAGTACCTCGGCCTCGAGCTTGGCCAGAAGATTGGGCATCACGAAGCTGCTGGTCCCGAACGAGTAGTCCAGCACCAGCTTGAGGTCGGCCTCCCTCGCCTCGGAGAGGTCGACCGAGTCGATGAGGGCAGCCGTGTAGAACTCGAGGGCCCGGGGCGGAAAGCCGATGTCGCCGATCTCCCGGGCCAGGACCCGGCGGAAGTCCTCCCGGTGGTACAGGCGCTCGATCCGGCGCTGCGTGGTCTCGTCGACGTCGATCCCCTCCTTGTCGAAGAACCGCAGGACCACTGACTGCGGATCGTCGGGAGAGAGCCGGACGGTGATGCCGGCCATGCTGGTCGAAGAGGTGATCTGGAACCGGGTGACCGGAACGGTGGCGGCCTCCAGGTCGTCGACGTTGACTCCGGCCGCGTTGCAGCCGACCATGATGGCCCGCTTGAGCACCCGGGCGGCGCGACTGGTGTCCCGGGATGCGGTGACCGTGGCCCCTTTTTCGAAGGTGGACGCCCAGGCCATCGACAGCCGGACGGCCAGCTCGGGACTGATGTCCACGTTGGCCAGGCCCTGCACCCCGTCCCGGCCGAACAGTGAGCGGGCCCCCATCGACTCCCACACGATGGAGGAATTGACCGTGGCCCCGGCCTCCACGGTCTTGAACGGGTAGATCTTGACGCCCGCCTTGATCTCGGCGTGGGCCCCCACCAGGCACTGGTCTCCGAGGACCACTCCTTCTTCGCAGCGCACGCCCTGGCGGAGGTCCGATCCCCGGCCCAGCACGGCCCCGTCCACCCGGACGCCGGATCCGAGGTAGGTGTTGTCATGGACCACCGATCGCTGGAGGACGGCGTTGTCCCCGATGCGCACGTTGCGGCCCAGGGTGCAGTACTGGCCGAGCCGGGCCCCCGGCCCGATGACGCAGTTGTCGCCGATCACCGCAGGCCCGTCGATGACCACACTCGGGTCGACTTCGGCACCCTTCCCCAGCCATACCCCGGGGCGCAGCTGGAACCCGTTGACATCCACCTGCACCCGCTGATCGAGGATGTCCTGATGGGACTTCAGGTACGCCTCGAGCGTCCCTACGTCCTCCCAGTAGCCGTCAGCCACATACCCGAACAGGCGCCTCCCGGCGGCGAGCGCCGCCGGGAACGACTCACCGGAGAAGTCGACGGCCTGGTCCTCCGGGATGAAGTCGAAGATCTCGGGCTCCAGCACGTAGATGCCGGTGTTGATGGTGTCGCTGAAGACCTGCCCCCACGTCGGCTTCTCCAGGAACCGCTCGATCGAACCGTCCTCCCGGGTGATGACGATTCCGAACTCGAGGGGGTTGTCCACCGCTTTGAGGGCCAGGGTCGCCATCCCACCGCGTTGCTCGTGGAACTCGACGACCTGGCTCAGGTCGATGTCGGTCAGCACGTCGCCAGAAATGACCAGGAATCGCTCGTCCAGCTCGTCACGGGCGTTGCGAACCGAGCCGGCGGTGCCCAACGGCGTCGACTCCGTTGCGTAGACCATGCGCACGCCGTACTCGGATCCGTCCCCGAAGTAGGTGCGGATGGCGTTGGCCATGAAGGCGACCGTCACCACGACGTCCTCGAACCCGTGTTGGCGGAGGAGGTTGACGACGTGCTCCATCATCGGGATGTTGGCCATGGGCAGCATCGGCTTGGGCTGATTGGAGGTGAGGGGACGGAGTCTGGTCCCCTCACCCCCGGCCATGATGACCGCCTTCACCTTGTCCCTCCCGCCCTCGACCGTCTTCCATCGGCGAGGGCGCGGCGGGCCACCGGCACATAGGAACCCGCCGCGATCCAGGCCAGGGTGAGCCCGATGATGCCGGTGACCCAGGCGATGACGCGGACCGGGTCCTGCCAGGGGGCGCTGCCGTGGCCGAGCAGGAAGGCCGGATAGGAGAACATCAGGGCGAACGTACCCGCCTTGCCCACCCACAGGACGTCGATCCGCTGGGCCCCGAGCGAGGCCAGCAGAAGCACCGCCCCCGACACGACCACCTCGCGGGCCAAGGTGGCGGCCCCGAACCAGACTGGGACGGCGCCGTAGACGGTGATGGCCACCACCGCGGTGACCACCAGCACGCGGTCGGCCACGGGGTCCAGCACCTTCCCGAACGTCGAGACCTGGTGGTAGCGGCGGGCGACGAATCCGTCGACCCAGTCGGTGGCGCCGAGTGCCGCCAGCAGCACCGCAGCCGCAGTCTGGCGCCCGGCCCCGAACAGGACCCACAAGAACAGGGGGATGCAGGTCAGCCGCACCAGGGTGATTGCGTTGGGCACGGTGACGATCCGGTCGAGACCCGGCTCCTCGGCCGGCCCCTCGCCCCCCGGCACCCCGGCCGTTCCGCCACCCTGCCGACGACCTGGCGTCGGTTCGGTGCCTGCATTCCCCCTGGCCTTCACGCCGGCTTCCTTCACCGGGCCGAGTCTACGAGCCGGGTCGGACCTGCCCGAACCAGGCCGGCCCCCGGGGCCGGTGTCGGGCGCCGGGCGCCGGGTGTTGGGCGCCGGCCGAGGGGCCGGGTCTCATACGCTGGGGATCGTGGTCCTCCCCTTGCCGGTGGCGATCGGATTCGTGCCCTCAGCGGCCCGCGCCGCCACCTCGGCGGACCGCGCCGCCACCCCGACGGTCGGAGCCTGATGTCAGCTTCCCCGACCGACTCCCGCATGGGCCCCGGAATGGTGGCGCTCTTCGCCGTGTCGTGCGGCATATCGGCGGCAAACCTCTACTACGCCCAACCGCTCCTGCCCCAGATCTCACGGGATCTCCACGTCGGCTCGGGACAGGTCGCCCTGGTCATCACCGCAGCTCAGATCGGCTACGGGATCGGCCTGGCCCTCATCGTGCCGCTCGGGGACATCCTCGTCCGCCGTCGACTCGTCCCGGGGATCCTCCTGGTGGCCGCGGCCGCGCTCTTCGCCGCCTCGTTGGCCCCCGACATCGTCATCCTGATCGTGGCGGTGACCATCGCCGGCCTGTGCTCGGTGGCCGCACAGATCCTGGTCCCGTTCGCGGCCTCGCTGGCCGGCGACCGGGAGCGGGGCCGTGTGGTGGGCGCGGTCATGAGCGGCCTGCTGCTCGGCATCCTCCTCGCCCGCACCTTCTCGGGCCTGATCGCCCAGGCGGCCGGATGGCGAACCGTGTACGTGGTGGCCGGCGGGGTGGTGCTCGTCCTTTCGGCCCTGCTCGACCGGCGGCTGCCCGGCGAGGACCGTCGGCCGTCGATGGTGTACTCGGAATTGCTCGGTTCCGTGATCCACCTCATGCGCACCGAGCCCCTCCTCCGGCTGCGCTCGGCCATCGGGGGCCTGGCCTTCGCCACGTTCAACGTGATCTGGACCAGCCTGGCCTTCCTCCTGGCCGCCTCGCCCTATCACTACGGCGAGGCGGTCATCGGCCTGTTCGGGCTGCTCGGAGCGGCCGGGGCCCTGGCGGCATCGTTCAGCGGACGCCTCGCCGACCGGGGCCTCGAACGGTGGGTGACCGGCGGGTCACTGCTGATCATCGTGGGCTCGATCGGACTCTTGGCCATCGGCGCCCACCAGCTGTGGGCGCTCATCGCCGGGATCGTGGTGGGTGACCTGGGTATCCAGGCGGTCCACATCCAGAACCAGCAGTTGATCTTCGGCATCGATCCGTCAGCACGCTCGCGGCTCAACACCGGCTACATGGTCACCTACTTCATCGGTGGGGCCGTCGGGTCGGCCACCACCGGCCTGGCCTACGCCGCAGACGGCTGGCCGGGCGTCATCGTGCTCGGGGCGTGCTACTCGGGACTGGGTCTGGCCCTGTGGCTCACCAGCCAGGCCCGCCTCATCCACCCCGGTTCCAAGGGCTGGCCCGCTTCCCGGCCGAACCGCCCGCCGTCTGCGGCCTGAGCAGGCCAGACTGATGGGGATGCGCAAGATCAGCCGGATCGACCGGGTCATCGCCAGCCTGCTCCTGGCCCTTCTGCTCGGACTCCTCGGGCTGGCCCTCAGCAATCGCTCGGACCAGGCCCGCTCCGCCCCACCGGATGGCACGTCCCCCGCTTCGGCGTCCTCGTCGGGGACGGGACCGGCCGCGGGAGCGGCGGCGGCTGCCCCCCCGACCGGAGCGCGGACCGGGTCGACGGGGACCGCTCCCCCGACCCCGGGCTCCTCCCCGTCCGGGCCCGTGTCCTCGTCCACGGCCCCGGCCTCGGCCCCGGTGCCGGTGGCCGGTCCCGTCTCGGCCGTCGGCGATTCGATCATGTTGGACATCCAGCCCGACTTGCAGGCGATCATCCCCGGGGTGCGGGTCGACGGACTGGTCAGTCGGCAGTTCGAGACGGGGATCGGGGTGGTCCAGGCCGAGCGGGCGGCCGGCACCCTGGGCACGGTCCTGGTGGTCGAGCTCGGCACCAACGGCTCGGTGACCCCGTCGGACTTCGACGCCATGATGCAGGCGGCGGCCGGGGTCAAACGGGTCGTGTTCGTCAACATCAACGTTCCCCGGTCATGGATGGCGCCGGACAACGCCGTGCTCGCCGCGGGTGTCGCTCGGTACCCGAGCGTGGCCGTGCTGGCCGACTGGAACGGGCTCTCGTCCGGCCATCCCGAGTGGTTCACTCCGGATCAGGTGCACCTCCAGCCGGCCGGGGCCCAGGCCATGGCCAGCCTGGTGGCAGAGTACGCCTGACAGCGACAATGGGGTCAGGGCCTCCAAGCACTGGAAGGATGCAATGAAGGCTGCGCCCACCCGGTCTGACCCGACGCCTGACTGACTGTGACGTCCTTTATGGGATTTGTCGGCCGGCTGCCCAGTCCGGCCGGGCCGACGGCACGCCCAAGACCCGAGACGGCTCCGTCGAGATGATCCGCACCCTGCGTGTGGCCCGTAACGGCGCAGTGAAGGCCCGGGGGGTGGCCTTACCCAGCTCAAGGCCCTCATCAAGACCGCCCCCGACGCTGCGCAGCGACCTGGGTGGTCTTGATGGCGCCGCCCTCTTGCACCGCTGTCGCGGGTTGCGGGCAGCCCCGGGCGCGGCACCCACCCCGTCGCCCTTCGCCAAGCGCACACCACGACCGGGAGCCCTGAGCGATCCCGCCGCAGCCTGCAAGCGGGCTCTTGCCAGCCTGGCCCGACGTATCACCGTCCTCGACGAGGAGATCGGCGATCTCGACGACGACCTCGAGCTGCTCATCACCGAGACCGCACCACGCCTGTTGGCCATGTTCGGCGTGGGCCTCGACATGGCCGGCCAACTGCTGGCGACCACCGGGGGCAATCCCGAGCGCAACCACTCGGAGTCGGCCTTCGCCCACCTCTGCGAAGAGGCACCCATCCCCGCCTCGTCGGGCAAGACGACCCGCAACGGCTCAATCGGGGCGGCGACCTCCAGGCCAACCACGCCCTTTGGCGCATCGCCCTGGTGCGGCTCCGCTGTGACCCGGCGACCATCGCCTACCGGGAAAAGCGGGCCGAGGAACAGAAGTCCAACAAGGAGATCATGCGTTGCCTCACGCGCTAGATCGCCCGGGAGGTCTGTTCAGCGCTCATGGCTGATCGCGGTCGAACTGGTCCTTGACATCTATAGGAGCACGCCGTCGAAGACGCCTTCAGCCCGGGTCCGACTCGGACAGCAGCTCGTCGTAGCGTGCCGACTTCTCCTCCAGCGACCGCATCATCGCAGCCAGGTGTTGCTGACGACGGGCCACCACCCCACGCAATTTCTCGTTGATGCCCGATGCCTCGAGGAGGATCTCCTTCCGGCGCACCGCCTCGGCTCCCGCGTGGTACTCGCGGCGCAGCCCGTCCAGGGCGTCCTCGCCGAGCAGGATGTCCCGGATCTCCCCCAGGTCGAGCCCGAGGAGCGACTGCAGCTCGCGGATGTGCACGATCCGGCCGA
>DATKRZ010000029.1:0-4523 GCA_035531955.1 Acidimicrobiales bacterium | reverse complement strand
GGGATGCGCCCGCCTACAGCGGACTGAAGGAGCATCCCTACCCCGGGGCGATGACCACCGAGCGGATCACCGTCGCCACCGAGCGCCTCGATGACCACGTGCCCGACCGATGGCTGCCCGACTTCGTCAAGATCGACGTGGAAGGAGCCGAGGCCCTGGTCGTCGAGGGCGCGCTCTTGACCCTCAGGAAGGCGAAGCCGGTCATCGCCTTCGAGCACGGCTGGGGCGGGGGCGAGCAGTTCGGCGTGTCGGACGAGGACATGTTCAAGCTCGTCTGCCACGACGTCGGCCTGCGCCTCTTCGACCTGGAAGGGAACGGGCCCCTCGGCCTGGCCCAGTTCCGAGATGAGCTGGCCACCGGCGATCGGTGGAATTGGATAGCCCACGAATAGGCCGGGACCGGAGGCGGGTCCCCGCCGTTCAGCAGGTCCGGACGAGGACCAGCGCCTTGGCCAGGGCGCCCCATTCGTAGACGACGTCGTAGAGCAGGTTCGACCGTGGGTCGGTGACCGGGACCATCTCCAGTCGGACCGACGTGCACCGCTTGAACAACAGTCGGGCGCGGGTCGCCTGGCTCCGCTCGGAGACCACGATGATCCGGTCCCAGTGGTGCTGGGCGGCCAGCCGGGACGCGTACTCGGCCTCACCCCTGGTGGAGAGGGGATCCGCCCGAAAGCAGATGATCCTCACCCCGGGCACGGGTTTCGGGCAGGGAACCGCCCGGACCCCGCCGAGGGAGATCGCCGCCACCGGGGCGTACCCCTCCCGGGCCAGCCTGATGGCCTGTTTGGCCCGGAGCTGTCCCGTGTCGCCGCCGAGCGCCACCACGGCGTCGGCCCTGGTGGGTTGGTCGGTCGGCGGCCAGATGAACAGGCGGGCCGTCGCAGGCGGGAAGAGCACCACCACGAGGAGGAGGACCACCACGAGCGTGACCCGCACGATCCGGCGCAGCCTGGACCTGCATGGGGGCACGGAGGCAGGCTAGCGGCAGGGACAGGCGGGCTATCGGCAGGGACAGGCGGGCTGTCGGCAGGCAGTCGGCCCAGGTAGGCTCGCTGTTGAGGACTACGGATGACCCGGACACGACGACTCGCCATCAGCCTGGCCCTGAATGCCGGACTGGTGGTTGCCCAGGTCGCCCTCGGCCTGGTGGCGCGTTCCACCGGGCTGCTGGCCGATGCCGGGCACAACCTCACCGATGTGGGCGCCCTGGTGCTCTCGATGGTGGCGGTCCGGCTGGCACTGCGCCCGCCGAATGCCGAGCGCTCGTTCGGCAATCACCGGGCCACCATCCTGGCCGCCCTGGCCAACGCCTCGCTGATCGCCGTCGTCACCGCCCTGATCGTGGCCGGGAGCGTTCACCGGCTCGGCCACCCTGAGCAGGTACGGGCCGGGGTGGTGGTCGTGGTGGCGTCGTTGGGCCTGGTCGTCAACGGTGTGGCCGCCCTGGTCCTCCGCGACGGTTCCTCCGACCTGAACATGCGCTCGGCCGTGCTGCACATGGTCGGCGACGCCCTGGCGTCACTGGCCGTCGTGCTGGCCGCCGTGGCCCTGCTCTTCGTCCCCTCGGCCAACTGGCTGGATCCGGTGTCGGCGCTGGTGGTGGCGGCCATCATCGTGTTCCAGGCCTTCCGCGTCCTCCGCGGCAGCATCACCGTGCTCCTCGAGTCCACCCCGTCCGATGTGGACCTGGCCGATCTCACGGCCACCATGGAGGGCACGCCCGGGGTCGGCGAGGTGCACGATCTCCACGTGTGGAGCCTCTCGACCGAGATGCGGCTGCTCTCGGCCCACATGGTGCTGACCGGCCATCCCTCCCTCGAGGAGGCCCAGGTCGTCGGGGAGCGGGTCAAGGCGGCCATCGCCAGCGAGTTCTCCATCTCCCACAGCACCCTCGAGCTCGAATGCGAGCGCTGCAACGAGGACGACGAGGACCCCTGCCGGATGGAGGCGGTGGCCCCGGTCGCCGGTTCCCTCCGTCGTCACTGACACCCGCGTCGTCACGGGCACCCGGCCCGCAGGACTCGGAGCGAGCGGTCCCCGGGCGCGACGCAGCCCCGAGTAACCGAGCGGCCGAAACCGCCCCAGCTCCTCGGGGCCACGCTCACGGTGAGCCCGGCCTCACCCGCGCCGAGCCGTGTCGGACGACTCTGCGGCAGGCACCGGCCCGCCACGCTCGCCTGAGCGCACCGGCCGTCACCGAACTCCCACGCCGGTAACCTACGGCCCCACTCCCGTCCTCTGAGGGATCATCCTAGGAGCCTTTCGACCCCTCCTCCGATCCCTCCAGAACTCCGGTGGAGCTTCGGTTTCCCGAACAATTGACACTGTGATGGGTGTCCTCCCGGTGGTCAAGGGGAGGGCGCGATTTCCCTACCTTTTCCTCCGGATTTCCCACCCTGTCACCAGATCCGGCCGAGATGTCCACCGGTCATCCCCAAGTACGGGGAGGCGGACCGGGTCAGCCGCGTAGGCGCCCGAGCTCGGCGGCGACCGCCTTGCCGTCGGCTTTGCCCTCACTGGCGTGCATCACCTTGCCGATGAAGAACCCGGACAGCTTCTTGCGGTCGTTGTCGTCGCCTTGGCAGTAGCGGCCCCACTCGTCGGGATGCGCGGCCACGACCCCGGCCACCGTGGCCACCAGCGAGTCACCGGACAGCGCCTCGAACCCCCTGGCGGCGGCGATGGCCGCCGGATCACCGCCGCCGGAGGCGAGCAGCTCGGCCAGCACCGCCTTGGCCTGGGTGGCGGTCAGAGTGCCGTCGGCCTCCATGGTCAGGAGGGCCACGTAGGGCTCGGGGTCGAGCCGGCGGGCCGCCCCGGCGTCGGTGGCGGCCTCGTTGGCCGTTCGGGCCAGCGCCAGCCCCGAGCCGACCCCGCCGGCCACCGCCGCCGTCACCAGATCGTCGAGCCCGAGGTCGACGACGGTCGCCACCTGGTCGATCTGCGACTCGGTCACCGGGCCGGCATCGCCCAGCAATTCGACGAGCCGGGCCCGCCTGAAAGAGGGCATGGGGCCCATGGTGTCGGACACGGCACGGATCCACTCGGCATCGGGGACCAGCGGCACCAGATCGGGCTCGAGGAAGTAGCGGTAGTCGTAGGCGTCCTCTTTGGAGCGCAGGGTCACGGTCCGCCCGTTGTCCTCGTCCCAGTGGCGGGTCTGCTGGACCACCCGCTCCCCGGACTCGAGCAGGGCGACCTGGCGGTCCGCCTCGTACTCGACGGCCCGCCCGAGCGAGCGGACCGAGTTGAGGTTCTTGATCTCGCAGCGGGTGCCGAGGGGCCCGTCGGGCGATGGTCGCACCGACACGTTGGCGTCGACCCGGAGTGATCCCTCCTCCATCTTCCCGTCCGAGGCCCCGGCGGCGATCAGCACGGCCCGGAGCTCGGCGACATAGGCGCGGGCCTGGGCCGCCGACCGCATGTCCGGTGCGCTCACGATCTCCACCAAGGGCACGCCGGAGCGGTTGTAGTCGACCAGCGAGTAGTCGGCCCCGTGGATGCGGCCCGATGCCCCCGCATGGGTCGTCTTGCCGGTGTCCTCCTCCATGTGGGCCCGCTCGATACCCACCCGGGTCCCGTCGGGGAGGTCGAGGTGGCCGTTGACGTTGATCGGCTCGTCGTACTGGCTGATCTGGTAGTCCTTGGCCTGGTCGGGATAGAAGTAGTTCTTCCGGTGGAAGGTGGATGGCCGGATCTCGCAGCTGAGGGCGGTCCCGATGGCCATGGCTAGTTCGACGGCCTTCTGGTTGACCACCGGGAGCGAGCCCGGCAGCCCCAGGCACACCGGGCACACGTTGGTGTTGGGCTGGTCGCCGAACAGGTTGGGGCACCCGCAGAACAGCTTGGTGGCCGTCTTGAGCTCGCAGTGCACCTCGAGGCCGATGACCATCTCCCATCCGGCCTTCATGGCCGAGCCCCGCCGATCAGGACCGGGGCGGCCAGCGGAGGAGCGGCGGCCTCGACCACTGCGGCCACCTTCAAGATGGTGCCCTCGGACAGGGCCGGGCCGAGGACCTGCACCCCCACCGGCAGGCCGTCGTCACCGGTGCCGAAAGGGACGCTGATCGCCGGATGGCCGGCCAGGTTGCTCGGGATCGTGCACACGTCGGAGAGGTACATGGTCAGCGGGTCGCCGGTCTTGGCGCCCAGGGGGAAGGCGGTGGTCGGCGCCGTGGGTCCGAGCAGGACCTCGCAGCGCTGGTAGGCGGCGGCGAAGCCCTCGATGATCCTGGTCCTGACCCGCAACGCCTGGTTGTAGTACGCGTCCACGTACCCGGCGGAGAGCACGTAGGTGCCCAGCATGATCCGGCGCTTGACCTCGGCCCCGAAGCCGGCCGACCGGGTGGCGGTGTTCATGGCCACGGTGTCCTCGGCGTCGACCCGCAGCCCGTAGCGGACCCCGTCGTAGCGGGCCAGGTTGGAGGAGGCCTCCCCCGGCGCGATGAGGTAGTAGGCGGACAGCCCGAGGACCACCTCGGGAACCGAGACCTCTTCGACCCTGGCTCCGGCGGCAGCAC
>DATKRZ010000028.1:0-6448 GCA_035531955.1 Acidimicrobiales bacterium | reverse complement strand
GACTTGCGTGTCCGGAGATTCGTGCCTGAGTCCCGCGATTCGCTGGTTAGCAGTGAGTCCGCACTGATGGCAGCTCTCAGCTCACTCACCAGGTGGACGGTACGAGCGTCACTCATCCTCAGCGTGCCACGGACAGGACGTTCGCTTGCTGGCTACGCGATGTGCAGGTACTTCTTGAGCGCTTGGCGCATCACGTCGCTCGTAGTTGTCTTGTCCCAGTTGGCTCCAGCCTCCACTGCCTCCCACACTCCGCCGTGACGATCGCGTCCATTGTCCCGACATGGGCGCTTGACTGAGCCGCTGTATCCGAGGTTTCTTCGCAGAGCGAGCCCGGTCGCCGACCGCTGGACCAAGATGGGCGCATGGCCCACGATCTCGTCATCCGCAATGGCACCGTCGTCGACGGCTCCGGTCTCGGCTCGTTCCGTGCCGACGTGGGGATCGCCGGGGACCGCATCGTCGACGTCGGACGCATCGGCACGAAGGGACGCCGGGAGATCGAAGCGGAGGGCCATGCGGTCACCCCGGGATTCATCGACGGGCACACCCACATGGATGCCCAGGTGTTCTGGGACGCGACCGGATCGAGCTCGTGCTGGCATGGCGTCACCTCGGCGGTGATGGGTAACTGCGGCTTCACCCTCGCCCCGGTCCACGCAGACCAGCGACAGCTGGTGGTGCGCAATCTCGAGCGGGCCGAGGACATCGACCCGGCAGCCCTGGCCGAGGGGATCGACTGGAGCTTCGAAACCTTCCCGCAGTACCTCGACGCCGTCGACCGGTTGCCCAAAGGGATCAACTTCGCCGCCAACATCGGGCACTCGGCCCTCCGCACATGGGCCATGGGCGAGCGGGCGTTCGAAGAAGAGGCCACCGAGGACGACCTTGCTCTCATGCTCGGCCAGCTGGCCGACGCCCTGCGTGCCGGAGCCATCGGGTTCTCGACGTCGCGCACCAAGCACCACGAGACCTCCGACGGGCGCCCGGTGGCCTCGCGGCTGGCGTCCTGGGGCGAAGTGGTGGCCCTGGTCGGTGTCATGGGCCAGCTCGGCACCGGGATCTTCGAGGGAGCCGACGCCGACATGTCCGCAACCGATCCAGAGGTGCGGGCCAACGGACTCGACCGCATGGCGGCTCTGGCTGCGGCGACCGGGGTCACGATGACGTTCGGGCTCGTCGCCACCCGAGGGGCCGGCTTCCTCATCGACTTCCTCGACGACGCCGCCGCCCGGGGCGGCCGGATGATCGCCCAGACCCACTGTCGGGGCATCTCGGTACTGCTCTCTCTGAAGACCCGGCTGCCCTTCGACCTGGTCCCGGCCTGGGCCCCCCTACGCTCCCTGCCTCTCGCTGAGCAGCTGCGGATCCTGGGCGACACGGTACTACGGGCCCCCTACGTGGACGCAGCGGTCCACGCCGACTATGCCGCCTACACGGGCGTGGGCGCCCAGGCCCGACCGCCCGACTTCGAGGGGATCCGGGTCTACGAGCACGGCCTGCCGCCCAACCCGTCGGTGGCCGACGTGGCCAGGCAGCGGGGCGTCCACCCGGCCGAGGCCATGGTCGATCTGTGCGTCGAGACAGGCGGGGACCAACTGTTCATCCAGCCCAGCCTCTATCCCCAGGACGAGACCGTCCTGCTGCGTGCGATGCGCCACCCACGCACCGTGATGACCTTCTCCGACTCGGGCGCGCACCTGAGCCAGATCGCCGACTCTTCGATCCACACCCACCTGCTCGGCCACTGGGTCCGGGACCGCCAGGAATTCACCCTGGAAGAGGCCGTCCGCATGATCACCGTCGCCCCGGCGCTCGCTTGGGGCCTCTCTGACCGTGGACTCCTCCGTCCGGGCATGGCGGCCGACATCAACATCTTCGACCCGGACACCGTCGCCCCGGCCGTGCCCGTGCTCGTCGACGACCTCCCCGCCGGCGGCCGGCGGCTCGAGCAGCGGTCGGTCGGGTTCCTGGCCACGGTGGTGGGCGGCGAGGTCACCATCGAGCGGGGTGAGCTGACCGGCGCCACCCCGGGCCGTCTCCTACGCCGCAGGCCTGCCTGAAACGCGGACCGGTGCGCAACGGCCCGTCAGCTTCTACCGCATCCAGAGCGTGCGAGCCGTCCGCCGACGGATGACCCACCGGCCCCACAGCCGCTCGACGTCGTCGAGGTAGCGGATGCCAAGGGTGAGATCCCCCTTGCCGGAACCGGGATCGCTCAGCTGATAGACGATGGCGTAGGTATCGAGTAGCGCTTCGTCCGCTCCCGGCTCCAGGTGGATCAACGGGTCGCCCAGCACGTGCATGCTCGTGGGGAACGTTCGGGGCGCCCGCATGGTGTCGAGCCATTCGTCGATCCCCTGGGTGCCCCGCGCACCGGTCACCTCTGCCTCCGGATGGAACAGGTCTGCCAACGCCTCGATGTCCCGCCCGTCGGCCGCCCGTGCATAGCTCTGGACCAGCGCCCGCAGTTCCTCGTGGTCGCCTGCACCTCCGCCCGGCACGGTCGGCACGCTCACAGGACGGCCACCGGGTTGACCGGGCAGCCCGTGCCCTTGGGGATCCGGAGGGGCGCCATGGTGAAGAGGAACTCCCACCGGCTGAGTTCCGCGCAACGTTCGGCCAGCGGCGCCAGCCGAACGTTGTCGATCAGGGGAAGGCCCATGGCCACGATGCCGATCTGGTGGATGGGGAAGGGCCACCCCGGGGTCCCTATGAACGGCATCGGATCGGAGATCCCGTCGCTGCCGAGCACCGCCACCTCGCGCTCGGCCAACCAGGGGAGGCACTCGGGGTGCAGGCCCGAGAAGCCGTCGAAGGCCCGGCTCGACCGGCGGCGCGCCTCGCGCCCCCACGCCACCAGCAGGACATCACCCGGGGCGACCCGGACGCCCTGGTGGGCCTCGGTCGCTTCGAGGTCGGCGACGGTCACCACCTCGCCGGCTTCGAGGTAGTCGACACCCAGGGCCCGGGCGACATCGAGGAGCACGCCTCGTCCGGTGACACCATCAGCCATCGACAGGATGGTGTTGGACCGGGCACCGTCACTGCGCACCTCGCTCGCCGGTCGGCCTCCATACATCCGGCCCTTGACGAACATGTGGGAGAGGGCGTCGACATGGGTGGTCCACAGACCGTGGACGTCGAGCGACAGGTGGTCCCGCGCCGCCTCGTAGCCCTCGATCCCGTTGGCGTCACGGGCATCCCCCGATGCGAGCATGTGGTGCTGGACCGGGTGCGGGTGATCAGGCATGGGCTCGGTGGCGAGGTCGTGGGCGAGGCTGATCGCCCGGCCCGTCGACACCAGTCCGGCAGCCGCCGCCCGGCGCTCGTCGGTCAGGAAGTTGAGGGTCCCGAACTCGTCGTCGACACCCCACCGCGTCCAGTTCGAGAGGTCCTCGAACATGGCATCGAGTTCCTCGGTGGTCGGGACGGGGTACGCACTGGCCATCGGCTCATCCTGTCAGGATCGTCGACGTCCCGTCGTCCGGACCCGCCGGTCCCGGCCCGGGCCAATCAGCTGGTGGTGGCCGGCCACCCGGGCAGCAATCCGAGCGCGGCGCAGACCTCCTGGGCCTCGATCCAACCGCCGTTCCGTTCGGCCGCATCGGGGCTGGTCACCAGCCACGCTGCCACCGCCCCCACCACGTCGGGAGGTGCGCCGACCGACGCGTCGAACCCGAACTCGGCCATGTCGATGGCGATCCGTTCGGTGGCCACGAAGCCGGGGCTCAGGTTGAAGGCGAGGATCCCCCGGTCGTGCAGTTCGACCGCCACCATGCCGGCGAGCCGGTGCAACGCCCCCTTCGACATGCCGTAGCCGAGCCCCCACCCACCGCTGCCCGCCGGACGGGGAGGGTCCATGGTGCCGGAGCTCGATGCCAGGTTGATGATGATGCCGCTGCCTCGCTCAACCATCTGGGGTAGGACCAGTTTGGTCAGGATGACCGGAGCTATCACGTTGGCCTCCAACTGTCGGTCGAGCAACTCCACCGGTGTGTCGAGGAGCTGGTCCATGTGTCCGGGCCCCACGTAGCGGCCGTTGTTGACCAGGATGTCGATCCGGCCCCACCGCTCGAGTACGGCGGTCACCGAGGCGCCGAGTGAGGTGCGGTCAAGCAGGTCCAGGTACACGGGGAGCGCACGGCCGCCCTCGGCCACGACTTCCGACGCCGTCGACTCGAGCGAGCCGGGCAGCGGCCTGGTGTTCGACGCCGCCACCGTGGAGGAGTGCTCGCGCGCTTCACCTTCGTGGCGGGTGCGGGCGGCGATGGCCACGTCGCACCCGGCCCGGGCCAGATGGCGGGCGATCGCCTTACCGATCCCCCGGCTGGCGCCGGTGACGAATGCCACCGGCCGGTCGGGTCCCGTCGTCATCTCACTCCTCGGTCGCTGATCGTCCTCACGGGACCACGTACCCGCCGTCCACCGGCAGCGCCACCCCCAGCACGAACGACGCCGCCGGCGTGCACAGCCACACGGCGGCTTCGGCGATCTCCGAGGCCTCGCCGATCCGGCCGATGGGATGGAGCGTCCGCAGGTGGGCGTCGATCGACGGCTGGAGCCGGATGGCCTCGTCCACCATCGGGGTGCGGGCCGTGCCCGGGCAGACAGCGTTGACCCGGATGCCCTGCGACCCGTAGTCGAGGGCCGCCACCTTGGTCAGGCCGATGACCCCGTGCTTGGAGGCCGTGTAGGCCGCCTGGTGCTTGTAGGCCACCAGTCCCACTCCCGATGCGGTGTTCACGATGGCCCCGCCGCCCCGCTCGAGCATCCGAGGGATTTCGGCCTTCATGCAGTAATAGACGCCGTTGAGCATGACGTCGAGCGTCCGAGCCCAGCCGTCGTCCGGATAGTCGGCAAGGGGTGCCATCGGCGCGGCGATCCCGGCATTGTTGTGGGCACAGTCGAGGCCGCCGAACGTGTCAACGGCGAAGGCCACCATGGCCTTGACCTCGGATTGCACGCTCACGTCACAGTGGACGAAGGCGGCCCGCCCTCCTGCCTCCTCGACCAGCGCCACCGTCTCCCGACCGCCGTCATCGTCGATGTCCGCCACCACCACGGCCGCCCCCTCCCGGGCGAAGATCTGTGCGGCGGAGCGGCCGATCCCCATGGCCGCCCCGGTGACCAGTGCGACCTTGTCCTCGAGCGCTCCCATGGCGGGCAACAGTACCGGTACCGACCGGAGGGGGTACGTTTCGGGCATGGCTCGGTTCACGGGACGGGTGGCACTGGTATCAGGGGCGGCGAGCGGCATCGGTACGGCCGTCGCCGACCGCATGTCCGACGAAGGCGCCACCGTGGTGCGCGCCGATATCGCCGACATCGACGGTGGCATCCGCTGCGATGTGACAGATGCCACGTCGTGCGCCGCGGCCGTGGCCCACGCCATCGAGGCCAACGGCCGGCTCGACATCCTGGCCAATGTGGCCGGTGTCGGTGGAGCGGCCGCCATCTGCGACGTCGACCCCGACGAGTGGCGCCGTGTCATCGAGGTCAACCTGACCGGCACCTTCCTTCTGTCCCAGGCGGCGGTCCCCGCCTTGCTCGAGTCGAGAGGGTGCATCGTCAACATGGGGTCGGTAGCAGGATTGCGGGCCACGCCGTACAACGCCGCTTACTGCGCCTCGAAGGGTGGCGTGGTGATGCTCACCAAGTCGATGGCTATCGAGCTCGCCAAGTCGGGTGTCCGGGTGAACGCTGTCTGCCCGGCCTCGGTCGATACGCCCTTCCTCCGGAACTTCACGATCCCAGAAGGTGCCGACATGTCGCTGTTCACCCGGGCCGCTTCCCCCATGGGTCGGATCATCGACCCGACCGAGGTGGCCGCCGCCGTTGCCTACCTGGTCTCAGAAGATGCTCGGACCATCAGCGGAACCACGTTGGTCATCGACGGGGCCGCTACCGCCTGACGTGGAGGACCACCTGGACCCGGGCAACCAGCGCGTGGTCCACGCCCACGTTGTGTTGCGTGAGCCTCTTGGTGGGAAAAGGGACTTGGTGCGCGCAGTGTGTCACCCGCTGTTCCCGGCCTGGATGTCCACCCTCAGCCTTGAAAGCTGAGCCATTCAGGTCCACCACGACTCCAGCGTCGAGAGCCGGTCCTCCGAGTTGGTTAGGTGATCTCAGCTCAGCCAGCTGAGGATCCGGCCCTGGAATTGGTGGCGGCTAATCCACCTGAGGGGACTGAAGCATGCGGCGCGCTGGGGCCCGAGCGGCAGCCGATCTCCCCTCGGACTGTTCTCGGCGTGCTATATTGTGATCGATATATAGAGGAGTCCACCCATGTACGGTGCATTCATCAGGCAGGCACGGATCTCCCGTGACCTGACCCAGGTCGAGCTCGCCCGTATCGTCGGGATCGAGCAGCCGAACCTCTCGGCCTACGAGAACGACCGACAGATGCCGTCGGCAGACGTGTTGAACCGGATTCTGGTGGGGTGCGGCT
>DATKRZ010000027.1:0-41891 GCA_035531955.1 Acidimicrobiales bacterium | reverse complement strand
CAACGAGCTCGCACCCGGGGACCTGCCCAAGCGGACCGCGCTGTTCAACTCGGGCGCCGAAGCGGTGGAGAACGCGGTCAAGGTCGCCCGGTACGCCACCGGCCGACAGGCGGTGGTCGTCTTCGACCACGCCTACCACGGCCGCACCAACCTGACCATGGCCCTCACCGCCAAGAACATGCCCTACAAGGAGCGGTTCGGGCCCTTCGCCCCCGAGGTCTACCGGGTGCCCGTGTCGTACCCGTACCGGGATCCCGCGGGGATGAGCGGCGCCGAGGCCGCGGGGCGCGCCCTCGAGCAGGTCGAGCGCAACGTCGGCGCTGGCAACGTGGCCTGTGTGCTCGTCGAACCGATCCAGGGCGAGGGTGGCTTCATCGTGCCCGCACCGGGCTTCCTCCCCGCCGTGGCCGCCTGGTGCCGGGATAACGACGTGGTGCTGGCGGCCGACGAGATCCAGACCGGGCTCTGCCGCACCGGTGACTGGTTCGCCTGCGATCACGAGGCCGTGGTCCCGGATCTGGTGACCACGGCCAAGGCGTTGGCCGGTGGCATGCCGTTGGCGGCGGTGACCGGTCGGGCCGATCTGATGGAGGCGGTCCATGCCGGCGGGCTCGGCGGCACCTTCGGCGGGAACCCGGTGGCCTGTGCCGCAGCCCTGGGTGCCCTCGACACCATGCACGCCCTCGACCTGGCCGGTCGGGCCCGCCGGATCGGTGATGCCGTCTCCGCCCGGTTGTTGTCCCTGGCCGCGTCGCTCCCGGCCGTCGGCGACGTGCGCGGACGCGGCGCGATGATGGCCATGGAGATCGTGCACCCGGGCACCCGGGACCCGGACGCCGACGCCACCCGCCGCATACTCCAGGCCTGTCACCAGGCCGGAGTGGTGACCCTGTCCTGCGGCAGCTACGGCAACGTCATCCGCCTGCTCCCGCCGCTGGTCATCGACGACGCGTTGTTGGCCGACGGGCTGGAGGTGCTCACCGGCGCGGTCGAGGACGTGCTCTCCCCGCCCCGGCCCCCGTCCGGCTGACCGTCCCTCAGGGGTGCGGGTGGGGCAGCGCCGCCCTGGCCGAGGCCAGCCCGGCGTCGAGGCACTGGATCTCGTGGTCGGCGTCATGGGCGAGGTCCCGCACCCGCTGTCCGGTGGCGTCGCTGGCCGAGGCCACCGCTGCCCCCCGTATGTCGGCGGCCGCCCGCATCACGTCGGCGGCCTGGGTGGCCACGTCGGCCGGCACCGTCCCGGCCGACTCCACCCGGAGCACCTGATCGAGGCCGATGGCCGCGTCCCGCAGGCGGTGGCACAGCGCCGGGAGCGAAGCGGTGGGGGCCCCGACCCCGGAGGCCGCCCGCACCGCGGCATCGGCGTGGTCGACCGACCGCCACATCTCCCTGCGGACCTGACGCGCCGTCCACCGGTGCAGGTCCCCGGGCGGCACCGGACCGCGAGGCCTCATGCGGAAGGACGAGGTCTCGTGCCAGAGCCCGGTGGCGGCCACGACCACGCCATGGGAGTGGAAGGCCCGCCACTTGCGGCGTCCGTAGCGCCAGACCAGGAAACCGGCTGCGAACGCACCGGCCATGAGCATGGCGAAGAACACCAGCGCCGCGGCCATCACCGGCACCCAGATCGAAGCGACCACCCTCCCATTGTACGCCGGGCGTCTCCTCGCGGTACGCCGGGGTGCCCCTGGGTGCCACAGGCGGACGGCCCGACGGAGGCGGCCACCGAGGCCCGCGAGGCCATCGGGGCGCGAGGCCCTTCGTCAATCGACGGGCTCGACCAGCAGGTCCTCCATCCGATCCAGGGCGCCCGGGGCCAGGCCGGCATCGACCGCCCAGGCCCTGGCACCGCCGAAGCCATCGTGGAGACCGTCGAGGAACCGCTCCATCGACCGCGCCTCCACGCCGAACCGGTAGGCGGGCACCTCGGCCATTCTCGAGGCGAAGGCGGGATCGTCCCGGTAGCGGCCGAGGATCAGCTCCATCCGTTCGGCGGTGATCAGGTAGTCGGCCACGATCACCTCAGGGGCGACGCCAACGATGTCCAGGATCAGGGCCGCCAGGACGCCGGTGCGGTCCTTGCCCGCCGCGCAGTGGAAGACCAGCGGGAGCGAGTCCGGCTCGGTCACCAGCGCGAGGGCGTCGGCCAGGGCGGACCGGCCCCCGTCCAGATACCAGAGGTAGCGCTCGCCCAGTTCCTCGCCGGGGGGTGCCGGGACGGCGATGGCCTCCCCCTCCCCTTCCTGGATCACGGAGAGATGGCGATAGGCGATCGGCTCCGAGGCCAACGGGCCCCGGCCCGTCCGGCTGAGCTCACGGGCGGTACGCAGGTCGACCATGGTGGCTAGGCCCAGCGACCGGAGGACCCCGACATCCGCCTCGGTGAGCTCGTGGAGGGTATCGCTGCGGAACAGCCTCCCCCACCGGGTCCGCCGCCCGTCCCCGGCCGGGTAGCCGCCGAGGTCCCGGAAGTTGAAGGCCCCGGCCAGGGCCACGAGGCGTTCTCGTCCATCCATCCCCCCATCATGGCCGAGGGTGCCAACACAGCCGATGCCGGCCGGGGGCGGTGAGCCCCGGCCGACGTCCCGATCCGTGCCCTGTCCGTGCCCTGGTTCGGCCGGCTCGTCCTTTTGAACGAGAATGGTCTTTCGACCCGACCGATGCCCGACCGGCCCCCCCGGACCGGCGCCGCCCGTCTACTGATTGCGAGGACCCCCTCAGATGAAGCCGCTTGCCTCCTGGTGCGTCCGACACCGCGTGATCGTGCTGCTGTTGTGGTTGGCGGCCCTCATCGGCACCGGGTTCCTCTCCCAGTCGATCGGCAGCGCCTACTCGAACAGCTTCTCGCTGCCCAACACCGAGTCGACCCAGGCCCTCTCCCTGCTGCAGTCGGCGGCCCCGAAGCAGGCCGGTGACCGGGAGCAGATCGTGTTCCACTCCACCAACGGGGCCAAGGTCACCGACCCGGCGGTCGAGGCTTCGGTCACCACCATGTTGGACGAGGTGGCCAAGGTGCCCCATGTCTCCAACATCATCTCTCCCTATACGCCCGGCGGCGCCACCCAGATCAGCGCCGACAACAGGACCGGGTTCGCCACGGTCACCTTCGACCGCCAGGGGCAGAACATCTCCACCGCGGTGGCCAAGCAGTTCGTGGCCGCCGCCCAGAAGGCCAGCGGGCCCGGCCTGCAGGTGGCGGTGGCCGGCCAGGTCGCCGAGGCGGCCAACCGCCAGTCGTTCGGGGGCACGCTGCCCGGGGTCATCCTGGCCGGGATCGTGCTGCTGCTGGTCTTCGGCTCAGTGTTCGCCATGGCCCTTCCCCTGCTGTCGGCCCTGGCCTCGCTGGGCACGGCCATCGGCTTGATCGGCCTGCTGAGCCACGTGCTGAAGATGCCCCAGTTCTCCCCCGAGCTGGTCCTGCTGATCGGGCTCGGGGTGGGCGTCGACTACGCCCTGTTCATCGTGACCCGGCATCGACAGGGACTGATCGCCGGACGGGACGTCGAGTCGTCGATCGTCAACGCGGTCGACACGTCCGGTCGGGCCGTCCTTTTCGCCGGCATCATCGTCTGCATCGCGCTGCTCGGGATGTTCGCCCTCGGCGTCTCCTTCCTCTACGGCCTGGCCATCGCCGCGGCCATCGGGGTGGCCCTCACCATGATCGCCGCCTTGACGCTGCTTCCGGCGTTCCTCGGATTCATCGGCCCCCGGGTGCTCAGCCGGCGCCAGAAGAAGGAGTTGGCCACCACCGGGCCCCGCGTGGTGGGAGCCGGCACCAAGGGGTTCTGGCCGAGGTGGGCGGCGTTCATCGACGAGCGGCCGGTGCTGCCGGCGGTGGTGGCGCTGGTCGCGGTGGTCCTCATCGCCCTGCCGTTCTTCTCGCTCCGGCTCGGCTCCTCGGACCAGGGGAACGATCCGGTGGGGACGACCACCCGGCAGGCCTACGACCTGCTGGCCTCCGGCTTCGGGCCGGGCTTCAACGGGCCCCTGTTGCTGGTGACGGTGAACGACGGCCAGGCCGACGTCCAGGCCCTCGACCACCTGGCCGCTGCCGTCAAGGCGCAGCCCGGTGTGGCCCGGGTCGTCGCCCCCCTGGCCCTCCCCCCGAAGGACGGCAAGACGGTCTCGCTGATCACCGCCTACCCGACGTCGGCCCCCCAGGACGCGGCCACCACCGACCTCATCGACCACCTCCGCAACCAGACCATCCCCGAGGCGACCTCGGGCACCGGGGTCCGCGTGTACGTGGGCGGCAACACCGCCATCTTCACCGACTTCGCCCGGGTGCTGTCGTCCAAGCTGCCCCTGTTCATCGGTCTGGTGGTGGTGCTCTCGTTCCTCTTGTTGATGATGGTGTTCCGGAGCATCCTCATCCCGCTGACCGCCGCGGTCATGAACCTGCTGTCCATCGGGGCCGCCTTCGGGGTGCTGGTCGCCGTCTTCCAGTGGGGCCACCTCGGCTCGCTCTTCGGGGTCAACCGGGCCGGGCCCATCGAGGCCTTCCTGCCGGTGATGCTGTTCGCCATCCTCTTCGGCCTGTCCATGGACTACGAGGTGTTCCTGATCAGCCGGATCCACGAGGAGTGGTTGACGGCCGACGACAACCGGACCGCGGTGCGCAAGGGCCTCGCCGCCACGGGCAAGACCATCACTGCCGCCGCCCTGATCATGATCCTCGTCTTCGGATCCTTCATCCTGGGTGGCGAGCGGGTGATCAAGGAGTTCGGTCTCGGGCTGGCGGCGGGCATCGCCATCGACGCCGTGCTCATCCGTATGGCCATCGTCCCTTCGGTGATGTTCCTCTCCGGCAGGGCTAACTGGTGGTTCCCCGCCTGGCTCGACCGGATCCTCCCCCATCTGGGCGTCGATCCCGAGATGCCGCCGGCCGGCGGCCGACCTGAAGAGCCCGCCCCGGCCGACCGGGTGCGGGTCTGAACCCTCCAGGACCGACCGCCTCCTTGACAACCCGGGCCGGCCGAGTCTTAGCTTCAGAGAGGACCGACTACCGAGCACAGGGGGATCACCCATGTCCGACTTCGTCATGACCATCGGGGGTGACACGGCTCCGGCGGCCGAATCATTCGGCGTGGTGAACCCGGCTACGGGGGAGGTCTTCGCCCAGGCCCCGGAGTGCAGCCGACAGCAGCTCGACGCCGCCTTCGACGCCGCCGCCAAGGCCCAGCGGGACTGGCGCTCCGACGAGAGCGCCCGACGGGCCACCCTGTTGCGGATGGCCGACGTGCTCATGGCCTCGGCCGGCGAGCTGGCCCCGGTCCTCACCGCCGAGCAGGGCAAGCCGATCGGCGATGCGAACATCGAGGTCTTCGCGGCGGCCATCTGGTGCCAGTACTTCGCCAACCTCGAGACGCCGCCCCAGGTCATCCAGGACGACGCCGAGGCCCTGGTCGAGGTGGTGCGCCGCCCGGTCGGCGTGGTGGCCGCCATCACCCCGTGGAACTTCCCGCTCACCCTGGCCTTCTGGAAGATCGCGCCGGCCCTGCTGGCCGGCAACGCAGTGGTGCTCAAGCCCTCACCGTTCACCCCCCTGACCACCTTGAAGGTGGCCGAGATCCTCCGGGAGACCGTGCCCCCCGGCGTGCTCAACGTGGTCAGCGGCGGCGACCACCTGGGCAGCTGGATGACCGAGCACCCGGTGCCCCGGAAGGTCAGCTTCACCGGCTCCGTCGAGACCGGAAAGTTGGTGGCCCTGTCGGCGGCCCCGGACCTCAAACGGGTGACCCTCGAGCTCGGGGGCAACGACCCGGCCATCGTGTTGGACGATGCCGACCCGGACGTCGTCAGCAAGGGCATCTTCGCCGCCGCCTTCAACAACAACGGCCAGGTGTGCTCTGCCGTCAAGCGGGTCTACGTGCCCGAGGCCATCTACGACCAGGTGGTCGACGGCCTTGTGGCCCACGCCACCTCGGTCAAGGTGGGCGACGGGACCGAGGCCGACACCAAGCTCGGACCCATCAACAACCGCCCCCAGTTCGATCGGGTGACGGAACTGGTAGGGGACGCGCTGTCCCGCGGCGCCCGGGCGGTGGCCGGAGGGCATGCGATCGACCGGCCGGGGTACTTCTTCGAGCCGACCATCCTGGCCGACCTGTCGGATGGGACCCGCATCGTGGACGAAGAGCAGTTCGGGCCGGCCCTGCCGGTGATCTCCTATCGGGACGTCGACGACGTCGTCGAGCGGGCCAACGCCACCCACTTCGGGCTGTCGGGCTCGGTGTGGGGCGCGGACGGCGGTCGCGCCGCCGAGGTCGCCGGCCGGCTCGAGTGCGGCACCGCCTGGGTCAACACCCATCTGGCCCTCGCCCCGCAGCAGCCCTTCGGCGGCTTCAAGTGGAGTGGGGTGGGCGTGGAGAACGGGCCATGGGGCCTGGCCGAGTTCAGCGAGATCCAGGTGGTCCACCGGTCCAAGGGCACCGATGGGCTCAACATCTCCACGGCAGGCCTGGTCTCGTAGCCACCGCCGCGGGTCGCGCCATCGGCTCGACGACCACGAGGACCCCCGGGCGGTGAGCCGTCCGACAACGAGCGGGCCGGCGGCCGGGCCGGCGGGGTCGAGAGATCCCTGCCCGGTTTCCACGTGCCCCGGGTGGAACAGAACATGGCCCGCTGGGCGATGCAGCTGGACGGCTGCAGGCCCGGGCCGGAGGTCAGCCGGCCGACCCCGATGGTGGTGCGGCGGTCATGGGGGAACTGGCGGGACGGGAGCCGGGTCGTCCCCTACACGGTGCTCGGTGGCGGCCACAGTTGGCCGGGAGCCCCCATCACGCTGCCGGTCGGTGCCTTCGGCCCCACCACCAGGCAGATCGACACCACCGCCCTCATGCTCGGATTCTTCGCCCGCACCGGCCTGCCCCGCTGACGTCCCCGCGCCCCGCCCCGCGATGGTGGACGATCCGCCCAGGTAGTTCGATAGTCTAACAATGTGAGACTCAAAGCAAGCCCCGCCGGACCGATGCCCGACGACCACAAGACGCTGGGTCGCACGGCCGCGTGGCTGGCCAAACAGGTGGAGCTCGGCCTGGCCGCGGCCGACCTGTCCCTCCCCCAGTACCGGGTGCTGGGCCTCCTCGACGAGAGCTCCGCCGTCTCCTCCGACCTGGCCGAGCGCCTGTCGGTGCGGCCCCCGAGCGTCACCGCCGTCGTCGACGGCCTGGTCGCCCGCGGCCTGGTGGAACGCCGGGACGTGGTGGCCGATCGCCGGCAGGTGGACCATGTGCTCACCGCCACCGGCCGCCGCGCCCTCGACACCGCCGACGCCGCGGTGACCGCCCGCCTGCGCGAGATCGCCTCGTGCCTGGGCGACCAGGTCGACACCGAGCGGGCCTTCGACGGCCTGCTGGCCTGGAGGCGGGCGTTCGGCGCCTACCGGCTGGCCCGGAGGGACGCCCGATGAGGGCCCCCGCCCTCCGGCCACGGCACCGGGACGCCCCCGAGCAGGGGACCGAGTTCGCCCCCATCGCCGAGGTGGCCCGGAACGAGGCGCCCCGGGCCACCATCGACCCCGACCGGTCGCTCACCTGGCTGCGCCGGGCGCTGCCGGTGATGAAGGCCCACAAGGGGATCTTCCTCACCTCGCTGGTCCTCTCGTTCGCCGGCCTGGTGCTGATGGTGCAGATCCCCAATCTGCTGCAGCAGGCCATCGGCAATTCGATCACCCACCACACCGTGCCCCTGAGCCACTACGTCTGGTGGATCGTAGGCCTCGGGCTGGCCGGGGGCGTGATGGGCTACATCGCCCGCCTCTTCCTCATGGAGACCGCCTATGACATCGAGTACGACCTCCGGAACATCATCTACGAGCACCTGACCCGGATGTCCTTCTCCTTCTACGACCGGGTGCAGTCGGGGCAGCTGATCTCGCGGGCCAACTCGGACATCCGCTCGGTCCAGATGTACATGACCTTCGCCCCCCTGATCCTCGTCCAGTGCTCCATGGCCGTCGTGGCCTTCATCTTCATGCTGTCGATCAGCGTGCCCCTGGCCTTCGTCGCCATGGCCACCATGCCCTTCGTCTACGTCACCGGAGTCAAGATGCGGAAATCGATGTTCCCGGTGTCGTGGATCATCCAGGCCCGGTTGGCCGAGGTGGCCACCGTCGTCGACGAGAACGTCAACGGGGTGCGGGTGGTCAAGTCGTTTGCGGCCGAGCAGCAGCAGCTGCGGGCCCTGTCCGGCGCGGCCGAGCGGGTCCAGTGGGGGTACATCAAAGACGCCGACCTGCGGGCCCGGTTCACGCCGGTGGTCCAGAACCTTCCGCAGCTCGGCCTGGCCCTGGTGCTGTTGTTCGGCGGCTACATGGTCATCCACGGCCAGCTGGGGATCGGCGCCATCCTGGCCTTCAACGCCTACCTCCTGATGCTCCAGGCGCCGTTCATGATGCTCGGGATGCTGATCATGATGGGCCAGCGCGCCGCCGCCTCGGCCGACCGGATCTACGAGATCCTCGACGAGCAGCCTACGGTCACCGACAGTCCCGATGCGGTGGACCTGGTCGGCTCCTCGGGCGACGTCCGCTTCAGCCACGTCGACTTCGCCTACGACACCGAGGCCGAGCACCTGGTGCTGGCCGACTTCGACCTCCACATCGCCCCGGGTGAGACCGTGGCCCTGGTCGGGCGCACCGGAGCCGGCAAGTCGACGGTCGGCCGCCTGCTCACCCGCTTCTACGACGTGAAGCACGGTTCGGTGCAGATCGACGGCCACGATGTCCGGGACCTCACCCTGGCCAGCCTCCGGGCCAATGTCGGTGTGGTGCTCGACGAGCCGTTCCTGTTCTCGGTGTCGGTGCGGGACAACATCGCCTACGGCAAGCCGTCCGCCGGCTTCGAAGAGGTCGAGGCTGCGGCCCGGGCCGCCGGTGCCCACGAGTTCATCAGCCATCTGGCCGACGGCTACGACACGGTGGTGGGCGAGCGGGGCTACACCCTGTCGGGGGGCCAGCGCCAGCGGATCGCCATCGCCCGCACCTTGCTGGCCAACCCCCCGGTCATGGTGCTCGACGACGCCACCAGTGCCATCGACGTCCAGGTCGAGCAGAAGATCCACGCCAGCCTGCGGCTGCAGATGGAGGGGCGCACCACCCTGATCATCGCCCACCGCCTCTCCACCATCTCCCTGGCCGACCGGGTGGTGCTCCTGGACCGGCAGAAGGTGGTGGCCGACGGGACCCACGCCGAGCTGCTGGCGTCCACCCCGCTCTACGCCGAGGTGCTGGCCCAGGCGGCCGAGTTCGAGCGCCAGGCCGATGGCGACACCGACCCGGACGACGACGGATCCGGGTCCGGCGGCGAGGACGGCCACCAGTTGCGGGACCTGCTCGGGTCGGTGCGAGGCGGGGCCCGATGAGCTGGGGCGGCGGGATGGCCGGAGGATTCGGCGGCGCCCCGGGGGGCTTCGGGCGTCCGGCCGCGCCCGGCCTGCCCTTCGCCGGCATCCCCTCCGAGCTGCAGGACGGGGTGGACCGGCTGCTGGCGTCCGAGCCCGAGCACCCCGAGCCCGACATCGAGTTCCAGCAGAACGGGTCCGAGGCGGAGCTCCGCCGCCTGACCCTGTGGCGCCTCCTCACCAAGTACCCGCGGATGCTGGCGCTGGCTGGGTTGCTGGTGGTGGTGATCTCGATCGCCGCCCAGACCGGCCCCAAGCTCACCGAGATCGCCATCAACGACGGCATGTACCCGCACAAGGACTTCGCCGTCGTCGCCGCCATGGCCGCGGCCTATGTCGTCTTCATCGTGATCACCTCCCTGGCCCAGCGGTTCCAGGTGCAGGTCACCGGCCGGCTGGCCGCCTGGGTGATGAACGATCTGCGGGTCAAGGTGTTCGCCCACCTCCAGCGCCTCTCGCTCGGGTTCTTCACCGAGGAGAAGGCGGGCGTGGTCATGAGCCGGATGACCAGCGACATCGAGAACCTCCAGCAGCTGCTGCAGGACGGCCTGTCGCAACTGGCCATCCAGGCCCTGACCATGGTGGTCATCACCGTGATCCTCTTCGCCACCAACATCGCTCTGGCCACCATCACCGTCCTGCTCATCGTCCCCGCCCTGGTGCTGGCCTCGCTGTGGTTCAAGCGCGCCTCCGAGCGCGGCTACGACCGGGTGCGCGACGGCATCGCCAACGTGCTGGCCGACCTGTCCGAGAGCCTCCACGGCGTCCGCATCGTCACCGCCCACAACCGCCAGCGGCACAATGTGATCCACCACCGGAACGTGGTCGGCGACTACCGGGACGCCAACAACTACACCGCCCACGTCAACGCCGTCTACGGCCCGGGCACCCAGCTGCTCGGCGTGCTCAGCCAGGCCGTACTGTTGGCCGTCGGCGGCGGGATGGTGCTCGACCACACCCTGTCAATCGGGGCCCTGGTGGCCTTCTTCTTGTATCTCAACCGGTTCTTCCAGCCCATCCAGCTCCTGGTCCAGCAGTACAACACCTATCAGCAGGGCCAGGCCTCGGTGGACAAGCTGCGCGATCTCATCGACACCACACCCACGGTCGTAGAGGCGGCCGACGCCATCGTCCTGCCCCCGATCGACGGCGAGATCGTCTTCGACCGCCTGTCGTTCGGATACGACCCCGGCCTGCTGGTCATCGAGGACGTCAACCTGACCGTGGCCCCGGGCGAGACGGTGGCTTTCGTCGGCGCCACCGGAGCCGGCAAGTCGACGCTGGCAAAGCTGGTCACCCGCTTCTACGACCCCACCGAGGGCCGGGTCCTCATCGACGGCCACGACCTGCGCAGCGTCACCATGTTGTCACTTCGCCGCCAGCTCGGCGTGGTCCCCCAGGAGCCGTTCCTGTTCGCCGGGACCATCGGCGACAACATCGCCTTCGCCCGCCCGGAGGCCTCCGAGGGCGAGATCCGCGAGGCGGTGGACCGGGTCGGGCTGACCGAGTTGGTCGAGCGCATGCCCGGCGGCCTCGACACCGTCGTCCACGAGCGCGGACAGACCCTGTCGTCCGGCGAGCGCCAGCTGATCGCCCTGGCCCGGGCCTTTCTCGCCCATCCCCGGGTGTTGGTGCTGGACGAGGCCACCTCCAACCTGGACCTGCAGTCCGAGACCAAGATCGAGACCGCGCTCGACGCCCTGCTCGAGAACCGGACCGCCATCCTCATCGCCCACCGGCTGTCGACGGCCATGCGGGCCGACCGGATCGTGGTGGTCGACCGCGGTCACGTCGTCGAGGTGGGTCCGCACGACGAGCTGGTGGCGGCCGGTGGACTCTACGCGGCGATGTACACCACCTGGGTGAGCCAGTCCGACGGCTCCGAGGCCGCCGCGGCTGCGCCCCGGCACTGAGTACGGGTTCCGGCGACGTCAGTCGAGGCGGGGGTGGCGGTCGCCCCACGGGTCGGCCTGTTCGAGCTGGGAGGCGACGGCCAGCAGCTGCGCCTCGCGCCAGGCACCGGCGACGATCTGCACGCCGACCGGCAGGCCCGATGCCCCGGTGTGCAGGGGCAGGCTGATGGCCGGCTGACCGGTGATGTTGAACACGGCGGTGAAGGCGGCCATGGCCACGATCTCCGTGACCGGAGCGCTGGGGTCGGCGTGGACCGCCTCCAGTAGCCCGACCTTCGGCGGCTCGATGGTCATGGTCGGCGTGACCAGCAGGTCGAATTCGTCGTCGAAGCGCCGGGCGATCACCCGGGTCATCCGCTGCAGGTCGGCGAGTGAGCGGGCGAAGGTGAGGCTGTCGACCGCCTTCCCCGCCGCATAGCCGGCCCGATTGTGCGGCTCGACCCGCGTCCAGTCGATGCCGGCGACCTCGCTCAGCCCGGCATTGACCACGTGGAGGAAAGGCCCCAGTCCGGCCGGATCGAACACATCGGCATCCAGGCTCGAGACGTGGTGGCCGGCGGCCTCGAGCAGCTCGCCCGCGTGCTCGACGGCGGCCAGCGGGCCAGCGGCGACCGGCAGGCCCAGTGCTGACACCGTGCACAGCGCCACCCGGAGCCGGCCGGGGTCGGCCCCCACCTCCTCGATGAAGGGACGCTCCGGCACCGGGGCATTCCACCAGGCGTAGGGGTCGGGGGCGCCGATGACGTCGAGCACCGCGGCGGTGTCGGCGACCGTCCGGCTGAGGGCACCCTCGGTCACCATGCCCTGCCACCCGGGGACCGACGAGGCCACCCGGCCCCGGCTCGGCTTCAGCCCGACCAGTCCGCAGCACGACGCCGGAATCCGGATGGAACCCCCTCCGTCGCCCGCATGGGCCACCGGGAACATGCCGGCTGCCACTGACGCGGCCGCGCCCCCGCTCGAGCCTCCCGGGGTGTGCGCCGGGTCCCAGGGGTTGCGGGTGGCGCCGAACCGGTTGTTCTCGGTCACCGTGATGGATCCGAACTCGGGGGCGTTGGTCCGCCCGGTGAGGATGAAGCCGGCCGCTCGCAGGGCCTCGGCGATGGGCTCACCGGTGTCGCTCGGGCCATCGGGAGCCCCCTCGGACCCGAAGGTCACCGGCTGTCCGGCCACGGGGAGGAGGTCCTTGATCGGGAGCGGCACCCCGGCGAAGGGGGGGAGGTCCCGGGCACCCCGGGCGATCCGCTCGCCGAGCGCCCTGGCCTCCGCCCGGGCCTCATCGTCGTTGCGCCAGATGACGGCGTTGAGGAGGGGATTGAGGCCGTCGATCCGAGTCAGACAGACCTCGAGCACCTCGACCGGGCTCACCTCCTTGGCCGCGATGGCCGCCGCCACTTCGAGCGCAGACGCGTACTGGTTCTGGTACATCGGCAGAGACTAAATCAGTGATTGACCCGGACGCTCGCTCTGGTGGGGCCACCTGGCCGGGATTCCGCCTGAGCCGGCCGCCGGGGGCGCACCCTGTCGTCCTTGGCCGGCTCCGAGCGCGCTCCTCGGACTGGCAGACTGCGTCCATGCTGCCCTCGCCGACCATGCAAGGTGAAGCGGCGTCCCGCAGGAACAACGCTTATCTTCAGCCCGGCCGTCAGCTCTCGCTCCCGCAAACCAGCCGGGGTGGCCCGGTCGTATCCGTGGTAAGCCATCAGGTGCGGGGGCGACCTCCTTCGTGGTAGCGGGACAGCTGTGAGCAACGAATCTCCGAGTCCTTGCGACAACCCCCAACCCAAGAAGCGCCTCCAGGGCATTCGGCCGTTGGTGACCATGGCCATGGTCACGTTGGGCCTGCCCGCAGTCGCCGTGTTCGTTGGTGGCGCCCGTGCCGAGGCGGCCGGGGTGGTCTCCAACTACAAGAAATCCGACCATCGTCAACCCGGTAGCAATCACGACTGGGCCAGATGGGGCAATGTGGTTCACGAACGAAGGCAAACTCACCAGATTCCAGCCCGCAACACACTCGATCGGACGGATCACCACTGCCGGGGTGGTCACCACGCTCGGGCCCCCGACCAGGAACACTGCCGTAGCGACCTTCACCGTCACGATCTCGTAGTTTGGCTGGAAGGTAACTCACGATTTGGGCACGTCCGTCCGACCCGGCCCTAACGCTGCGGCCGGGACGGCAATCGACCGGCACTTCGGTGGCCCTGAATGCAAGAGATCTGGCCTCAGCTCGCTATGACGAGAACGCAACCTGCTGCGCTTGGGCGAGCAGCGCTGCACGGTCTGCTCTGAGGATGAATCCTCTGTTGATCGCCTTGTCAAGGTCGGTTTTGTAAGAAGCGAGGTAGTTGCTCTTGCTGTGGTAGAGGTTGCGCAACATGCTCTGACTGAACGAGGTCGTTGAACCGAACAGTGAGCAGATCGCGCTAGCACCGGCTGGGGCCGCGCCGCTTAGGGTCGACACCGGAACATCGACGGCCGGGGTCCGCACACCACCAACGACGTTGCCGTGAATGTCGAGGACCAAAGTCGCCGGGCGCGAGCTGGACAGACGGAATGGAGATGGGGACGGCGGTGGTACGGCATCGTCCACCCACTTGGTGAAGGCGGCGAATGCTGCTTGGACGACAATGTGCTGGGGACCGTCGTTGACGGGGGTGGTACAGCCGAGAATACCCGCCGCCGGACCAACGAGATATGCGTCGGCGTGTGACGTACCCGCCACCTCCCACGTTCGGATCCGACTTGTGTTGGGTTGTTGTGCCGCTGCGTAACCCAGCTCAACGAGGTCCGTCTGGGTCTCGAACATGAAGACCGGCACACTGAGGTCAGGGCGGATCCGCAACCCCGACGGACCCTCCCCAGAGGTAATGGCTGACCCACTCAAGGAAGCGCCGGACCCGCCCCTGCTATGGATGAAGATGCCGTCAAAAGTGTGGGTCCGAGGTTGTAGAGCGTCGGCAAACGTTGTGAGGTAAAAGGCTGACTGGGACTCGCCCACAGCGACAATGTGTTTAGGATGCAGATTGCCCAAGGCCTGCTGCTTAGTGGTCCGGAGGGACTTTCCGATTTGGGCGAAGATATCCAACGCATATTGGTCTCCGGGGTGATGGAGCGTTCCGTAGCGGGCTGGCTCGGAGCCGACAAGGCCACCACTGGAACCGAGACTCACGGTCCCAAGAATCGGTGGGCCGCCGCTGACGCCCAGAGCTTGGGCCGAAACCGCCACATACGCATATCCGTCCCTCATGAGCTTCGGGTTCAAATAGTCCCAATCGGGTGCCGACTCCCCAGCGGAGACGTTCATCCACTCGACGACTACGGTGCCATTGAAGCGAGCGGGGTCTTTCGGTCGGCGTACCAATATCCGGGTTCGGTAGGAAGCCGATGTCGTAGGCGCGATCGACCACTTGCCGTTACTCGGCGAAGACGTCGCCGTAAAGGCCGCTGCCGTGCCTGACGCGAAGTACTCGTGCTCGATATATCCGTTTGCGGCAAGATTGGAAGATCGGGCTGACAGTGGCTCGATGACGTGTCCGGTGGTGATTGGACCCGATATCGCCGCTGCCGCTTGATAGGGCACTTGCGGGATCGGCGCTGCTCCCGCTGCTCCCTCCTCGAATCCGCTGGTGCTGAGTACGACAACTAGGAGCAGACCGATCACTCCCACGGCGGCACGCACATCAGACAAGTTCATGGATATGGCCCGTTCCCCCTCAAATGTATCCACCCGAAGCCCTGAGCTGCTCACTGTATCGAGATTGGTCATTCCGTGTGACCTCGACCCAGAACACTGGCTTGGTGGCACACTATCGACCCTGGATGACCGGCAACACAGGGACAGGCCTGTACGGGCCGCTGTTTCGTCGCGCGATTCATCGTTGGAGCATGGCGCAGGCCTCACACCGCTTCCAGACGGCAGGCTCTGCCTGACGAACACAGGTAATCACCGAAGGTAACAATCGCAGGGCACTCCTCGTCGGAAGATGGATTCTTGACCGAAACGGTGTGGACGGACTCAGGTTCATGCCGGAGGATGACGCCGCACTCGCGAACCTCCTCTTGTCGGCGGCTCGCGGAGCCGACGAGATTGAACACTTCCCGGAGCTGTTCGGCCCGCGTCGGTGATGCCTCGATCGGCGCCAGCTGTGCCCTCGGGACAAAATAGCGGCCGACCCTGCCCTCACCGCCGGCTATGCGGTCACGGGCTTGGTCGCTTCGATGAGGAATCGTGTCGAGTGGCAGACGAACGAGCCGCTCCGCTCGATCATGCGGTGAAGTGCGACAAGCTGATCCCTGTAGGGCTCGACGCTGAAGTCGGGAACCGTCCAGGTCACCTTGCGCAGGAAATGAACGACGGCCCCGATGTCGAAGAAGACGACACGAAGCGTCGCTTCGCGCAAGTCACGGACCTTGAGCCCTGCTCCCTCGGCTCCCGTGATCACGGTCGTCGTCTTTCTGGCCCCCCCGACGGGCTGATGGCCCATGAGGAAGTCGGTGAGCTCCTTGTTCGACCCTGCGCCCACTTGCTGCGACAGGTAGCTCCCGCCCGGACGAAGGACGCGCGCAACCTCCCCCCAATCGGTTCGGACCGGATGGCGACTCACCACCAGGTCGAACGATCCGTCATCGAATGGCAGCGGCGCATTGGCACTCACGTACGCGATGCGGACACCGAAATCGCCGAGGCGGCGGGCGACCTCCACGTTGGCGGCCCAGCCTTCGACCGCCGCGAGCACTGGAGGACGGGCCGATGCATGTGCGAGCGCCCAAGCGAGCACCTCACCGCCGCCGGTGTCCACATCGAGGGCGGCCCGAGCCCGCCCAAGGCGCCTTGAAACCATCTTGGCGTAACCCCATGGGGGACGTTCCTCAGTTGCCCTCCCCTCGAACCAAGAAAAGTCCCAGCCCTGCAGTGGCACGGACGCCCCTTCGGCAACGAGCGACTCGAAGCTGCTCGACGACCCCACGGCCTTCCATCCAACCACAGCAATCCCGCGCCAAGTAGCTGTCCCCGAATTTCGTTGTGCAGTCTGGGTCAGACCACCCTTGACGGGCTCGGCGGCGGTTGTCGATCGGGGTGTGCTTGCGGGCGGCAGACCACCCTCGACTGGGACGTCGGGGCGTGTGGCCTCACAGCTCTCAAACCCTTCCAGGTACATTGGAGTCGTGAGAGACGACTTCCTCCTCTTTGCTGGGTCTGCCAGCCGCAAGCTCGGAAGCGCAATCGCCGACTACTTGGACTGCCCTCTTGGAGCCGGCGAGACGTTGAAGTTCTCCGAGGGGAACCTCTTCGTCAGAGTTCTCGACAACGTTCGGGGCCGGGACGTGTTCCTAGTTCAGGGAACGGGCTTTCCGGCCAATGACAACTTCATGGAATTGTTGTTCTGGATCGATGCTCTGAAGAGAGCCAGTGCCGCATCGGTCACTGCGGTCATCCCATACTTCAGCTATGCCAAGGGGGACAAGAAGGACGAGCCTCGGGTGTCGATTCGTGCTCGGGTGTGTGCGGATGCAATCGAGGCGGCAGGAGTAGACCGTGTCATCACACTTGACCTCCATGCGCCTCAGGTGCAGGGCTTCTTCAAGGTTCCCGTGGATGACCTCTACGCTCTACCGGTCCTGTGCGATGTGATCGCATCCAAGACACTCCCGAACCTGCTGGTCGTCGCTCCAGATGCAGGCTTCGCCAAGAAGGCCCGGCAGTGGTCGGAGCGTCTCAACGTACCGCTCGCCATTGCTGACAAACGCCGAGTCGACCACTCGGAAACAGCCGAAGTGGTTGAACTGATCGGATCAGTGGCTGGGTGTACTGCTCTGATCGTGGATGACTTCACGATTTCGGCAGGGACACTGGCGGATGCCGCACGGGTCCTGATCGAGAAGGGCGCTGTGTCCGTCTATGCGGCGGTGAGCCACGGCCTTCTCGCTGGAGAAGCCGTGAGCCGCATCGATGAGAGTCCGATCAAGCGACTGTTTATGACCGACAGCGTTGAAACTCAGCCGGTGGCCCTGTCATCCAAGGTTGAAGTCGTGTCTATTGCCGGGTTGCTTGGTGAAGCCATTCGGCGGATCGCCAATCGGGAGAGCATTTCGGTGCTCTTCACATAGGTGAAGTTGGTCGTAGCGGGCATCAGCAGCGCTACGACTCAGTACACCGTGCTCTCAGCGCCCCCTATCGCCGCGAGCCGGCCCCTAAGGCACTGGTGGCCCCTCGCCATTCCAACTCTGATCTCACGTCTTTTGGCGCACTCGCTGTGGCGGGCGGCACCCGCCCTGGAGCGGAAGTGCCGGCACCGTGAACGCCTCAGGTACGCGGGACGGAATCGACCGGGAACGGCCAAAGCCGGGCCCGCAGACCCGAGGCCCGTGCCACCGGCCGGCCGATGGCGGCGCGGATCGACGCCTCGCTCCCGACCAGGGTGACCTCTTCCCTCGCCCTGGTGACCGCGGTGTACAGCAGCTCGCGGGTGAGGACGGGTGACGCGGCGCGGGGCAGCGAGACCACCGCGTGGGGGAACTCGGAGCCCTGGCTCTTGTGGATGGTCATCGCCCACCAGGTCTCCACGTCGCCGAGGCGCGACGGGGCGAGGTAGCGGAGGCCGTCCGCGCCGGCGAAGGCCACCATCGGCTCGCCGGACACGGTGGCCACCACCCCGACGTCGCCGTTGAAGACGTCGTTCACCGGGTCGTTGGCGGTGACGATGACGGGCCGACCCGCGTACCAGGTCCGGGACCGGTTGATCCCCGGCAGGGCATCGGCCACCGCGGCGGCGATCCGATCACTCCAGTCGTAGACGCCGAGCGGGCCGCGCCGGGTGGCGGCCAGGACCTTGATGCGCTGGGCGGCATCCAGGGCGCCGACCGCATCCCCGCCCATCGCCGCCGACGCCATCTCGACGCCCGCGACCGCCACCGACCGCCCCACCCGGTCCAGGCCCTCGGCGTCGTCGTCCCTCACCCAGCGCGCATCGGGGTATCCGCCGGCGAGCAGGTCGAGCGCAGCGTCGGCCTCGCCGCCACGGATCGCCTCGGCCAGCGCGGCGATGCCCGACCCCTCGGCGAACCGGTGCATCTGTCGGAGCAGTGTCACCCGTCCGGCGAGGGGGGGGCCGGTGGCCCCTCCTGGGCCTGCATCCGCACCGGGACCCACCAGATCGGCCATGACCGTCCCCGCCTCGACGCTGGCCAGCTGGAACGGATCCCCCACCAGCACCAGCTGGGCGTCCGGCCTCACCGCGTCGAGGAGCTTGGCCATCAGGGGCAGGGACACCATCGACGTCTCGTCGACGATCACCAGGTCCTGGGGAAGCGGATGGCTGCGGTCGTGCCGGAAATGGGTCCCGGGTCGCCAACCCAGCAACCGGTGGAGGGTGACCGCCCCCGGCCCGGTGAGCCTGGCGGCCAGTCCGGGGTCGATCAGTCCCGAGTCTGCGAGGGTGGTCACCTCGGCGATGACCGCTCCCTCCATCCGGAGGGCCGCCTTCCCGGTGGGGGCGGCCAGCGCCGCCTTCAGCTCCCGTCCGTCGGCGGCGGCGATCAGGTGGGCGGCGGCCAGGATGCGGGCGACGGTGTGCGTCTTGCCCGTGCCGGGGCCGCCGGCGATGATCGACACGCCGGTGCCGAGGGAGCGGCGCGCGGCCAGTCGCTGGAGATCCACCTGATCCGGTGGGCGGGGCTCGAACAGTGCATCGAGCACCTGCGCCGCCACCGCGTCGGCCAGGGTCGGCGCCACCGGATCGGGTCCGGGCGGGGCCCGGTGGGCCCGGTGGGCCCGGCCCAACAGGTCGTCGGCCACCGCCAGTTCGTAGTGCCAGTAGCGCTGCAGGTAGACGAACCGCCCGTCGAAGACGAGCGGCCGCAGCCGCTCCGGCACGTCGCCAGGGGACGACACGATTCCCGACTCGGACAGGCTCCGGGCCCACGCCGCCGCCGGCGGCCAGGGCAGGGCCTCGGACTCCCGGCCGTCCCCGTCCTCGCCGGGCGGCACCACCTGGCGGGCCACGTCGGCCAACTCCACGCAAACGTGGCCGAACCGGGTGGCCCGGGCGGCTACGGCCAGGGCGACGACCGCTTCGTCGGTGACACCGGGCGCGAGCCGCACCACGGCGGCGGCCAGGTGCGCCTCGTAGGGACCGAAGACCCCGGCGTCCACGAAGGGGGCCAGGACTGCCACCCCGTCGGGCACCGCGCCCCCGCCGGGTGTCGCCGGGGGCGTCATCGGTCCACCCGGCTGGTGGGCCGGCCGTCCAACAGGTTGCTCAGCTCGGTGACCAGCTCCGCCGGGACCGGCCAGGGGAACACGCCGGGGTGCCCCCCGCCGGTGATGTCCCGGGGCCCGGTCATGCCCCGCAGGAACAGGTAGGCGGCCCCTCCGAGATGGGTCGCCGGGTCGTAGTCGGGCAGGCGCCAGCGCAGGTACCGGTGGAGGGCGACCGAGTAGAGGAGCGCCTGCAACGGGTAGTCGTGTCGGGCCATGGCCGTGGCCAGGTGCCGGGGGTGGTAGTCCCCGGGCCCGGGGCGGTGACCCCACGGGGTCAGTTGGTTGGTCTTGTAGTCGGCCACGACGAAACGGTCCACCCCCCGCCCGTCCCGAACCCTCATGATCAGGTCGATCGACCCGGTCAGGTGACCGGACAGGTTCACGTCGATGACCCCGTCGGCCAGCTCGCCGGCCCAGGGACGCAGGGGGTCCTCCGCGGGGAGATGGTCCAGGACCAACCGGCCGATGTCCCGGGTGCCGGCCGGGTGGCCCGCCTCCCCGAGGCGGAGCTCGAACACCATCTCGTTGAGCCGGTCGCCGGGGGCGAGGTCCGCCAGCGAGCCACCACCGCACAGCGGGCCGAGCGGTGTGCTGATCGCTGCCAGTAGGCCTTCGAGGAGCACCGTCCGCCCGTCGGCGGCCGAATCGGGAGGACCCCTGCGCGGGGTGAGGTCCACGGCCCGCCGCGCCAACCGGCGGTCGACGGCCGAGGCGACCAACGCCCCGAGGTCGGGCGCGGTGAAGTCGACGTCCTCCAGCACTTCGTGCACCAATGTTCCAAAGGCGGTCCCGGCGGGCAGCCACGCCAGTGGCCCGGGCAGGCCGGCGGCCGGCCGGTCGGCCGGGCCGTCGTCCTCCGCGGCGGTCGGGTGGTCCTCGTCCACGGGCCCGTCCACCGCCGCCCCGACCCCGACCCCGTCCACGTCTACGCCGAGCCCGTCCCCCTGCTCGTCGTCGGCGCCTCGGTCGGCCAAGGTGCCGTCATGGGGGTCGAGGGTCTCCGCCGAGGAGTGCCGGGCGATCGTGGAGAACGACCACCGGTGCCTCGATCGGTCAGGCGTCGCCTCGAAGGGCACGAACACCAGCGGCTCCGGGACACGACCACCTGACCGGTCGGCCCATGGGTCGGCCCGTCCGGTGGGTCGGCCATCGACGGCCCGGACCTCCATCGTGTCGCCGGCCCGAGCGAGGAGGGGTGCGAGTGCGGCGAGCAGGTCCTGGTCCGGCGGGATGACGGCCTTCTTCTCCTGGTACAGGTCGGGCTCGATCACCCCGTCGACCCTGGAGAACAGCATGTGGGCGAGCGCGGTCCGCTCGCTGCCCGTGGCATTGGCCCACCACACTACGGTCTGGTGCTGCGCCCGGGTCAGCGCCACGTAGAGCAGCCGAAGCTGTTCCCCCATGACCTCCTCGGCGGCAAGGGCACTCCGATGGTTGCCGCTGGCCGCGTCCGGCCAGGGCCGGCCGCCGGTCAGATCCACCACCCGGTCGCCGAGGTCCGGGTCCATGTAGGAGACCGGATGACCGCCCCCGGTCTTGCGCCACAACGAGGGCAGGCAGACGACGGGGAACTCCCGCCCCTTCGCCAACCAGATGGTCATGACCTGGACGGCGTCGTCCTCGGATTCGATGCGTCGGGCGGTGACCCCCCCGTCCACCTCGGTCTCGACGTCGACCTCCGGTTCGGCGTCGAGGAACGCCAGCATTCCGCCGACGCTGATCAGCCCACCGGGGACGGACCCGTGGAGGAGCTCCGCCAGGTGGTCGAGATCGGTCAGGTTGCGATCGCCGTCGGGAGCACCCAGTACCCGGGGCACGACGCCGCTGTCCACCCAGACCCGGGTGAGCACGTCGGCGGCCGAATGGGTGGCGAGCAGATCCGCCCACCCCCGCAATTGCGCCTGCAGGGCCTCGAGCTCCGGGCCCGGCGCCGATGCGACCTGCTCCGCCCGCCACCCCACGAACCACGAGAGGGCGTAGGTGCGCACCCGCCGCACGTCGGACGGCCGGTCCATGGCATTGAGGAGGTAGCGCAACTGGTCGGCGGCGGGGGAACGGAGCACGGAGTCACCTCCCGACATCACCGCTGCGACCCCGTGGTCGAGCAATGCGGCCTGGACCGCCTCCGCCTGGGCCCCGGTGCCCACCAGCACGGCGATGTCGGACGGACGCACCCGGCGCGGCCCGCCGTGCTCGTCGGCGGTCGGGATGAGGGCACCATCGAGCAGTTCGCGCACCGCCATCGCCAGGTCCTCGTGGATGGCCAGGGCGGCGGAGCCGGTCTGCACCTGGCGTGCCCTGGTGGTGCGCTCGATGCGCTCGCCGACGGCCAGGCGGAGCGAAAGGGCGGGAAGTGGTCGGTCCTCGGTGTCCCGGATCCGGAGCCGCCGGTGCCGGGGGGCCGCCTCGACCGCCACGAAGGGGATGTCCCGGTCGCCGAAGGTCGCCCGCTCGCAGAGCGCGGCCAACGACCTCACCACGGCTCCGTCCGCCCTCCAGTTGGTTCCCAGGGATCGGCGCTCTGCTCCCCCGTCCCCGACGACCGCCTTCAGGTAGGTGTGGATGTCGGCGCCCCGGAAGGCGTAGATCGACTGCTTGGGATCCCCCACCAGCACCAACGTCGTGTCGACGCCCTCGGAGGCGAACAGTTTCGAGAAGATGTCCCACTGCACCGAGTCGGTGTCCTGGAACTCGTCGATCAGGGCCACCTTGAACCGGTTGCGCAGCGCCTCCACCACCGCCGTCGACCCCGATCCCTCCAAGGCCCCACGCAACTGGGTCAACAGGTCGTCGAAGCTGACCGTGCCGTTGCGCCGACGACGTTCGGACACCTCCCCGATCGCCCAGACCACGAGCTCGGAGAAGAGCCGGTCCCCCGGGGCCACACCCTGGTCGTGCTCGGTCGGGATGAGCCGGACATCGGGGCGGCGGACCACCTGCTCGGTCATGGCCCTGAGGGCCTTCAGCTTCAACCCCTCGACGCCGTCGGACCCGCGCACCGCGGCGGCCGCCAGCGCGTCGGCGCATGCGTCGGCGATCAGCCCGCCCGTGTCCTCGACCAGCCGGGCATCGCCGTCGACACCGGGCGAAGCCCCGAGGGCACCCCGAACCTGAGCGGCGAATCCGTGGATGGTGGTGATGGTGGCCGCATCGAATTCGGTGATCGCCGTGCGCAGCCGGTCGAGCCGACCCTGTCGATCGGCCGAGCACAGATGCTCGAAGAGGGGCTCGTCCGGCAGCACCGCCCGGGTCCCGGCCAGGCAGTCGGCTGCATCGATGAGCTGATGGCGGACCCTCGACCGGAGCTCGCCGGTGGCGGCGCGGGTGAAGGTGACGATCAGCAGCTCGGATGCGACGGCCCGGCCTTCGGCGATGAGGCGGGTGGCCAGGGCGGCCAGGGCGGACGTCTTCCCGGTGCCGGCGCTGGCCTCGATGGACAGGATCCCCGAGGGAAGGGCTCCGGTGACGTCGAACGGGGTGACCCCAGGCGCCGTCATGCGGGCCGACCCCGCGCTTCCCCCTGCAGCTCCGCCTGCGGTCCGACGGGCGGCTCGGCCGGCTGGTCCGCCGGGGGTGTCCCGTACTCCCGGATCGAGAGCTCGACCGCATCCCAGAGGTGACGGGCGAAGCCGGCGACCCGTCCCGGGGTCCCGAATGGATCACCGGGTCGCGTCGGCAGGCCCACGATCTCGTCGTAGTCGGGTGCACCGAAGACCAGCCTGACGGCCTCGTCGGCGCCGTCGTGGAATCCCCTGCCGTTCCACAGTTCGCGGTTCGCCCTGCCGTCGTAGACCTCCCGGGAGAAGCTCGGGAACAGGGGCAGCGGCTCGGTCATGCCCCGCCGGTAGCAGTCGACGGCCACGCTCAGCGACGCCACCGCGTCCGCACGCATCCCGTCCGCCGAGGAAACGAGGTCGTCGATCCGGACCGACTTCGGCTTGGAGTCCTTGCCCCGCGCCACGACGACCGAGCGCCAGGGCGTGGTGGGGTCGGTCCCGACCAGGGCCATCAGGTCCAGCCAGGCCGCCAACCGGTGGTGGGCCTTGCCGCGGGTGTACATCACCCTCGCCGGTCCCGGGGTCTCCGCCCGGAGCTGGAGCGGGACCGATCCGACGATCCGGGTGCCGTCGGCCAGATTGACCCCGACGTCGACGGTTCGGCCCGGGGCGCGGCTCACGCCGTGGCCGTCCGCGGCCGAGACCAACGCGTACACCTCCTCGACCAGCTCGGCGACGGCCCGGTCCCCGAGGGCCCCGGGTGGCAGCGTGCCGAGCGCCTGTTCCCACTGCCGCCACTCCTCGACCCCGGCGCCGGCCATCAGCGCCCCGAGCAGCCGGTCGCCGACCCGCCACCCGTGGAGCCCGACGAGATCCATCGGCAGCAGGGCCGACACCTCCTCCTCGCGGTCCGGAAGGCGGGCCTCCAGTCGCTCGGTGAGGAAGGCCCTGGCCGGATTCCGGAGGAACGAGTGCAGGCGGGCCAGCTCGATGACCTCGCCGCCGATCGGTTCGAGCGGATCCCCCAGGAACCGCGGCGCAGTCCTCACCCGGCTCCGCCGTGCCCCGGCGCCCCGGAAGTCGGTGGGATCGAAACCCCACGGCGCGCCCGGGACCAGCGCCCCCGACGCGAAACAGCGGTCGTCGAACGGGTGGCGCGGATGGACGGTCTCGAGCTGCGCGGCGAAGTCCTTCCGCTGTCCGGGCTCCACCAGGGCGGAGACGGCGTCGAACAGCTCCGCGGTGGGGACAGCCCTCGGAACCTCCTGGTTGGTCCGCACGTCGCGCCCGTCGTAGACGACCATGAGGTGGTCGCCGGCCGCCAGGACGGCCTCGAGCAGCGCCTGGCGGGCCTCCCCCCGGGGATCGCCGTCACCGATCCGGGGGGCGGCCGCGGCCAGGTCGTCGCCGGTGGCCGGAACCGGGGCGAACGCCCACTGGTCCATGCCGAGGAGGCAGACCACCCGGAAGGGGACCCCACGCATCGGGGTCATCGACGTGATGGTGACCCCGCCCCGGAAGAAGTCGGGCCGGCCCAACGCCGAGTCCAGCCGCCCGTCGAGCATCCTCCGCAGGTCGGTGAAGGTGAGCAGGACCGACGACGGCTCACCACGGCCGGTGGCGGAGTCGGCGGCCTCGGCGAGGATCCGGTGGACGGCCTCGGCCTGCCACTCGGAGCCGCGGGGGCCGGCGAACAGGGCCGCAACCGCCCGGTCGAGCCGTCCGACCCAGGTCCCGAGGGTCTGCTCCTCGCCGGACTGCGACGCCAGGTCGCCCAGGCGCCACAGCACCTCGGCCAGGCGACCGGCGGTCTCGACGTCGCTCCCCTCGCAGCCGAACGGGGCGACCTCCCCGATGCCGAGGTCGAAGTCGGCGTCGTGGACCGCTGACCCGAGCAGCAGCCGGTCGAGGGCGGCCTGCCAGGTGTTGGTCACGACGGTCTCGGGCACGCCGAAGGCGACCCGATGGGCCGCGTCGAGGCCCCACCGGACATTGGTGGACCGCACCCATTCGCCGATGGAGGCGAGGTCCTCGTCGTCGAAGCGGAACCGCTCCCGGACCGGGCCCAGGGAGCAGAAGTCGAGGACGCCGGCGGCGTCGAAGCGCCCGACGACCAGGTCGAGCAGCTCGGTGGTGGCTCCCACCACCGGATTGGACCGCCGGATCGACCGGTCGGCGATGCGGTAGCGGAGGGACGGGGCATCCCGGTCATCGCGCCGGCCCCCTGACCTCCGGGGAGTCTCGAGACGGTCCGCAGAAGGCCCGAAGACCGCCTCGACCAACGGGGCGAAGCGCTCGAGGGCCGGACACAGCACCAGGACGTCGTCCTCGGTGAGACCGGGATCCGATGCCAGGAGGTGCAAGATGGCGTCCCGGAGCACCTCGACCTGTCGGGTGGGTCCGTAGCAGGCGTGGAATTGGATGGAGCGGTCTGTGGGCTCGAACCCGGGGAGCGGGTCGGCCACGGTGTCGGCCCGGATGTGGTGCTGCAGCCGCCCGAGGACGGTCGAGGGCCCGGCGGCGGAGGTCCCCACCGGCTCGGGTGGGGGGCACCCCCGGGCCCGGGCGTCGGCGAGCATCAGCGCCGTCTCCCGATGGAGGCGCCCCCACGACCGCAACAGCGGGTGCTCGACGGCGGACGCCGGGTCGGTGGCCCGCAGCCTGGGCTGCCCCGGGGTGGGCCGAGGACCCGAACGCAGCAGCCGGGGGGCGTCGAGGTGGGCGGGCTCCAGCATGAACAGGTGCAGGTCGCGGTGCTCGGCCACCGCTCCGGCCAGCTCGAGGAAGTCGCTGCCGGGGAGCAGTGCGAACCCGAACAGCACCAGCCGTCGGGGCAGGTCGAGTGCGAGGTCGCCGTTCCGCATCCGGTCGAGGAGTCCGGGCCACCGCTCGGGCGGGCTGGGCTCGCCCACCCGTCGGCGGACCAGCTGCCACAGGTGGGGCTGCCAGGCCGCGTGCGGGGCGATCGGTCGCCCGGTCCCGTCCACGTGCCGGCCGGCCGCCCAGGCCCGGACCATGTCCGGCCGGTGCAGGTGGTAGCGGTCGAGGAGATCGGCGATTCGCCGGGCGGAGGCGAACCGGGAGGCTCCGGTGGGCAGGTCGACGAACGGCACGAGGGCCCGGTCGCCAGGCTGCTCGTCGGCGACGCCCAGCACCTCCCACACCAGCCGGTCGATGCTCCACGGGTCGGCGGCTGCCGGGTCGCGTTCGGCGGCCAGGACGAGGCCGCGCAGGGTCCCCGGGTAGGCACGGGTGAAGTTGGCCGCCACCCCGTCCCCGGGGCCCGACGCACCCAACCGGGAAGCCAGTTCGAGGGTCAGCCACCGCCGCATCCCGTCCGACGGGACGGCCAGCCACTCAGGGGTCATCGGATCAGCCGGCGGATCGGCGAGCACGGCGGCCAGGCGCGCCGCCAAGGGGCGGGCGTCCCCGGCCGAGTACAGATGCATCATCGCCTTGGACCCTACTCAGGGGGTGACTCAGGGACTCGGGGTCGGCCCCTGGACGCCGCGCCACCGGGCATCGACCTCTGGCCCGTCCCCAGGTGGTAGCAAGGGGCCAAGTGCGTGCCCTTCCGGGGCACGAAAGGACCCTAGGGGGAACCATGGGACACCTGTCGGCGGCAACCTACAGCACCAGCGGATCGGGCGTTCTGGTGTTCGTCCTCCTGGCCATCGCCTTCTACATCCTCACCGCGCTCGGGACCTACGGGACCTACAAGAAGGCGGGCAGCTACGGCGAGCCGGCCTGGTCGGCGTTCGTGCCCATCTATAGCTTCATCATCCTGTTGAGGATCGCCGGACGGCCCAGGACGTGGGCGTGGTTCCTCCTGCTGGTGATCGTGCCCTACGTCGGTTCGCTGGGATTCCTCGTCGTCTACATCATCGTCGCCAACGACATCTCGAAGAGCTTCGGGCACGGGGGCGGGTTCACCGTGGGCCTGGTGCTCCTCTCGGTCATCTTCTGGTACATCCTCTGGCTGGGCTCGAGTACGTACCGGGGACCCGCCGGCCCCGCCGGGCTCACCGGCGGCTACGGAGGCGGGGGGGCGGGGGGCTACCCGGGCCAGTACCCGCCGGGTGGCGGCTACCCGCCGCCCCAACCCGGCACTCCGCCACCCCCACCCGGCTACCCTCCGGCCCAACCCGGCTACCCTCCGGCGGGGCAGGCACCTCCCCCGCCCATGCCCGGCTATCCGCCCCAGCCGAACCAGCCCCCTCCGCCGCCGGGCCAGATGCCGCCCCCCCGGTGAGGCGCCCCGGCCCCGGGCTCAACCCGGGGCCGGGGCGAGCAGTCCCGCCGGGGCGCCGTCCAGCGACTGGAGGATGGCCAGGGCCAGGGCCCGGGCCGAGGTCGGGTCGAGCTCCACGGCCACCCTGGCCCCCGCACCCCGGGACGGGTTGATCAGGTCGATGTTCAAGGTGTGGTCGCCGGCGGCGTGGACCGGGTGGTCGAAGTAGACGGTGGCGTCCGACACCGGGAACCAGCCCTCGGCGCCCTTGCCGCTGCCCCGCACGGGCAGCGTGGTGGTCTGGTAGGTGCACATGGCGGTCTCCGTTCAGTGGGTGGCCAGGAAGCGGTCGAAGAACTCCCAGATCCGCTGCCAGCCCTCGGCGGCGGCCTCGGGTCGGTAGCTGGTCCGGTCGGTGTTGAAGAAGGCGTGCCCCGCCCCCTCGTAGCGGTGGAACTCGAATTCCTTGCCCGCCTCGACCAGTGCCTGTTCGAGCACGTCGACCTCCTCCGGTGAGGGGTACTGGTCGTCCGCCCCGAACAGCCCGAGGAGCGGGCAGGACAGGCCCGGGGCCAGTTGGACGATCGGCTCCACGTTGATCGGGAGCCCTTCGGGAGGCGGGGCCACCACGAACGCCCCGTAGCAGTCGACGGCGGCGTCGATGGCCAGGCTGCAGGCGGCCAGGAACGACTGGCGGCCGCCCGAGCAGTACCCGATGGTGGCGATCCGTCCGTTGGACGAGGCGAGGGACCGCAGGTGGTTGGCAGCGCCGTCGACATCCCCCACCAGGCGGTCGTCGGGCACCCCGCCCTGCGCCCGGGCCGCGGCGGCGGCGTCGTCGGGGCTGGCACCCGGAGCCTCGCGGAAGTAGAGGTTGGGGCAGATGGCGAGGTAGCCACGGGCGGCGAACTTCCGGGTGATCTCCTTGGTGGCCTCGTCGTAGCCGGGCATGTGATGGATGACGACCACCCCTCCGGCGGGGGGGCCCTCGAGGGGTTGGGCCAGGTACGCCTCGACCGTATCGCCGGCGTGCCCGGTGATCTGCACGGTCTCCGCTCTCATCGCGTCGGTCATCGCCGGTCTGCCTCCTGTGGGTGGGTGGGTGGTGTGTCGTCGGACCGGGTCGGCGGGCCGTCCCGCCGCGCCCCGGCCCGGGCCATCTCGGGTGCGGACGCCGGCGGAGCCGCCTCCGCGCCCGGCTCGGTGTACACGTAGCGCCCACCCCGGAGCCATGAGGCCCAGGCCGCCGCCAGGCTGGTCACGATGGCGAAGTCGAAGGCGGCGTGGAGCCCGGCCCGGAACGGCGCGCTGATCAGATGGGGGAAGAAGGCGCGCCCGGTGAGCACCGCCTGTTGCGATCGGGGCAGCTGGGCCAGCACGTGGGGGCCGATGAGGTGTTGCACGGGGTCGTAGCCGAGGAAGGCGGCGAACAGGGTGGACACCGGGGACAGGTGGGCGGCCCGGTCGGCCACGTCGGCGGGCACCCCGTGGGCGGTCAAACCCCGCAGCAGGTCCGGGGGCAGCGACGAAGACAGCCCGACGATCATCAGGGTGAAGAAGATCCCGATGGAGAGCACCTGGGCCGAGTTCTGGAAGGTTGTGTTCATGCCCGACCCGGCGCCCCGGTGCTGCGGGGGGAGGCTGTTCATCACGCCGGCCCGGTTCGGCGATCCGAACGCGGCCATGCCGAGGCCGGTCAACAGCAGCACCAGGCCGAACAACCAGTAGGGGAAGTCGACCGGAAGCAGCTCCAAGAGGGCGAAGCACACCGCGGAGACCAGCATGCCGCCGGTGGCGAAGGGGCGGGCGCCGTAGCGGTCCGAGAGGATTCCCGAGACCGGTCCGGCGATCAGGAAGCCGGCGGTGAGCGGGAGCATGGCGATACCCGCCCACAGAGGGGTCACGCTGAAGGCGTACCCGTGCTGCGGCAGCCAGATCCCCTGGAGCCAGATGATCAGCATGAACATCAGCCCGCCCCGGCTCAGGGCGGCCAAGAAGCTGGCCATCACGCCGCTGGTGAAGGCCCGGATCCTGAACAGCTGCAACCGGAACATGGGCTCGGGGACCTTCGTCTCGATGATGCAGAAGGCGACGAGCAGGGCCGTCCCGAGCGCCAGGGAGCCGACGACCAACGGGCTGGTCCACCCCATGGTGTGGCGGCCGTAGGGCTCGATCCCGTAGGTGATGGCCACCATCACCAGGATGAGGCCGAGGGCGAAGGTGGCGTTTCCGGGCCAGTCGATGCGGGCCGGGCGACGCTCGCCCACCTCCCGGAGCCGGAGATAGCCGAACACGGTGGCGAACAGGCCGATGGGCACGGACACCAGGAAGATGAGCCGCCAATTGATCGGCGCCAGGACACCTCCGAGAACCAGTCCGATGAACGTCCCGCTGAACGCCGCCGCCTGGTTGACGCCGAGCGCCATGCCTCGTTGGTCGTCGGGAAATACATCGGTGAGGATGGCGGCAGAGTTGGCCATCAGCATCGCCGCCCCCACGCCCTGGAAGATCCGCCCGGTGATCAACCAGATCCCGGCGGCATGACCGGTCATCCAGGTGACACTCAACATCAGCGAGAACACGGTGAAGACGGCGAAGCCGAGGTTGTAGATCCGCACCCGGCCGTAGATGTCACCCAGCCGGCCCAGGCTGACCACCAGCACGCTGGTGACGACCAGGAAGCTCAGGATCATCCACAGGAGGTAGAACGTGTTGCCCGGCTGCAGCGGATCGAGGCCGATGCCGCGGAAGATGTCGGGCAGGGCGATCAGCACGATGGATCCGTCGATGGTGGCCATCAACATTCCCAGGGTCGAGATGAACAGCGCCACCCATTTGTAGTTCCCGGGGATCCCGGGCGCCGACCCGTCCGCGGCCGGACGCGCATCGACGCGCTTCACCGGTTGGAGTACGGCCATGGCTCCCCTGGTCCGAGGTCATCTGGCACCGCCGCGAACTTAACGCTTGCGTCAAGGTGGCGCCCAAGCCGAACTGTCGCGCCGTCCGTTCGCCGAGGCCCAGGGAGGCACCGGTCCTCGGCACCGGTGGTTTAACGTCTTGCCCCATGGAGGACGGGACGTGAAGCCGCCAACGGCCGCGTTCGGCCTGGTGGTCCTCATCGCCCTGGCCCTCACCGGGTGCAGCACGTCGTTGGTCGGGACCACCCCGCCGACCTCCGCCATCCCGGCGTCATCGGGGTCGACCACCACGGCGCCGCTGAACGGCGAGGTGGCGGTGGCGTTTCCCGTGGCGGCCTGCACCACCGCCTCGGGGGGCTCCCTCGGGAGCCAGGGCTGGAAGCCCTCCATCCTGCTCGCCCCCATTCCCACCTCCCTGATCGGCAAGGTGCAGTTCTACTCCGACGGAGTCCACATCCTGTTGGGTCCGAACGACTGGTCCTGTTCGCAGGTCCAGTCCCCCACGACCGGGAGCGGCCTGGTCGTCTATCCGTCCGGCGACCCCAATCCGCCCACCTCCTGGCCGCCGGCGGCGGGCGGCGAGGGCGTGTTCGCCACCTTCGACACGACCGGGGACCCGCAGGGGATCGCCATGGTGTGCCAGTTCTTCACCATCCCGTCGTGGCAGCAGCAAGAGGCGCCGTCGTGCAGCTCCGGCAAGCCGGTCGGCGAGCAGATCTCGATGGCCACGCCGGATGTCGCCTCGGTGACCGACCCGACCGGCGTCGTCGGATTCCTGGCGGGCTCCGGGGGTCCCTACCCGGTGACCGGTACGGTGATCTTCCCCCAGGCGGTGCCCCAGGTGGCCTACGGGTCCAGCGTGAGCGTGGCCGAGGAGTCGTGTTCGCTCAGCGACACCGCGCTGTGCCCGACCGTGCTCTCCGACTTCGAGGTCCGGGAGTTCCCGGTGCCGTCCGGCTCGGGGAACTAGCCGGCCCCGGGGGCGCCCATTGTGCCCGCCCCGGGCCGATTTCCCCACTCCCCGACACCGTCCGAGCACACTCCGCGATAGTGATTGACGTGCGTCTTTTCGACCCTTTAGCTTCCACCAATAGCGACCCGATGCGTTCCGGGTCGGTGCGGCCGCATCCGACCGTTGCCGACCGGTCGAAGCCGACCGGTCGGTGTGTGATTTCGAATCCGGTTGCGTGCCGCATTTCGGGAACCGAATGGAGGCCAGGCGTGAGGGGTGAGAGGTCGTCGGATCCGTCCGCGGAAGGGGCCCCGGAGCCGGCCCCGCTCCTCGGAGGCCGGCCGTCCCGCGCCGAGCTGCGCCGTCGGCGGCGCGCCGGAGCCGGCGGCGGGGGGACGCCGGACGGGCTCATGACGCTCCACGACGACGGCGTGGCGGCCGTGGCCCACACCGACGTGGGCGCCCATCAGCAGCGGGCCCGGACGACCCGGTTGCAGCGGCTGGCCATGGTGCTGGCTCCGATCGCCGCTCTCCTCGTCCTCCGGGACCTCTTCTTCCCCGGGACGGCGTTCCCGTCACCCCACCTCCCTGCGTCCTTCCAACCGATGCTGCCGGCCATGGTCCTCATCACCGCGCTGGTGCTGGTGATGGTCGTGCCGTTACTGGCCGCGGGCCGCTCGCCGCACATCCTCTACCGCTCCGACCAGCTGAAGATGAGCTTTGACGACGTGCGCGGGTCGGAGACGCTGGTGGAGGAGGTCACCAAGACCCTCAACCTCTTCCTCGCCCATCGCCGGTTCGCCGAGCAGATGGGCGGATCGCCCCGCAAGGCCATCCTGTTCGAGGGGCCGCCGGGCACCGGCAAGACCTACATGGCCAAGGCCATGGCCGCCGAAGCCGGCGTGCCGTTCCTGTTCGTGTCCTCTTCTGCGTTCCAGTCGATGTTCTACGGCCAGACCAACCGGAAGATCCGCGCCTACTTCAAGGTGCTGCGCCGCCACGCCCGGCGGGAGGGTGGGGCCATCGGGTTCATCGAGGAGCTCGATGCCATCGGGGGGACCCGCGGCCACGGGCCGCGGCAGGGAGAGGGCATCCCCGGGGTCGTCAACGAGCTGCTGATCCAGCTCCAGTCGTTCGAGCAGACGCCGTTCTCGCTCCGACTGCGGGGCATGTTCACCGACGCCATCAACACCTGGCTTCCCCCGCACCGGCGTCTCGACAAGCCGGTCCACGTACCGGCCAACATCCTGGTCATCGGGGCCACCAACCGGGCGGACGACCTCGACCCCGCCCTGCTCCGTCCCGGTCGCTTCGACCGCAACATCTACTTCGGCCTGCCCGGTCGCGCCGGCCGGCGGGACATCATCGACTACTACCTGGGGAAGAAGTCCCACGAACCGGAGTTGGACGACCCGGACCGGCGCGAGACCCTGGCCGCGCTGACCGCCGGGTACTCCCCGGTGATGATCGAGCACCTGATGGACGAGTCGCTGGTGTGGGCGTTGCGACGGGGGGCGGACCGGCTGTCGTGGAACGACCTGCAGCAGGCCAAGATGACCGAGGAGATCGGTCTGGCCCAGCCCGTCGAGTACACCGAGGCCGAGCAGCGCACCATCGCCACCCACGAGGCCGGCCACGCCACCGTGGCCTGGCTGGTGGGCAAGGGGCGCAAGCTCGAGGTGCTGAGCATCGTCAAGCGCCGGGACGCGCTCGGCATGCTCAGCCACTCCGAGGAGGAGGAGCGGTTCACCAAGACGAAGTCGGAGGTCCGGGCGCTCATCGACATCGCCTTCGGCGGCATGGTGGCCGAGGAGCTCTTCTTCGGTGAGGCCTCGACCGGGGTGGCCGGGGACCTGCAGGCGGCGACCGTCAACGCCTGCCAGATGGTGGGGCTGCTGGGCATGGGCTCCACGCTGGTGTCCGCCGCGGCCATGGAGTACCCCGCCGGCGGCGTCGTGTCCAAGGTCCTCTCCAATGACGACGGCCGGGCCGAGGTCGAGGGCCTCCTGGCCGCGTCCAAGGCGTCGGTGACCCGGATGCTCGAGGAGCACCGGAATGTGATCGAGGCGCTCCGGGACGCCCTTCTCGAAAGAAGGGAGCTGATCGGCGAGGACATCCTGGCGGTGATCAGGCAGTCGCAACCGGCGCCCCAGTCGCAGCCGGTGCCAGAGTTGCCACCCGTGCAACCAATACGATCCGCTTGATCAGCCACCCCCGCGGCGGATGGTCCCGACCCGCGACACGAGGCCCCGGTCGGTCCGGGCCCTGAGCTCAGCCTCGTCCCGCGCAGCTCCGGCACCGACCCCGGAAGACCACCTCGACCGTCTCGACGGCCATGCCGTGGCGCTGGCCCTGGGGCAGGGACAGTCCCCCGACGCCGAGGGGTGCCACGTCGAAGGTCCGCCCGCACCCCTCGCACACCAGGTGGTGGTGGTCCGGCCCGGTCTTGGGGTCGTAGCGGGTGGTCCCGTCGGCCAGGCGGACTTCGCTGATCTCGCCCATGGCGATGAGCTCGTTCAGGGTGTTGTACACGGTGGCCAGACTCACCTCGGGCACCACGCGGCGCGCCGCGGCGTGTACCTGGTCGGCGCTCAGGTGGACGTGTTCCCCCTCCAGGGCGGAGAGGACGGCCCGCCGCTGGGGGGTGATCCGCCACCCGCGGGCCGCCAGCCGGTCGGGGAGGGCGGTGGCCACCTCAGCCCCGCCGCTCCTTGACGCCCAGAGCGATGCGGTCCCCGAACTCGCCGTCGGCGGCACCGAAGTGGGCGATGCTGCGCTCGACGATGCCGTCGCCGATCCGGCCCGTCGATACGCCCGACAGGCCCACCGCGATGTTGTCGACCAGTCGCTGTTGGGCGTCGGGTGGCTGCAGCCGGTACAGGTCGCCGGCCTGGCTGAAGTCGTCGGTCGCCCGGATGTCCCACGGGTAGGTGCCCGAAGGCCCGTCGGCAGACAGGGGCGCCGCATAGGCCCGGCCCGTCTCCACGGGCCCGCCGAAGCTGTTGGGCTCGTAGTTCTTGGCCCGCCCGCCGTTGCCCCGGCCGGCCATCAGCCCGTCGCGGCCGTAATTGTCGACGGCGGCGGCATGAGGGGCGTTGACCGGGAGCTGGGTGTGGTTGATGCCCAGGCGGTAGCGGTGGGCGTCACCGTAGGCGAAGAGGCGTCCCTGGAGCATCTTGTCGGGCGACGGGCCGATGCCGGGCACGAAGTTGCCCGGGTCGAAGCCGGCCTGCTCGACGTCGCCGAAGTAGTTGTCGGCGTTGCGGTCGAGGGTCAGGCGGCCCACCTCGATCAGCGGATAGTCGGCATGCGGCCACACCTTGGTCAGGTCGAACGGATTGACCCGGTAGGTGTAGGCGTCGGCCATGGGCATCACCTGCACCTTCAAGGTCCATGACGGGAGGTCGCCGGCCTCGATGGCCCCGATCAGGTCCAGTTGGTGGCTGTCCGGGTTGAGGCCGGCCAGCTCGGCGGCCTCCGACGCGTCGAGGCAGCGGATGCCCTGGTCGGTGACGAAGTGGTACTTGACCCATACCGCCTCACCCCGGTCGTTGGCCCACTGGTAGGTGTGGGAGCCGAATCCGTCCATGTGTCGGTAGGAGGCGGGGATGCCCCGGTCGCCGAACAGCCAGGTGAACATGTGGGTGGCTTCGGGTGAGCGGGAGAAGAAGTCCCAGACGTTGTCCGGCTCCTGGTGGTTGGTGAAGGGATCGGGCTTCTGTGAGTGGATGAAGTCGGGGAACTTGAGCGGGTCCCGGATGAAGAAGATCGGGGTGTTGTTGCCGACCAGGTCGTAGTTGCCGTCCTCCGTGTAGAACTTGAGGGCGAAGCCCCGAGGGTCGCGCACCGCGTCGGCCGAGCCCCGCCCGCCGGCCACGGTCGAGAACCGGAGGAAGGTCTCTGTCTGACGGCCCACCTCGCCGAGGAACCGGGCCCGGGTCCACCGGGTCACGTCCGCGGTCACCTCGAACGTCCCGTAGGCGGCCGATCCGTTGGCGTGGACCACCCGCTCGGGGATGCGCTCGCGGTTGAAGCGGGCCAGCTTCTCGATCAGGTGCTGGTCCTGGATGAGGACCGGGCCGGCCGGGCCGGCGGTCTGGCTGTGCTGGTTGTCGACGACGGGTGCCCCGGACTCGGTGGTCATGGTCGGCTCGGACACGGCTGCCTCCTCGGATACGTGGAAAGGGTTCAGTAGCGGAAGAGTTCCGACTCTAGAGGGATTCTAATCCATGGTCAAGCCCCGCCCGCCGGCAGCTACCAGAGTGCGTTCCAGTCGTCCTCGGTGAGCCATCCCACCGGGCCCGTGCCGTGGCGTGGGACCCGCAGGGATTCGACGGCGATCCACGTGGGCTGGTCGAAGCCGGCCCGCTTCCAGTGCCGGAGCGGCACCGACTTCCAGTCGCGGCTCTTCACCCCGCCCTCGGAGTACCCGGGCCGCACCAGCAGGTGGGACTGGGACCCTGCCACCACCACGCACCGCCGCGACTTCCCGTCGACGTCCGGTCGGGTGGGATCGGGCGGGTCGAACGCCACCCAGGCGAACACCACCCCGCCGACCCACGGGTCCAACCGGTCGAACTCCGCTTGTTGGGCGGGCGTGAGGGCGGCTCGCCTGGTCAGCCTCGGGGACACCCTCCTCGGCGACGCATCGGTCCCCGCCGGCCCGCCGGCAGGGACCGATGCCGGGTTGGCGCGCTCCTGCCGTCTCGCCCGTCGGACCTGCTCACCGGCCCGCCGGGCCGCCTCCTGCTTCTTGCGGCGCTCATCGGCGTCCCGCATCTTCTTCGACCGACGCGCCTCCCGCTGCTCGGGGGTGGGGTTGGCCACGGGGCGCGGACCGGCCGGCGACGGGCTCGGGTCGTCGGTAGCGGCGGCCCGGCCGGCCAGGCCGAATCGCTCGTCGGTGGCGGCGAGGTCGAAGCAGAGATCGGAGGCCGCCATGTCCCCTGCGGCCACCGAGGCCAGCATCACCCCGATGATGACGTCCGGGAACGAGTCGCGGAGCTGGTCGACGGCGTCGAGGAGCTGCTGGCGGGAGGGGTCGTCGGCGTGCTCGCCGAGCACCTCGATGGCCCGGGCCAGGCAGGCCTCGGAGACCAGCGCGGCCAGATAGGGCAGGGCCGCCCGGTACTGGGGCCGGTCCACCACCGCGGCCGGGTCCCCGTGCCGTCTCAGCGCATTGAGGGCATTGGAAACCGGCTTCGGGACCTGGGGCAGCTCCGGAGCGGGCCGGGCGAGGGCCTCTTTCAGCCCGTCCCGCTCCACTCTGGCCATGGCCGCCCGCAGCAGGGTCGAACGATCGCGGTCGGTGATGCCCATCTGAGGTTCCCTTCGACTCCCGCCGCCCGGGCCGGACGGCTCGGTGCTCATCATCGCAGAGTGGAATCGGCCCCCGGCACCGCCGATGCGGTGATACTGGGCCGATGGCAACCGGCGGATGGACCTCCGGGTCCCACCCAACCGACCTCGCACTCCCCGGTGCGGTGGGGACACCGACCGGCCGCCGCGGGGGTCTCGGGCCCTTCACCACCTTCGTCGAGTACCGGCGGCCCGACGGGCTGGTGGCCCGTTGGGAGTCGCGCCGCCGGCGCAAGGGCGGGGCCCGGCCCGGGGCCGGCACCTGGTGGGCGCCCGGGGTCCGGGGCTGGTGGATCGGGGCCCTGTTCGCCGTGGGCTCGACCCTGTTCGCCCTGGGCGCGGTGCCCGGCTACGCCGGCGCGGTCGGGACCCGGGCCGACTCGATGACGTTCTTCGTCGGGTCGCTGTTCTTCACCGGCGCCGCCTTCCTCCAGTTCCGCGAGTCGGTCGACGCCGGCTCCGACGGCCCGGTCCGCGGCTGGAGATCGGTGTTCACCAACCGGCCGTCGCAGATCGACTGGTGGGCCGGTGCCGTCCAGCTGGTCGGCACCCTCTACTTCAACGTGAGCACCGGCGTCGCCGTGAGCGACAACCTGAGCGCCGAGGCCGCCCGGCACCACGTCTGGAGACCGGACGCCGTCGGGTCGGTGTGCTTCCTGGTGGCCAGCAGCCTGGCGTGGTTCGAGGTGTGCCACGGCTGGGCGGCATGGGCCCCGAGTGACATCTCGTGGTGGATCACCGCCCTCAATCTGACCGGTTCCATCGCCTTCGGCGCATCGGCGGTCGCCGCCTACGTCGTCCCGGCCACCGGGCAGATCCGGAACGTCGAGCTGTCCAACCTCGGCACGTTCGTCGGGGCCCTGTGCTTCCTGGCCGGGGCGGTGCTCCTCCTGCCGGAGCGGACCGAGAGCGCGGGCTCGCCGTGACGAGGAGGGCACGCCGCCGGGCGGGCGCGCCGGGGTTCCCGCCCGTGACCGACGGCCGGACCGTCACCGGCGGCCGAACGGCGCCGGCCCCCCGAAGTGGTCGTGCAGCACGGTGCGCGCCGCGAAGACCCCGCACATCCCGTGGACCCCTCCCCCGGGGGGCGTGGAGGCCGAGCCCAGGTACAGACCCCGGACCGGCGTCCGGTAGGGGTTCCAGCTGACGGTCGGGCGGAACAGGGTCTGGCCCAGGCTCGCCGCCCCACCGCCGATGTCGCCGCCCACGAGGTTGGGATTGTGCGCTTCCTGTTCGGCCGCCGTTCGGGTCGACCGGGCCAGGACCAGCTCCGAGAACCCGGGCGCGAACCGCTCGATCTGGGCCTCGATGGCCGTGGTCATGTCCACCGTCGACCCCGGGGGAACGTGGCAGTAGCCCCACAGGGTCTGGTGGCCGTCGGGGGCCCGGGTGGGATCGGCCACCCCCGGTTGCACCACGATGCAGTAGGGGCGCTCGGGGTGCCGCCCGGCGTGCACCTCGGACTCGCTGTGCGCCACCTCGGCGAAGGTGCCACCGAGGTGGAGCGTCCCCGCCCGCCGGCACACCGCCGCGCTCCAGGGGACGGCGCCGGAAAGGGCCCAGTCCACCTTGCACACCCCGGGCCCGTGGCGGAACCGGGCCAGGGCCCGCCCGTACCCGGGCGGCAGGTCGGGACCGGCCAGCGCGGCCAGGCCGCCCGGCGACGTGTCCAGCACGACCGCGGTGGATTCGGGCAGCTCGGACAGCGACCGGACCGGCTGACCGGTGACGACGGTGGCGCCGAGGCGCTCCAGCTCGGCCGACAGCGCAGCGACGATGCCCGAGCTCCCGCCCTGGACGACCGGCCAGCCGACGGCATGCGCGGCCATGCCCAGCAGCAGCCCGAACGCCCCGGTCAAGGGGGCGGTCAACCGGGCCGTCGAATGGGCCGACACCCCGGCCAACAGCGCCCTGGCCGGCTCGCACTCGAAACGGCTGGCCAGCCGGCGGGCCGACGGCACACCGGGCAGGCCGAACCGGGCCAGCGCAAATGGATGGGCCGGGACCGACCGCAACGGGCCGAGCACCTGGTCGACGATCACCGGGGCGCGGTCGACCAGCGGTCCCATCAGGCGGCGGTAGGCGGCCCCGTCGGGTCCGAGGGAGTCGGCCGTCTCGTCCACCGATCGATGGGCGGCGCCGGCCCGTCCCCCGTCGAGCGGGTGGGCGAAGGGGACCGCGGGCTGGCACAGGGACCGGCGCAGGCCGTCGAACACCGGGCGGCGGAAGAAAGGGGAGGCCGCAACCAGCGGATGGACCGCGGAGCAGACGTCGTGGCGGAAGCCCGGCAGGGTCGACGAGTCGGTGCGGCATCCGCCACCGGCGACCTCGGCCCCTTCGATGACCGTCACCGAGAGTCCCGCAGCGGCCAGGGTGATGGCGGCGGCCAGCCCGTTGGGGCCCGACCCCACGACCACCGCGTCGAGCCGGCTCACCCGCGGGCCGGGCGGCACGGGGCGGATCGCATGCCCCCAGTCTTACCGGTGGGGCACCGCAGCCGGTTTTCGCTCCTGCGGCCCACCGTCCGAGGCCGCGGCCGGCGCCATCGCCTCGTTGGCGGTCCTGGGCCTCCGGGCAGACCCCCGGACGTCCGCAGCCTGGCGCCGTGCGGTGGCCGGAGTCGACGACCACCCGATCGCCCGCGCCGGCCCCGACCAGCCCGACCGGGCCCCGACCAGCCCCGACCGGGCCCCGACCGGGCCCCGCCAGGTCCGCGGTGCGTCCCAGAGCCTGTCCGGGACATCCGGGCCGGGCCTCGGGAACCATCGGTCCCGCGGAAGATCCAACGCCGATCCGGTGTTGAATGGTCTACGGAAAGAGAAGGAGGAGTCCGGCAAGTGGAGCGACGAGAAGAAGCGAAGCGGACCGTGGAGGGTGGCGAACAGCTGAGCACCGGCGGGGCCGCCGCGGAGGACGGCGGGGCCACCGCGGAGGACCGCGGGCCGACGCCCGGCGACGCCCTGCGCTCCCTCCCCACCGAGGCCCAGCAGCGGGGCGCCCGGTTCGTGTCGGCCCACGCCATGCAGGCCAAGCTGTTCTCCGTCTACGACGCCGCGGCCGCCGCCGAGGACGCGCTCGCCCTGGTGCAACAACAGCTGACCCTCACGTTGGACCGCAGCTACTACGACGCCGACGAGATCGAGAGCATGGCCGACCAGCTCGACTACCTGCTCGCCCTCGACACGCTGGACCTGCCCGACAGGCAGCGGGCCTCCGACAACGAGCTGGTCTCCGAGGAGTAGGGGGAGCCGGCGGCCGGTTCAGCCGGCCAGCTCCTTCACCGTGGCGATCAGGTCGGCCGGTCGCTGGTCCCCCACCGGGACCGGCGTCACCTGCAGGTGGGTCACCCCGGCTTCGCGGAACGCGGCGATCCGCTCGGCCACATAGCTCTCCGGCCCACACAGCGAGGTCAGCTCGAGGAGCTCGGGGGGGACCCGGGCCTCCGCCTCGGACTTCTTCCCGCTCAGATAGAGGTCCTGGATGTCCTCGGCCTCGGCCTCGAACCCGTAGCGGCGGACCACGTCGTTGTAGAAGTTCTTCCCCTTGGCCCCCATGCCACCCACGTAGAGGGCGACCATGGGCCGGGCCAGTTCGCGCAGGGCGACCACATCGTCACCCTCGCCCACGGCCAGCACCCCGCCGGCGGTGATCTGCAGGGGCCCGAGGCCGGGGTCGCGTCTGGCCCGTCCGGCATCGAGGGAGGCCCCCCACACCTCCCGGGCCTTCTCGGGGATGAACAGCATGGGGATCCACCCATCGGCCAACTCGGCCGTCATGGCCACGTTCTTCTCCCCCAGCGCGGCCACCCAGACGGGAATGGACGGGCGCACCGGGTGGACGATGATCTTGAGCGCCTTGCCCAGTCCGGTTCCCACGCCGGCCGGGAGGGGCATGTCGTAGTACGTCCCGGCATGGACGAGGGGCGCCTCCCGGGCCCACACCTGCCGGCAGACGTCGATGATCTCGCGGGTGCGCCCGATCGGCGCGGAGAAGGGGACCCCGTGCCACCCTTCGATGACCTGGGGCCCCGAGGACCCGAGACCCAGATGGAACCGTCCTCCGGACAGGGCGTCGATACCGGCCGCGGTCATGGCGATGAGGGTGGGGGTGCGGGTGTAGATGGGCAGTATGGCCGAGCCGATCTCCACCCGTTCGGTGAGGGCGGCCAGGTACCCCATCTGGCTCGGGCCGTCGAGGCCGTAGGCCTCGGCCACCCACACCAGGTCGAGCCCGGCCTTCTCCAGTTCGACCACCTGGGCCGCCGCCGCCCGGAACCCGCCCGCGTAGCCGAGCATGGTGCTGACCAACATTCGTCCTCCTTTGTCGGGCCCTACTCCCACAATCGCACGCTCATCGACTGGCTGGCCGTGGCCAGCAGGGCGCCCTGCTCCGACCACAGGTGGGCGATCCCCTGGCCGTAGCCGCCCACCAGCGCCTGCATGCGGATGTCGCAGAGCACCCATTCGGTCGGCTGCAGCTGGACCATCCGCAGCGTGTTGTCGAGGCTCCGGGACATGACCCGCCGGGCCAGGGGCTGGGAGACGCCGCCCGAGACGTAGTCCCCGATGATCGCCAGCGTCGCCGCCGAAGGCTCCAGGTGGCCGGGAACCCGGGCCCACAGGGCACTGGTCGGCTCCCCCGGGGCCCCGGTCCCGGCGCCGATCTCCTCGAACGACAGTCCCCGGGCCAGGCGGACGTCGATCCGGTCGAAGATCGATGTGGAGTTGAAGGCCGGGAGCCGGCGGGGCGGGCACTCGTCGGGCGGGGGCACCTCCGGGGCGGTGGCCCACACGCCCCCGGCCTGCAGCGTGCCCGGGGCCCCGACGGCGGCGTTGACGGTCAGGATCTCCGTGTCGCCCACGTTGCCGACCACCCGGCCCTGGGTGACCCGCCGGCCCACGGCGGCCAGGGTGACGGTCAGATCGAGGACCGACCCGGTCGGGGCGTAGGACAGGTACTGGGCCGTCGACCACACCGTCGGGCGCTGCGAGGCCGACTCGATGGCCACCAGGGCGGCGCCCAGCCCGCAGCCGCCGAAGAGGAAGTTGCCGGGCGTGGTCAACTCGGGCACCACCGCCAGCCGCCAGTGCAGCCGGTCGCCGACCGGCTCCATGCCGAGGAACTCCCGGGCGTCGGTCACCCGCAGGGGACCCGGGCGACCGCGCCGAGGATGCCCGGGGCGGCCCCGCCGTCCGATCGGGTCAACTCCGGGGCACCTCCGACCACGGCATCTCCTTGTCCACCCGGACGTCGCCGGGCAGCCCGAGGATCCGCTCGCCCAGGATGTTGCGCTGGATCTCGGACGTGCCCCCCTCGATCGAGTTGGCCCGCGAGCGGATGAACATCTTGCGGGCGGA
>DATKRZ010000026.1:0-12263 GCA_035531955.1 Acidimicrobiales bacterium | reverse complement strand
CCTCGGCGATCGACGGCCCGAGCTCCGAGACGGTGGGCCAGGGGGCGGTGTGGATCGAGCCGTCCCGCCACCACGACCACACCTCCTCGGTCACGAAGGGGGTGATCGGGGCCAGGAGGCGGAGCAGCGCCGAGAGGGCGAGGGTCAGCGCGGCCTGGGCGGAGGCCGGCCCGGGCTCTCCGGCGTCGCCGTAGGACCGGGCCTTCACCAGCTCGAGATAGTCGTCGCAGAACGACCAGAAGAAGCTCTCGGTGCGCTCGAGCGCCCGGGCGTAGTCGTACTCCTCGAACGCAGCGGTGGCCTCTTCGACCACCACGGCGAGGCGGGCCAGCATGGCCCGGTCGATGGGAGCGGTCACCGCCCCCATCGCCGGCGTGGCCACCGCCGCGCCCTCTGTGGCGATGCGGCCGAGGGCGAAGCGCGAGGCGTTGAGCACCTTGATGGCCAGGCGCCGGCCCACCTTCATCTGGCCCTCGTCGACGGCGGTGTCGGTCCCCGGTCGCCCGCTGGCCGCCCAGTAGCGGACCGCGTCGGCGCCGTGCCGCTCCAGCAGCGGGAGCGGGGTGACCACGTTGCCCTTCGACTTCGACATCTTCTTGCGGTCCGGATCCAGCACCCAGCCGGAGATGGCCGCATCCGACCATGGCAGGGAATCGTGTTCCAGCTCGGACCGCACGATGGTGGAGAACAGCCAGGTGCGGATGATGTCGTGGGCCTGGGGGCGGAGGTTCATGGGGAACACCAGGGCGAACAGGTCGGGGTCGTCTCCCCACCCGCCGGCGATCTGCGGGGTGAGGGAGGAGGTGGCCCAGGTGTCCATCACGTCGGGGTCCCCGACGAACCCCCCGGGCCGACCGCGCTGGGCCTCCGTGTAGCCCTCGGGCACGTCGGTGGACGGATCGACCGGGAGCCGGTCCTCGGAAGCGAGGACGGGAGCGTCGAAGACGGCCTCGCCCGACCCGTCGACCGGGTACCAGACGGGGAAGGGGACGCCGAAGAAGCGCTGACGGCTGATGTTCCAGTCGCCGTTCAGCCCCTCCACCCAGGCCCGGTACCGGTGGGCCATGTAGGGAGGGTGCCAGTGGAGTTCGTCCCCCCGGGCCAGCAGCCGGTCTCGGAGGGGGAGGGTCTCGACGAACCACTGGCGGGAGGAGACGATCTCGAGGGGACGTTCTCCCCGCTCGTAGAACTTGACCGGGTGGGTGATCGGGCGGGGTTCCCCGATCAGCGCCCCTTCCTCGGCCAGCTCCTCGACGATGCGCGCCTGGGCCTGCTTCACCGTGCGGCCGGCCAGTTCGCCGTAGTGCCCGGCGGCCCGGTCGGGGGCATCCGACTCCCATCCCGGAGCCCCCCATTCGACCGGCAGCAGGCGTCCGTCCCGCCCCACGATGGCCCGGGTGGGCAGGGAGAGCTCGCGCCACCAGGTCACGTCGGTGGTGTCGCCGAACGTGCAGATCATGGCGATGCCGGTTCCCTTGTCGGGGTCGGCCAGCTCGTGGGCCAGGACCGGCACCCGCACGCCGAACAGCGGGGTGACCACCTCGGTGCCGAGCAGCCGGCGGTACCGGTCGTCCTCGGGGTGGGCCACCACGGCCACACAGGCCGGCAGCAGCTCCGGCCGGGTGGTCTCGATGTCGACGGCCCCGTCCTCGCGGGCCCGGGGGAAGCGGAGACGGTGGTAGGACGCCGGCCGCTCCCGGTCCTCGAGCTCGGCCTGGGACACCGCGGTGCGGAAGTCGACGTCCCACAGGGTGGGAGCGGTGCGCTGGGTCACCTGTCCCCGGCGGGCCAGCCGGAGGAAGCTCCGCTGGGACACCCGCTGCGCCGGCGCCGAGACCGTGGTGTAGGCGAGCGACCAGTCCACGGACAGGCCGAGGGTCCGCCACAGCTGTTCGAAGACCTGCTCGTCCTCGGCGGTGAGCTGGTGGCAGAGGGCCACGAAGTTGGGTCGGGAGATGGAGACCGGGTCCTTCGGGGGCTCGTCCGGGGGGAGGAAGCCCGGGTCGAAGGGGAGGGCCGGGTCGCAGCGGACACCGAAGTAGTTCTGGACCCGTCGCTCGGTGGCCAGCCCGTTGTCGTCCCACCCCATGGGGTAGAAGACGGCGCGGCCCCGCATCCGTTGGAAGCGGGCCACCGCATCGGTGTGGGTGTACGAGAAGACGTGCCCGATGTGAAGGGATCCCGACACGGTGGGGGGCGGGGTGTCGATGGAGAACACGCGGTCCGGCCGGGCCGACCGGTCGAAGGCATAGGTGCCGTCCTCCTGCCAACGCGCCGACCAGGTGGCCTCGAGGCCCTCCAGGCCGGGCTTGTCGGGGATCCGGGCCGGACCGACCGGCCGGTCCGCCGATCCGGTCGTGTCGGCGCTCATGATCGGGTTACCGTACCCTGCGTGCTCCGGCTCCACGACACGGCCACCGGTGACGTGGCGCCCCTCGATCTGCGGACGCCGGGCCGGGTGTCGATGTACGTGTGCGGCCCGACGGTGTATGACGCGCCCCACATCGGCCACGGCCGCTTCACCCTGGTGTTCGACGTGCTCCGGCGGTACCTGATGTTCACCGGGCTGGAGGTCACCTACGTGTCCAACATCACCGACATCGAGGACAACATCATCGAGCGGGCGGCGGAACAGGGCATCGAGCCCTCCGAGCTGACCGCTACCTACGAGGCGGCCTGGTGGAAGGCCATGGACGCGCTCGGCGTCCTGCGACCGGACGAGGCCCCGCATGCCACCGCCTACGTGGGGCACATGGTCGATCTGGTTGCCGACCTGGTGGCCCGGGGGAGCGCCTACGAGACCGACGACGGGGTCTACCTGTCGGTGGCGGCGGTGCCCGGCTACGGGCTCCTGGCCCACCAGCCCCTCGACTCGCTGCGGGCCGGGGCGAGGGTCGAGGCCGACCCGGGGAAGCACTCCCCCCTGGACTTCGTGCTGTGGAAGAAGGCCAAGCCCGGGGAGCCGACCTGGGCATCGCCCTGGGGCCCGGGCCGTCCCGGCTGGCACACCGAGTGCGTGGTCATGTCCCTCGATCTGCTGGGCGACGGCTTCGACCTCCACGGCGGGGCCATCGACCTGATCTTTCCCCACCACGAGAACGAGCGGGCCCAGGCGGTCGCCACCGGGCGGGCGTTCGCCCGGCACTGGGTGCACAACGGGTGGGTCACCGTCGATGGGGAGAAGATGTCCAAGTCGCTGGGCAACTTCACCTCGCTCGACGACCTGTTGGCCCGGAGCGACCCGCGCGCCTACCGGCTCTTGGTGCTCCGGTCCCACTACCGGTCGCCGATCGAGGTGACCCCGGAGACGGTGAAGGACGCCGAGGCCGGCCTGGCCCGACTGGACGAGCTGGCCCGCCGGTTCGACCTGGGGGATCAGCTGGCCGAGGGCCCGGTGGTCGACCCGGGTGGGAGCGACGGCACGGAGGGTGGCGCCGGGGGAGCGGCGGTGGACGCCGAGGCGGTGGCCCGCTTCCGGTCCCGGATGGACGACGACCTCGACACCCCCGGTGCGGTGGCCACCGTGTTCGATCTGGTCCGGCGGGCCAACGGCGCCGCCGACGCAGGTGACGCCACGGGTGCCGTCCGGTCCGCCCGCACGGCCGGGCTGCTCTGCGCCGCGTTGGGCCTGCCCCTCCTCGGCCGGTCGGATGTCGAGATCGACGAGGAGAGCGCCGATCGGGTCCGTCGGCGGGACCGGGCCCGGGCCGCCGGGGACTGGGCGGAGGCCGATTCACTGCGGGGTGATCTGGAACGGAGCGGCTGGGTGGTCGAGGACGGCCCGGAGGGAACCCGGATCCGCCGTCGGTGAACGCAGTGTGAACACGCCCCCGAGGTGCCTTTCGAAGGTTGCTTCTGGGGAGCGGACTGCTAGCGTTTTCCCGGGTAGAGAGTCCCCTCTGGTCGACGGCCGACGGACCCCCTCGCAGGCAGGCGGGTCGTCCCGGGTCCTCCATGGGGGCTGTCTCCGTAACTACGGGTGTGGACGAAAGGGGAACGCCACCGTGGCTTCCGGAACGGTCAAGTGGTTCAACGCCGAGAAGGGCTTCGGCTTCATCTCGCAACCGGAAGGCGGGGCCGACGTGTTCGTGCACCACACGGCCATCCAGATGAACGGATTCCGCTCGCTCGAAGAGGGCCAGGCCGTGGAGTTCGACCTCCAAGAAGGACCGAAGGGTCTCCAGGCCGTGGACGTCCGGCTGGCCCAGCCCTCTTAGCCCGCCCGCCCCGAGGGGGCCTGGCCGTATGGCTCCGGGCCTGCCCCTGCGCCCCCGCCGACGGAGGCGGATGGCCCGCACCAAGGCGCTGGGGACCGCTGAGGACGCCCTGTCGGCCCTGCGGCCGCCCGCAGGCCCGTCACCCCGGTTCAGTGGTCCGCGTACCCACCGCGCACCCGTGACCTGCGGATCTGCCCGTGGCTCCGGCGCTCACCGGCATCCGGCGCATCCCGCACCACCCAAATGGTGGCGAGCGCTCCGGATCGAGGTTACTATTGAGTAACTACGAAGGACCCCGGTCCGCGGGCCGGCGGTTCCGTCACCGGGGGGATCGATCGGGTGACGACCGGTCGCCTGCAGGGGCGACCGGGAGAGGTGAGAGGCCCTCGGGGCCGGAACGGAGCATGGGACGATGGCTGAATTCTCCTTGGACCTCAACGAGGATCAACTGCAGATCCAGAAGTGGGTGCACGACTTCGCCGAGAACGTCATCCGGCCCGCCGGGCACGAGTGGGACGAGCGTGAGGAGACCCCGTGGCCGATCATCGAGGAGGCGGCCCGGATCGGTCTCTACTCGTTCGACTTCATCAGCCAGGCCTTCTTCGACGAGAGCGGCCTGCTGATGCCCATCGCCGCCGAGGAGATGTCCTGGGGCGATGCCGGCATCGCCCTGGCCATCTTCGGCAGCACCCTCGGCCTGGCGGGAATTGCCAGCAACGGAACCCCCGAGCAACTGATGGAGTGGGGACCCCAGTGCTTCGGCACCCCGGACAAGATCCAGATGGCCGCATTCGCCGTCTCTGAAGCGGATGCCGGCTCGGACGTGTCGTCGCTGCGAACCAGGGCGGTCTACGACCAGGCCAAGGACGAGTGGGTCCTCGACGGCACCAAGACGTGGATCACCAACGGCGGCATCGCCGACATCCATGTGGTGGTGGCCTCCGTCGACCCCGAGCTCGGCTCCAGGGGCCAGGCCAGCTTCATCGTGCCTCCCAACACCCCCGGTCTCTCCCAGGGCCAGAAGTTCCAGAAGATGGGCATCCGGGCGTCGCACACCGCCGAGGTGGTCCTCGATGGGGTGCGGGTTCCGGGCCACTGCCTCCTCGGTGGCAAGGACAAGCTCGACGAGCGGCTCGCCGGCGCCCGCGAGGGCAAGCGCTCGACCAGCCAGGCCGCCATGAAGACCTTCGAGGCATCCCGCCCGACGGTCGGGGCCCAGGCCCTGGGCATCGCCCGGGCCGCCTACGAGTACTCCCTGGACTACGCCAAGGAGCGCAAGGCCTTTGGCCGGGCCATCATCGAGAACCAGGCCATCGCCTTCAAACTGGCCGACATGAAGACCCGGATCGACGCCTCACGGTTGCTGATCTGGCGGGCCTCGTGGATGGGTCGCAACGGCCGCGAGTTCACCTCCGGGGAAGGCTCGATGTCCAAGCTCTACGCCGGCGAGACCGCCGTCTACGTGACCGAGGAGGCCATCCAGATCATGGGCGGATACGGCTACATCCGGGAGCACCCGGTCGAGCGCTGGCACCGGGACTCCAAGATCTACACCATCTTCGAGGGCACCTCGGAGATCCAGCGACTGATCATCGCCCGGGCGGTCTCCGGGGTGCATGTGAACTAGCGGTCACTCGTTGCCACCACTGGCGAGCGAAGGCGGAATCTCCGCCCGGGGTGCCGCTACGGGAGTGGATGGGCCGTGAAGAACGCCCACATCTCCGAGTTGGCGTTGATGGCAGTGGTCGGCGGTCCGAGGACCCGGTCGAGGGACGGGGGGAGCGGGGGTCCGCCGGTCCACTGGTGGCCCTCTCCGGCGATCGTGTAGAGGTCGACGGACGCACCCCCGACGCACTGGCCGTAGGCGGTGAGCGTCACACCCGGTGCGGGCTGGGAAGTGCCCGGTGCCGGCGCGCACCCGTTGTGTGACGCCCAGCGCCTGGCGGCTTCCGGCACGCTGTAGGTCCAGTAGGCCTGTCCGTTGCCGTTATAGGGGTCGATGGGGTCTGCGCTGCCGTGGAACGACACCACCGGCACGGTCCGGGTCGACGGGCAGGGCGAAGGCATCCGCAGTCCGCTGACCGGGGCGACGGCCGCGAACACGGTCGACGCGTCACAGGCCAGCTGGCTGGCCATACGCGCACCTCCCGAAAGTCCGGTGGCGTACACCCGGCCGGTGTCCACGCAGTACTTGGTCTCGAGCAGGCTCGTCAGCTGTTCGAGGTACGACACATCGTCGGCGGCGCCGGCCGGAACGGCTGTACCCCCGAACAGAGGTTGTCCGGGAACGTTCCACTCGTAGCCACTGCCGACGGCGATCCCGCCCTGGGGGTAGGCGACGATGAAGGTGTCGGAGTCGGCCGTGGCATCCATGCCGGTCAGGGCCTCCTGTTGGCGGGCAGTCGACTGACTGCCGTGCATGTTGAGGACCAGGGCCACCGCGGAGGTCCCGACATAGCCGGAGGGAACGTGGACGATCACCGTCCGTGTCCTCCCGCCGACCTCCGGGGTCAGGGTGACCGTCCCCGGCGCCGCCGGCGACCCGCACCCGGTGCTCGGCCCCTTCGGAGTTGCGACGGTCGCCGGTGCCGACGCCCCGGTCGTAGGGGCCGCGGTCGTCGTCGACGGGGCGGCGCCCCCAGATCCCCCGCACGCCGCCAGGGCCATCGGTACGACGATGAGCACGATGATCGCCAGCGGCAACCTTCGAGACCTGTCCGGCGCCTCGCCTGTCCACATGGAACTCCGCCCTCTCCGTCTCCGCACCGTCAGGCCCCGGCTGGCGCTCTGTGTAATCGTTTACAGTAGAATGGATGGGGTGGTCAGGTCAAACTCCGGCGCCGGCGGGTCCGCGGCCCGCGCTGACATACGACAGGTGGCGGCGAGGGCCGGCCTGAGCACGGCGACGGTCTCGCGGGTACTCACCGGAACCGGGCCGGCCAGCGCCGACGCCATCCAGCGGGTCGAAGCCGCGGTTCGGGAGCTCGACTATCTCCCCAATGCATCCGCGAGCAGTCTGCGAACCGACCGATCGATGATGATCGGTGTCCTGGTTCCCAACCTCGCCAACCCGGTGTTCCTCCCGTTCCTCCGGGCGGTCGAGCACACCGCCCAACCGCTCGGATACGCCGTCGTCGTGGCTGACACCCAGAACTCCACACGAATCGAGCGGCAGCAGCTGGACCGGTTGATCGCCCAGGGCATCGACGGACTGGTCATGGCCGGCCGGCCGCGCCATCCGGACCAGGTCCGGCGCCTGAGCCGGGCTGGGATGCCGGTCGTGGAGCCTGAGACGTTCGCCGAACACGCCGGGACCTCGATGCGCGCCAGGACCACCACCGCCGTCGAACAAGCCTGCCGCCACCTCGCCTCCCTGGGCCACCGGCGGCTTGCCTTCGTCACCCGGTCATCGACCTTGTCGGGGGCCTCGGCGAGCCGTTGGGACACCATCGTGGGGATCTGCCGGGCCCTCGGGATCGAGCCCCGCCACGTGGCCCTCATGACCGGGCCCGATGCCGACGGCCTGAACGTCGCGCTGGTGGCCACCATGCTGGCGGCGCTCACCGGCTCTGCCGGCTCACCCAGTGTGATCTGGTCGAACTCCATGGTGCTCGCCCCCCTGCTGCTCGAGGCACTGGCCATTGCCGACATCGAAATTCCGGCTGAGTGCTCGTTTCTCACTTTTGGCGACTCCCCGTGGGCGACTGCGTATCGGCCTCCGATCACCGTCATCTCCGGCGACCTCGGTTCGGTGGCGAATGTGATGACCGAATCCCTGCTCCGCCGGCTCGGGGCGGTCGGCGCCGAACCGGCGGTCGAGCTCCAACCGGACGCCTATCTGGCACGGAGCAGCGTCGGACCCGCACCCGAAGCCGGCCGCTGACCGAACCCCCTCGACCACTCCCCGAGTAGCCACCCCGCTCGAGCCCGGGCCGCGCAGTGAGCGCCGCGACTCCCCGGCGGGGTCCCCCCTGTACCGTGGCTGAGTGACGAGGAGAGGTCAAGGGGCGACAGGAGGGGCGTCCGTCGAGGGCGCGCCCACAGTGCTTACCCTGTGCACCGGCAACGCCGCCCGGTCGGTGATGGCCGGAGCCATGCTGGCCCTGGCGCCGGTACGGATCCTGACGGCGGGAACCCACGTGGTCGAGGGACAGCCGATGGGCCGGAGGACCAGGGACGCCCTGTCCATGGCCGGATACCGCGCCGACGGGCACCGCAGCCATCAACTGACCGACAGCGACGTCGAGAGCGCCGACCTGATCATGGCCATGGCCGGGGAGCACGTGGCCTACATCCGGCGATGGCACCCTGGGGCTGCGTCCAGGACCGCCTCGATCAAGCGGCTCTGTCGCGACCTGCCCGGTGGTCCCGCACCGCTGGGGGAGCGGATCAGGTCACTCGGACTCGTCGACGTGACCATCGAGGCCTGGGAGGACGTGGAGGACCCGGCCGGCGGGGAGGACGAGGCGTATCTGGCCTGCGCCAAAGAGTTGGCTGACCTATGCGACGGACTACTGGGCCGGCTGCACTGACCCGCGGCCCCGGCCGCACTGGCCCGGTCGCGCGCCCGCCGGGCCGGCCTCAGCCCAGGTCGGTCCTGGACAGCTCGGGATGGCGGAGCGAGAGGTCGGAGCAGGCTGCGCACACCTCGTCGGGGATCACACCCGCCCTCATCAACGCCCCGAAGGCGATGCATCCGAGACACAGGCCGAGGGCCGCTTCGAAGAACGCGGCGGCGCCCAGCGCTGCCGTCGCCAGCCAGGCCGCCTTGCCGAGTCCGAACCCGTACCAGAGCACGAGGGCGGTGGTGGTAAGGACTGCGCCGATGGCCTGGGCAAAGCGCTTGGGCGGCCCGGCGACCAGGCGCGGCCCGCCTGGCGTCCGCGGGGCGACGATCCGCGTGGCCACCTGGCCGAGAGGGCTCAAGGTGGGCCCGGCCAGGACGCGGGCCCAAAAGCCGTAGGCCAGGACGATCAGAACCCACGGCTGCCGGAAGGCCAGTGCTGCCACGCACATCACGAACACCCCGGCCGCCACGGTGCGGGCGGCATGCTCGTCGACGGGATTGGGGAACGTGAACACCCACATAGTTTACCTGTTCGATCAGGATTTGCGCCGGGGCCGGCCGGTCCGGGGTCGGGCCCGGGCAGCTGCGCCGGATCAGGCGGCGACTGCCCCCCGCAGGAGATTGAGACCCTCGAGCCCGGGGAGACGATCGACCCGGCGGTCGATGCGGTCGGCCATGGCCCGGCCGTCGTGGTCACCGAACAGGTAGGCGCGGAGAAAGTCGACTTCCGACCCCGGAACGACCCCGCTGCCCACCGGCGCCCAGAATCGGCGCAAGGCCCACCGGGTCAGCCGCTGGGCTGCCCGGCTCTCGGCCAGCCGTCCCCGGGCTTGGTTGGCGTAGAAGTCGATGTGCCGGCCCTCTTGCTTCATGATGCGACGGAGCAGCTCGGAGAGCGTGGGGTGTCCGGCCAGCTTGGCCAGGCGGGCGTAGCCGGCCTGCGTGGTCCACTCGTTGACCGCACCCCACGTCATGTGCACGGCGGTGAGGTGGGGGGTGATGGCCGAGGCCAGCTGGAAGGTGAGCGGCCGCCACGCGTCCCGCTTGGGCAGGCGTTGGCGAAGGGCGGCGATCCGGCTGGTGCCGGCCTGCTCGTCGTGCGCGTCCAGGATCTTGGCGATGGCCTCTCCGTGCCAGAACTCCTCGTAGTTCCACAGAGTGAGGAACGAGGTGACCTCTGGGTCCTGGTGGGCCCGGGTCACCAGGACGTCGCGCAGGTAGCAGACCGTGTGGTTCTCCACGTCGTGCATGTAGCGAAGGCAGCGGAGCGCCCGGGCGTCCAGGGGCCGGTCCCGGAACGAGCCGAAGTCGATGTCGTCGAGGTCGAGCTTGGCCGAGTGGTTCTGGTAGGTGTCGATGTCGAAGGTCATGCCATGTATTCGTCGCAGAGCCTGCTCGAGATGTCGGATCCGGCGCTGTCCGGACTCGGACCTGGGCAGGACCTGGCTCAACCCCGTGCTGGGGGCCTACAGGCAGCCGGCGTGGGCGCGTCTCAGGGGCGGCGCTGCTCGGGTGTGCTGGCGACGCCGACGGGGACCACCCCGGAGGAACGGTCCGCTTCGATCCCCGCCGTGAGGCGGAGCCGTTTCCGTCGAGCCGGTCGGTCCGGAGGGACTAGCCCGTGTAGTCGGTGAGGGGCCGGGCGTGCATCAGGGGGCTGAAGGCGTTGGGCACAGGGTACTGGCCGAGTGCGAAGTTGAGGATTGCCGCATGCTGCAGCTCCACCGGCTGGATGCTGGCCGCAACCTGCACCGAGGAGACGGCCTTCACCACACCGACCGCCGACTGGTAGGTGGCTCCCGCCACCTCCTCCAGCATCAGGGCCAACTTGGCCGCGCCGGGGACGTCGGTCACCTTCTTGAAGTCGGCGGTGATCACCGGGGTGAGCACCGGATCGGGTGTGGCGATTGCGGCGTGACCCGCGCCGGTGATGGCCGAGTTCCACGCCTGCGCGTGCTGGGCATGCTGCCCCTTCACCGTGGTGACGAAGGTGGAGATGGCGGGCGGGACCGTTCCCAGCTTGCCGGCTCCGGCGGCGGTGAGCACGTCCCCGTAGGCGGCGACGGCCAGGTTCTCGAGGCCGGCGGCCAGCGCCGCCACCGCGAGGTCGCCGGTCAGCTTGCCGGCGGTCGGTGCACCGGACGACCCGCCACTGGTGGTGGTCGTCGAACTCGACGAGCCGGACGAGCAGGCGGCGATGAGTGCCCCGCCCGCCACCGCGCCGGCACCGATGAGGAAGCCTCGGCGGCTGGTGCGGGACCGCTCGGTCCACTCACGGACTGCCTTGTTCATCGCCGGTACGCCGACGTCGTTGTGAATCTGCTCGAGGTCATTGGTCATGACGGTGAGCTCCTGCTCGGAGATGGCCATGACCTCGGGGCTGCGGTTGCGGCGCCTCATGAGAGTGCTCCTTCTGTGGCGGGACGGGCTTGATCGGTGGGGAAGAACGCCATCGCGAAGCCGACCGAGCCCGCGGCGGCGGGCAGATTGGCGACGTTGCCGGGCGCCAGGGTGATGAGTTGGGGGGCGTTGGCGTCGAGCAGCGCCTGCACGGCCAGCAGGACCGAAGCGTGCTGCGCCTCGACGCCCATGATGGATGCCGTGAGCTTCTTGGCGTTGGCGTCGGAGAGCGTCGCCACGTCGACCACGTAGGTCTCGGCTGCGCCCTGCTCCAACTCGAGGGCGAGCGCCACCACCGGTCCCGGCGAGGTGAGCCCGGGGACGGCTGCGGCCACCACCTTGGCCAGCGCCGGATCCGGGCTGGTCTGGGTCTTGCCCCCGAGTCCGGTGATGGCCCCGTTGAATGCGTCGAGGTGCTGTTGGTGCTGCTGCATGGTGGTGGTGGCGAATGCCTTCACCACCGGATTGGCCGATGCCCCGCCGATGAACGGAAGGGTGAGGGCCGTCTTGTACGTGGACACGGCCAGTGTCTCGATGGACGCCGCGGTCTGGAGGATCTGCACGTCGGTCGCCGAGGCAGCGAAGGCGGGCGAGGCGAAGAGCGACTGGAGTGCCCCGCCGATGCCGGCCGCGGCGAGCATCCCGCCGCCGAAGGCCGCCCCGGTCATCAGCCGCGTCCGCCGGGCGGCGGCTTGGCGTGACTCCTCGGGGTCGAGGTCCCCGTGGGCCCGGATCTCCGCGCCGGTCTGGACCAACTCGTCGAGTGCCTCGACGGTGGAGGCCATGGCGTCGCTGTGGATGTCCTGCGACTGCTCGATCAGGACGCCCATGGCCCCGGGATCGATGTCAGGAGCGGTCGGCTCCGTTCCGTCCGGGCCTGCCCTCAGCCAGCTTGTCATGGTCTGCCTCCTGTCGGTTGGTGGTGCGGTAGAGCGTGTTGGTCATCGGCTCCTGCCCCGGGGTGACCTGCGGGAGCGCCAGTCGGTCAGCCCGAAACGGTCAGATGGCCCGTCATGTACTGGTGGATCGAGCAGAAGTACGAGTAGGTGCCGGGGGTGTTCGGGGCGGTGATCGTCTTG
>DATKRZ010000025.1:0-25009 GCA_035531955.1 Acidimicrobiales bacterium | reverse complement strand
TTCGGCGCAAGACTCCCGTCGATGATCGGTGCGGTCCAACCCGAGTTCAGCTCCCACCCCTGAGGACCGCGGAGCGTCCATCTCTGGCAAGATCAACCCGTGGGAATCCGAAATCAACCCCTGCGAGTTGTCGTGGTCGTGGGACTGTGGGCCATGTGGGTTCTGTGGACGATCACGCGGTTCACCGGCACCGTGATTGCGACGATACCGAGCTCGACCACGTGTCCAAGCGACCAACCTTCTTGCGCCAGCCCCTCCGCCCTCGCCGTCACCCGGCAGTTCTACTGGAGCTGGTGGCACTTTCTCTTCGCGGTGCTCGGTGCCGTACTCTTGGTCGCCGCGTCGGTCATGATCCTGCGCACGCCCAGGTCGGTCGACGAGATCTGATCCCCGTCGGGATACGGGCAACCGGGGCCACCAAGGCCCGGTCGACCGGCGCCGGCGTTCAGGTCATCGCGCCACGCTTCCTCCTACCGGCAAAGAGTGCCGCTGACCCGGCCAGGTCGATCTGCATCTGTTGCTGAGACTCGAGCAATTCGTCAGCCCAGAGCATGCGCATCGTGGTGCGCAGCTGATCGGGCCGGCGACCGGCACGCGCATCCTCGAAGGCCCTCAGCAGGACGCCGTGGAGCATCCGGTCATGGGCCGGTGGTGGGTCCAGCGATGGTCGCCTGTCGTCCAGCACCTCGGCGAACTCCTCATACCAGCGGTGGCGAGCCGCATAGGCGTCGCGAAGGACCGCCCCGGCGGTGGAAACCGACTCGAGCTCCGGTTCGATCGACTCGGACGGTGATGAGGGGAGGGTGGCGAGCGCGTAGGCCGCCAATCGGATCCGGTTCGATCCGGAGAACAGCCCGGCGACGGTTTCGACCGGCACCGCCTTGGCCCCCCGCTCAGCCAGGAATTCGCGGAAGGCGTCGTCGAGCCGCAGGTAGGCGCGGTGAGCTGCCCGCTGGGCGGGAGCGATGTCGACATCACGGGTCGAGGTGGTCAACCGGGCGACGGCTTCGGCCAGGTAGCCCGAGCTCTTGACGAAGGCATCGGACAGGGCGCTTCCGAGGGCGGCGGTCGCCCCCCGGGGCCACAACAGCAGCCCGACGACGACACTCACCCCGCAACCGATGGCCACGTCCTCGATCCTCGTCAGGCCCACCCGCCACCCGGTGGGCTCGATGATGTTGAACAAGATGATCACCACCAGTGTGAAACCCGCCTGCCCGGCGGCAAAGGACACCATCGACGGGGCCACACCCGAGACCAGCACAGCCAGGGGGAGCAGCACCCACAAGAGGACGGAATGACCGGCCACGACGGCCATGATGGCCGCGCCCACCGCGAAACCCACCGCCGTCCCCCCGACGGCGCGCGCCGCCGTTACGCCGGTCCCCAAGGCGTTGGACCGGAGCACGGACAGCGTCCCCAGCACCACCCAGAATCCGTGCTCGACATCAGTGGTCTCCACGACGGCCACGGCCACAGCCAGCCCGGTGGCCCCCCGCACCGCATTCCGGAACCACACCGAGCCAAAGGAGAGTTGCGAGATGATCCGGCGCCAGAACGGCTGCGGGTGCGGGTCGGTGCCTGCCCCCAGCCGCCGATCGCCTGCAGCCTGGGCGCCGACTGCCTCCAGGCTGGCGTCCGCCACCATCTCGGTGGCGATCCCGAGAGCGCGAATGCGGAGGCTGGGATCCAAGGTGGACGCGATTCCCTGGTCGGGCCCGAGCCCTCCTTGCTCACCAGGACCTTCGACCGTGGCGGTGGCAGGGTCGGCATCGGCACCGGCGGCAGCAGGGCCGGGTCCGGTCAGCCTCGAGATCTGGGCGTCGAGCTCGGCTTCGATGAGGCGGTCGAGCCCCCGGTTCGACTCCTGGACCGACCGGATCAGCGACGTGTCGTCAGACGAACGGGTGTTGGGGCCGCAGATGAGCGATGCGCTGAGGTGCAGGGATTCCGCCACCTGGCCGACCAGGTCTCGGCCCGGTTCCCGGGGTGACCAGGCGGGGCCTTCGCCGATCAGGATGGTGCTGCTCGCCACCCACTCGAGCCGACCGACCAATTTGGCCAGGGCGACGGTTCCTCCTGTGGCACCGGTGGGAGGGTAGGGGGTCCCGGCGAACTCGGCCTGCAGGAGCGCCACCTCCGATACCACCGACTCCTTCACCTCCGGATCCGACCGGCCGGCGGCGATCGACGCGGCCAGCCTGCTGACGGCCTCCGCCGTCGCCGACAGCCGATGGCGGAGTTTGTCGTGCCAGGGCGTCGGCCAGACCAACATGCAGGCTGGGATGCAGAACGCGCTGGCGATCATCCAGCCGAACAGCCGTGGCCCGGTGGACGCGGCCGGCTCGGCCACAGTCACCGGGAGCACGAACATCAAGAGGGCGGCCGTCGACGAAGTGGCCGCCTGCGGCGAGACGATCCCGGCGAAGAGGACGCCGAAGCCCACGATCCCCATCGCCACGATCGCCATCCCCTTGTAGGTCGAGACGAACGTGCCGAGCGCGATGAAAGCACTGCCCACCAAGAAGAGCGCCAGATAGGAGGCCAGTCGGAGGCGCGGTCGACCCGGAGGATCCACCAGGAGCAACAAGGCGAAGGAGCCGAAGGCCCCGAAGAGGCTGACCTGTGGATTGGAGAAGAGCAGATGGGTCAGTCCGAAGACCGAGGGCATGACCACCGCCGCCCGGACCGACCGCTTGACGGCCACGAGGTCGGGGTCCTTTGCCGTCAACCACCCGAGGGTGCTCAATTGCACAACCGGCGCGCCGGCGCTTCCGGCGCCGCGCCATGGGTCATCGGGGTCCGCACCGGGCATGCACTGATCGCGGTCGGTGGACAGGTGACGGACATGTTGCCGCCGAAACTACTCCCGGCGGATCGAGCGTCGTTCCCACCGGTGACTACGCCTTTCCGGCCGGCGTGAAGGAGGTACTCGGCACACTTCCCGGCGCTCCGGGTGCCGTCGGAGGTGCGAGTGGCAGGGGATTTGCCTCGCGTGGCCCCAAGGTAGAAATTGCTTCAGGAGGTGCCGAAAGCGGCCGAGAAGCCTTTTAGACCCCAGGTCTCGTACTCCTGCTGGGTCGGTCGTCGCCTATGGGGAGGAAGGAGCCTGCATGAGAGGTCCCGGTTGGCCTACCGTCCGCGCCCGATTGGGCGTGGTCGGCCTCGTCCTCCTCGCCGCGCCCCTGGCCGCCGCGCCCTTCGTGGCCGCACCCCTGATCCTCGGATCGTTGCGGGCACATCCGGGGCCGGCAGCGCCGGTCACCGCTGGTGCCGCGAAGGCGACACCGACCTCGTCGACGAATTCCTCCCAGGGGATGTACGCCTACTACTACCTGTGGTGGGACACCCAGCACTGGCAGACCACGCTCGGCGCGCACTACCCCTTCGGCCAGTCGCCGCTGCCGCTGCCGGCCACCCTCGACTCGAGCGGATGCAATCCGAGCAGCCTCTATAGCGGGAACATCGAAACAGACGCGCCCGCCAGCCTCTTCACCGAGGACGATCCCCTCCAGGTGACCTACGACGTGCAGAGTGCCCTCGCCGCCGGACTGTCCGGGTTCGCCGTGGACTGGTACGGCACCGGATCGGCCGCACAGACCCCGGCCTCCAACGCTGAGAACGCACGGCTCGACTCGCTCGTCCGGGCCGTCGACCAGGCGCAGGCCGAGGGCCACAACTTCCATCTCTGGCTGTCGTATGAGGCGTCGTCCACGTCGCTCACCCAGACCGCCATCACCGGCGACCTGTCCTACCTGTCCAGCCGCTACGGCAACGACCCGGCCTTCGACCGCAGCAACGACGGTCGACCGACGTTCATATGGGTCGGCTCCTACAAGTACCCGACCTCGGTCGTTGCCGCCATCAGCGGGCAGTTCCGCTCGGCGTGGTACTTCGTCGGGGGCTATCAGTGGAACCAGTGGAACCCCACCGTGGCCCCGTACTTCGACGCCGACAGTCCCTACTGGTCCAGCCAGAACCCGTGGACCAACAGCCAGAGCTTCCAACAGCTGGCCGGGCTCGCCGCCACCCTCCACGCCGAGGGCAAGAAGTACTTCGCGCCGCTCTCGCCGGGGTTCGATCGCCAGCTGGACGGTTCGGGGGGCTGCGTGCCCAGGGACAACGGTGCCACCCTCCAGGCGCTCTACACCGGCAACGCCGCCGGCGACCCGCAGGGCTGGCTCCTCATCTCCTGGAACGAGATCACGGAAGGGACCTATGTGACCCCCGAGCTCCAGCGGTACGGGAGCGCCTACGGCGGCCCCAACGGGTTCGTGCACGCCCTGACAACCGGGAATGCCGCGGCGTCGGGCTGCAGCACCCACGCCGACCAGCCGGGGCCCGGTACGTTCCTGGCGGTGGCGGCGACCACCGGCACCGGCGGCTGTCCCGGCTACTGGCTGGCGGATGCCGCCGGCCAGGTCCGGTCCTTCGGGGGAGCCGCCGACCTCGGCTCTCTCAGCGCGGCACCCAACGCGCCAGTCGTGGGGATCACCGCCACACCGGACCGCGGGGGCTACTGGCTCCTCGGTGCTGACGGGGGTGTTTTCAGCTTCGGAGATGCCCAGTTCTACGGCTCGACCGGCGCACTGCGCCTCAACGCCCCGGTGATCGCCATGACCGCCACGGCCGACGGTCGGGGCTACTGGCTGGTTGCCCAGGACGGCGGGGTCTTCAGCTTCGGGGATGCCGTGTTCCGGGGTTCGACGGGCGGACTGCGCCTCAACGCACCCGTCGTGGGCATGGCCGCCACCTCAGCCGGTGGGTACTGGCTGGTGGGCGCCGACGGCGGGGCCTTCTCGTTTTCGGCTCCGTTCCTCGGGTCGATGGGCGGGAGTCACCTGAACCAACCGGTGGTGGGGATCACCGCCGACCCGGCCGGGAGGGGATACCGGATGGTGGCCGCTGATGGGGGCATCTTCTCCTTCGGCGCTCCCTTCTACGGGTCGCTGGGCGGGCTGTCCCTGTCGGCGCCGATCCGGTCCATGGCGCCCTCCCTCGACGGCAACGGGTACTACCTGGTGGGCACCGACGGCGCCCTGTACGCCTTCGGCGACGCCCCCTACCTCGGTCGGGTGCTCTCGTAGCCCTCGTCTGACCCCGCCAGCAGTGGCTCTGAGCGGCCAGGTCGAGCTTCCCATGGCGAGCATGGCTTCCATGGGCGGTCGGCTGCGCTCCGGTTCCGGGTCGCCCAGGACCTCCCCGGGGCCGGTCGGCTGCGCTCCGGTTCCGGGTCGCCCAGGACCTCCCCGGGGCCGGTCGGCTGCGCTCCGGTTCCGGGTCGCCCAGGACCTCCCCGGGGCCGGCCGGCACGATCTGCCACGACAGGCCGAACTGGTCCTTCAACCAACCGCCCCGGCTCGCCTCATCCCCGTCGGTCAGCTCGGCCCCGGCATCCCCGGGGCGGCCGCCCCGCGGTAGCTGACATTGGTGATCTCGGAGTCGGGGAACACCGGGACCTAGAACTCGGCTGCGGCTCTGCCCTCTGTGTCGAACCAGAGGTTGGGGGTGATCGGGGGAATGGCGCTCCTCCTGCGTCGCTCCTCGGTGGTCTGCGGTGTAGGCCCCGGTGATCATGCCATTCGGGCAGGATGGATGGCGGCTCGTGGGGAAGGGGAGGATCGGGATGGGACTAGTGGATGGCCAGCGGGTGGTCGTCACCGGGGGTGCCTCGGGCATCGGGCGGGCCACGGCCCGACGGATGGCCGAAGAGGGCGCCGCGGTGGCCATCGTCGACATCGACGGCGATGGGGCGCGGGACGTCGCCCGGGAACTCGATGGAACTGCCCACGTCGCCGATGTCACCGACGCCGAAGGGCTCCGCACAGCCGTCGACGCCGCCTCCCGCTCCATGGGGGGGATCACGACGATGTTCAACAACGCGGGAATCGGGAACCAGTCGCCGCTCCACGATTGGGCCCCCGAGGAATGGGACCGGCTGGTGGCGGTCAACCTCACCGGGGTGTACCTGGGATTCCGGGCCGCCGTCCCCCATATCCGTGCCTCGGGAGGAGGCTGCGTCGTCTCCACCGCCTCCATCAGCGGCATCCGCCCGGCGGCGGGGGAGGCCCCGTACTCGGCGGCCAAGGCCGGGGTGGCTGCGATCACCGCGTCTGCAGCCCTCGAGTACGGTCCGCAGATCAGGGTGAACGCGGTCTCGCCGGGGATGGTGCTCACCGCCTTGACCGAGCCGCTGTTGCAGTTCCTGCCCCACGAACGCGACCGGTTTAACCGCAGCACCCCGCTCGGGCGGATCGGCACTCCGGAGGACGTTGCCGATGTCGTGGTCTTCTTGTGCTCACCCTTGGCCCGCTTCATCACCGGACAGAACATCGTCGTCGACGGTGGGCTGACGCTGCACGGGTCCGGAGTGGACGGGATCTTCGACCAACTCTTCGGCCGGACGCGACCCTGACGGGCGGAAGGCGCCGGCCCGGATCGACTGGTGCCTACTCCTTCGGAGACCGGGGCGCTCCCGGTGTCCCGGTCAATGCCGCCACGGCGTCGAACAGGTTGGCCCGGGCCGCCTTCTTCCCCTTGCCGCGGTCCACCGCCTTGCGATATCTGCGGGCCGCGACGGCGAGGGCGTCGAGGGCCTGCACGCGCCCGGCAGCCCGGGCCGTCTGGCCGACGATCAGCTCCCGGCTGGCCTGGAGCTGCTCCTCCATCCTGCGGACCGGCAGGGGGACGGCGCCCTCGTCGTACGGGCCCTCCACGCCGAGGGCCTCGATGACCTGACGGACGATGGCCATGACCAGGACGTCAGAGACCCGGATGGCGCTGCCCTGACCGGCCATGGCCACTTCGACCCTGGCCCGGACCGCCTCGTTGCTGGTCATCGGTTCCTGACCGGGGGGAGGCTGGACCACGGGGGTGTCACGCACGCTCTCACCGGATCCTCCCCCCATGCCCCGCTCGCACCCGCACATCGCATCCGCACATCGCACCCGCACATAGGACCCGCACATAGGACCCGCACATAGGACCTGCACAAACGTACCTCGCCTCGGGGCCTCGGGCATACAGATGGGAGCCAGCGGGCCAGGAGAGGGTCGGCCAGGCACCCGGCTCCGACCGGGGGACGGTCGATGGCGGCTATGCGGAGAGCCGCTCGATGGTCCGCTCGACGATGGCCTCCGGATCGCAATGGGCCGACGATGCGGCCCGATCGACCAGGTTGCCCAGATACGAGGCCAGGCTGAGCATGTCGAGCCGGGGGGAGCGTCCGCAGAAGGGGACCGGTTCGGTGCGGGAGTCCATCCGCCCGGCTTCGAGCAGTGCCGATCGGAGATGGAGCATGGTCGATCGCGCCTCGTCGAGATCGGTCCGACCCAGACGCATCCAAGCGGAAAGTCCCAGCTCAAGAGCAAGATCCACTCCGGAAGGATCGGAGGGGCCGAGCTCGGCCAGACCCCGGAGCACGGTCGGGGCGAAGTCGATGCTCCCGGGTGCGGAGGTGGAGGCCATGGGCACAGTGTGACGAATGGGTGTATCAGGGTGGTGGATCAGGCCTGACCTGGGTAATGCTATGGGGCATGGCACGGACAATTTGGAAGGGATCCCTCAACTTCGGGTTGGTGAATGTCCCGGTCGGGCTCTATCCGGCGACTCAGGACAAGACCATTCACTTCAACCAATTCGAAGCCGGGACATCGGACCGGATCCGCTACAGGAAGATCAACGAACGGACCGGCAAGGAGGTGGAGTCGGGCAAGATCATCAAGGGCGTGGATCTGGGAGGTGGCGAGTACGTGATGCTCACCGACGACGAGTTGGCCGCCGCGGAGCCCGAGCGGTCACGGCTCATCGAGATCACCGACTTCGTCGACCTGGACGAGATCGACCCGGTCTTCTTCCGCACCACCTACTACCTGGCTCCCGAAGGCGAGGCCGCCACCAAGGCGTACACCCTGCTGCGCCAGGTGATGCGCAACGCCAACAAGGTCGCCATCGGCACCCTGGTCATGCGGAACAAGGAGTATCCGGTGGCCATCCGTCCCGGGGACGACGTGCTCAAGTTGGAGACCATGTACTTCGCCGACGAGATCCGGTCGCCGAGTTCGGAGCTGCCGGCGCTGCCCGAGGCGGTCGACCTCACCGAGCGCGAGATCGACATGGCCCAGCTCCTGCTCGAGTCGATGGAGAGCGACTGGGATCCGGACCGGTACCACGACACCCATCGCCAGAAGGTCGAGGGCCTGGTCGAGATGAAGCGGCAGGGAAACGAGATCGTCGAGACCGTCGCCGTGCAGCCGACGAAGGTGGTCGACCTGATGGAGGCGCTGAGCGCCAGCATCAAATCGGCCCGGTCGAACCCGGGCAAGACTCCCGGGCCCGCGGCTTCGGCCGACCCCGAAACAGCGGGGCCACGGCCGTCCCGGGCCCGGTCGTCGGCAGCCAAGAAGGTGGCGAAACCGGCCAAATTCACCGGGTCGAAGAAGCCGGCGGCCCCGAAGTCCCCCGCCCGACGAAAGGCCTCCTGACCCGCGGTCGGACCGGCGGGGGCACCACCGGCCCACGGCCGCCTCCGAGCCGGGTCTGCTAGAACCGGACGGTGCCCAGCCACGGTGTCGACAAGCGGGCCCTGGTCACCGGCGCCACCCGCGGCATCGGCAAAGCCACCGCCCTGGCCCTCGCCGAAGCCGGATGGGACGTGGCCGCGGCCGGGCGCACGGTACGGGCCGGGGAGGGCAGGGACGACTCGGACACCGGGGAGGGGCGCCCGCTCCCCGGGAGCCTCGAGGAGACGACGGCGCTGGTCCGCCGATACGGGGTCAGGGCCCTCGACCTGGCGGCCGACCTCCACGACCACGCCGCCCTCCGCCGGTCGGTGGACCGGGTCGTCGCCGAATGGGGCGGGGTGGACCTCCTCGTGAACAACGCCGTCGACACCGGGCCCGGCAGCATGGTCCCGATCGTGGAGCTCAGCGTCGAGCACCTCGAGGCCAAGCTGGCTGCCAACGTGGTGGCCCAGTTCGTCCTCATCCAGGCCGTGTTGCCCGGCATGCTCGAGCGGGGGACGGGCACGATCGTGGACGTCACCTCGCACACCGCCACTGCCGACCCGCCCGGTCCGGTGGGGCAGGGGGGCTGGGGACTGGCCTATGCCGCCTCCAAGGGCGCGTTCCACCGGATCGCTCCCCTGTTGGCGGTGGAGCTCGGCGACCGTGGGATCCGTGCCAACAACATGGACCCGGGGTACGTCGAGACGGAACGGCAGAAGGTCAACGCCGCCGCGCTGGGGCTCGAAGGCCACTATTCAGGGGCGCCGCCGACGGTTCCGGCGGCGGCCATCGTGTGGCTGAGCGAGCACCCGACCGAGGTCGAGAACGGACAGACCGTCCAGGCCCAGAAGCTCGTCCTGACCCACGACCTCCACCCGGACTGGCGGGACCGGTCATGACGGGGTCACGGCGCCGAAACGGCTACAGGGCGCTCCCGGACTCAGCCCCGCTCACCCGGCGCCAGCGGTTGGCGCGGGCTCTGTCGGGACGCCGCCTCGGTAGCGGACCTCCCGGTGGCGGACGGCGGGGACCCGGACTCCGCCCAGCGGGTCACCGGTCAGGTTGAGGGGGTCGGTCGCCGCCACCACCACCTCGGCGCCACGTCCCGCATCGGCGCGTACGTCGGCCAGCAGCGAGGCCGCCTCCGGCGCGGCGTACTGCTCCCCGGAGAGGCCGGCGACGAATCGGCCACCGAGCACCTGGCCGCGTGCCTCCAGACGGCGGAGGGCCCGGACCACGTCGCGCCATGGGACGCGGTACGACTCGCGCGTCCACAGTTCCCAGGAGGTGACCCCCCATCGGGCCAGGAGCTGCCAGGCCACCGCCTCTGCCAGCTCCTCGGACGGAGGACCGTCCGGCGGACCGGCCCCCGTGCCGTCGGGCTCGGGGAGGAGGGACCAGCGACCCTCACCCGTGCCGCTGCCGACCGCCGCCCGCCGGCGCCCGAGAGCGGCCCTCCGGGCGGTGCCCCGGGCCAGGCCGGACCGGCGGCGTCCCCGTGCCGAGAGCAGGGAGCGCACCGCCGAGAAGGCATCGGCGGTGACGATGCCCCGGGCCACCAGGTCCCAGAGGCCCTCGTCGACCTCTGAGTCCAGTCGGTCCGATGCCGGGGCCAGCTCGGCTCGGAAGCAGGCGCCCCGGGCGCGGAGCGCGGCGAGGACGTCCGCCGACGCTCCCGCCACCGGATCCACGAGTCCCTTGTCGGTGCGGACGGCGGCGAGCATCCAGGCCAGGTCCTGGCGGGCCACGATGGCCAGGGGGGTGGCCGGCGACGGCGTCGACGATCCTCTCCGCCCCGCCGGGCGGACGGGCTCGACCCCGTCACCGGTCGGCCCCGACTCCGGGCGCGGGGTCAGCCGGCCCCAGGCGACCTCACCGGCCAGGCAGAGCTCGTCGAGCCAACGGGGGTCGTAGCCGGCCACCCGGGCCGGGAGCACGTGCCGTTCCCATTCCCCAGCGGCGATCTCATAGCCCTGGAGCTGCTCGATGACCGACAGCAAGCCGGCACGTCCCTCGACCTGGGTCCCGCCCGCCACGTGCTGCCAGCAGGCCAGGAACCGAAAGAAGTCGGCGACGCTGGCCGGCTCGACGTGCCGACGCCGCCGGCTCCGACTGGCGGCGTGCAGACGGACCAGCAGGTGGCGGGCACACCAGCGCCCGTCGGGCAGCTCGATGGCCGAGCCGAGGGCCTCGAGCCGGGCCAGGCCGGTGCGGGCCCGGGCCACGGTGACCGGTAACCCCCGGACCGAGCCCGTGGGCAGAGGCTCGTCGCTCACCAGCCGGTCGACGGTGACCGGCCCGGCCACCTCGAGGTGACCGCCGACGCACTCGGCCAGCGCCTCGTCGGCCGCCACCGAGGGGTCGGCCATCGACAGGTGCACCGACTGGGCCATGGCCAGCCGCTCGGTCGGCGCCCACGCCCCGGCCACCACGGAGGCTCGACCGTCGGCCCGGAGCTGTCCGAACCAACCGTCCCAGGCCGGGACCGGACGGCAGAGGACCAGGGAGAGGAGAAGGTCGTGCAGCTCGTCGGGGTCACGGGGTCGGGGGCAGACCCGGTCGAGCACCTCCGCGGCGGCCCGGTCGTCGAGCGGGCCCAGTTCCGAGGGGGCGACGGGCAGCCCGGTGGGCCCCGTCGGCCCGAGGCCGCGGGGGACGGCCACCGCCCGGGTCCGCCGTTCCTCGAGTGGGGCGCCGTCGAGGAAGGTGAAGGGTCGCCCGGTCAGGATGCCGTGGGCCAGCGGGGAGGGCTCGGCCGATTCGGCGAAGTGGACGGCGACCCGGCCCGATTCCAGGCCCTCGAGCAGGGCAACCAGACCGGCCGCGTCGAGCGGCTCGGACAGGCAGTCCGCCACGGTCTGGCGCACCAGCACGTGGTCGGGCACAGCGACCGGGCCGGCGCCCGCGTTCTCCTGGCAGCCGGCCAGGGCCGGCCACACCGCGGCCAGCAGGTCCTCCGCCTCCATCCGCTGGAGGTGGATCGGGCGCCGCTGCCCGCCGCGGGACCGGGGGACCACCAGGGCCCGGTTGAGGTTCCAGCGCCAGCGGGCAGCCAGCATCGGGTGCAGGAGCACGGCCTGGGTCAGGACGTCGGTGGCGGTGCGGCTCTGGAGCATCTTGGGCACCTGCGGTAGCGGAAAGCTGTGCTGGGGCCCGAGGGAGAGGACGACGGTGTCGTCGTCCGCGGCAGCCTGGAGCTCGAAGTCGAACGAAACGCAGAAGCGCTTGCGCAAGGCCAGTCCGAGCGCCCGGTTGATGCGGCCGCCGTAGGGCGCGTGCACGATGAGCTGGGTCCCCTCGCTCTCGTCGAAGACCCGCTCGATGACGATCCGGTCCCGGGTGGGCAGGGCACCGAGCGCCGCCAGCCCGGCGCCCAGGTAGGCGACCACCTGGTCGGCCACCTCCGCCGACACGCCGGCCCGCCGGCGGACGGCCGCTCGGGCGCCGGCGCCGTCACCCGCACGCAGCAGGGGCTCGAGCCTGGCGCGCAGGGCGCCGACCTCCTCGGAGAGCTCGGCGGTGCGCGCCGGCGCCTCACCCAGCCAGAAGGGGATGGTCGGCGGCAGGTCACCGGCGTCCCGGACCCGCACCGTCCCCGTCTCGACCTTGACCACCCGCCACGAGTGGGTGCCCAGCAGGAAGATGTCGCCGGCGGTGGCCTCGACGGCGAAATCCTCGTGCACCGATCCCACGGTGACCCCGTCCGGGTCGAGGACCACGCGGTAGTCGCCGGTCTCGGGGATGGCGCCGCCGTTGGTGAGCGCGGCCAGCCGCGCCCCCCGACGGGCACGGAGGCGGCCGTTCACCGCGTCGTGGTGGAGGTGGGCGCCCCGACGGCCCCTCCCGGTCTGGATGCCCCACGACACAAGGTCGACCACCTCGTCGAAGGTGTTCCGGCTGAGATCGGCGTAGGGCGCCGCCCCCCGCACCAGGCGATAGAGCCCGTCGACTTCCCATTCGTCGGCGGCGGCCACCTCGGCGACGACCTGCTGGGCCAGCACGTCGAGGGGGGCGACCGGGGGCTGGAGCACGTCGAGGCGGCCGGCGCGGACCCCAGCCAGCAGCGCCGTGCATTCGACCAGCTCGTCCCGCGTCAGGGGGTAGAGGCGGCCGGCCGGCGTCCCCTCGAGCTGGTGGTTGGCCCTCCCCACCCGCTGGAGGAACGTCCCGATGGCCCGGGGGGAGCCGATCTGGCACACCAGCTCGACCGGGCCCACATCGATCCCCAACTCGAGGGAGGCCGTCGCCACCAGGGCCCGGAGGTCACCGGCCCGCAGGCGCTGCTCGACGATCCGCCGGCGGGCGGACGAGAGGCTGCCGTGGTGGGCCGCCACCTGGAGGGCGGCGTCGATCGGATCCAGGCCGTTCTCGGGGGCCTCGGGAGGGTCGGGGGCGTCCGCCGGGGTCCCGAGGCGCTGGGCCAGCTGGTGGGCGACCCGTTCGGCCATCTTCCGGGTGTTGACGAAGACCAGCGTCGTCCGGTGCTCGAGCACGTGGGCGGCGATCCGGTCGAGCACGTCGGAGAGCTGGCCTCCGCTGGTGACTGCCTCGAGCTCGCTGTCGGGCAGCTCGATGGCCACGTCGAGATCCCGCCGGTGACCGCAGTCGACGATGGACGTCGGGTGCCGATCCGGATCCGAGCCCGACAGCAGGCGGGCGACCACCTCGAGGGGGCGCTGGGTGGCGGAGAGCCCGATGCGCTGCAGGTGGCCCCCGTGGGCCGAGACCAGGTGACCGAGCCGCTCGAGGGTGAGGGCCAGGTGGGCCCCCCGTTTGTCGCGGGCCAGCGTGTGCACTTCGTCGACGATGACGGTGTGCACGCCTTGCAATATCGTCCTCGAGGACGGGGCGGTGAGGAGCAGGTAGAGCGACTCGGGCGTGGTCACCAGCAGATCGGGCGGTGACCGGCGCATGGCCGCCCGTTCGGCCGCCGGCGTGTCGCCGGTGCGCACCGCCACGGAGAGGCCGGGGGCGCCCAGGCCCAGGCGGTCGGCTTCGTCGGCGATGCCCTCCAGTGGAAGCTGCAGGTTCTGGTGCACGTCGGTGGCCAGGGCCCGGAGGGGGGAGACGTACACGACACCCGGGCCGGCGGGGGAGCGGTCCGGGTCTGCCTTCCCTGTCGCATGGGCGCGGTAAGCGGCATCGATCGCCACCAGGAACCCGGTCAGGGTCTTGCCGGTGCCGGTCGGGGAGGCCACCAGCACGTCCTCGCCGGCGGCGATGCGCGGCCACCCGGCCCGCTGGGGCTCGGTCGGCCCGGACGGGAAGCGCCGTCGGAACCAGCTGGCCACGGCCGGGTGGAAGGTGCGTAGGATCGAGTCCTCGGGCAGCTCGTCGAGGCCGGCCCGGGTGGTGACCGCCGCCAGTGACCGTGTCGACGTGACGGGAGCTGGGGCCCCGGGCGCGTCGAGGCCCAGTGGCAGTGGCGGCGATGGCTCTGGCTCTGCCGCGGCGGGGCGGATGGTGGTCACCACTTCAGTATCCAACCCTATGGGTGTCTCATCCAGGCCGGGCCGGTCAGGTGATGTCCTCGGACGCCACGTCGAAGAACCGCTGGTATTCGAGGGCCCGTTCGCGCAGTTCGCCGGGGTCCAGTCCGGTGTCGGCGAAGGAGTACCGGCTCCCCCCGCCGCCACCGTCACCGGGGTGGCCGGCCAGGAACTCGCGCATGCGCGCCTCGGTCTCGGCGCTGAACTCGGTGCCCAACTGGTCGTAGATGTGGCCGATGGTCCGGAACGGATCGGCCATGAAGTCTCCGAATTGGACGTCGATCACCTGCCCGGCGGGAAGGGTCCCGTCGACACGGGCGGCCATCGAGCGCTCCAACCCGACGAAGATGTCGTCGGAGTACTGGGCCGCGGCCCTGGCCACCGATGGCGAGTCGGAGGCCATCCGACGCAGGTGGGCGGCCAGGGCGCTGACCGAGGCGACGACCTTGAGCGGATCGCGGTGGGTCTGGATGACCACCGCGTCGGGGTACTCCGCCATCAGCGCACCGAGGTGCCACAGGTGGGCGGGCGACTTCAGCAACCAACGGCCGTCGGCGTGCCCGGACTGAAGGTGCTGGAGGAATGCGCGGTGCCAGCGGTAGGCCGGCGCCATGTCCGCCTCGTGGAGCAGCCACCGGTCGTATTCCGGTACTTCGAACTGGGTCGGGAAGATCATGGAGCGGAAGTCGCCCGCGGTGATGCGGACGCACTCCTGCGCCAGCCGGGCCCCGAGCGGGTGGAACGTGCTGAATCCGGGGATGAGCACGTCGGCCATGTCCGCCACGGCCTGTGACTCGTCGATGCGCGGGTCGGTCTCGAAGGTGGCCGTGGCCGGGGGAGGACAGGGACTGTCGACCTCCCAGGTCAGCGGGGCCCGATGCGAAGGGTCCAGGGCCAGGAGGTCATAGAGGATGGTCGTGGCGGTGCGCGGCTGGCCACAGATGACCACGGGCCGGTCCACGGTCCCCTCGGACACGCCGGGGTGTGTGTCCCTCCAGTCGACGATACCGAGCCGGTTGGACAGATACTTCACGGTCTCGGCCTCCACCAGGACCACCCCCACGTCGTTGAGCCGGGCGGAGTCGGTCAGGTCGTCCAGCAACCGGTCCAGTCCCTCCTGCCAGGTGGGGTCGCCCAGGTCGTCGAGTCCCGTCAGCTCGACGGCGGTCTCGACCAGCTGCGCGCGGTTGAACCCACGGTAGGTCACCGATGCCCGGCGACCCTGCCGTCAGGCGGGGCGATGAGTGAGGTCCGCACGCCCGGCGGACTCGGGTTGTCCAACCACCGGAGCGTGACGAACCCGCGGTGCCGGCCCCCGGTGTCGAGCCAGTTGACCGCGCCGGATCCCTCCTCCGGCTCGGTGGCGGAGATGACCACCCGTACCGTGCCGTCACCCTGGCGGATCGCCCCGGCGTTGGTGAACGAGGTGGGGCGGCGGCGGGTGTCGATGCACTCGTGCCAGATGTTTTCGATGGTGACGCTCCAATAGCGGGTCTCCGGTGGCTCGATGTGGAGGACCAGCGACTCCCCCTCGGCCAGTCGGAACGTCCCCATCATGTACAGGTTGTCCGGCGTGGTGGTGTCGTCTCCCAGCTCGGTCGCCTCCGCGGTTACCAATCGGTTGGGCTGTTCGAGGAGCTCGGGTCGGACGGTCCGGTGCAGGGTGGTCAGCTTGGCGATGGTCCAGGCCATGGCCGTGAGCTGCCCGGCCACCAGGTCGTCGGTGGGCGGGCTGGGACGCCCGGGTGGGTCGAGGCTCTCGATGGCCATCCGGGCCTGCCTCTCCGAGGCCCTGTCGACGATGTACTGGCGAACGACGATGGCCGACGCGTCAGGCGGCACCGCCACCCAGGTGGCGCCGTCGAGCTCGTCGGCGGCCGGCTCGTCGGTGGCGAGGACGAATGAGAACCGGCCGTCCGCGTCGATGGCCAGGTCGCGGTCCGACACGTGAGCGGCCATCCGGCGGGGGGTGAGTCCGGTGCCGGCGAGCACCTGGAACCCGAGGTAGGTCACCGAATTCCGATCGCCGCTCACCAGGTAGCGGTGGCGGCCGTCGATCGTGGCCAGGTGGTACTCACCGTCGGGGTTCGGACCGCCGATCAGCCGGGCCTCGGTGTTCATGTTGAAGAACCACGGGCATTCCGGGTCGACGTCCAACGAGACCTCGGAGCTCAGGGCGGCCACCCGGGCGATGACCCGGAGGCCCTCGACCAGCTCGAGCTCCGTCTCCGCCTCGGATCGGACCATGGCGGTCGTGTCCCCGAGCATCTGCAGCACGAGTTGGAAGGACTCCAAGGCGGCCGACTCCGACCACCGTCCCTCGACGACGCCGCCCATCCTGTCTCCTTCGTTGACGCCGCCTCGGACCGGCCCCGATGCTCCCACGGTAGCCAGGCCGCGCGCCGGAAATGGAAGGAAGGGGGGCGGGGGCGGGCCAGGATCACCACCATCCGGCCGCCCCCATCGACTCCCCGGCCGTCGGGGATCCGTGCGCCGTCCAGTTCGCCTGACCGGGCAAGGTGATGGCAGGGCCGCAGTGCCGCTCAGCGCACTGCGTCGACGATGTCCACGATCACCAGGGTGAGGACCATGGCCCCCACCACCGCATACAGGGCGGTGAACGACCACCGCTGCCGATGGTCGGCCAGCCAGAATCGCCGGATACCCAGATAGTCGAAGGTGAGCGCCAGGATGCCGACCGGGATGCCGATGGCCGGGCCCACACCCCGGGCCACTCCGATGGCCGGCAGCACCACCGGGAGCACGATGTAGCTGAGCAGGCAGCGCAAGGCGGACAGGAAGATCGATGCGCTGAAGATCCGGTGGGTTTCGGACTCGTCGATTGGAGCGCTATCGTCTGGGACCCGCAACCACCGGCGCATGGTCGTGTCCGCCTTCGACCGAGGAGCCGAGCCTGTCGGGCGGTCCGGCGCCAGTGCCAGTTGATCCACGTGCCCATGGTACGCGTCGGGCAACCGGGCCACCAACCGCCCCCGTCATCGCCCCACCCGCAGCCTGGTGAGCGACGTCTCAACCAGCCAAGGAGCCTGTATCGTGCCGGGCTATGGGACCGGAGCGGTGACCTCGAACGCATCGAGACGAATCCGCTCGGCAAATGCCCGACTCCAACCCGAGGGCGCCGGAAAGCCGGTCGATTCGGTGTGGTCGCTGAAGAAACCTGACGGCACGGTGGCTGCCGGATGGCTCCTGATGCCGCTGCGCCTGTTCCTCGGGACCACCTTTCTGTTCGCCGGGATCCAGAAGCTGGCCAACCCCGACTTCTTCAAGAGCTCGAGTCCGAGCTCGATCCACGCCCAACTGGTCGGCGCCTCCCGCTCGAGCCCCATCCACGGACTGATCAGCCACTTCGTCCCTATTGCTTCGGCGGTAGGCCTGCTCATTTCGCTCGGTGAGATAGCGATCGGTCTCGGGATTCTGGTCGGCATGTGGACCCGGTTGGCCGCGGTGGCGGGCATGGCCCTCTCGTTCGGTCTCTTCTTGACCGTGAGCTTCCATGCTTCGCCTTACTTCACCGGTTCTGACATCGTCTTCTTCTTCGCTTGGACCCCGTTTGTGTTGGGTGGGGCCGCAGGCGCGCCCGCGCTCGAGACCTGGCTCGCAGAACAGGCGCAGCCTGCACCCCTCCGCCAGGGGGGAGTGTCGCGACGGGCGGTGCTCTCCCATGGGGCACTCACCGGCCTTGCGGCTGGAGTCGTCGTGGTCACCGGTGGGCTGGCCGCCCTGATCGGGCGCGTGGCTGGCGGAACCGCTGCTTCGGCCACTGGGACACCGACCCTCGGGGGGGCCGGGCCGGGCTCGACGACCCGGTCCACCCAGCCGACCGGGACGACTGGTGCCGGCTCTACCCCTCCCACCACCGCTTCAGTGCCGTCGGGAACCGCCATCGGACCGGCCTCGAGCGTTCCGGTCGGGGGATCGGCCAGCTTCACCGACCCGTCCAGCGGGGATCCGGGTCTGGTCATCCAACAGGTGTCGGACGAGTTCGTGGCCTTCGACGCCATCTGCCCCCATGCCGGTTGCACCGTGGCCTACCAGCAGTCGGCCAGTCTCATCGCCTGCCCCTGCCACGGGTCGACGTTCGACCCGAGGACCGGAAACGTCCTCAACGGCCCGGCCACTTCGGGGCTGACGAAGATCAAGGTGGCCAAAGGCTCGAACGGGAACCTCTACGTGGCCGGGTGACCGTCGACTCGATTGATTCGGGATCCCGACAATGCACCTCATCGGGCACGGTTGGGGTACAATTCCTCCGTTGTCGTCAGTAGGCGGCGGCGTGACCCCATGACCGCAACCACCGCTGGGCCGGCAGGCAGGCCGCACCTCGAGGCAGTGGACCGGTCCGCCGACAGGACCGACTGGGTGGCGGGGATCCCCTTCCTGGCCGTGCATCTGGCCCCCCTGGCTGCATTCTTCGTGGTGGTGACCTGGCAGGACTGGCTGCTCTGCGCCCTGCTCTACGTGATCCGGATGTTCTTCATCACCGCCGGGTACCACCGCTACTTCTCCCATCGCAGCTACCGCATGGGCCGGGTGGCGCAGTTCGTCGCCGCCTTCGGCGGGACCACGGCCGTGCAGAAGGGCCCTCTCTGGTGGGCCGGCCACCACCGCCTCCACCACCGCTATACCGACCTGGACGACGACGTGCACTCGCCGCGGGACGGGATCTGGTGGAGCCACGTCGGCTGGATCCTCTCGACCAAGTACAAGCAGGCCGACCTCTCGACCATCAAGGACTTCGCCGCCTATCCCGAGCTGCGGTTCCTCGAACGGCACTCCTGGATCGGGCCGTGGCTGCTGGGAGTGGCCTGCTTCCTCATCGGCGGCTGGGGCGGCTTGATCATCGGCTTCTTCCTGTCAACGGTGCTGCTCTGGCACGGGACGTTCCTGGTCAACTCGATGGCCCATCTGATCGGGCGGCGCCGGTACGCCACGCCCGACACCAGTCGGAACTCCATGATCGTCGCCCTCATCACCGGCGGCGAGGGATGGCACAACAATCACCACTACCTGCCGGCCTCGGCCCGCCAGGGATTCACCTGGTGGGAGCTCGACCCCACCTGGTACGTCCTCAAGGCGCTGGCCGCGGTGCGGCTGGTGCGCGATCTCAAGAATCCCCCTGGTCGGCTGCTCAACGAGGCCCGGGTGCGCGACGGGGCCTTCGACATCGGGATGTTCCGCTCCTATTGGGAGCGGGCCGCCAAGGTGACCGGTGAGCGCATCGCCGACCTGAGCGCCCGACCGATCGGGACCTCTGCGGAGGTCAACGGTCCGGGCCGGTCAGCAGCGGCCGCAGACCATGGGGCCGAGGGTCCGGCGACCGAGCCGCTGTCGCACCTGTCGGGGTTGATCTCCGGGGTGCTCGAGTCCGCCGACCGCCTGGCCGCGGCCACCCGGCGGACCCGGAAGGGAGCCAGGGCCGCGGCAGAGTCGGGGACCGGCGACGACACGTCGGAATGAACGGGCCGGACGCCGCGGCGTTCGCCTCGGCGTCGATGTGGATCGTCGACCTCGACGGCGTCATCTGGCTGGCCGGTCAACCCATCGGGGATGTGGGCACGGCGGTCACCGAATTGCGCGACGCCGGAAGGCGGGTGGTCTTCGCCACCAACAACTCGGCCCCCACCACCGCTCAGCTGTTGGGCCGGCTGGAGCGGGCCGGCATCGAGTCGTCCCCGGGCGACGTGGTCACCTCGGCGGCCGCCGCCGCGTCGCTGGTGCGCCCGGGCCAGGTGGTGAAGACGTTGGCCGAGGGGGGACTCCTCGAAGCCCTCGAGGCCCGAGGAGTGAGATGCGTCGACGAGGGGCCAGTCGACGCTGCCATCGTCGGATGGAGCCGGTCCTTCGATTTCGACACGCTGGCGTCCACCGCCACTGCGGCAAGGATCTGCGGGAGGCTGATCGGCACCAACGAGGACCCGACCCATCCCACCCCAGCCGGCCTGCTACCTGGAGCCGGATCCCTGCTGGCCGCGGTGGCGACCGCCTCGGGGGTGTCTCCGGAGATCGCCGGCAAGCCACACGCAGCCATGGCCGCCCTGATGAGGGAGCGGCTCGGGTTCGAAGACGGTGACCGCACGGTGGTGCTGGTCGGCGACCAGCCGCGAACCGACGGCCGATTGGCCGATCGGCTGTCCATCCCCTTTGCCCTGGTCGACTCCGGAGTGACCCCACCGGGTCGGGCGCCATCGGAGTCGCCGATCGCGGTCCGGTCACCGGATTTCGTGTCGTTGGTCCGTACCTGTCTGGCCGCCCGATGAGGGGTACCGCCAGCACCACTCCAGGTACAGTTGGCAAATGGCCAACAAGGACGCCTTCCAGAAGTATCTCGATGCCGGGATTGCCTTCACCAATCTCACCCGGTCCCGCGCCGAGGAGCTGGTGCAGGAGCTCGTGCAGAGCGGCGAGTTCCAACGGGGCGAGGCCAAGGCCAGGGTCGACGATCTGATCGAACGCAGCCGCAAGGGCCGTGAGGCGCTCCTGGCCCAGGTACGCCACGAAGTAGCCCGCCAGCTCGACAGCGTCGGCATCACCAGCCTGGAGGATCTGGCCAAGCAGGTCGCCTCGCTGCTGGGTCGCTCCGCCGCCGGCAGCGGGCCGGCAGCCAAGAGGGCTGCGCCCAAGAAGTCGGCGGCCAAGAGGGCTGCGCCCAAGAAGTCGGCGGCCAAGAAGGCTGCGCCCAAGAAGTCGGCGCCCAAGAAATCGGCGCCCAAGAAGGCGGCTGCCAAGAAGGCGGCGCCCAAGAAGGCTGCTGCCAAGAAGGCGGCGCCGGCCCGGCCGTCGGGCGCCGGGTCACCGGACTGACCAGGACCGTCCGGCTCCGCCTCGACCGGGCCCTGGTCGAGCGGGGGCTGGCCGACAGTCGGCCCCAGGCCGCGAACCTGATCGAGCAGGGGCTGGTGGCCGTGTCGGGCTCGATCGCCGACAAGCCGGCCCGTTTGGTGGCCGCCGGCGAGCCCGTCGAGTTGCTGGGTGCGGCGCCACGGTTCGTCAGCCGGGGCGGCCTGAAGCTGCAGGCGGCACTGGCTCGGTTCGCCATCGATCCCCGAGGCCTTCGGGCACTCGATGCCGGTGCCTCCACCGGGGGTTTCACTGACTGCCTGCTCCAGGGCGGCGCCACCTCGGTCGTCGCCGTGGACGTGGGTCGGGGCCAGCTCCACCAGCGGCTGCGCTCGGACCCGCGTGTTATCGACCGTGAGCGACTGGACATCCGGGATGTCACTGTCGAGACGGTCGGAGGGCGCCCGGTCGACCTGGTCACCGCCGACCTCGCCTTCATCTCGGTGGTCCGCGCCATTCCCATGCTGGTGGGCGAGGTGGCCGCCCCCGGGGTGCCGGTGGTGATTCTGGTCAAGCCGCAGTTCGAGGCGGGTCGGGCCGAGGCGTCCCGCGGCCGGGGGGTCATCCGCGATCCCGCCATCCACCGGAGGACGCTCGGCGAGGTTGCAACCGCGCTCGGGGCGGCCGGAGCAGCCATCATGGGGGCCATGCCCTCACCGATCACCGGGCCCGCAGGGAACATCGAGTTCCTCGTGCATGCCACCACGCCGCCCCACCCGGGCGCCCGGTCGGCACCGGGCGAGGTCCCCGGTCCGGCCGGGCCGGGGAGCTGGATCTCCGCCCTCTTGGACGAGGCGGTCGCCGAGGCACACCGCCATCGGCCCTGCGGATAACGACCATGGCCCTGATCGCCTTCTACACCCATCCCGACCGGCCGGAGGCGGCCGCGCTGGCCGAGCGGGCGACCGCGTGGCTGGCCGAGCGGGGCCACCGGTCGACCCCCGCCCTCCAGGCCGACGGCTCGGTCTCGGTCGACGGTGCCGACCTGCTGGTGAGTCTCGGTGGTGACGGGACGCTGTTACGCACCGTCGAGGCGGCGCTGGCGAAGGGTATCCCCGTCCTCGGTGTCAACATCGGCAGGCTCGGCTATCTGACCCAGGTCGAGCCAGGTGGGCTCGAGGAGGCGCTGACCAGCTTTCTCGCCGGGTCCCATCAGGTGGAGGAACGGATGACCCTGTCGGTGACCGTCACCGACCCAGACGGTCACCCGCTGGCCCACCGGACGGCCCTGAACGAGGCCACCGTGGAGAAGACCGTGCCCGGCCACACCGTCCGCATCGCCGCCTCGATCGACGACAGGCCGTTCGTCACCTATGCAGCCGACGGCCTACTAGTGGCCACCCCCACCGGGTCGACCGCCTACAACCTCTCGGCCAGGGGTCCGGTGCTCTCGCCCCGGCTGCGGGCCATCGTGGTCACGCCGGTCTCGCCCCACATGCTCTTCGACCGGCCACTGGTGCTCGAGCCCACCGAGCAGCTGCGACTCGAGGTGAGAGAACCGCGCCCGGCCGTGCTGGTCGTCGACGGCATGACCGTGTGCGTGCTCGCCCCCGGCACCATCGTCGATTGTTGCGAGGGACGCCAACCGGCCCGACTGGTGACCTTCGGCTCCCGCCATTTCCATGCCATCCTCCGTGCGAAGTTCCACCTCGCCGACCGGTAGGACGGCGGGCCCCATGGCCCTCGGCCTGGTCGAGCTCCGCGTCCGCAACCTCGGGGTGATCGACGATGTCGCCGTGTCATTCGAGCCCGGTATGACGGCACTCACCGGCGAGACCGGAGCCGGCAAGACCCTCCTGGTCGAAGCCCTCAGCCTGCTGCTCGGAGGCCGCGCCGACCAGACCGTCGTGCGGTCGGGGGCCGACGAGGCGACGGTCGAGGGCCGGTTCCTGATTGCCACCGGATCGGGCCATCCTTCCGACGGCGGGGACCGGTCGACCGGGAAGCCCGGTGGGGGGGGACCCGACCAGGCCGGTCCCGACGGGCGGGTCCCCGACGAGGCCGTCCTGGCCCGGTCGGTCGTCAGGGGCGGGCGTTCCAAGGCGTGGATCGACGGCCGGATGGCGACCGTCGGGGCACTGGCCGAGCTGGCCGGCGGGCTGATCGAACTGCACGGCCAGCACCAGCACCAGTCGCTCACCCGGCCCGAGGCGCAGCGCAGGGCCCTCGATTCATTCGGGCAGATCGAGCTCATCGGGCTCGAGACGGCGCAGCGCCACCTCCGCCTTCTGACCGACGAGTCCGCTGCGCTCGGGGGCGACGCACGGCAGCGCGCCCGCGAAGTCGACCTCCTCACCTACCAGATCGACGAGATCGCCGCCGCCGGCATCGAGGACCCCGATGAGGACGCGCGGCTCGAGGTCGAAGAGGACCGCCTCGCCGCGGCCGACGCGCACCGCCAGGCGGCTGCTGTCGCGCTGGCAGCCATCTCGGCGTCGGACGATTCGAGCGCCCTCGATCGCCTGGGCCAGGCCTCGGGTGCGGTGGCCGGCCGGGCCGCACTGGCCCCGATTGAGGCCCGGATGCGCTCGAGCATGGCCGAGCTCGCCGATCTGGCCACCGAGCTGCGAACGGTGGTGGAGACCTGGGACGATGACCCCGAACGGCTCGAGGAGATCCGCGGGCGTCGAAAGATGTTCCACGAGCTCGAACGGAAATACGGCAGCAACCTCGAAGAGGTGCTCGCCCATGCATCGGATGCCCGGGAGCGCCTGGCGGTCATCGAGGGCGAGGAGCTACGGGCTTCGGCGCTCGACGCAGAGATCCGGTCGGCCCGTGACGCCCTCGTGCAGGCGGAGTCGGAAGTCGCCTCGGCCCGCCGGGAGACCGCTCCCCGTCTCGCCGGCCAGATCGAGGTGACGCTGAGGAGCCTCGCCATGCCGTCGGCCCGATTCTCGATCGCGGTGGAAGGAGCCGGGCCTGCCGACCAGGTCACCTTCCTGCTGGGGGCCAACCCCGGTGAGGCCCTGCAGCCCCTGGCCAAGGTGGCGTCCGGGGGCGAGCTGGCCCGCACCATGCTGGCGGTGCGGTTGGCCATCACCGACTCGCCGGGGGTGATGGTGTTCGACGAGGTGGATGCCGGAGTGGGGGGTGCTGCGGCCGCCTCGGTCGGACGCGCCCTGGCCGGGCTCGGACGCCACGCACAGGTGTTGGTGGTCACCCATCTGGCCCAGGTAGCGGCCCTGGCCGACCATCAGATCGAGGTGAGGAAGTCCGCGAGCGGCGGTCGTACCCGTTCCGAGGTGGTGGCCCTCGACGCCGAGGGCCGGGTGGTCGAGATCAGTCGGATGCTGTCGGGGCGCCCCGACAGTTCGTCCGCACAGCGCCACGCCCGGGAGCTGCTCGAGGGGTCGCCCGGCCGGGGGGCCCGGTGACGGCCGGTTCCGGTGCCCGGCGTGCAGACCCGGCCTGGGTGGGGTCCGCACCACGGCGTACCCGGTTCCGCTAGCCTCGACAGGTGCCCGACATGGATGGCCCGCCGGAGCTTCTGGGGGAGCAGTCGGCGGCAGAGTCGGCGCGCGGACTCTCTCCCGACACCAAGTTCATCTTCTTCACCGGCGGCGTGTCTTCATCGTTGGGGAAGGGGCTCACCGCTTCCTCACTGGGGCGACTCCTCAAATGCCGGGGTCTGCGGGTGACCATGTGCAAGCTCGATCCGTACATCAACGTCGATCCGGGCACCATGAACCCGTTCGAGCACGGGGAGGTCTTCGTCACCGAGGACGGCGGCGAGACCGACCTCGATCTCGGCCACTACGAGCGGTTCATCGACGAGAACCTGCACCGCGACTCCAACGCCACCACCGGCAAGATCTATTCGTCGGTGATCGCCAAGGAGCGCCGGGGCGACTACCTGGGCAAGACGGTGCAGGTGATCCCGCACGTGACCGACGAGATCAAGAGGCGGGTCATGGGACTCGGAACCAAGGACGTCGACGTGGTCATCGTGGAGATCGGGGGCACAGTGGGCGACATCGAGATCGTCCCCTTCATCGAGGCCATCCGCCAGTTCCGACGGGATGTGGGCCGGGAGAACGTCTGCTACGTGCATCTCACCCTGGTGCCCTACCTCGGCCCCTCGGGCGAGCAGAAGACCAAACCCACCCAGCACTCGGTGACCGAGCTGCGCAGCCGGGGGATCCAGCCCGACGTCATCGT
>DATKRZ010000024.1:0-10363 GCA_035531955.1 Acidimicrobiales bacterium | reverse complement strand
GGTCCGGCGCACCTTCACCTCCGACCCCTCCACGGCCACCGAGTACGACACCCTGTTCGGCGAGTTCGTGAACCTCTACAAGCAGACCAAGGGCATCTTCAAACGGCTGAACCGGTTCTGATCCCGACGGCTGGGCCGGTTCCATGGTGGCGGCTCACGCCCGGGCGATGACGCCCTCCAGGACCTGCGCCGACCGGTCGAGGGAGAGGTGCCCGGTGGCCCAGTCCCTCGACCGCCTTCCGAGGCCGGGGTCGAAGCGCCGCCAGGCCGCGAAGCGCTCGATGGCCGCGGCCAGTTGCGCCGTGTCACCGGCCGGCACGAGCTGGTCGGGGAAGCCGCCCATCGAGTCGGCGATGCCTCCGACGTCGAAGGCGACCACCGGTGTGCCACAGGCCAGCGCCTCGCCGATGACGAGCCCCTGGGTCTCGGCCACGCTGCTCGGCACGACCACCAGGTCCGCCGCCCCCATCAGGGAGGCCACATCCGTTCGGCGACCGAGATAGGTGGCGTTCCGCTCCCCTATCAACGCTCGCAGTCCGGCCAGGTAGATCTCGTCGCGGGCGTCGCCGCACACGACGAGGTGGACCGGGGTCGTGATGTGGTCCACCGCGTCGATGAGGACGTGAGCGCCTTTGTTGTGCTCGACCCGCCCGGCGTAGAGGATCATCCGCTCGTCAGTGCCCACGCCGATTCCTTTCCGCACCTCGGCGCGCCGGGCGTCCCCCAGCGGAACGAAGCGGTCGGGATCGACTCCGGTGGGGACGACTGTGGTCCGGGACGGATCCAATGCGGCCGCCTCGGTCCAGCGCCGGGCCGCGTCCGACGAGGGTACGACCACCGCCGACACCCGCCGGATGGCCGCGTTGAGCCACTGGGGCTGGCGGGCTGGTGGAGCGAGGTGGAGGTGGGCCACCACCGGAGCGCGCACCAAAGAGGCCGTCCCCAACGCCACCGGGACATGGCCGGCGCTGTGGACATAGACCACCGATGGACGGATCCGGGTCCCCCGGATGACCGCCCCGAGGGCCCCGGCGGTGCCGGCCACGGGGGAGGCGCGGGTCGGCAGCGAAGCGCCGATGGCGGTGGTGGTGGCCGCCAGCGACTTCCACTCCGCCCAGGTGTCCCCCCTGCTCACGTACAGCAGGTGCACCTCCCACCCCCGCTCCGCCAGGCTCTGGAAGATGGCCAGCTGGGCGGACTCGGTGCCCCCGATCGATCCCAGGTGGTCGCCGATGGTGAGGACCCGCCTGGCGCTCACCTCGTCCCCGGTCGGGGTCCCTGGCGCGCCGTCACCGGGTCCGCTGTTCGTGGGATCTTCGGTCAACTCACGAAGGTTGGGCCACCGGCGAGAACCACCCGCTCAGGTCCCGACCGAGGAGCTCGCCGAGGGCGGCCACCTCGGAGTGGAACTCGGCCTCCAGCGATCGGCGGAGGCCCGGATCGACCGGCGGGCGGGACTGCCGACCGGCGTTGAGGGACTGCAGACGGCCGCCGAGGGCCCGCCGGGCGTTCTGGTTCTGCACCGCCATCCGGCCGAGGCGCCGGGCGAACGGGGGCGGCGACCGCAGCAGTCTCACCATCAGGCTGCTCCTGGCCACCTTGTTGGCGTTCACCACGGGGAGGTCGGGTCGGAAGGTCGGATCGACGCCCAGGAACTCCAGAACGGCCTGGTAACAGCTGGCGGTATCGGCCACGACGTCATCGAAGACCACGACGTGCACCCTCCCTCGGCCCAGGGCGTCGAAGTACCGGATGAGCTGCTCCGAATAGTGCGCCACCGTCCGATAGGAGAGGGCCCAGACCGCTTGGCACGCCTCGGGGATGTGCTCCCCCCGGCGGCGGGCTCCCTCCAAAGCCAGGGCCTCCCCGAAGTCGGCGACGTCCTCGTCGCCCTGGAAGAGGAGTTCGCTGTGGAGGGAGTGCATCATGTCGATCGGATTGCGCACGATGGCCACGATGCGGGCGTCGGGGGAGTAGGAGACGATCTCCGCCGCCGCCCGTTTCGAGACCATGTAGCCGATGGAGGCGTCGAGCAGGTAGCGCTCATCGGTCGCCCGGTCGAAATGGGAGAGGTAGTGGGAGCTGTCCGGCCGCTGTTGGTTGCGGTAGGCCAGGTCGCTCCCGAAGAAGTGGTACTCCTTGCCGGCGACAAAGATCTCGGGGTGCTTCCCCAGGTAGGACCACATCGCCGTGGTCCCGGATTTGGGGGCTCCGACGATGAACAGGTTCGGGATTCTCGGCATGCTCCGATGAATCCTACCCAGACCCGATCCCGGGCATCCCTACACGGACGGTGGCAACCGGCCGGACGGGGCCCGGTTGGCCGCTGAGACCATCGCATGCAGGGAGGCGTCCAGGATGCTGGAGTCCATTCCCACTCCCCACCAGGTCGTCCCGTCGGGCCCCTCGGCCTCGACGTAGGCGACGGCCGACGCCTCGCTGCCGGCGGTCAGGGCGTGCTGGTTGTAGTCCTTCACCTCGAAGTCGACCCCCAGGTCGGCCCGGAGCGCCGCCAGCAGGGCGTCGATGGGTCCGTTGCCCTCTCCCATGACCGTCCGGGGCTCACCGTCGACCAGGAGCTGGGCGGTCACCGTCGTGCGATGCCCGCCGGTGGTCACCTCACTGCCGATGAGGCGCACCCCGGCGTCCTCGGGCAGGTAGGTCCGGGTGAAGGCGTCCCACATCTGTCCGGCCGGGATCACCGTCCCGCTGTCCTCGGTGATGGCCTGGACCTCTCTGGAGAACTCCACCTGCAGCCGCCGTGGGAGGTCGAGCCCGTGCTCGGTGTCCATCACGTAGGCGACGCCGCCCTTGCCCGACTGGCTGTTGACCTGGATGATCGCTTCGTAGGTCCGTCCGGTGTGGCTCGGGTCGATGGGCAGGTAGGGGACCTCCCAGTGGTCGTAGTCGTCGCCGATGGCGGCGAATCCCTTCTTGATGGCGTCCTGGTGGGAGCCGGAGAAGGCGGTGTACACCAGGTCGCCGGCGTAGGGGTGCCGGGGATGGACGGGCATCCGGGTGGCGAACTCGGCCACCCTCCGCACCCGGTCGATGTCGGTGAAGTCGAGCGCCGGATCGATGCCCTGGGAGAACAGGTTCATCGCCAGTGTGACGATGTCCACATTGCCGGTCCGCTCCCCGTTGCCGAACAGGGTCCCCTCCACCCGGTCGGCGCCGGCCAGCACGGCCAGCTCGGCGGCGGCCACCGCCGTGCCCCGGTCGTTGTGGGGATGGAGGCTGAGGATGACCGACTCCCGGCCGGTGATGGTGCGGCCGAACCACTCGATGACGTCGGCGTAGACGTTGGGGCCGTACATCTCGACCGTGTTGGGCAGATTGAGGATGATCGGACGGTCTGGGGTGGGCTCGATGACCGTCATGACCGCCTCGCAGATCTCGACCGCGAAGTCCGGCTCGGTCCCGGTGAAGCTCTCGGGGGAGTACTCGTAGCGGATCTCGGTCCCCGGCAGCGTCGTCTCCAACTTCCGGCACAGGCGGGCGGCGCTCACCGCGATGTCGGCGATGCCGTCCCGGTCCAGACCGAACACCACCCGCCGCTGCAGGGCGGAGGTCGAGTTGTAGAAGTGGACGATGGCCCGGGGCGCGCCCACCAGGGACTCGAACGTGCGCTCGATCAGCTCCTGGCGGCACTGGACCAGCACCTGGATGGTCACGTCGTCGGGGATCAGCCCGTCGTCGATGATCTGGCGTTGGAAGTCGAAGTCGGTCTGGGAGGCCGAGGGGAACCCCACTTCGATCTCCTTGAAACCGATGTCCACCAGCGTACGGAACAGCGTCAACTTTCGCTCGGGGTCCATGGGATCGACCAGTGCCTGGTTGCCGTCGCGCAGGTCCACACTGGCCCAGCGGGGGGCGCGGCTGAACTGCCGGTCGGGCCAGGTGCGATCGGGCAGGGTCAAGGGCAGATGGGGGCGGTAGAGGTGGAACTGCATCGGGGAGACGTCACAGGGCATGGCGAGGCGCGGCTGGGCCGCACGGTCGCCAGGGCCCGGAGGGGTTGGGTCGTTCGCTTCGGTGTTCACTGGTGGTGCTCCCTTGATGCTTGGCGTGATGGTCAGGCGGCGGACTGGGCCCGGTAGGCGTGTCCGGTGAAACAAAAAACCCCCTGGCCGGTCGGCTCAGGAGGTTGCGGGCGAACGCGTTGGGGCGCTCGCCGTCAGGTGAGAAGCAGTTCCGCGGTCGGGGCTACGTGCATGATGGCATCAATGGTGGCAGCCGTCCTGCGATTCGTCAAGCATCCCGGGCCTGAGGGCCGAGCACCGCCCCGGCGGCGGCCACCACCACCGCCCTGTCGGCCAGCAGGGATGTGCGCAGGGGCCCCCGCCTGCGAGCCAGCCGGAGACCCCCGGCGGCGCCGCCCATCCGGCGGATCCGCTCGACCATCCGGACCGCCACGTACCCGCAGGCGGGCGCACCGGCCGCGGCCAGGAGCCCGAGGGGCGCCCCCGACGACCGCCCGATGATCACCCCCAGCGCGGCGTAGGCGGCCACGAAGGCGAAGAAGCACCCCAGGAGCTTGACCGTGGCCCGCATCCCAACGTTTGCCGGCAGACGACTCAGCCGTTTGACCAACTGGTAGGGCACCACGTGGACGACCGCTCCCACCGCCGCCAGGGGCGCGGTCCCGATCACCCCGACGAGGACCCCGAGGGACCGCCACCGGAGTCGCCCTGACCAGATTCCGGCCATGACCTCGGCGTCGTCGAGCCCGAAGGCGGCGAGACGGCGCCGATAGGTGTGGTGGGCGACCCGCAGGGCCTCCACGGCCACCGCCCGGCCCGGCTCGGCCCCACCGCGGGTCAGCGCCTCGACCAGGTGCTGGCGACGGGCCAGGTCCACCTGGCGGGGAAGGTCGGACTCGGCCCGGGCCAGGATCTCCGCCATGTCGGCCAGCCGTTCGGTCTCGGCCCACGAGGGAAGGTCGGGCTGCACGCGGCGCAGCCGTTCGGCCAGGTCGTCGGTCAGGGAGCGGACGGCGCCGCGATCGTCCCGTCGGTAGGCGTCCATCCAGCAGTCAGTGGACTGGGGCTCGCCCACCCGGACCAGGGCGCGGGAGCGGAAGCGCTGCCTCTCGTCGTAGACGAGGCCGACGGCCACCGTGACCACCCCCGGGACTCCGTCATGGCTGGCCCTGAGCGCCACCCGGGCCGCCCCGGTGCGGAGCGGTTGCAGGGCGGGCAGGTCGTGGCTGATCCCCTCGGGGAAGATGGCCACCGTCCGTCCCCGGGCCAGCAGGCGGTTGGAGAAGGTGAAGGCGCCGGCGTTGCCGGCCGTGGACCCCCCGTCCTGGGCCCGGTGGACGGGCACCACCCCGCCCAGTTTGAGGAACGGCCAGAGGACCGGGATGCGGAACAGGGTGGACTTGCCCAGGAACCGCGGGTAGGGGCCCAGGGCAGCCATCAGCACCAGGGCGTCCACCAGGCCGTTCCGGTGGCCGGCCACCAAGACGGTGGGCCTGCCCGCCTCGAGGCGCTCGCCGTGCTCGACCTGCACGTGGCGGAAGAAGGCGCGGATCAGGACCCGGGCCAGCCCGGCCATGGCCAGGTCTTCCGCCGACCGGAGGCCGCCGCCCCGGCCGGGCACCGGTGGCAGGAGGATCGATCCCGAGGGTGCCCGAGTCACATCGACTGTTCGAAACCGCCGGCGTCCCGGTTGACGGTCGGGCGCCGGCCACCGGACCGCGGGCGCCCGGTGGTCAGATCCGCTCGAAGTTGCGGGCCAGCTCCCAGTCGGTGACCACCCGGTTGGCGGTGGCCCACTCCTGTCGGGCGGTGTTCACCAGGTGCTGGTGGACCTCGGGACCGAACGCCTCGACGGCCACCGCACTCGAGGCCAGGCTGTCGATGGCCTCGGCCAGAGTGGACGGGAGGCGGGGCACGTCGGTGGCCCGGTAGGCGTTGCCGGTGAAGGCCGGCCCGAGCTCCAGTTGGTGCTCGATCCCCCACAAGCCGCCGGCAATGGCCGCGGCCAGCGCCAGGTACGGGTTGACGTCGGCGCCGGGGATCCGGTTCTCGACCCTGCGGCCGGCACCGGTCCCCACCGTCCTGAACCCGCAGGTCCGGTTGTCCTCGCCCCAGACCGCGGCGGTGGGCGCCCAGGAGTCGGGGACGTATCGGCGATAGGAGTTCACATACGGGGCGAAGCACCAGGCCAGCTCCCGGGCGGCGGCGACCTGTCCGGCCACGAACTGTCTGCCGACGGTCGACAGTCCTGACGGCGAGGACGCACCGTCGGCCGATGCCATGAGCGGGGCGCCGGTTGCGGCATCCCAGAGGCTGGTGTGGATGTGGCACGACGAGCCGGCGGCGTCCATCGACCACTTGGCCATGAAGGTGGTGGCCCGACCGGAGCCGGCGGCGATCTCCCTCACCCCGCTCTTGAACACCAGGTGGCGATCGGCCACCTCGAGCGGAGCGCCGTAGGCGATGTTGATCTCGTGCTGGCCGGGGCCGGCCTCACCCTTGGAGAACTCGATGGGGATGCCGGCCTCGACCATCTGGCTGCGGATGCGGCCGATGATGTACTCCTGGTTCGACGTCTGTTGGAGCTGGTAGTCCTGGATGGTTTCGGCGTGGGGGACGAGCTGCTGCCAGTGCTTGCCCGCGGCCTCGGCGAACGAGTCGTAGAAGAGGTAGAACTCGAGCTCGGTGGCGCACTTGACCTCGAGGTCGTGCGCCGCCGCCCGTTCGATCTGCCGGCGCAGGATGCGCCGGGGTGAGACCTCGACGGGGTCGCCGTCCATGGTCAGGAGGTCGCAGAGGACCATGGCGCTGCCCGGCGCCCACGGCAGCGGTCGCACGGTGTGGGGGTCGATCACCGCGTTGAGGTCGCCGTAGCCGGTCTCCCAATTGGACGACGCGTAGCCGGGCACCGGCACCATGTCCACGTCGCAGGCCAGGAGATAGTCGCATACCTCGATCCCGTGGTGGAGGACGTGGTCGAGGAAGAAGGTCCCGGTCACCCGCTTTCCGACGGGCCGGCCCTGGAGGTCGGGAAAGGCCACCACCACGGTGTCGATGTCGCCGGACTGGATCTGGTGGGGGAGGGTTTCGAGGGTCAGCATGCGAGCACTCTGGCCCAGCGGTGACGGCCCGTCCAGCTCTACTCCGGTGTGACGTAGGCGGCGGTGATGCCCCCGTCGACCACCAGGGCCGACCCGGTGACGAACGAGGCGTCGTCCGAGGCCAGGAACAGGGCCGCCTTGGCGATCTCGTCGGGGCGGCCGAACCGCCCGATCGGGATGTGGACCAGGCGGCGCTGGCGACGGGCAGGGTCGGACAGGAGCTCGGCGAGCAGCGGGGTCTCGATGGGCCCGGGGCAGATCGAGTTGGCCCTGATCCCGGCGCGGGCGTACTCCACGGCCAGCTCGCGGGTCAGGGCCACCACCCCACCCTTGGACGCGGTGTAGGCGATCTGCGCGGTGGCCGCCCCCATCAGGGCGACGAACGAGGCCACGTTGACGATGGACCCGCCTCCCGAGCCCAGCATGGCCGGGACCGCGGCCCGACAGCCCAGCCAGACGCCCTTCAAGTTGACGTCCATCACCTTCTGCCAGGTGGCCGGCGGGGTGTCGAGGACACCGCCGTCGTCATCGGGGAAGATGCCGGCGTTGTTGAGCAGGACGTGGAGGCCCCCGAAGGTGTCGACGGCCCGGGCCACCATGGCCCCGACCTGATCCTCGTCGGAGACGTCCACGGTGACCGCGGTGGCTGATCCTCCGGCGGAGACGATGTCGGCGGCCGCCGACTCCGCCTGGTCGGACACCAGGTCGGCCACCACCACCTCGGCGCCCTCGGCGGCGAAGAGCGATGCCGTCACCCGGCCGATTCCGCTCCCGGCCCCGGTGATCACCGCAACCTTGCCGCCGAGTCGTTCCATCGGTGCCTCCCCGGGCGCGGAATATGAGTGGACTGCAGCCCTGTGGTCCTGCAGGGCTGCGTGTTGTGCCCGCGCGCCGGACCCCATCGGGGCGCCCGAGGGCGGTGGAATACTAACCGTGTGCCGCGCCACCCGACCCGTCCGCTCATCGGGTTGTCCACCTACCGGCAGGTCACCTCTTGGTGGTCCTGGGAGCGCGACGCCGCGCTGGTGCCCGGCCTCTACCTCGACGCCGTGGAGGCAGCCGGCGGCCAGCCCCTCCTCCTTCCGCCGGCCCGCATCCCGGTGCCCACCGCGGCTCGGGCCCCGGGCGGGGGAGCCGACGAACGGTCCGCCGGATTCGGGCGGTTGGTGTCGGTGCTGGACGGCCTGGTGCTGATCGGCGGCGGGGACATGGGCGCCGTCCGCTACGGACAGGACCCCGACCCCCGCAACGGCGGCACCAGCCACCAGCGGGACGATCTCGAGATCGCCGTGCTGGAGGAGGCGCTCCGGCGCGACCTGCCGGTGCTGGCGATCTGCCGCGGGGCGCAGGTGCTCAACGTCGGCCTCGGAGGGGACCTCATCCAGCAGCTGCCCGACCTCCTCGGCTCGACCCGCCACCAACCGGCGCCGGGTGCCTTCGGCCGGGTGGCGATCCAGACGGTGGAGGGGAGCACCGTGCGCCGGGTGCTGGGCGAGCGGGTCGAGGTCCTGTGCAGCCATCACCAGGGCCTTTCCAGGCTGGGCCGCGGCCTGGTGGTGACGGCCATGAGCGACGACGGGGTGGTCGAGGCCGTCGAGCTGCCGGGCCGCCGCTTGGTCATCGGCGTGCAATGGCATCCCGAGGAGTCCGGCGACACCCGGCTCTTCGAGGCCCTGGTCGATGCCGCACTCGCCCCGGGCGCGCCCCCACCCGGGAAAGCGGTCACCGGGGAGCACACATGAGCGTCACGATCGTGAACCCGGCCACCGAGGCCCCCATCGCCGAGATCCCGCGGCACGGGGCCGACGAGGCCGACGCCGCGGTGGCCCGCTCGCTCGAGGCCGGTCCGGCGTGGCGGTCGGTGTCCCCGGCCGACCGGGCCCGTCTGCTGCGGAGGTTCGCGGTCCAGGTCGAGGAGCACGGCGAGGAGCTGGCCCAGTTGGAGACCCGCAACGTGGGCAAGCCGATCGCCGAGAGCCGCGACGAGGTGGGCATGGTCGCCGAGGTCCTGTACTTCTACGCCGGCGCGGTGGACAAGCACCGGGGGGCCACCGTGCCCGTGGCCGGGGGAGTGGCCATGACCTTCCACGAGCCACTGGGGGTGGTGGCCGCCATCGTCCCCTGGAATTTCCCCATCGCCATCACCTCCTGGAAGGTGGGCCCCGCCCTGGCCACCGGCAACACCATCGTGGTCAAACCGGCAGAGGCGACCCCGCTGACCGCCCTCCGTCTGGCCGAGCTGGCCCTCGACGCCGGGATCCCCGAAGGGGTGGTCCAGGTGGTGGTGGGGAAGGGGTCGACCGTGGGCGCCCACCTGGTCGGACATCCCGGGGTGGCCAAGGTGGCCTTCACCGGATCGACCGAAGTGGGCCGCGAGGTGATGGCCCGGGCCGCCGCCACCGTCAAGCGGGTCACCCTCGAGCTCGGGGGCAAGTCGGCATCGATCGTCTTCGACGACGCCGACATCGAGCGGGCCGCTGCGGCCACGCCGGGCGGGGTGTTCGCCAACGCCGGGCAGGACTGCTGTGCCCGCAGCCGGGTGCTGGTGCAGCGACCGGTCTTCGACCGGTACGTGTCGCTGTTGTCAGAGGCGGTCGAGGCGTGGACCGTGGGCGACCCCACCGACCCGGACACCAAGATGGGCCCATTGGTGACGGCCGACCACCGTCGCGTCGTGCAGGGCTTCCTCGGCCCGGGCATGGGCGGGTCCGACGGTGGCCCGGTCCCCACCCACACCGTGGGCGCAGTGCCGGAGGGCCCTGGCTTCTGGTTTCCGCCCACCGTGGTCGCCCCGGCCGGGGCCGGGTGGCGCATGGCCCGCGAGGAGATCTTCGGACCGGTGGTCGCGGTGATCCCCTTCGACGACGAGGAGGACGCAGTCCGGTTGGCCAACGACACCCCCTACGGCCTGTCCGGCTCGATCTGGACCCGGGACGGGGCCCGCTCCCTGCGGATGGCCCGGGCCGTGCAGGCCGGGAACCTCTCGGTCAACTCCAACAGCTCGGTCCGGGTGCAGACCGGCTTCGGGGGCATGAAGCAGTCCGGCTTCGGGCGGGAGCTCGGGTTGGAGGCGCTGGACTCCTACACCGACATCAAGAACGTGTTCGTCTCGACGGCGTGATGATGGAGCCGTCCCGGAGGGCAGATGCCGGCGCGGCGGGCGGTGAGGTGCCGGGGGCCAGATGTCGGCCCCGGAACCGGCGCCCCCGGCTGCGGCACTCTAGTGTGAGCTGGCCGTCTCGGCGGTTTTGTCCCATGAAGGACCGCCGGGACTCCAAC
>DATKRZ010000023.1:0-72398 GCA_035531955.1 Acidimicrobiales bacterium | reverse complement strand
CAACTACAAACGGCCAACGGTATTCTACCCGTGTCATATACCGCAGCTAGCTCCGGATCGCCCGGCCTCAACGCAGACACCTCTGGCGCTCTTTCTGTTGCGGGTGGCCCATTGCACACCGGTACGTACTCAGTCAGCGGCACGGCAACAGACAGCAGCAGCCCAACACCCCAGACGGCTCCCTACTCCTATATCCTCACGGTTACTCCCGCAACGATCACCGCCACGCCCACTTCGGGCTCCGTGTCGACCTCACTTTCGTCGGCGTTTACTCAACAGCTCACAACATCGGGAAACGACGGAGCGGTTACGTTTAGCCAAAGTTCGGGCACCCCGAACTTGGTCGTTTCGCCCCAAGGTTTCATTTCGACGGGCGGTGCGCTGTCGGCTGGTAACCACACTGCGAGCGGCACTATGACGGATAGCTTTGGCGATGCCGGCTCGTTCATCTTTAGCCTGAGCGTTGGCGGCGTCGCGATCACCCAAGTCGCGCCAACCTCGGCCACGGTGGGTACAGCCGGATCGGCATCCTTCACCGACCAGCTGAATACGACAGGTAACGCCGGAGCGGTGACCTTCACCAAGACCGGCGGCTCGGGTGTCAACGTCTCGTCCGCCGGAGGTGTAACGACAACCGGAACCTTGGCGCCTGGTACGTATTCGGCAATCGGCACGATGACTGACACGCTGGGCAACACAGGGACGTTCGGTTTCACTCTCACCGTAACCACCGTGCCGGGTGCGCCGACCGCTGTCAGCGCCTCTGGTGGGAACAACAGCGCCGGCCTGCATTGGTCCGCGCCTCTTAGCGATGGTGGCAGCCCGATCACCGGTTACGTCATCACCCCGTTCACCGTCGCCCCGTCCGCCCCCTCGACCGGCACCCCCGTTGTCGTCGGACCTGGAACCAGCGCCACGGTCGGAGGCCTCACCAACGGGCTCCACTATGAATTCACCGTGGCGGCCATGAACGTCAACGGAACGGGGCCGCCCTCGGCTCCCTCCACGCCCGTCTCGCCCGACTCCGCGGGCTACTGGCTGGTGGCCTCCGACGGCGGCATCTTCTCCTTCGGGTCCCAGCAGTTCTTCGGGTCGACGGGCGGAACGGTCCTGAACCAGCCGATCGTGGGCATGGCCTCCACCCCCAGCGGTCGCGGGTACTGGCTGGTGGCCTCCGACGGCGGGATCTTCACCTTCGGTGATGCCGGGTTCTTCGGCTCGACGGGAGCCAAGCCGCTCAACAAGCCGATCGTGGGCATGGCCGCCACCCCGGATGGCGGCGGCTACTGGCTGGTGGCCTCCGACGGCGGGATCTTCTCCTTCGGCGACGCGAAGTTCCATGGCTCGACCGGCAACAAGGTCCTCAACCAGCCGATCGTGGGCATGGCGGCCACCTCGAGTGGCGCCGGCTACTGGCTGGTGGCCTCGGACGGAGGCATCTTCGGCTTCGGGACGGCCGCAAACGAGTTCTACGGCTCGACGGGCAACATTCACCTCAACAAGCCGATAGTCGGCATGTCCGCCACCGCCGACGACAAGGGCTACTGGCTGGTGGCCTCCGACGGCGGGATCTTCTCCTTCGGGGATGCCGCCTTCTACGGCTCGGCCGGGAACATCCACCTCAACAGGCCGATCGTCGGCATGGAACTGAGCCCGCGCGGCAAGGGCTACTGGCTGGTCGCCACCGACGGCGGGATCTTCTCCTACGGCGATGCCGTCTTCTACGGGTCGACCGGCGGCAAGGTCCTCAACCAGCCGATCGTGGGAATCGGGTAGGCCCGGCCGACTGCCCTGCGGCCCTCCCCGGCGGCCCGCTCACGAGGTCGCCACTCAGGAGGGCGGAGTGTCGTCCTCCCCCGTCCGCCGTCCGAGGATGCTCTTCCAGTTGATGAACGGGAGCAACGCCACCGCGGCCAACAGGACCAACTGGACGGCGATCGACCAGGGCGAGCCCAGGAGCTGGTCGAGGACGCTCCCCAGCTGGCGCTCGGCGACGGTGGCCACCCCGACGTAGATCGAGTAGCTCACCAGGCGCCCGACGAAGAATGCCAGGGTGATCGGGACGAGGGGGAGTTCGAGCAGCCCGGCGGCGACGAACAGCTGGGCCGAGGGCAGCGGGGAGATGGCGAACAGCGCCAACGTGGCGATGGCGCTGGACCTCCGCTTGAGGAGAGCGTCGCTGGCCGCGGTCAGGTTCTCCTGGAGTCGCCCGCTCAGATGGCCTCGGAACCGTCGGGCCGTGACGGCCAACAGGTACCTCCCGAGCATCGCCGCCATCCCGCCGAGGATGACCAGTGCCACCGGGTTGAGGTGCCAGTGGATCCGGGCGAAGACCAACAGCGTCCAGGTGGGCGGCCCGAATGCCGGGAGGAGGTTGACCCCGAAGACGATGAGGAAGAGGTAGAGGTACTGCATGGCTCTGGTTTCCGGGGTCAGCTCGTTGTCTGCGAGGCTACCCGTGTTCCGGTCCCGGACCCATGGTGCGCCGTTGGGTGCTCCATGCGGCGCTGTTCGGTGTCCTAGACGGTCACGCCGGCCTGCAGGCGCTCGGTGGCCTCGATGTACTCTTCGACCATCGAGTACACCACGTCCCTGGCCTTGCGGACGGAGGTGGCCCGCCCGATGACCTGGCCGCACGGGTTGAAGTTCACATCCCTCGCCTGCTCGGGGTAGCGGTGGCCCCGCGACACCGCCTCGATGGCCACCATCATCTGCAACGGCATGGGCAGGGGGTCGGGGGTGTCCTCGGCCTCCCACGCCTCGGTCCAGTCGTTCTTCAGCATCCGGCACGGCTTGCCGGTGAACGACCGGGACCGCACCGTGTCACGGCTGGAAGCGGCGAGGTAGCTCTCCATCTGCTTGGGCGGAATGTCTGCCTCGTCCACCGTCAGCCACAGGGTCCCGGACCACACGCCCTGAGCACCCAACGCGAGGGCGGCGGCCATCTGGCGGCCACTGCCCACGCCGCCCGCGGCCAGCACGGGGATCGGCGCCACCGCATCGATGACCTCGGGCCACAGCACGATGCTCCCGACGTCGCCGGTGTGGCCGCCTCCCTCTGACCCCTGGCAGATGATGAAGTCGAGCCCGGCCTCCTTGTGGCTGAGCGCATGCTTGACCGAGCCGGCCAGGGCCCCGATCATCAGGCCCGCGCCCTGGACCTTATCGACCACGTCGGGAGGGGGAGTCCCCAGTGCGTTGGCGATCAGCTTGACGTTTGGATGGCGGAGCGCGACCTCGAGCAGGCCGGCGGCATGGGCGGCCGTCCAGCCGATCATCCCGTTGGTCCGCCGCTCGTCCTCGGGGATCTCGGGCACATGGTGGTCGTCGAGGATCTTGAGGGCGAAGTCTCGGTGGGTGGCGGGGATGAGGGCCCGGATCTGTGCCTCGAGCTTGTCGGGGTCCATCTCGTCCATGCCCTCGTACTTGGCCGGGATCACGATGTCGACGCCGTAGGGCCGGTCGCCGACGTGCTCGTCGATCCAGGTGAGCTCGACCTCGAGCTGCTCGGGGTCGAAGCCGATGGCACCGAGCACGCCGATGCCACCGGCGTTGGAGACGGCCGCCACCACGTCGCGGCAGTGGGTGAACGCGAAGATGGGGAACTCGATGCCCAGCTTCCGGCGGATCTCGGTGTTCATGGTGTCGCTCCTTCGCTTGTCCTCTTTGATTGCGGTGAAATCGTCATTCGCCGACCGTGGCCGACCGGTTCGGTGCCGTCGAGGCCGCCGCCTGCGGGTCCCCGGCCAGGCCCAGCAGCGCACACAGGCCCCGAACGGCCAGCTCGTCGCTCACCGTCCCGGGTTCGAGCCGGCGCTGCATGGCCAATCCGATCAGGAGTCCCCGCACCAGCACCGCGAGGTCCTCCGAGTCGGCGGCCGGCTCGGCTCCGAAGTCGTCGGCCCAGCCGTCGAGCAGCCGGGCACTGAACCGCCGGGCCTCACGGTTCCGGGACCGGATGACGTCGGCTACCTCGGCGTCGCGGGCGGCCCGCAGCCACAGCTCCTGTTCGAGGATCGACCGCCGCCCTGACTCGTCCCCACCGGCGACGTTCTCCCATACCGCGGCAAGCTGTCCGTGGGGTGACTCGGTCACGGCCACCTCGGCCAGCAAGACGGTGAGCAGGGAGTCCTTCCACGAGTCGAGCAGTGCCAGCAGGAGCCCCTGCTTGCTGCCGAAATGGGCGTACACCGCACCCGAGGTTCGCCCGGCCGCCTCGGCCACCGCATCGACTGACACGGCATCGATCCCCTGGCCGGCGAAGAGGTCGGCGGCGGAGGCGAGCAGTCGGGCCCGGGTCTCGGCCTTGCGTTCCTCTTGGGTCTGGGACACGTTCCCCCGTTGGGCGGTGGTGCTGGCTGCGGTGGGACTGGTTGCGGTGGGACTGGTTGCGGCCAATGTACTTATATCGGAAGCGTTACGCAATATCGGCTCCGGTGCGACACGCGTCGGGCCCCGTCGGCCGTCCACCGGGGCGGCCCGGTGGTTCGCCCGAGGCCCGCATCGGTTCGCGGCCCGGGCATAGAGTGGGATTCCCGCCTCGCCAGCACGCACGCCAGTATCCAAGGGAGCACCAATGCCATCCATGACGACCATTGTCCGCGACAAGCTCTACATCGGAGGGGCCTGGGTGCCGTCCACCGGGACGGGCTCGATCGACGTGATCGATTCGACCACCGAAGAGGTGATCGGCAACGTGCCCGAGGGGACCACCGACGACATCGACCGGGCGGTGGCCGCCGCCCGGGGCGCCTTCCCCGCCTGGTCGTCGACGCCCGTCGCCGAGCGGGCCGCCCTTCTCACGGCCGTCAGCGAGGCCCTCGGGGCCCGCATGGACGCGCTGGGGGAGTTGATCACCCACGAGGTCGGGATGCCACTGGTGCTTTCCCGGCTGGTGCAGGTGGGCCTGCCTATGGCGTCGTTCGGTTCCATGGCCCAGGTCACCGCCGACTTCACCTGGGAACAGACGGTCGGCAACTCGCTCATCGTGCGGGAGCCCATCGGCGTCGTGGGCGCCATCACCCCCTGGAACTACCCCTTGCACCAGATTGCCGCCAAGGTGGCGCCAGCATTGGCCGCGGGCTGCACCGTGGTGCTCAAGCCGAGCGAGGTGGCGCCGCTCAATGCGTTCGTCCTGGCCGAGATCTTCGAGGAGGTTGGGGTACCCGCCGGTGTGTTCAACCTGGTGACCGGCTTCGGACCGGTGGTGGGGGAGGCGATCGCCGCGCACCCCGACGTGGACATGGTGTCGTTCACCGGTTCCACCCGGGCCGGCAAGCGCGTCTCCGAGGTGGCCTCGGCCACGGTCAAGCGGGTGGCCCTCGAGCTGGGGGGCAAGTCGGCCAATGTGATCCTGGGTGATGCCGACCTGGCCCAGGCCGTGCCCGACGGGGTGGGCAAGTGCTACTTCAACTCCGGTCAGACCTGCAGCGCCCTGACCCGGATGCTCGTGCCCCGGGACCGGCTGGACGAGGTGGAGGCCCTGGCCCGGACGACGGCGGAGTCCTTCGTCGCCGGCGATCCCTTCGACAGCGAGACCCGTCTCGGACCGCTGGTGTCGGCCGTCCAGCGCGACCGGGTGCGCAACTACATCGACAAGGGTGTGGGTGAAGGCGCCACCCTCCTCACCGGGGGGGTAGAGGCACCGGACGGCCTCGACAAGGGCTTCTTCGTCCGCCCCACCGTGTTCACCTCGGTGACCCGAGACATGGCCATCGCCCGGGACGAGATCTTCGGCCCGGTGCTGGTCATCATCCCCTACGACTCCGAGGACGAGGCGGTCGAGATCGCCAACGACACCGACTACGGGTTGGCAGGCGGGGTGTGGTCCGGGGACCCGGAGCGGGCCAAGGCGGTGGCCCGGCGCCTGCGGACCGGCCAGGTGGAGGTCAACGGCGGCGGGTTCAATCCGATGGCGCCGTTCGGCGGCTACAAGCAGTCGGGCAACGGACGCGAGTTCGGCTCCTTCGGGTTGGAGGAGTTCCTCGAGGTGAAGGCCATGCAGCTCTGAGCCGACCACTCCGACCACCGGTGCCGCGCATCACATCCCCAGCTGGTCGTCGATGAGGCCCAGGTGGATTTGGGCGGCGTCGGTGTAGGTCTTCTCCCCGATGAAGACGTGCTGTGTCCCGGTGTACATGTCCCGGAAGGCCCGCTCGAGCCGGCTGCCCTCGCGGATGGCCGACGTACCCCCGGCCAGGTGGGCCCACTGCACGATGTCGCGGCTCGCCTCCGTGGCGTAGGTGGCCGCCACCCGCAGGTCGGCGCGCATGGTCGGGGTGAGGTCCTGGCCCGAGGCCACGGCTCGCTCCACCTCTCCAAAGGTGTCCAGCACCAGCAGGCGGGCGGCCTTCCACATGGCCCGGTGGTGCGCCAGGCCGCGCTGGAACGATGTGCGGTGGGCGATGGACGCGTCGTCACCCATCCGCACCTTGGTGAGGGCCAGCTCGGTGACGTCGTCGACCATGCTCTTGGCCACGCCCAGGGCCCACGAGGCATGGCCCGCGGCGGTGATCGGCATCAGCCCCATCCGGAAGGCCGGGGACCCGCCCCGGAGGGGCGTGCGGCAGAACAGCTCGAACGTGCGGCACTGCGGGACGAACACGTCGGTCACGTTGTAGTCGTACGACCCGGTCCCCTTCAGACCCTGTACGTGCCAACCATCGGTGAAGGTGACCTCGCCGTGCGGGACGACCGCCACCATCAGCCGCGGGATCCCGTCGTCGCCGACGACCATCTCGCCGTCGGCGGTGGGGATGAACCCTGCCGCCACGTACTGGGAGTGCCCGGTCCCCGATCCGAAGTTCCACGCCCCCGACACCCGGTAGCCGTCGTCGACGGCCTCGCCCAGCCCGTTGGGGAAGAACTGGCCCCCGGCGGTGACCCGGCAGTCGTGCGCGGTGAAGACCTCCTCGAAGCCCTGTTCGGGAAGGTAGGCCGCACAGGCCGCGGCCGACGGGAGGTTGGCGATGCCGATCCACCCGAGGGAGCCGTCCTGCCAGGCCAGCTCCATCCAGGTCTCGATCATCTCTGCGAAGCCCGGCTCGCTGCCGCCCGCCTCGAGCGGATTGGCCCATTGCATCAGGCCGCTCGACCACAGGGCGTCGACGATCCGCTGGTTGAGGGTACGCCCGCGCTCGGAGTCGGCGGCCTCCTCGGCCACCAGCGGACGCAGGCTCCGGGCTGCCTCCGGGCCGTCGACGGTCACCGCCGTCCCGATCGGGTGGCTCCGTGGCGGGTTCGGGGGTCGGCGGCAGGGGGGCCCATGGCTCACATGCCCAGCTGTTCCAACAGGCCGACCCGCAGGCCGGCCGTGAAGCCACCGTCGACCACCAGCGCATGGCCGGTGATGAACGAGGCGTCCTCGGAGGCGAGGAAGGCGGCAGCGGCGGCGATCTCCGACGGTCGGCCGAACCGTCCGAGGAGATGCTCCTCGCGCAGCTTCTCCCGGTAGACGTCCATCCCGTCCGAGTCGGCGATCGATCGCAGCATGGGGGTGTCCACCGCTCCCGGGCAGATGCAATTGACCCGGATGCCACGGCGCCCGTAGTCGATGGCCATGGACTTGGTGAGCAGGACCACGCCACCCTTGGAGGCGTTGTAGGCGCTGCCGCCCTCGGTCCCCTCCAGCCCCTCGATGCTGGCAATGTTGATGATCGAGCCGCTGCCCCGGGCCAGCATGTGGATGGCGCTGTGCTTGTCCACGATGAAGGTGCCCTTCAAGTTGACGTCGACCACCCTGTCCCACTCGTCGACGTCGAGCAGGTGCACCGGGCCGCCGCCGGCCACGCCGGCCGCATTGACCACCACATCGAGTCGGCCGCGGTCCCGGACTGTCGAGGCGAACGCCGCCTCGACCGCCAGCTCGTCGCGTACGTCGAGGAGGTGGTCGACGTCGCCGGCGACGTCGACGGTGATGACGGCCGCACCCTCGGCGGACAGGCGCTCGGAGCAGGCGGCGCCGATACCCGATCCAGCCCCGGTGACCACCGCCACGGCACCTTCGAGACATCCCATCGCTTCCCCTTCCCCGTGTGGACCCGAGCGAACGTAGGGCTCGCCCCCTCGTCGGTCAAGGCCGGGCCCTGGGGAGTGTCGGGGTGGTCGACCTGGGGGACGGGCTCCCAGGCTACGAGGGGACGTTGGCCAGCATGTGGCGGCTGACGTCACCCACCAGGTCGATCAGGTACCGGCGCTCGGAGAAGTGCCAGGCCGGCCCGTCGCGCTCGAACCGGTCGTGGTAGCGGCCGGCGAGGATGGGTTGGAGGGGCAGGCCGTCTACGGCTTGGAGCACCGTCCAGTACGAGCGGGCGGCGGCCGTCCCCGCCTCCTCGTCGATCTCAAAGATGAGGTTGGTGGTCACGTGCTTGGTCCTCGGGGTCCCGTCCGGGTAGCGGCGGGTGGTGGACTTGAACAGGTCCGCCAGGGCGTCCCGTCCGGTGAGGAGCGACGGGCTGTCCCCCTGGCCGACGGCGGCCTCACCCAAGAGGTCGGCCACTCCGTCGAAGTCGCCTTCGTCGATGAGCTCGGCGTAGCGGGCGATGAGATTGCCCAGTGCGGTGGCGGTGTCGGTCATGGCCGGTCCTGCCTACCGCCCGACGAGGTCGGCATCGTCCCGGTGGGCGTCGGCCGGGAACCCTCATCCGCCGACGGCATGGAGGCCTCCGTCGACGTGCAGTATCTCCCCGGTGGTCATGGGCAGGAGGTCGGAGAACAGCGCGGTGCAGGCCCGAGCCACCACGTCGGCGTCGAGCACGTCCCAGCCCAGGGGCGCCCGCTCGGACCACGTGTCCTCGAAGGCGGTGAACCCGGGGATGGATTTGGCGGCCATGGTCTTGACCGGCCCGGCCGCCACCAGGTTGACCCGGATCCGCTCGGCCCCGAGGTCCCGGGCCAGATAGCGCGAGAGGGACTCGAGCGCGGCCTTGGACACCCCCATCCAGTCGTAGGCGGGCCAGGCCACGGCGGCGTCGAAGTCGAGGCCGACGACGGACGCCCCCGGGCCGCCGTCGGCGCCGGCCGCCGCCAGCAGGGGGCGAAAGGCCTCGACCAGGGCCTTGAGCGAGTAGGCCGACACATGGAGGGCGATTTGGACCTGGTCCCAGTTTGCCCGGAGGATGTCGCCGCCCAGGCACTCGGGCGGCGCGTAGCCGATGGAGTGGAGCATCCCGTCCATCCGGTCCCATCCGGTGGCCAGCGCCGTCGCCGCCGCCGCCAGCTGGTCCGGTTCGGTGACGTCGATCTCGAGGACGTCGGCCTCGACGGGGAGCTTGCGGGCCGTCCTCCGGGTGAGCGACAGGCCCCGGCCCGCCCCGCTGAGCACCACTTCGGCCCCCTCGCGTTGGGCCGTGCGGGCCACCGCGAAGGCGAGCGATGCGTCGGTCAGCACGCCCGTGACCAGAATCTTCTTTCCCTGGAGCAGTCCCATGACCGGCTCAGGTTACCGTCCGGGGTGCGTTGGGCCGGATTCGGCGCGTGTGCAAGGGTAGGTGCCATGCGCATCGGGATCCTGGGTGGGACCGGCCCCGCCGGACGCGGGCTGGCGGTACGGCTGGCCCGGGCCGGCCGCGAGGTGGTGATCGGTTCGCGCCACGCTGAACGGGCGGCGGACGTCGCCGAGCGCCTGGTGGCGGCCTGGCCGGCCCACCCGCTGGCCGTCGCCGGGACGTCGAATGAGTCGGCCGCCGCCTGCGACCTGGTCGTCGTGGCCACCCCCTGGGACAGTGCCGTCCCCACGGTCATGCCCCTGGACGCCCGACTGGAGGGCAAGGTGGTGGTCTCGATGGCAAACGCCCTGGTCAGGGAGGGCCGTGAGTTCGTGGCCCTGCTCCCGGCCCGCGGCTCGGTGGCCGCCTCGATCCAGTCGGCCCTGCCCCGGTCGCTGGTCTCGGCGTCGTTCCACCACCTGCCGGCATCTGAGATGGAGAAGTTGGACGCCCCCATCGTGGCCGACGTCATGGTCTGCTCCGATCATCCCGAGGCGACGGCGGCCACGCTGGCCCTGGTCGATGCCATCGAGGGGCTGCGGGGCGTCGATGCCGGCAGCCTGTCCCAGGCTGCGCCCATCGAAGCCTTCACCGCCGTGCTCATCACCATCAACATCCGCCACAAGGTGCACGCTGCAGTGCAGCTGTCCGGTTACGGGGACGGCTGAAGCCGCCGGTGACCGACAGGGTGGCGAGGGACGAGGCATGAGGCTCTACGACACGGCGACTCGCGCGGTGGTGCCCCTCGAGCCGGGCCCGCTGGTCACCCTCTACTCGTGCGGGATCACCCCCTACGACTCCGCCCACCTCGGGCACGCCCAGGTCTACCTGACCTTCGACATCCTCCAGCGGAGGCTCCGCGACCTCGGCCACGAGACCCGGTGCGTCCGGAACGTCACCGACGTGGACGACGACATCCTGCGCAAGGCTCGCGAGCTCGGGGTCCACTACCTCGATCTGGCCGCCGAGGAGATCGCCCAGTTCGACTCCGACATGGCCGCGCTCGGACTCATCCCGGCCTGGTCGGAGCCGAGGGCCACGTCGGCCATCGCCGAGATCCTCACGCTGATCGGAGCGGTGCTCGACTCGGGGCGCGCCTACCAGGCCGGCGGCGCCGTCTACTTCGACGTCACCACCTTCCCCGGGTTCGGTGCCGTGAGCCACTTCGACGAGCCCACCATGCTGGAGTTGGCCGCCGAGCACGGCGGGAAGCCCGATGACCCGGACAAGCGCCACCCGCTCGACTTCGTGCTCTGGCAGCCGTCGCTTCCCGACGAGCCCTCGTGGGAGTCGCGCTGGGGGCCGGGCCGGCCCGGCTGGCACATCGAATGCTCGGCACTGGCCCTCCGCGAGCTGGGTGACACTGTCGATGTCCACGGTGGGGGACGGGACCTGATGTTCCCCCACCACGAGTGTGAGAACGCGCAGTCGGAGTCGGTGACCGGGCGGCCGTTCGTACGCCACTGGCTCCACGTCGGCCTGGTGGGCCTCGACGGCGCCAAGATGTCCAAGTCCCTCGGCAACCTGGTCTTCGTCGGCGAGTTGCTGAAGGAGTGGGAGCCGGCGGTGCTGAGGACCGCCCTGCTCGGGCACCACTACCGCGCCGACTGGGAGTGGACCGGTGAGGACATGCCCAAAGCGGCCGTGCGGATGGAGGCGTGGCGGGCCGCTCCGGCGCCGTGGGACCGGTCCGGGCCCGGAGGCGGTCCGGTCGAGGCGGCCCTCGAGCTGGTGCGGTCGTACCTCGACGACGATCTCGACACCCCGGGTGCCCTCCGCGCCCTCGATGCCGAGGCCGGCTCCGGCCGCAGCGTCATCCGGGGGGCGGAGTTGTTGGGCATTACCCTGTAGCGCGGTCACCCGCTGGCCCGCCACCCCGAACCGATCGTCCGGCCCGACACAGATGAGGAAGGCAATCCCATGGCAGCCGTCACCGTGCGACTCCCCGATGGCTCGACCAAGGAGTTCGAAGCGGGCACGACCGCGCACCAGTTGGCGGAGTCCGTCGGGCCCCGGCTGGCCAGGGCCGCAGTGGCCGCCACCTTCGACGGCATCGAGGTCGACCTGGCCAGCCCCCTGCCCGACGGCGCCCAGGTCAGCGTCATCACCGCAGACTCGGATGCCGGCCGGGCCGTGCTGCGCCACTCCACCGCCCACGTCCTGGCCCAGGCCGTGCTCCGGCTGTGGCCGGGCTCGCACTTCGCCATCGGGCCGGTCATCGAGGACGGCTTCTACTACGACTTCGAGCTTCCGGGCGGTGCCCATTTCAGCGACGACGACCTCGATCGGATCGATGTCGTCATGCGCGAGATCATGGCCGAGGACCAGCCGTTCATCCGCCACGAGCACACCATCGACGAGGGCCTGTCGATCTTCGACGGCCAGCCCTTCAAGAAGGAGATCATCGAGGCGGTGGAGGCCGGCCACGAGGAGGTCGACGCCCCGGCCGGCGGAGCCGGGGGAGCCCAGGTTTCCACCTACTGGAATTCACCCTCCTTCACCGACCTGTGCCGGGGCCCGCACGTCGCCTCCACCGGCCGCCTCGGCCATTTCGCCCTGATGCGGGTGGCGGGGGCGTACTGGCGCGGGGACGAGAAGCGCCAGCAGCTCCAGCGGATCTACGGGACGGCCTGGGAGTCGGACAAGGCCCTGGCCGCCCACCTCCACCGCCTGGAGGAGGCCGAGCGCAGGGACCACCGCCGGCTGGGCGCGGAGCTGGACCTGTTCTCCTTCCCGGACGAGATCGGCTCGGGGCTGGCCGTCTTCCACCCGAAGGGCGGCACCGTGCGTCGGGTGATGGAGGACTACTCGCGGCTCCGCCACGAGGCCGGCGGCTACGAGTTCGTCTACACCCCGCACATCACCAAGGCCGGCCTGTTCGAGACTTCGGGCCACCTGGACTGGTTCGCCGAGGGGATGTTCCCGCCCATGGAGCTGGACGGCGGCCAGGAGTACTACCTCAAGCCGATGAACTGCCCGTTCCACATCCTGATCTACAAGAGCCACCAGCGCTCCTACCGCGAGCTCCCCCTCCGGCTCTTCGAATTCGGGTCCGTCTACCGCAACGAGATGTCAGGCGTGGTCCACGGCCTCACCCGGGTCCGGGGCATGACCATGGACGATGCGCACATCTTCTGCACCCGCGAGCAGATGGCCGACGAGCTGCACACCACGTTGGCCTTCGTCCTCTCCCTGTTGCGGGACTTCGGCCTGGAGGACTTCTTCCTCGAGCTCTCCACCCGGCCCGAGGAGAAGGCCGTCGGCGCCCTCGCCGAGTGGGACGAGGCCACCGAGACCCTCCGTACCGCGGCCATGGGCATGGACCTCGAGCTGGTCCTCGACCCGGGGGGCGGCGCCTTCTACGGCCCCAAGATCTCCGTCCAGGCCCGGGACGCCATCGGACGGACCCATCAGATGTCCACCATCCAGCTCGACTTCCAGGAGCCCCAGCGCTTCGACATGGAGTACGTCGGAGCCGACAACGGGCGTCATCAGCCCATCATGATCCACCGAGCCCTGTTCGGATCGGTCGAGCGGTTCTTCGCCATCCTCCTCGAGCACTACGCCGGCGCCCTGCCCACCTGGCTCTCGCCCGAGCAGGTACGGGTCCTCGGGGTGAAGGACGGTCACGAGCCCTACGCCCACAAGGTGGCGGAGCGCCTGCGGGCCGTCGGGGCCCGGGTCTCGGTCGACCCAGCGGACGAGCCCCTCGGGGCCCGGGTCCGGAAGGCCAAGCTGGAGAAGCTCCCCTATGTCCTGGTGGTGGGCGACGACGACGTGCATGCCGGCACGGTGGGCGTCAACCGCCGGGGGGCCGATCGGCCCGATCGGGGGGTGGAGCTCACCGAGTTCACCGAGATGCTCGAAGTGGAGATCGGCGAGCGCCGGACCCCGGCCCCCGGGTCGTGAGCCTCGAGCACCTGTGGGCCGGGTGGCGGGGAGACTACGTGGCCTCGGCCGCCTCGGTGGAACCCGCCGTCCCCGGCGGCGTCGACTCCCATCGTCTCGATGATCCCGCCCACTGCGTCTTCTGCCGCATCGCCGACAGCGGTCCTCCCTCGGCGGAGAACGGTGTCCTGTGGACCGGGTCGCACACCTACGCGGTGCTGAACGCCTACCCGTACGCCAGCGGGCATCTCATGGTCCTCCCCCTGCGCCACGTCGGGTCTCTGGCCGACCTCACCGACGGGGAGGCCTCGGAGATGTGGTCGGCGCTCCGACAGGGGGTGGCGGCCCTCGAGGCGGCATTCGGACCGGACGGGATGAACGTCGGGGCGAACCTCGGGCGGGCAGCCGGTGCCGGCATCCCCCGCCACCTCCACCTGCACGCCGTCCCCCGATGGCTGGGAGACACCAATTTCATGACCTCGGTGGCCGGGACCAGGGTGCTCCCCGAGACCCTGGCCGCCAGCTGGAAGCGCATCCACGCGGTGTGGCCGGGCTGAGGGCGACGCTCGGCGCCCTCAGCTCCTGGGCCGGCCGGAATCGAAGTGCCCGGCCCGGTGTTGCCCACCGAGTAGGTGAGAGGGCGACGGAGTCGGGACCGGCGAGGCGACGGAGGCGGGACCGACGAGTCGAGAGCATGCGAGGAGACGGGAGCGGTCGTGCAGGTCAAAGAGCTCGGGCACCTGGTGCTGTATGTGCGCAACGTGGAGCGGTCAGCCGCCTTCTACCGGGACGTGCTCGGGTGGGAGCCGGTGTTCACCGAAGCGCCCGGGATGCCGGTGGCCGCGTTCTCGTCGGGGCGGACCCATCACGAACTGCTGTTGATCGAGGTGGGGGAGGGGGCCTCCCCACCCCCGGCGGGCAGGCGGATCGGCCTCTACCACTTCGGGCTGCGAGTCGGGGACAGCGACGACGAGTTGCGCGAGGCGGTGGCCCGTCTGAAGGAGGCCGGCGTGCCCGTCGTCGGCGCCAGCGACCACACCGTGACCCACAGCCTGTACATCCTCGACCCCGACGGCAACGAGGTCGAGCTCTACATCGACGTCCCCGGAGTGGACTGGAAGCACGATCCGAGCCTGGTCATGGCCCCCATCAAGCCGTTGGCCCTGTAACCGACCCGGTCTGTGCCCCGTGGCGGTGGCGAACGGGCGCCGGTTGGTGTGGAATGGCGACGGTCGACACCGGGGGCAACGGCGCGGACACTCGCAATCACCTCGAGCGCCACTGCTGTCGCCCGGGGGTGACAACTGCTGTGGCCCGGGCCACCCGCTGGCTGGCCAGCCCCGGAACGATGCCGACTGACGTTCTCATGCCCCGGTCGATCCCTCGGTCCCCGTGGTTGCCGGGCCCATCCGGACTGGCCCCGGGGCCAGGGGTGGCCCGGTGGGACGCCGGACGGGGAGGCCGTCGTGGCGGTAACTCCAGCTAGCAGCTGGTAGGGTTTGGTGACCGTTCTGGAGGGATTCGATGTTTGACGGGCGATGGCGCGACGGGGTCGACCGGACTACCGGTCCCGTAGGCCGCAAGCTGCAGCGGTTCGGCGTCACCGCCGACATGCTGACCGCCACCGGGTTGATCTCCGCCACCGCCACGGCCGTGGCCGTGGCCACCGGGCACTTCACGCTGGCCATCGGTCTGCTGATCCTGACCGGCCTCCATGACCTTTTGGACGGGCCGGTGGCCAAGGCGTCGGGGACCTCCTCGGTGCGGGGTGCCTTCTTCGACTCGGTGACCGACCGGGTGGCTGACGGGCTCATCCTCGGTGGTGTGGCCTGGTACCTGGTGGGGGCCCATCCTGGCCACCTGGTCCTGCTGCCCTTCGCCATCCTCGGAGCCACCTCGCTGGTGTCCTACCAGCGGGCCAAGGCCGAGTCCCTGGGCATCACGGCCAAAGGCGGCCTTATGGAACGGGCGGAGCGGATGATCCTTCTCGGGATCGCGTTCATCTCCACCGCCTTCCTGGTTCCCGTCCTCTGGGTCATGCTGGCGCTCACCACGGCCACCGCCGTCGGCAGATTCGTGAAGGTGTGGCGTCTGGCCGAGGCCCCCGTGCTCGTCGACGGCCCGCTGAGGCACCGGCGCACACGCGTCGCCGCCCGGGCCCGTGGCCGCAACCCGTCCGCCTCACCGTCGCGGTGGCGGGCCCGTCGGCAGGGGGAGCTGGCCAGCAGGTCCGGCCGGACCTGGCGTGCCCGCCATGCCCGCCAGGGCATCCGGCAGCGGGCCGGCCGCCGGCACCCCTGATCTGTCCGGGCACCGACTCGACCCGCAGGGACCGTGAACAAGGACCAGGTCGTCTTCCGGACGTACACCACCCTCAACCAGTGCCTGGCCGCGGTCCCCGAACCGCTCGCCCTGGGCATGGCCAATCTGGTCGGCGATGTCCTGTTCAAGGTCCGCCACGGCCACCGCGAGATGGTGATGAAAAACCTGCGCCGGGTCCTCGACGCCGGTTCCGGGGACGAGGAGATCCTCCAGCACTGGGCACGGCGGTCATTTCGGGCCTACGCTCGCTACTGGGTCGAGGGCGCGCAACTCGGGAGCACGTCGCCGATCGAAGTGGAGCAGCGGACGCTCATTCAGGGCTTCGACCATCTGGTGGAGGGGATGGCAGCCGGCAAAGGGGTCATCATGGCACTGCCGCACGTGGGGAGCTGGGAGTTCGGGGGAGCATTTCTGGCCACCCAGGACATGCCGATGACCGCGGTGGCCGAACGGATCGAGCCTCCCGAGTTGTTCGAGTTCATGGTGGAGCAACGGGCCGGAATGGGTCTGACCATCGTGCCCCTCGGGCCCTCCTCGGGGAGCTCGATCATCTCGACCCTGAAGCGGGGCGGCCTGGTCGGCCTGCTGAGCGACCGAGACCTGGTCGGCAACGGCGTCGAAGTCGATTTCTTCGGGGAGAAGACGACCATGCCGGCGGGCCCGGCCACGCTGGCGCTGCGAACCGGCGCAATGCTGCTCACCGCCGTCGTCTACAGCGGCCCGGGCGCGGACCACCGGGCCGTGATCGACCCCCCCCTGGACACGACCCGGAGCGGTCCCCTCCGATCCGACGTGAACCGGCTGACCCAGGAGATCGCCTCCCGGTTCGAGGCGATGATCCTCCAGGCTCCCGAGCAGTGGCACCTCTTCCAACCGCTGTGGCCGGCGGACCGGCCGGTTGACCGGCCCGAGGACGGGCCATGACGAAATTCGAGAGCCGGCCGCTCCCCACAGAGGCGCTCGAGGGGTTCGTCCCTCCGGCTGGCCTCCCGGGGCCGGTGCGCCGGGTCCGGTCGGCCACCCCTCCGGGTGCGGGACCACCCGGTCGCCGTGCCGTTCCGACGGCGCGCGAGCCGAGGTTCCACTCGTTGGCCGAGCACGAGTTCGACGTGGTCGTCGTGATCAGCGCCGAAGGCCGGTTCAAGTTCGTCAGCGCGTCAGCGGAGCGGTTGTTCGGATACGACGTCACCAACGCCATCGGGCGCGATGCCTTCTCGCTGTTCGACACGCTCAGTGTCGAGCCGGTGCGTGCGCTCTTCAGCGACCTGGTGGCGCATCGGCGACTGTCGGTGTCGCTCGAGATGCGCACCCTTCGAGCCGATGGGACGCCGATCGACGTCGACGCGGTGGCTGCCAACCATCTCGATGACCCCATCGGCGGGATCGTGGTCAACATTCGGGACATCACCGAGCGCAAACGTCTCGAGCAGCGCATCCGGGACGGGGACCGGCGACAGTCGGCCATCATCGAATCGCTGGCCGACGGGGTGATGATGGTGGATGCGGAGGGCGTCGTCCTCCGGGTCAACGAAGCCTTCGAGGTGATGTTCGAGGCCCCTCGGGTCCGATTGATCGGCAAGCGGCTCGTGGACCTCCTGAGCAAGGGGCGGTCGGGCGACCTCGAGCTCGTCGACGCCGGCGGCGATCCCGTCGACCCCGGCGACCACCCCCTCGCCGTGAGCCTCCGTGGTGGACGGAGGTCGGTGGGCGTCGTGCTCGGGCTGCGCCGGGCCGGAAGGCCGTCGATGTGGATGCGGGTCAACGCCCAGCCGATGGTCGCCGCCGGGGGAGCGGTCACCGGTGCGGTGGCGTCCTTCACCGACATCACCGCGGCCCGGCACTCCGCCTCCGAGCTCCACCGGCAAGGGCAGTTCCTCCAGGTGCTGCTCGACACCCTGGAGGAGGGCATCGTCGCCTGCGACGCCGAAGGGCGCATCACGGTGTTCAACCCATCGGCCCGGCGGCTCCACGGGCTGTTGGAGGGCGCTGATCCGATCGGCCGGATCCCGACCGACCAGGGACTCCGCCGCCCGGACGGATCGCCCATGCCCCAGCGGGAGAACCCGTTGATCCGGGCCATGTCCGGCGAACAGCTGCGTGACGTCCAGATCATCCTCGAGTCGGCCAGCGGCGACCGCCGGAAGGTCAGCGTCAACGGGCAGGCGCTGGTCGACGATGAGGGTTGGATGCTGGGTGCGGTGGTGGCCATGCACGACGTCACCGAACAGAAGTTGAACGAGGAGCGACTGGCCGAGCTCGCCCTCCACGATCCGCTCACCGGGCTGGCCAACCGGACGCTGCTCGCCGAGCGCCTCCAAGAGGCCATCGACCGGTTGTCCAGGCAGTCACCGGATGACCTTGCCCCGGCCGAGCCCGGGGACATTCGGGGCGTGGCGGTGTTCCTGCTCGACCTCGATGAGTTCAAGGAGATCAACGACGCGCTCGGGCACGACGTGGGCGATGACATGCTCATCGCAGTGGCCCGTCGGCTCTCGGCCGTCGTGCGCCCTTCCGACACGGTGGCCCGCCTGGGTGGGGACGAGTTCGTGGTGGTCTGCGACATCGAGAGCGGGGAGGAGGAGATGCTCCTCATCGCCGATCGCATCTCGTCGGCGCTGGCGCGTCCCTATCGGATCGACGGCCGTACCCTGACCGCCCTGGCCTCGGTCGGAGGGGTCTTCGCCGACAACGCCGATACCGACCCGTCACGACTGTTGAGCAGGGCGGACGACGCCATGTACGGCGTCAAGTGGAGCCGGCGCCGGGAACGCCGGTCCGCGGCGGACTGAGCGCTTGGAGGAGAGAGCCGCTCCCTCGCCGTCACTATCGTGGCGGATTGCCCTGGTCTGCCCGTACAGCCTGTCGCGGCCGGGCGGGGTCCAGGGTCAGGTGCTGGGCCTGGCCCGTGCCCTCGAGGCGCGGGGCCACCGGACAACGGTAATGGCGCCGGTCGATGACGGGGCCCGGCTCCCCCCTGGTGTCGAGGTGGTGGCCACCGGCCGCTCGGTCCCGGTCCGGGGCAACGGCTCCGTCGCCCCCATCTCGCTCTCGGTCAGCGCCGCCCGCTCCGCCCTGCGAATTCTCCGATCCGGCGGGTTCGATTTGATCCATGTGCACGAGCCATTCACCCCCGGCCTCCCCTACGGACTGCTCGGGGCGCGGGGCCTCCCGCCCATGGTGGCGACCTTCCACCGCAGCGGCGGGAGCCCGTTCTATACGGCCCTGCGTCCGCTGACCACGCGGCTGGCCCGTCGGTTCGCAGTCCGCTGCGCCGTGTCGGCCGCCGCCGAGTCGACCGCTGTGGCTGCCCTCGGTGGAACGTACAAGATCGGGTTCAACGGGGTCGAGGTCGATGCGTACCGGTCGGTCGAACCCTGGCCGAAGGAGCGGCCCACGGTCTTGTTCGTCGGCCGCCACGAAGGGCGCAAGGGTCTCGGCGTCCTGCTCGAGGCCTTCGATGCCCTGGCCACGACGACGACGGTGAGGGATGGTGCGCCGGGGGGGGTCGCCCAACCGGTGCTTTGGGTCGCCGGGGAGGGGCCCCAGACCGGGACCCTGCGACGCTCCTACCCCGGATCTTCCGACATCCACTGGCTGGGGGTGATTTCCGACCAGGAGAAGGCCCGCCGGTTGGTGGCCGCCGACCTGGTGTGTGCGCCTTCCCTCGGCGGAGAGTCCTTCGGGATGGTGCTGCTCGAGGCCATGGCGGCCCGCGCCGTGGTGGTGGCCAGTGACATCGACGGCTACCGGGAAGCGGCCGATGGGCACGCCCTCCTCGTGCCGCCGGGAGACGGTCGGGCCCTGGGCGGCGCCCTGTCGGCCGTGCTCAGCGGGGCCGGGCCCGTCGCGGCCGACGCGGCCGAGGCGGCCGGGGTGGAGGGGGAGGACGGTTCCAGCGGCGACGGATCCCGCCGGAGGTGGCTGGACGCCGCAGAGGGTTGGGCCGCCCACTGGTCGATGGGCCGGCTGGCCGAGTGGTACGAGGGCATCTACCGTTCCGCGGTGGTCGGGCCACAGGGCTGAGCGGCCGTAGACTGCCGCGACCATGGGTGACGCTCCAGAAGACTCCGATCCGGGCCGGTCGGCACGCGGCTCCGACACCAGCGCTCGGTCCCGGGCCGCGGGCCGCGCCGGTGGGCCGGCGAATGGCCAGGGCAACCGGGCCGCCGGCAAGGCGGAGGCCGGCAAGGCGGAGGGCGGAAACAAGCGCAACGGCAACAACGGCAACGGCAACAACGGCAACGGCAACAACCGCAACGGCAACAACCGCAACGGCAACAACCGGGGCCGGGGTGGGTCCTCCGGCAACCCGAGAGCCGGGGGCGGCCGGTCGGGGGCCCGGTCGGGTGGGAGCCGACCCGCAGGTCGGGGGCGGCCCGGTGACGGTGGCCCCAAGAGGAGCCCGGCCTCAGAGGATGGTGCCGACCTCACCACCGACCCACCGCGCTCGGCCGGAGTGGGGCCGGCGACCGCCGACCGCAGCGGTGAGCGGAACGAGGAGGAGGCGGCCCGCGCCAACCGGCGGCGGGCTGTGACCATCTGTCTCGCGCCGGGTGTGATCACCGGGGCTGTCGTGGGCACGGTGTTGGCTATCGTCGGCCTGGCGGTGGTCGGTGCGGCCGTGTTCGTGGTTGCCGCCCTGGGGGGTTTCGTGTGGCTGTGGCGGCGGGCGCCGCGTGCCGTCCTCCGATCGGTGGGAGCTGCCCCGAGCGACGAGTGGGAGCACCCGCGCCTCCACAACCTCGTAGACGGCCTGTGCGCCACCATGGGTCTTCCGCGCCCGGCCGTCTGGATGGTCGCCAGCCCGGTGCCCAACGCCATGGCGGTCGGTCGGGACCCGCGCACGGCGTCCCTGGTGGTGACATCGGGGCTCGAGGAGTCCCTCTCCCTCGTGGAGCTGGAAGGGGTGTTGGCCCACGAGCTGGTGCACATCAAGCGCTATGACACCCTGGTGGCCGGCGTCGCCGTGGCTGCCGCCGCTCTTCTGGCGCCCTTTTTGGGACGCCAGAAGGCCTCGGATCGGGTGCACTCGCTCGTCGGATGGGGTCGTGAGTTCTCAGCGGACCAGCGGGCCGCGAGCGTGGTGCGGTATCCCCCCGGCATCGCCTCCGCCTTGGACGCCATGGCGCGGGCCGTGGGCGCCGGGGCACAGTGGCCCCCTGGGACGGGCCGGTCGGCTCCGCTCACCCGGTGGCTGTGGATCGACCCGATGGCGGGGGCACCGGCAGGCGGGCCCATCGAGGGCAACCTCGACGACACCCGGGTCCGGGCGGCCGCTTGGGCGCTCGACTGACTCGGTCCCGGGAATTGGGCCGCCCGCCCCAGTCGGCCTGCTATTCGGCCCCCGGGCAGATGTCGGCGTCCTCCGCGGTGAGACCCCACTCGGCATCGGCGGCGAAGAGATGGTCACGGAGTTTGCGCAGGAGGAGGGACAGCATCTCCTCCTCGTCGGCGGTGTACAGGCCCCGCAGCACCTCATCGACGTGGGCGACGTGGGCCGGTATGGCCTTGTCCATCAGAGCCCGGCCGTCTGTGGTCAGCACGGCGAACGCACCCCGTCGGTCGTCGGGGCAGACCCGTCTGGCCACCAGGCCCTGTTCCTGAAGGCGGTCCACCGAGCGGGTCAGCCCGCTCGGGGTGAGGGAGGCCTGGGCCGCCAGCTCGCTCATCCGCAGCTCTGAGCCGGGGGACCGGGCCAGGCGGATCAGGACCTCGAACGACTGGTTGGACAGCGACCTCTCGGCCTCGAGCCGGGTCTGGAACAAACGACGCAGTCCGGAGGCCGATTCGAACAGCAGCCCGACCGTGGTGAGCCGCTCGTCATCCTTGACCGGAAGCTGTGCCATGCCGACAGTGTACCGGAATTTCCCGAATGTAGTTGCGAAAGCAAATAATGGTGGTATACTTGAGTGTACAAACAACTTCGGGCGCGTCAGTGGGCCTGGGGGACCAAGCGACAGGAGCAGCAATGTCAACACAGACCGCAGTGACCAGCAGGAAGGTGGACGGGGCGGAGTACCCGGCCGTGGGGACCTACGCCATCGACGGCTCACATACCGAATTGGGCTTTGCCGTCCGCCACATGGCGGTGTCCCGGGTACGGGGCCGCTTCAGCAGCTTCGAGGGCTCCGTCGAGATCGCCGAGAACCCGGTCGACTCGAAGGTGTCGGTGACCATCGACGCCGGCAGTGTGGACACCCGTGACGAGAACCGCGACAACCACCTGAGGACTGCCGACTTCTTCGACGTGGAGAACCACCCGACCTGGACGTTCGTCAGCACCGCCATCAAGCCGGAGGGGCCGACGGAGTTCAAGGTCGAGGGCGAACTGACCATCCGCGGCGTGACCCGGCCGGTGGTCCTCGACGCCACCCTCGAGGGTGTGGTCAACGATCCCATGGGCAACCACCGGGCGGGGTTCAGCGCGTCGACCACGATCAACCGTGAAGATTTCGGGGTTTCGTTCGGTGCGGTGATGGAGGCCGGTGGGCTCGTGGTGGCCAAGAAGGTCGACATCCAGATCGAGGCCGAAGCCGTCTTGCAGGCCTGAGTCCTTCAGCAGGTGCGCTCGTCGGGACTCTAGCCACGAATGGCGTGGTGGCGGGGCCCGGCGGGCGTGTCGTCCGCCCGCTCGCAGGGACTGCGGTGCGGGCCCTCCGGCGTGCGAGCGCACCCTCGATGTTCGGTTTGGAATGGCTCGGCCACCGACCCGAGCGCCCCTTGGCCAAAGCCGGCTTCAACGTTCCGCCGGCCGGGGGGGGGGGATCGGTCGACAGTGACCTGGAGCCGCACATGACAGACCCGTCGGACGCACGATCAGAATCGTCCGGCGATAGTTGTCCGAATCTGCTCAGGTGGGAGGGCCTGCACACACCGTGACTTCATGCCCTCGTTCAGTGAAGGTCGGGCCGGTTCAGATACTGGTGTCTTCTGTGCCGGGAAAGTCACTGAGGGAGAGCAGCCAATCACTCACCGGGACGCGCGCAGCGTCACCATGGCGTGTTCCGGAACGCCCACCTCGCATGGTCGAAGTCAGCGCCAGGCGCGCTCCTTCCAGTCGAAGGAAGAACCCGTAGACATTTTGGTTCTGTGGATGTTAACTTCGCCCCGTGTGACGTGGGCCAAATGGGCCGTCGGAGAAGGGGCACGCATGTCGAATCGTTGGCGGTGCGTATCGTTGGTTTCGGTCGTGGTCATCGCGGCCATGGTCGGCTTGGGAATCCCGAGGGCGGGCTCAGCCGGCGCGACCAGCTTGTCGGCGCCACTGGCGGCCGGCGCAACTCCGATGCCCTGGCCCGAGGCCCATCAGAATCCACAGCTCACCGGCGTGAGCACCGACCCGGCTATCAGCGACACCAAGGCAGGCAAGTTGGGCGTGCACTGGATGGCGAACCTGGAGGCCCAATCGCTCACATCGCCGGTGGTCGGGTACAACCAGGCGCTCGGCGAGACGCTCGTCTACGCGGGCAGTGAGGGCGGGTGGTTCTCCGCCTTCAACGCCGCGACCGGAGCGAGCGTGTGGTCGGTGAACCTGGGCAGTGCGGTCCGGGTGACACCGTTGATCGACGGCGCGTACGTCTGGGTCGCCTCCACCTACGCTCCCGAGCTCTTCAAGCTGAATGCGGCCACGGGTGCCCAGCTGTGTCAGACGCCGATCTTCTCCGTGGCCGAGGCCAGCCCCATCGTCGTCACCCCTCCGGGCGGCACCCCGACGGTCTACATGGGGTCCAACGACACGGCCAGTCCGGGCCCGCTCTATTCGATCAACGAGTCGACCTGCGCCGTCAACTGGGCATTCACTGGTTATACCCTGAACAGCGGGCTGTGGGACATGATCTCCTACGGCGTGGACGCCACCGGTGAACCGCTCGTGCTGTTCGGTTCGGCGGATCCTGACGCCGCGGTGTATGCCCTGGACGCGGTCACGGGCCACCTCGTCTGGCGGTTCCAGACCTACAATCCGAACAACGGCCCCGCAGACATCGGCGCCGGAGTGACCGTTGCCCTGCCCGGCACGGCCGCCGGGGGCAAGGACGGCATGGCCTATGTGCCGTCCAAGGACGGAAATGTCTACGCACTCGATATGACGACCGGTGTCCAGGTGTGGGTCTACAACTACGCGATGGGGTTGTTCCCGCCGATCGGAAACGGATCCCGGGCGACGGCGGCACTCACCGGCACCCAATTGGTGTTCGGGACCACCACCGGGGTGTTCGACGTCAACGCCCTTACCGGAGCTCTGATCTGGCAGTCGGTGATCCCCAAGGCGGACGAGATTCTGGGCGCTCCGGCGATCACCGGCCCCGCCGGGCACCAGGTGGTGTTGGCAACCGACATCGACGGGAGATTCATGGTCCTGTCGCTGGCGACCGGCGCCCTCCTGTACTCCTACCAGACGCACTACTACGTGGCTTCCTCGCCGGCCGACTCGGCGGGTAATGTGTACGTCACCTCGGCCGATGGATTCCTCTACGATTTCAAGATCGGTGGCTCCAACACCAGCCCCCCGTCCACCGTCATCTCCAGTCCCACCCAGGGGGCAACCGTTCCGAACCCCAACGGCAAGCCGCTGGTGATCTCCGGGACGGCCAGCGATCCCACCGGCATTAGCAGTGTCAAGGTCACCGTCCAAGAGGACGGCGAAAGCGGTCAGTGGTGGAGCGCCACCAAAAAGGCATGGGAGCCCGGTCCGTTCAACAATGTGGCCACCCTCGCAACCCGGGGGGCGACCACGACCGGTTGGTCCCTGAAAGTTCCGATGCCCACACGAGGAACGGTCGTGGAGGTACGCGCCTCGGCGGTCAATGGCGGACACGTCGCCGACACCAGCGCTAGCGCGTCGCAGGCGACAGCGGCCCGGATCGACTTCACCGTGGCACCGAGCCTCACCGCCCCCACGCTTGCCATCTCTGCACCACGGGTTGCCCCGGGAGCCGTGGCCGTTCTCAGTGGAGGCGGTTATCGAGCCGGTGAGAGTGTCGCCGTCACGGTTCCGACCAACCCGGTCATCACCCTAGCCACCATCGTTGCCGGTCCCACCGGACTGCTGGGACCGACCACCGTCACCATCCCTGTCGGCCTGAACTTCGGCCCCTTGACGGTGACGGCAACCGGACAGACCTCAGGGAAGTCGGGCAGTGCGCCGGTGATCATCTCCAACAACTGGGATCAATTCGGCAACGGCGCCACCAAGTCGAATTTCGAGGTGAACGACTCGGCATTGAACAACGACGTCGCCGCCTCAGGCCGTTTCTTCCTCAATCAAGCGTACAACTTCCCGACCAAGTCACCGATCCACAGCACCGTGGCAATCGACGGTGGAACGGCCTTCTTCGGTGACGATGCAGGCGACTTCTTCGCCATCGACGTGGCCAACGGCGCCCCCGTCTGGCAGGACAACTACTCCGCCGGGATCACCTCCTCGGCGGCGGTCGACTCCTCCATGGTGATCTTCGGCACCAATGCCAACTCCGTTGTCGCCGTCCGCGAGTCGACGGGGGCTCCGATCTGGACCACCGCCACGGCCGGCAAGATGGAATCGTCGCCGGCGGTGTACGGCGGTGTCGTCTACATCGGATCCGACAGCGGCGCGCTCTACGCGCTGAACGAACAGACCGGTGCCGTCCTCTGGACGACCGCCCTGGGTGGTCCGGTCCAGTCCTCTCCGGCCGTAGACGCCGTCCACCAGACCGTGGTGGTCGGGGATGGCAGCGGGCATGTCACCGCCCTCTCCATCGGCGGGACCGGGGCTCCTACCGCGGGTACGGTGGTGTGGTCGGCAACTACCGGCGGCGCGGTGGTGGCCGCACCTACCTATTTTGCCAACAAGATCTTCGTCGGCTCGACGGATGGTAGCGAGTACGCCTTCAACGGAAAGACCGGTGCCCTCGCCTGGACCTTCAAGACCGGGGGTCCCATCACCGCCAACAACGTCACTTTCGGGACGAACATCGGAGTGGGCTCCCAGGACGGGACCATCTACTACCTCAGCTCTGTGAACGGATCCGTCCAGAACTCATTGTCCGGGAGCGTGCCGATCGTGGGCCTGGCCGGTTCGGTCAACTTCGCAGTGGCCACCCTTTCCAACGGAAGCGCCGAGGCCACCCGGATCACCGGGATCGACCAGACGTGGAAGTACAACACTGACGGGTTCGGGTTCGCCGCAGCACCGGTGACCAACAACGGCAACGTCTATCTGACCGGGCTGGACGACAATCTGCACGTGTTCAGCGCATCGGGCAGGCCGGTCTACTAGTCCTTCGGTCCGGAAGTACTAGTCCTTCCTGACCGAGGGACCCTGCTGACGCTGGGCCCTCGTCTGAGGTGGCGTAGGCGCCAGTGATCCGCCATGCCCACCAAGACGTTGATCTCGGAGGTTTCGTCGCCACTGTCCGGGCAACCTTGGCGACCAGGGCGTCGCCGAGGCCGACGATGTGCTCCGTGGTCCATTCCTGCGCTGGCCCGACGGGGACCGAGAGTCGGGAACTCTTCTCACCCAACCCTGATGCCGAGGTTCTGACGATGGCTGTCGTCGAAGCGCTGTTGTCCCCACCTCGGAGACCCGCTTCCTTCTAGGCGTCATCCGGGCACGGAATCGGCGATCCGGAGGCGGGCACTGATCAATAGCCCAGGGCGAGACGCGATCGCTCCGGGCAGGATCGGCGATTATCAGGAGAATCAGTGGACGACGGCCTCGGTCACCTGCACGCTCGGCGCATTGCGGAATCCGACGGGCCGGCCCGGCAGGCTGAGCCAGCTCTCGGTCGAGAAGATCATCAGACAGACCTGCCAGAAGGGCCACAGAATCAGCCAGGGCCAACGCCGTTCGAAGCGATAGGCGGTGACCAGAAACGTCTCGATCATGATGAAGGCGATCGATCCCACGAACCAGGCCGCGGCAAGGAACTCGACGGTAGTGCGATCGGCCGGAACGAATGCGAACGTGATGAGCAGGTACACCGGCAGCATCAAGCGAATAGGAGCGAAGGCGCGACTGAAGAACTGATGGTACGAGGTGAACCAGACCTTCGGTGTGGCGATTCCGGCCCTGTAGGGGCCGTGTCTCGCCTGATTGTGGATCGTTGCCCGATCCCACCGAACTCGCTGCTCCCGGATCTCCATGTACGTCGGGGGCACATCCTCGAAGACGATGATCTTGGGGTCCTGCTTGGTCCGCCACCCGAGCCGACTGAATCGGAACGTGAAGTCACCGTCTTCCCCGTTCATTCCAACCGTGAAACCGCCGAGCTCGACCGCCGGCTGACGGCGGAATGCCGTGAAGACGCCGGGCACCACGTTGACACCGTCGACGCCCTGGAGTATTCGGTGCTGAGCTCCGAACTGCTTCAGCTCCTCGAACAGCCGCATTCGGGGAAACGGCGAGCGCGTCCAGCGTGGCCACATCATCGCCTCGACCAGCCCGATGGTGGGATCGCGAAACCAGCGGGGGGTGTAGTACAAGGACCATTCGTCGATGAGCGTGTCGGCATCGACACGGATCACGATGTCTGCTGTCGTCTCCGCCAACGCCGAGTTCAGGGTTGCAGACTTGCCACCATGATTCACGTTGATGATCCTGCCGGTGGCGAAACGGAACCCGTCGATGGCAGCCGAGGCCACTTGATATGTGGAGTCGGTGGAGCCGTCGTTGGCCAAGATCACGTTCACTGGCCCGCCGTAGTTTCCGGCGGCCACATCGATCGCCACAAGGGTCTCGAGGATGATCCGCTCCTCGTTGTAGGCGGGAATGATCAGCTCGATGGGCGGTCGCTCGTCACCGACCTCGGGTTCCGGTTCCGAGGACACCGAGCCGACCAACCAGAGAAGGAGGCTCCGGACGATGTAGGCGAGGTAGGCGAACGGCAGCGGCGCAACCACGGCGAAGAGGACGAAGTACTTCGGGTTCTGGGTGCGATAGAGGATCAGGGTCACGACGGCGCTGACCGCAATCCCGGCCAGGCTGCACCCGATCAATGTGGCGGCATCGTTCAGGCGGCGCCGGGGAGCGAACGGCACCTCTGTCGGCCTGGGCAGGGCGAAGTTCACGAAGAGCAGGCGACTCATGGCCAAGAACCCCAGTCCGATGGCCAGGAAACTCCCCACCAGAGTGGTCGGCGCCGCCGGGACTCTAGTGAGCACGGTGAACACGGTGAGCAGCGCGTCGAAGAGCATGATGGCCAGCACGTACCAGAGGACCTGGAGGGCGATCAGCAGACGGCGGAGCACTGAGGCACGCGCGCAAACGGCCAATGACAGCATCGTGCCGACGACCAGGATGCGGAGCCCGAGGGAGAAGTTGTGGAAGAAGCCCTGTGTCTCGGCCGGGGCCGCCACGACCCATCCGGCCAACCTCTGGACGGCATTCGCATAGAGATGGTCTGGGGCAAGCGGCCCTCGAATTGAGTGGTACAGGATATTGAAGAGCGTGAAGACGCTGACCATGGCGACCGTGCGCCGGAGCGAAGGTAGCTTGGGTGGTGGCAACAGGACAAGTGCGTGCCCGTCACCCTGGTCGTCGGGATACCGGCGCCACAAGGGGAAGAGGAGCAGGAGCAGTCCGAATGCCGCGGCAACGATCAGCTCGATCAGGGGAACAGGACCCTCGAGCAGGTTAGTTTGCAAAGCCATGCCCCCTCGTCGCGGAGGACCGTTTCCCCGATCCTTCCGTGCCCGGTGGGTTCGTCATCGAGGCACCTGAACCCGCCAGCCACGACGGAGCCCTGCGCCACTCTCCGTGGTCGGACTCACCGTCTGTGGTCGGAAGGAGCGATGCCACCAGCCTGAAGACGGGCACCGGTCCGGCCAACTGCGGACTCGGACCAACTGTGTGCCACATCTTGCCTCTCCCCATTGGCCGCCGGAACGGCCGAAAATGGCGAAGCCGAACCCGTAACGACGCCTGCCCTCCCGACAAACTATCTCAATTGGATCGCGCGGAACAATAGGAATCCGCGGGGACGGTGAGGCTCGGGTTGGTGCCGCACGCCGGAGAGTGGGCATTCAGCGGCGATCCGGACCGGTGCAGATCCGGACCCAAGGGTCGGACCTCACGAGACGGCTCGCAACCTGCTCGTCGGGCGACCCGCTGCATGTCACTGTGCGAAGGGTGGAGCACGTCACCGACGCCATTTCCAAGCGAACTGGCGCATGGTCGCCAACAACCTCCGCCCCGGGGGATTCCAGTCCGGTTCACCGATAGGATGAGACCGCCATTCCCCCCATCAGCGAGTGGCCAAGCGTCAGGACGTAACGATGCAGGGGGCCGATGCCTGGAAAGGCGGATGTTGTGCCGAAGCGAACTGTGGGGCTCTTGGTGGTTTCGATCATGGCTTTGGCAGGCTTGGCCTTCGCCGCTGCAGGAGCGTCGGCGATCCCCACCGGGGCGTCGTCGCCACGGACCGTGGTACCGGGCAAATGGTCGGTCGTCCCGTCGCCCAACGTGACGACAGACAACTATCTCGACAGCATCTCATGTGTCTCCTCCACGTTCTGCATGGCGATTGGTGCCGACTCGCCCTCGAATGCCCATACCCTGATTCAGGAGTGGAACGGCTCGTCCTGGTCGGTTGTCCCGAGTGCCAGTCCCGCGCCCGCAAATAGGTTGCAGGGTGTCTCGTGTGTCACCACCTCGTTCTGCGTCGCCGTGGGCTATGACGGCGTGGACAATCTGCCCAACGACCAGGTGCCGCTGGTCGAGCAGTGGACCGGCGGTCCTTCATGGACAGCGTCCACCCCCACCTCCCACGGAACTGCAGCTTTCAACGGAGTGAGCTGCACCAGCACGACGTCGTGTGTCGCCGTCGGGGCCGACTGGGGGACTCCCAACCAGGCCTTCGCCTGGAGCTTCAACGGTTCGTCCTGGGCGGCGATCGATCCCGGCCCTTCAACGGGCGGGAACGTCCTGAACGGCGTGAGTTGTGCGAACGCATCGTTCTGTGTGGCCGCAGGTTTTTCCGGCAGCTACCTTACGACAACGCAACCCCTGGTCGAGCAGTGGAACGGCACCTCATGGACGGTCGCTGCGAGCTCGAGCCCGTCGCCCACCGAGAGTGCCGCGCTCCAGTCGGTTTCTTGTGCGGGCACGTCCTTCTGCTCCGCCGTCGGATTCAGGCAGACCACCGGGTACGACGCGCCTCTGGTCGAGCAGTTTGACGGTTCTGCCTGGTCGATCCCGTCCACCCCGAGCATGCCCCGCACCACCAACAATCACCTCTACGGCGTCTCGTGTGTCAGTCCGACCTTGTGCGTCGCCGTCGGTCGCGCCCATACGAACAGCAGCAACTATGTGACCGATGCAATGGGTTGGAACGGTACGGCCTGGACGCTCCAGCCTCCGGTGAACCCCGCGGTCACTCCGATCGGAAACGACTTCGCCCAGCTGTCCGGCGTGTCCTGTATCGACAGCCAGATGTGCATGGCAGCGGGTGACTGGTCACCGGGCGCAGGTGTTGACCAGACCCTTGTACAAGCGGCCATCAACCCGTCCGGCTACTGGCTGGTCGCCTCCGACGGGGGCATCTTCTCCTTCGGCGATGCCGCCTTCCACGGCTCCACCGGGGCGATCGCCCTCAACAAGCCGGTCGTGGGCATGGCCGCCACGCCGGACGGTGGCGGCTACTGGCTGGTCGCCTCCGACGGGGGCATCTTCTCCTTCGGCGATGCCGCCTTCTACGGCTCCACCGGGGCCATCGCCCTCAACAAGCCGGTCGTGGGCATGGCCGACTGACCACCCGCGCAGCACGCTGGTCTCTACCGGCCGACCACTCACATGGTCGGATCGAGGTCGGTCGGATCGGGTGGTGCCCCGCCCTCCGGCCTGCTGGCCTCGAAACGGTCGGCCCACGCCCCCCGACCGGTGGCGCGCAGCCGTTCGAAATACCACTCCACGTCCACCCTCGAGTGCCAGGGCCCACCCTCGTGGAGGACCGACCACATGGGGTCGATGCCGTACGACGAGCGGCTCATGGCCTCCTCCTTCCACTCGTGGAGCAGGCCGAGGGCGTGCTGGACCACATCGGGGAGGTCGGTGGCCAGATCGTGCTGCTCGTGAGGATCGTCTCCCAGGTCGAACAGCATCACGCTCGGATAACCGTGGAAGGCATCCCAGTAGGTCTCCATGCACAGCCAATTCCCGAAGCGGACCGACCGTTGGGCCGTCCAGGCGGCGTGCGAGAGCACCAGATGCTGACGCCCACTCCGAGCACCCGACGTCAATGCCGGGGCGAAGGACTGGCCGTCCCATCCCTCGGGCACGGAGGCGCCGCACAGCTCAAGCACCGTAGCCATCACGTCGATCTGGTAGTGCAGCCCGTCCTGGGGCGGCAGCGTCGAGGCGTCGAGGCCCGGCCACCGGAGGACCATCGGCAGCCGGGTGGTGCACTGGTCGGCGGTTTGGTGGTCGCAGTAGACACCAAGCTCACCGAGGTTCTCCCCGTGGTCGGAGGAGACCATCACTGCCGTTTCGTCCAGCAGGTGCATCTCGTCGAGCAGGCCGAGGACCTGATCCACGTGGTGGTCGGCATACCGCACCCCGGTGTCGTACCCTTCGTAGATCCGCCGGACGTCGTCCATGGTGGCCGCCTGCTGGGGCTGGCGGATCCACTCGTCCCACACGGCGCGGGGGCCGAAGCCGGCGACCTCCTGCGCCGAATGCGGGCCGGGGAGCTGCCAATGGGCGGCCCGGACATCCTCGGTGAGCCACGGTGGGACTGCGTCGTCACCGAACGGGACCTCGAATTCCGCCGGCGTCCGGTACGGGGTGTGGGGGTCCCACAGATGGACGTGAAGGAACCAGTCCGGACGTCGGGCATTGCGGGCCAACCAGTCGCGAGCCACCGCCGCCACCTGCTCTGCAGTCTCGAGGCCCCGGGTCCCCAGGTTGAAGCACTCGTTGAACCCTGCCTCGAAATGGTAGGCCGAGTGCCGTTCGGCGAAGGTGCTGATGGATGCCGTCCACACCCCCTGGGCCCGCAGCGAACTCATCCAACTGGTGCGGGCCAGCGCCGTTTGGAACTGGCGGTTCGGGCCTTCGGGGAAGGGATCTGTGGCGGAGCCGCCGTGATTGATGGAGCCGTTCCGGATCCCGAACTGTCCCGACGACAGCGCCGAGCGGGATGGCAGACACGGGGTGTCCGAGGCGTGAACGTTGTCGAACCGGATGCCCTCGGCCGCCAGGGCGTCGATGGTGGGGCTGGTGGGCCTGCGGTACCCATAGCAGCCCAGGTGGTCGGCTCGCAGGGTATCGATATCGAAGTAGATCAGCCTCATGGTGCCTTCGTGCCTCGACGTCGCCGCTCCGAACCGCCCCCCCGGCCCGGGGCCGCCCGTCTCGCCCAGTAGGGGCCATTGTACGGTCGGACCCCTCGGGTACCACCGGGACCGCCTGGGGATGCGGCTAATTGACGCACAGCCGATGGCCGTGACCATCGCCTGCGCTCCGGCATGGCAACCCGGCTCCCGACATCGGCGTCGAGGGCCACCATCCCAACCACTGCCATTTGCGGGAGGGGGACAGTGGACTGACCGCCGGGCCACCGAGGGGTCAGGAGAGGATGGCCAGCATCTGCTCCCCGTCGGCTCCGGTGCTGATCGCTGTGGCCCGCAGTCCCGCCGGCAGCTTGGTCAGGCTCGGCGCAAGAAGGCCCTTCTTACCCCAGATGTAGATGTGACCGTCGGCAGTGAGGAGCCGGGCCCAGTTGGACGCCGCTCCAACCGCGACGGCCGCGATGCCGGCAGGTAGATGCGTGAGCACCGGCAGTTCGCTACCCGCCTTCGACCCGTTACCGAGCTGTCCATGGGAGTTCCCTCCCCAGGCGTAGATCGCCCCAGTGGCCGTCAATGCCACGCTGTAGTCCGATTCCGGATGCGCGGCCGTCGGGGAGACACCACCGGCCACCACCTCGCTCGCCACCACCCCGGGGGGTAGGTGCACTGCCACCGGCGAATCGCTCTGGGTGGTCGTGCCGTCTCCCAGCTGACCGAAGTCGTTCCTTCCCCACGCGAAAATTCTGCCGGTCGAGGTCACCACCAGGCTGTGGCTGTCCCCGGCACCGACCGCGGTGGCACGGGCGCCGCCGGGGAGCGGAATCCGGACGGGGACACTGCTGTTCACCACCGTCCCGTTTCCCAACTGGCCGTAGAGATTGTCACCCCAGGCATACACGAGACCGGTCGAGGTCACCGCCAGGCTGTGGTACTGACCCGCGGCGATCGCCACCACCTTGATCCCGGCCGGGAGCATGACCGGCACCGGCACATGGCTGTTCTTCAGCGATCCGTTCCCCAGCTCCCCGTACCTGTCGAGTCCCCAGGCAAGGACCGTTCCCGTCGAGGTGAGGGCAAGGCTCTGGTCCCATCCGGCGGCGACGGAGGTGATCCTCACCCGAGCCGGGATGGCGACCGGGACCGGAACTGACTGGTTCGTGGCCCCGCCGTTTCCGAGCTGGCCTGATCCGTTGAACCCCCAGGCGTACACCCCGCCCGTCGAGGTCACCGCCAGGCTGTGGCTTTGGCCGGAGGCCACGGCGGCGCTCGAGACGCCCATCGGCATCTTGCTGGCGACGGGGGCGAGGCTGGAGTACTGGGGGCCGACGACACCGATGCCGAGCTGTCCTGCGTCGTCATCGAACCACGCATACACCGGGCCGGAGACAGACACTCCGGTCGTGTTCGCCGCCGACCCGGCCGAGGGCGCCGACGCCGCGAGGCCAGCGAACGTCGCCGCAATGCACAGGAAGAACACCACAGCCCGCAGCCCCTTCGTGCCCGATATTCGGCGGGATCGGGTCTGTAGCCGTCTGCCCCTCACAACCGTCTCCCTTGCCGTATTCCGAACTGTCTACAAACATAGGCCAGGGATGTGCTTCCGGCCAGGAGGAACACTCTGCGTGGCGCCCATAACGCTGGTAGTGGTCTCGAGTTCGCACACCATTTTGTACCGATCGTTCTGTGCCATTGCGTCCAAATCCGCTGTTCAGATTTGTCCCCAAACCGGCCCGGGTGAGTCCGGCCTCAGCGGGTGGCCATGCCGGTCCCGTCGTTGTCGGCGCTGCGGCCGACCAGGCAGCCGCAGGGATGTCCACCAGCAGTTCCGCCCCGGGCTGCGTCTGGTCCGTCCCTGCCGCGATCCGGTAGTCGTGGAATGCTCGGCCTTCCGATGAGCCGGCGATTTCGATGGGTGACCTCAGAGACGGAGGTGCACATGGCTGGCGTCTGACGCGGGACGGTGCGGGCCGACGCGATTGGATGCGCCTCCGGGTGACGGGAGACGTGCGCGCATCGTCTGGGCGCAGGTGCCAGCGGGCGCCGCCAGCTCGCCGGGAAGGTCGGAGTGAGCCTCTGCCCCCCTCTTTCATCACCTTCGCTGGTATGGTTCGCGCCATGGTCTTGACGGCTCGACTCCGGGCGCGCACGGTGGCAGCCGGGGTGGTCGTGTTGTCATGTCTACTCACCGGGTGTGGCGTCTCCGCGTCCTCCCACGGCGCACCGCCGCGGGCCTCCACCCGGCCCAGCTCGTCCCCGCCCAACACCGCTCCGGTCTCCTCCACTCCGGTCACCCCCGCTCCGGTCACCTACACTCCGGCAGCCGCCGGGGCGAGCGGAAATCCGGCCTGGATCGTCGCCGACTGGGCAATCGCAGACATGGAGAGCGCTGGACTTTCACCGGCCCTGGTCAGCTACTTCTTCGACAATCCGAGGACCTATCTCATCGTCCACCCCGGGGAGACCAGGATCGATGGAGGACTCCCGAGCGCCGTCCGCGTCGAGCGGTTCACCAGCTTCGCCACCATGCAGTCGGCGATTTCGACCGGACAGCTGATGCCGGGGGTATCAGCTGTCATGTACGACAACGAAGCATGGTCATTCACACCGGTCAACGAACAGAACAGTCCGGTCCAGTACGCGGCTCAGGCCGAAGCCCTGGCTCACCAGCACCACCTCCTACTGATCTTCACTCCGGCGGTGAACCTGGCGAATCTCAGTCCGACGGCGAGCACGGCGAACGACAAGTACGGAAACTATCTGGCGGAGGATATGGGTGCAGGTTCCCGGGCGTCGGACGTCTTCGATATCCAATCCCAGCAGGCTGAAGGTACCCCACAGTTCACCGGCTTCGTGACCCAGGCCGTCGGCCAGGCAAGAGCCGCCAATCCCAATGCCGTCATCATGGCCGGCATCGGCCCGAATCCGGATGGCCGACCGGTGACTTCGGGGCAGATCCTCGATGCAGTCCAGGCGATTCGGGGTGAGGTCTCCGGGTTCTGGCTCAACATGCCGGCCGGAACGCCCCAGTGCCCACAGTGCGGTACTGCTCAACCGCAGGTTGCCGTGAGCTTTCTCCAATCGCTGGCGTCGAGCCTCGGCGCCAGCTAGATCGGTCAAGCCTTGAGTGGCGGGAAGGCCAATGCCTTCCGACCGAAGGCCTCAATTTGAGTCTTCCCGTCCAGCCAAGTTGCTCGCAGGAAGGACCGACGAGCGGGGGTTCGCCCGAAATGCCCAGCAGCACTCGGGGTATCCTGTCCGTGGGATCAGCGGGCAGTGGGCCGATGAAGACGTCCGCTCGTCGACGAAATAGGGACTTGACTACTGTCGGGCGATCCGAAGTAGGATAACGCCAGTCTTGAGATATCTGCGAGTACACCTGCGAGTTTAAGGGTCGGGTTTAAACAGTAAGGGGCCAGGGTGGTTGTGGTGGTCGGGACCGGTGATGGAACTGGGCGCGTTCAGGGGCATTCCGAGGAGAGTGGGCAGTGAACCTCATATTCTGCTCCTTGGACACGCTTCGCGCTGACCGATTGGGGGCTCTCGGGAACTCTCGGGGGCTCACGCCGAATCTTGACCGCATCGCCTCGGAAGGGGCATTGTTCGCGCAGGCGTTCGCCTCGGACATCCCGACCCAACCCTCGCACACCGCGATGTTCACCGGGCAGTACGGCGTGAACACGGGCATCGTCTCCCACTTCCATCCAGATGCTCTGCTCGAGGGTGACGCGTTCTGGCTACCGACACGGATGAGAAAGAGCGGATACGCCACGGGTGCCGTCGACCACCTCTTCGCCATGAAGGGCTGGTTCAAGCGGGGCTACCAGGACTACATGCCGCCGCCCGGCCGCTCCCGTTCGCCTGGGTCCCAGATCAACGAGATCGCCTTCGAGTGGATCACCCAGAAGGCGGATCAGGACTTCTTCCTGTTCCTGCACTTCTGGGATGCCCACATCCCCTATATGCCTCCATCTCCGTTCAAAGAGCGCTTTACCGCGGAGTCGGCAGGCCGGATCGACCCCGAGGTCACCTCCCTGCTGAAGAGTCGACCCAGCTACCCCCTCTTCAAGAAGAACTCGTACGACTTCCTCGGCGACATCCCCAATCTCGACTACATCGCCGATCTCTACGATGCGGAGGTCGCCTACCTCGACTTCGAGATCGGCCGGTTGTTCGATCACCTGGGTGACGAGGGTCTGCTCGACAACACGATGGTCGTGCTCTTCGGCGATCACGGTGAGAACATGACTGAGCACGACTCCTGGTTCGATCACGCCGGACTGTATGACTCGGTGGTGCACGTGCCGTTGATCTTCTGGGCTCCCGGCCGGATCCCGGTGACCGAGTCGCGGGCCCTGGTTCAGCTCGTCGATGTCCTTCCCACCGTGGGCGAAGTCCTCGAAATTGCTGGGACCAAGGGTCTCGATGGTCGCTCACTGATGCCGCTGATGCGAGGTGAGACGACAGAGCATCGCGACCTGGTGATGCTGAGTGAATCCACGTGGCAGGCGGCCAGGGCGGTGCGGTCCGCCAATTGGAAGTTGATCAAGCACCTTCAACCCACGATCTACGGTCGGGACGGGGTCGAGCTCTACAACCTCATCGATGATCCCAACGAGCAGGTAAATGTCGTCGGCCTGTATCCCGACTATGCCGAGAGCATGTCCACCTTCCTCGATGAGTGGTTCGAGACCCAGCTGGACGGGAGACCCGACCCGATGCTGGCGGTGATGGCGTCCGGTCTTCCTGCTGTGACCCGCTTGAACGATCTCATCGCCGAAGAGTCCGGTCAGGCACGGGGCACCGAGGCCGTGGCCAAGGCCGAGGTCGGCCGGGGGCAAGATCTTGTCCCCGTGGCGGGCGCCGCGAACTTGGCCGAACGTGTCCCTTCCGACCAGCTCCCTCGCCCAGCGCCTCCGGGTCCAGAGCTGACTCGACGTCACCGTCGACGTGCGGCCCTAGTGGGAGCTGTGGTGATCGGTGCGGCCGCCATGCTCGGCTTGGCGGTGAACGAATTGGTGCTGGCCGGACCCCTGGAGGCCACCGGGGTGGTTGAACCGACCTCGGCGGCACAGTTGAACATGCCCGAGACCGGGACGATTGCGACGATTCCGGTATCGGTGGGACAGACGGTTCAGGCCGGACAGGTGCTGGCCACCGAGGACGCATCTGCCACCACCGCCAAACTGTCGGCCGACCAGTCGAAGTTGGTGGCCGACCAGGCAACCCTCAGCCAACAGCAGCAAGGAACCGGCAACGTGCAGCTGCCTTCGCTTGTGGCTCAGGTCGCCTCCGCCCAGACAGGCCTGACCTCTGCCCAGACGACTCTGGCTCAGACCTCGGCCACGACTGCCGCGTCCGTTGCCGGTGCGCTTGCGCAGATGCAGGCGGCCCAGAACGTTCTGAACGCAGATTCACAGACCCAACCAACCGATCAACACCAGGTGCAGGTCGACCAGGAGAGCCTTTCGACGGCACAAAGCGCCTATCAGCAGGCAGTGGCAAACCAGACGTCACAGATCGCTGCGGCCCAGTCGGGCATCAACCAGGCGAGTGCCGCCGTCGCTTCGGCGCAGGCCGCGCTGGCCGTCGCCAATTCTCCCGCCAACCCCGCACAGATTGCTACCACCGAGGCCTCGGTCCAACAGGATCAGGCGAACATCGCCGCAGACAGGAGTACGATCTCCCAGTCAGTGGTGAGGGCGCCCTTCGCCGGCGTCGTTTCCTCGATCAATGGAACGGTTGGTGAAGTGGCCAGCAGTTCAGGTGTCCGCCTCCCCACCACGCCTTCGTCGGTTTCTCAGCCGAGTTCGACCGGTATCCAGATCTTTCCTCAGGGGCCACAAAACCAGCAATCCACCCCGCCGACCCAGGCGTCCTTGATCTCGCTGGATTCGTTGCCGACCAAGATCGTCGTTCAGGTCCCCGAGACGAAGATCAGCCAGGTGCACGTCGGCCAACGGGTCAATACCACCCTGCCGGCCTACAGCGGGTCGTCCATCGAAGCCAGGGTGGTCGAGATCGAGCCGGTGCCGGTGACCCAGTCAGGCGAGACCTACTTCCTTGTCGACCTGCAGGCCAGCTCAGGGTCGCTGGCTTCGGTGACCCACACAACTGGGACGGCCAAGCCGCCATCGGATCGGATGGTCGGCCTGACTGCCGACGTATCGTTCTGATCGGCAGGACGCCCCGGGTTCGAGCAGCGCACATCGTGGCCCGCATTCGTCGCGTCAAAGGCGGATCCGGCCCCAGCACAGGCCCTGGGCAGGACCGCTCTTCGGAAAATGGACGGGGTGGTCACCGGTCCAGCCGGCGCGCTCGCGGTGGATCCGTGCCCATGAGGGGCATCGTGGATCGTCGTTGTCGCTCCCATTCGTCAACCTCTGGTTGACGAATGGGCCGACGGCGGTTGCGGGGGACAACTGGATCCGGCCTGAACCTGATGGAACTATGTCTTGGCAATGATCGCAAGCCAAGCGCGTGCTCCCTCGGGATCGATGGTGATCTCGATCTGGGATCTGTCGATCGACTCGATGCGCCACCCTTCGGCGAAGCTCGACTCAATCTCGGCTCTGGACACTCGCCGAGGTCCCCAGGTGCCAGGCTGTTGGTCGCTGAAGCAAAGCATGAAATAGCGGCCGTCAGGTGCAACGGTCGAACTGAGGCTTCTGACAAAGAGCACCCGGTCGCGGTCATCGAACACGTGAAACAGGCCGCAGTCCAAGACCGTCTGGTACTTATCGTTACTCGACTCGAGGTCCAGGGCGTCGGCCACCAGGAAACGCGGATCAAGGCCTCGTTCTCGGGCTTTCTGCTCAGCCAGACGGATGGCCCTCGGTGAGTAGTCGATTCCGGTGGCATCGAGACCGAGCCCGGCGGCCATGAGAGTGTGTTCACCCGTTCCACATCCAACATCGAGGACGCTCCCCTGCAGGGCTCCGGATCGGGCCAATCCCAAGAATGCTGGCTGCGGGTACCCGATGTCCCAGGGGGGCGTCCCCTCGTAGGACGAGTCGAACTCATGAACAGCGTCAGCCATACGACAATGATATTGCGATCGTGGCCGTGGACGCGTCGGGGGGCTGCGGCGCCCGGGTGGTCGAACCGACTGCCGAATGTCCGTGACCGTGGGACTGCGCTGACGGCTTCTTCGAGGCCCTGGCGCCGGCCCGAGGCATATCTGGACGATCATGTACGTCGCGGAGGATCGGTGTGGGCCGGAGGTCGAGCGGCGAGCAGTGCGCGGGCTACGGGATGACCTTGTCTCAGGACGGTGGGCCGAACGCAACCGCGGACTCGTCGCTCTCGATGCAGCGGAGCTCGGCCTTCGCCTGCTCGTAACCTGAACACCGCCCAGACTGGGTACCAGTTGACATTGCCGCCGAGACATCATCGCACTCTGACGCTCGGTCGTCCCCGAGCGCCGGGAGGAAGGCGATCGCCCCTACAGGGCTGCGGCGGCCCGATGCCAAGAACAAGTGCTTGGCGATCGCACGGGTGGGTCGCCCACGCCGCTTCAAGGGAAGAATCGCGCCCCGGACTGCCGGATGGGAGGGACACATTCTGACCTCGCAACGACCGGCTGCCTGCCCCCGCTGGCGGCACAGCCGCTCAGAGTCCAAGCGCCGGCATGACTCGACTGGGAGTTGTCGACTAGGAGGCTCTGCTGGGTGGCCTCGTCGTGTCGCGCGACGCACGGGCGACCCGAGCCCAGGTGGTGGCGATGACCTTGGCGTAGGCGAACCCGAAGACGAGGTTCCCGCCCTTCTTTGACGCCCCTGACGCCCGGGGGTGCCACTGGGCCGGCACCTGTGTGATCCGCCAGTCCCGGCTCGACGCCACGATCACGACCTCAGCCGTCTGGTACTGGTCCTGCGCCAGGAGTGGGGCGATGTCGTCGAGCACCTCGATCCGGAACGCCCGGAATCCGTTGGACGAGTCGGTCAGCTTCTGGTGGGCGATGGCGTTCAGGACCCAGGCGTAGAACTGGACCCCAGCGCGACGGAATCGGTCGGTGGTCCCGTCGATCCCGAGGCGGCGGGAGGCGATCACGAAGTCGGACGTGCCGTCGAGCACGGGTTGGAGTAGGGCGGCCATCTCCCGGGGGTCGTTCTGGCCGTCGGCGTCAAGGGTGACCACGTAACGGGCGCCGTGGGCCGAGGCGAGCTCGTAGCCGAGGCGGAGCGCGACGCCGTGGCCGAGGTTGACGGGCATGACACAGGTGAACATCCCGGCGTCAATGGCCAAGCGGGCGGTGCCGTCGGTCCCACCGTCGACGATCACCAGGGTGGACACCTCGAGTCCGCAGGAGGTGTCGGGCACAGCCGCCAGGACGTCGCCGATGTTGGCCTCCTCCTCGTAGGCGGCGATGAGCGCCACCACCGGAGCGAACCGGACACGAGGATGTCGCTCGGCGAAGTCGGCCCGGGCCTGGTCGAGTGCGAAATCGACCAGCGCGGCGTTTCGGCGACTCTCGCGGTTGTCCGGGAGGGTGAGCCATCGGTGGCGTTGGGTCGCGGCCATCAGTCGCCAGCGCTGCGCAGGACGGTTACGGTCACAGGCGCTCTCGGCGCCAGCCGGGTCATCGGAGAAGCCTCCCACACCGTGAACAACCCGTCGGCCCGGCGCTGAGAACGCCGATGGCCTCCGGCGCCACCGGAGCTCACGCCAGCGCCGCCGGACGACGGGTCAGCGCCGTACCCTCACCGGCAAATTTGGATGGCTCTGGATGGGTCGCGCCCACAACCTGCGCCGTTCGATCGCACGGGCTTCATCCCACGTCGTCGGGCTCTCGAACCAAATCGGTGAACGAGCCTGCCAATCCTGCAGTGAGAGCTTCCCGGTCTTCTCCACAGAACCCCACCATTCTGCCGGGAGATCCATCGGCCTTGCTCGGTGCCGGAGGTCGGGCCGTCGACAACCGATGTCGATCGGCGGGCGGCCCTGCCGGCCCCGGGGCGGATGCCGGGCCGATTGCCCGGTGACCAGGGGTAGAATGGGCAGATGGCTGACCCCGAGTCCGCGTCCACTCCCCCCGGAAGCGAGCGGCCCACCGGTACGTTCACCGTCAAGCGCGGCCTGGCCGAGATGCTGCGGGGTGGCGTCATCATGGACGTTGTCGACGCCGGGCAGGCCAAGGTGGCCGAGGACGCCGGTGCGGTGGCGGTGATGGCCCTCGAGCGGGTGCCCGCCGACATCCGGCGTGACGGCGGCGTCGCCAGGATGAGCGACCCAGCGTTGATCGAGGGGATAAGAGCGGCGGTGACCATTCCGGTCATGGCCAAGGCCCGCATCGGGCACTTCGCCGAAGCCCAGTTGCTGGCGGCCCTGGGTGTCGACTACATCGACGAGAGCGAGGTGCTCACCCCGGCGGACGAGGCCCACCACATCGACAAGTGGGACTACGAGGTACCGTTCGTGTGCGGAGCCACCAACCTGGGGGAGGCCCTGCGCCGGATTTCCGAGGGTGCGGCCATGATCCGCTCCAAGGGCGAGGCAGGCACCGGCAACATCGTCGAGGCCGTCCGCCATCTGCGCTCCATCCTCGGGGACATCCGCCGGGTGACCCAGGCCGACCCCGCCGAGCTGTACGGGTGGGCCAAGGACCTGGGTGCCCCGATCGGCCTGGTGCGAGAGATCGCCGCCTCCGGCCGGCTCCCTGTGCCCCTGTTCTGCGCCGGTGGCATCGCCACCCCGGCCGACACCTCCCTGGTCATGCAGCTCGGGGCCGAGGCGGTCTTCGTCGGGTCCGGGATCTTCAAGAGCGGGAACCCGCCGCAGATGGCCCGGGCCATCGTGGAGGCCACCGCCCACTTCACCGATGCCGGACTGCTGGCCAAGGTGTCGAGCGGACTGGGCGGGGCGATGGCCGGACAGGAGATGGGGACACTCGGGGTGCATCTGGCCGAGCGTGGTTGGTGACCGCGGTGCCGGCCGGCGGAGCCGGGGTGGTCGGCGATGACCGTGGGGGTCCTGGCCCTCCAGGGTGACGTCCGCGAGCACGTCGAGGCGCTGGCCGAGCTGGGCGAAGCGGTCCGCATGGTCCGAGGGCGAGACGACCTGGGCGGGCTCGCCGGGTTGGTCATACCCGGCGGCGAGTCGACCACGCTGTCGATGCTGCTCGAGTCCTCGGCTCTGTTCGACCCGCTGGACGGGGCCATCCGGGACGGGCTCCCCGTCTTTGGGACCTGCGCGGGCATGATCCTGTTGGCCGACCGGGTCCTCGACGGACGCGAGGACCAGCGGGGTCTCGGGGCCATCGACCTGACCATCCGGCGCAACGGGTACGGGTCCCAGGCGGCTTCGTTCGAGTGCGACCTCGACGTGCCCGAGTTGGGCGAGGGGCCCGTCCACGCCGTGTTCATCAGAGCTCCGGTGGTGGAGCAGGCGGGCCCTGGAGTCGAGGTGTTGGCTACGCTGGCCGAGGCGGCACAGGACGGGCGGTCCGCCCCGAACCGGCCGGTGGTGTGCCGCCAGGGCCGGGTGCTGGTGGCCTCGTTCCACCCGGAGCTGACCGGCGACCGTAGGCTCCACCAGCTGTTCGTGGCGATGACCAAAGGGGAGAGGCCCTAACCGATGTCTGGACACTCCAAATGGGCGACCACCAAGTACCGAAAGGGTGCCCAGGACTCCGCCCGGGCCAAGGTGTTCGCCAAGATCATCCGCCAGGTCGAGGTGGCAGCCCGGGAGGGAGGCAGCGACATGGCGGCCAACGCCAGCCTCCGCACAATGTACGCCAAGGCCCGGGACGCGTCGGTGCCCATCGACACCATCGAACGGGCGGTCAAGCGGGGCTCTGGCGAGCTCGAGGGCGTCCGGTACGAGGCGATCTCCTATGAGGGCTACGCGCCGGCCGGGGTGGCGGTGATCGTCGAGTGCCTGTCCGACAACCGCAACCGCACCGGGGCGGAGATCCGGAATCTCTTCAACAAGAACGGCGGGTCGATGGCCGAGCCGGGCGCGGTGAGCTGGCAGTTCGAGCGCAAGGGCGTGATCGCCCTCCCCCGCTCGGCCGACGAGGAGCGGGTCCTGGAGGTGGCCATGGAGGCCGGGGCGGAGGACCTCACCGACGAGGGGGAGCGGTGGGTGGTGACCAGCGCTCCTTCCGAGCTGATGGCGGTCCGCACCGCGCTGGAGAAGGCGGGCCTCGACCCCGGGGCGTCCGAGCTGTCCATGGTTCCCACCTCGATGGTCGAGGTGGCCTCCGAGTCCGAGGCGAAGAGGGTGCTACGGCTCATCGAGGCGCTCGACGACCATGACGACGTGCAGAACGTCCACGCCAACTTCGACATCCCGGACGCGGTCATGGTCGCCTACGAGGGCTGAGATCCGCTGGCCCGGCGCACGACGGTGCCCGACCGCCGGTGCACCCCCGCCGCCCGGCGGCAAGGGCATCCCTCCGGTCCGGGTGAGGGAGGAGTACCATCGAACGCATGTTCGTCCTCGGGATCGACCCCGGCCTGTCGCGCTGCGGGTACGGGGTGGTCACGCGCCGGGACGGCGCCCTCGGCGCGGTGGCCGCCGGGGTGATCTCGACCGGGCCGGAGATGCCCCTGCCCGACCGGCTCCGCACCCTGGCGGATGAGCTGCGGGCGCTGGTGTCCGAGTTCCGGCCCCGGGCGGTGGTCGTCGAGCGGGTTTTCTTCCAGGTGAACGCCCGCACCGCCATGGCCACGGCCCAGGCCGCCGGGGTGGCCCTGATGGCAGCGGCCGAATCGGGCTGCGAAGTGGCCCAGTACACGTCGAACGAGGTGAAGCAGGCGTTGGTCGGCTACGGCAGCGCCACCAAGGAGCAGGTGCAGCGCATGGTGGCCTCGGTGCTCGGACTCGCCGAGCCTCCCCGCCCGCCCGACGTGGCCGACGCCCTGGCTCTCGCCGCCTGCCACCTGACCAGTCAGCGGTTGCGCCGGGCCGTGGCCGTGGCCGACGGCGGGCCACCGTGATCGGGTCGTTGCGGGGCGTGCTGGTCGACCGGCCCGCACCCGGTGAGGTGATCGTCGAGGTCGGGGGAGTGGGGTACCGGGTATCGGTGCCCACCGCGCTGTCGGCCGAAATGGGACGGACCGGGTCCGAGGCGTTCCTCCACGTCCACACCCATGTCCGGGAGGACGCCATCGTGCTGTTCGGGTTCGCCCACGCCGACGAGCGCCGCTGCTTCGAGGCGTTGATCGGGGCACACGGGGTCGGGCCGTCGTTGGCCCTGGCCATCCTCTCGTCGATGTCCCCGGCCGCACTGTCCACCGCGGTCCTTGAGGACGATATCGAGATGCTTTGCGTGGTGCCGGGGGTCGGGAAGAAGACGGCGGCGCGGCTACTCCTCGAACTGAAGGCCCGGCTCGACCTCCCCACCCTGGGCGGGACCGGCCCCGGTGGTGGCCCGGATGGATCCCCCCGGGCCGAAGTGCGGGCTGCTCTCGTCGAGCTGGGCTACGGGCCCGAGGAGATCCGGGGGGTGCTGGACATGGTTGACGACGGAGAGCCGGTGGAGGACATGGTCCGCTCCGCACTGCGCGAATTGGCCCGGAGCCGATGACGCCGGAGGCCCGGCGGGAGGTTCTGGGGGAACGCCTGCTCGATGAGGTGCCGGCAGACGGAGTGCCGGCAGACGGAGGGCCTGATGAAGGGGGGCCTGATGAAGGGCGGCCCGTCGATCCCGCGGCTGCTCCCTCCGAGGACCGGGAGGACGCCGGGCTCCGGCCGCGGACCCTCGCCGAGTTCGTCGGGCAGGGCCAGCTGACCGAACACCTCCAGATCGTCATCGAGGCCGCCCTGAAGCGGTCCCAACCCGTTGACCACCTCCTGTTCGCCGGCCCACCGGGCCTGGGAAAGACCTCGCTGGCCGGCATCGTTGCCGCCGAGATGGGGGTGGGGTTGCGGATCACGGCCGGCCCGGTGCTGGTCCGGGCCGGGGACCTGGCCGCGTTGCTCACCGACCTGCAGGATGGCGACGTGCTGTTCATCGATGAGATCCATCGCCTGCACCGGGCGGTGGAGGAGATCCTCTACCCGGCCATGGAGGATTTCAAGCTCGACATCCTCATCGGCAAGGGGCCGACGGCGCGGAGCATCCGCCTCGACCTGCCCCGGTTCACCCTGGTGGGAGCGACGACCCGCACCGGGCTGGTGGCGGGCCCGCTTCGCGACCGTTTCGGGTTCGTCGGACGCCTCGACCACTACGACGTGGACGAGCTGCAGGCCATCGTCACCCGGAGCGCCGGGATCCTGGGGGTTCCCGTCGACGCCGAGGGCGCCCGGCGTATCGCGGAGCGTTCGCGGGGCACACCCCGGATCGCCAACCGGTTGCTTCGACGGGTGAGGGACTATGTCGAGGTGCGGGCCGAGGGGTCGGTGGACTCGGCGGCCGCCATCACCGGTTTGGAGCTGTTCGGCGTGGACGCCCTGGGCCTCGACAAGGTCGACCGTGCGATCCTCGACGTCCTGTGTCGACGCTTCGGCGGTCGGCCGGTCGGCCTCACCACCCTGGCCCAGTGCATCGGCGAGGAGCCCGACACCATCGAAGACGCCTATGAGCCCTACCTCCTGCAACAGGGGTTGGTCCTTCGCACCGCCCGGGGACGGGTCGCCGCCCCACGGGCGTGGACCCATCTCGGGTTGCCGCCCGTCGAGCCGACGTTGCTCTGATCCGCCCGCTCGTGACCCGAGAGGTGCCGCCATCGCGCTGCATCAAGGGGGCTCGGCGCGGTCTGCCACCATGGTGCCCGTGCCGGAGCTCGACCAGGATCACCAGTGCCGGTCGGACCCGGGCCCCGACCGGACGCCCATGGACGCCTACGGCTACGACCTCCCGGATGCGGCCATCGCCCAGCGGCCCGCTGAGCCCCGCAGCTCGGCCCGCCTCCTTGTGGCGCCCGGAGTGGACGGCAACGTGGCAGCCCGGCACGCACGGGTGTCGGATCTCCCCGGCCTCGTCCGGCCGGGCGACGTGGTGGTGGTCAACGACACGAGGGTCCTGGCCGGTCGGCTGAGCTTGTTCAAGGCCAGCGGGGGGAGCGCAGAGGTCCTCCTCTTGGAACCGGCCGACATCGGGCCTTCGGTCTGGGAGGCGATGGTCCGGCCGGGGCGCCGGTTGCCCGAGCACACCCTGCTCTCGGAGTCGACCGGCGGACCCCCGGTCATCGAAGTGGGTACGGTCCTCGGCGGGGCGGATGACGGCCGGCGGCTCGTCCGCCTCATCGACCCCGGTGTCATCGAACGAAGGGGTCGCATGCCCCTTCCGCCCTACCTCCGCGGGCCTCCGACCGACCCCGAGCGCTACCAGACGGTGTACGCCACCGACCGCGGGATGGGGAACCGATCAGCTGCGGCGCCCACCGCAGGCCTGCACTTCACCCCGGAGCTGCTCGAGGCACTCGGCCGGGCGGGCGCCACGGTGGCCCGGCTGGACCTGGCCATCGGCCTCGACACCTTCCGTCCCGTCACCACGCCCACCGCCGAAGAGCACGTGATCCACACCGAGCGCTACTCGGTGCCGGCCGAGACCATGGCCGCGTGCCTCGCCGCCGAGCGGGTCATCGCCGTCGGCACCACCGCGGTGCGGGCCCTCGAGTCCGCCGCGGCCACCGGATCGCTCTCCGGGCGCACCGGCCTCTATATCCACGGCCCCTATCCGTTCCGAATGGTCGACCTGTTGGTGACCAACTTCCACCTGCCCCGGTCGAGTCTGCTGCTGTTGGTCGAGTCGTTCTGCGGACCCGTGTGGCGGGAGCTGTACGCCATCGCCCTCACCGAGGGCTACCGGTTCCTCTCGTTCGGGGACGCCATGGTGGTTGGTCGTTCGGCCCCGAACGGCGGACGCCCGGCCCGGCGGGGCAGTCGAGCGTGAGCGGGGCCCGGGTGGAGCTCTCGGCCACCGACGGGACCGCCCGGACCGGGGTGGTGCACACGGCACGGGGCTCCTATCCCGTCCCCTCGTTCATGCCGGTAGGCACCCGGGGAGCAGTCAAGGCCCTGGACAGCGCCGACTTGGCAATGCTGGGTGCCGACCTGGTCCTGGCCAACGCATTCCATCTGATGCTGCGCCCTGGGGCGGAGACGGTGGCCCGCCTGGGCGGCCTGAACCGGTTCACCGGGTGGGAGGGGCACACCCTGACCGACTCCGGCGGCTACCAGGTGCACTCGCTCCACCCGGAAGTCGACGACGACGGGATCACCTTCGCTTCCGTCTACGACGGCGCCCGGGTTCGGGTGACCCCGGAGTCGGCCGTCGAGGCCCAGGGGCTGATCGGAGCCGACATCCAGATGGTGCTCGACGTCTGCACCACCCTGCCCGCCTCGGACGAGGCGGTGCGGGTCGCCGTCCGGCGCACCGCCGACTGGGCCGGCCGGGCCCGCCACCGCCACCGGGAGCTCGAAGCGAAGCCGGAGGGCCAGGCCCTCTTCGGCATCGTCCAGGGGGGCACCGACCCGGCCCTTCGGACGGAGAGCGCCCTGCGCACGGTCGAGATCGGGTTCGACGGCTACGCCATCGGCGGTCTCTCGGTCGGCGAGCCGCGCGACGCCATGCTGGAGGCGCTTGTGGCCACGGTTCCTCATCTGCCCGCCGATCGCCCCCGATACCTGATGGGCGTGGGCGACCCGGTCGGGCTCCTGGAGGCGGTGGCCCTCGGGGTCGACCAGTTCGACTGCGTGGCACCCACCCGGATGGGTCGCCACGGCGCCATCCTCACCGCCGGCGGACGGCTCAACCTGCGCAACGCCGTCCATGCCGGTGATGACCGACCGCTCGACGGATCGTGCGGCTGCTCCACCTGCGCCAGGTGGTCGAGGGGCTACCTTCGGCACCTGCTGGGCGTGGGGGAGCCGACCGCCTGGCGCCTCTTGAGCATCCACAATCTGGCCTTCATCTTCGGGCTGATGGCCGAGGCCCGCACGGCCATCGCCGAGGGCCGGTTCGACGCCCTGAGGTCATCCACGGCCGAGGTGTGGAACGCCTGAGGGAGGCGGCACCTGCCCGCAGCAGGCCTGGGCTAGTGTCAGACCGCTGTGCCGACGCCCATCCCATCCCCCGACCCACGCTGATGGCCGTGCTGGCGTTGGCCGCGCCCCTCCTGGGTGCCGCGGCGCAGAAGTCGAGCGGCAACGCCTCCATCCTGATCCTCTACGCCGCCATCGCTGCCGGCTTCTACTTCTTGTTCTACCGGCCCCGGCAGCGCAAGGCCAAAGCGGCGCGCGAGCAGAGCAATACCTTCGACGTCGGCGACGAGGTGCTGACCGCCGGAGGCATCGTCGGCCACGTCATCGACATCGACGGTGACCGGGTGACCCTGGAGACGAGTGTCGGAGCCTCGTTCGTCGTCCTCCGGCAGTACGTGCTCCGCCGGCTGGAGGAACCGGGGCCGGAGCCGGACGACGAACCGGAGCCGGACGACCAGGAGTACGACGAGGCCGACGAGGACCACGAACCCGAGGCCCTAGGGACCGGCACGGGGTCATCGGGCGGCCACGACTCGGACGATCACGACTCAGACCACCACGACTCAGACGACCACGACTCAGACCACCACGACTCCGACGACCACGACTCCGACCACCACGACTCCGACGACCACGACTCCGACGGCGCCGCAGAGGTGGAGGGGGGATCCGGGGCCGAGGGCGGAGGGGTCGGGGGCCGCTCCGCCGCCAACGGTCGCCGATCGAGAAGGGGCAGGAAGGCCAACGAGGGCGATGAGCAAGACGGCCTCGACGGTCCGCCGATCATCTGAGGCGCGATGAAGAACAAGCGTTCGCTGTGGATCAGTCTGCTTTCGGTGGTGGGCATCGTGGTAATCGCCTTGAGCGCCACCCTGGCCGCCGGTTGGAGCCCGAAGCTCGGCCTCGACCTGGACGGCGGCCTGGCCGTTGTCTATCAGACCCATACCAGCGTCAACTCGGCCGAGCTCGACACCATCGTGACCATTCTCAACAACCGGGTCAACACCGGCACCACCGGTGCAACCGTGGACAGCCAGGGGAAGAACCAGATCTCGGTGTCCATCCCCGGGGCGAAGAACTCGCAGCAGATCCTCAAGACCCTGGGCAACACCGGTCAACTCTTCTTCCGACCCGCGCTCTGCTATGCGCCGTCGCTCACGGTGGCCAAAGGTCAGACGCCCAACACCGGTCCGTTGCCGACCGCCTGTGCACCGACCTCCGCGCTGTCCGCCGGAAATCTGAAAGTGAACACCAGCAGTGGACAGGCGACCGCGACCCCGCCGCCGGACCCCCAGTTCGCGCCCTACCCGACCACCACCTCGGAGAACGATGCCGTGCACTCGGTGGTCCTGTTGCCGGGCACCGGAGCGGCTGCGGTCAACGGCCGCTACGTGCTCGGTCCGGCAGGCCTCTCCGGCACCGGAGTGCACTCGGCCACCGCTCAGCTCCAGACCGGTCAGTGGGTGGTCAACATGCAGCTCAACGGCCAGGGCAGCAGTGCTTGGGACACGCTTGCCGCCCAGCAGTTCCACGCCATCATCGCCATCGACCTCGACGGCCAGGTCATCTCCGCTCCCATCACCCAGCCGTCCCAGCAGAGCCCGACCGGCTTCGGAGGGCAGGTGCAGATCTCGGGGAACTTCACCGAGGACCAGGCCAAGGCCCTGGCCACCGATCTCAACTTCGGCGCCCTGCCGGTGAAGCTCGACCGGCTCACCGTGCAGACGGTGTCGCCGACCCTGGGTAAGGCCTCGCTCCAGGCCGGGCTCCTGTCGGGACTGGCCGGTCTGGCCCTGGTCATGCTCTACATGATCTTCTACTACCGGATACTCGGGGTGGTAGTGGTGGCCGGCCTGGCGGTGACCGGGGCCGCGCTGTGGGCGATCATCGCCATTATGGGCCAGACCCTCGGTACCACCATCGACCTGGCCGGCATCATCGGCATCATCGTGTCGGTGGGTATCACCGTCGACTCGTATATCGTCTATTTCGAACGGCTGAAGGACGAGGCCCGCAGTGGCCGTACCATCCGGAGCAGCGTGGACAAGGGCTTCGCCAGCGCCTTCCGCACCGTGCTGGCGGCGGACGCCGTCTCGCTGCTGGGCGCTGCCATCTTGTACTTCATCTCCGTCGGACCGGTCAAGGGCTTCGCACTCTTCCTCGGGATCTCCACCATCCTTGACGTCGTCCTCACCTACACCTTCACCCGGCCCTTCGTGATCCTGTTGGGCCAGCGGCGCGGCGGTGGGGAGGTGAGCACCATGAGCATGGCCAGTGGCCTCGGTGTTCCGGCGGCGACCCAATGAGCCCCCGACGCGACAACGGCACCGGTGACAACGGCCGGGGTCTCTCCGATCCGGACCAGGCGGCTGACCTCGAGGAGGCCTTCGGCGAGGAGCTCGGCTTCGCCGCCGCGGAGCAGGAACGGGAGGAGCGGGGCGAGAAGCGTCACAATGTGCTCGTCCGCCTCTACCGGGGTGAGACCTCATTCGACTTCATCGGCCGCCGCAAATGGTGGTTCGCGGCCTCGGCCCTGGTCATCCTCCTCGGCGTGGTCTCCTTGGGTACCAGGGGGCTCAACCTGGGCATCGACTTCAAGGGCGGCCAGTCCTGGCTGGTCACCTCGCCGACCCTCACCGTCGCCCAGGCCACCGCGGCCGTGGAGTCGGCAGGGGTGGCCCAGCCCACCGTCGTGCAGCTGACCAATCAGATCAACCACTCCAAGCAGATAGAGGTCCAGGTGGACCTCAACTCGAAGCCGGTGGCGGAGCGGACCCAAATCGAGAACGCCGTCCAGGATGCGCTGGCCAAAGCCGCGAACACCTCGCCGAACAACGTCAACTTCAACGATGTGGGTCCGACCTGGGGCGGCCAGGTCACCAGGAAGGCCATCGAAGCGCTGATCGTGTTCTTCATCGCGGTGACCCTGTACATCTCCGCCCGCTTCGAGTTCAAGATGGCCGTCGCCGCCATCGCTGCCGTGATCCACGACATCCTGGTGACGGTCGGCATCTACTCGCTGACCGGATTCCAAGTCACCCCCGACACGGTTATCGCCGTACTCACCGTGCTGGGCTATTCGCTCTACGACACGGTGGTCGTCTTCGACCGAATACGGGAGAACGCCAAGGGGCTCGGCGCCTCCGGCCGCATCACCTACTCGGACATGGTCAACCTGTCGATGAACCAGACGCTGGCCCGGTCCATCAACACCTCCTTGGTGGCGATCATCCCGGTGCTCTCGGTCCTGGTGGTGGGCTCCTTCGTCCTGGGGGCCACCTCGCTGCAGGACTTCGGGTTGGCCCTGGTGATCGGACTGACCAGTGGCGCCTACTCCTCCATCTTCATCGCCTCGCCGCTCCTGGCGTGGATGAAGGAGCGGGAGCCCCGCTATGTGACCATCCGTCAGCGGCTCGAGACCCGTGGCGAGCGGGCAGGCGTGCTGACGCCGGCTGCCGCCGCGGCCATGGCCGGCACCGCCGCCGGCGGGCGGTCCGCGGGTCGGGCTCGGGCCCAGTCGTCAGGGGTCATCCGGCCCGGGGCGGCGGCCTCGTCCCGACAGGCAAAGGGGAGTCCGGCCACCGCTGCAGGGCGGCCGGCCGCTGCATCAGCTCCCTCCTCACCGGGTGGGTCCAGGTCGTCGGACGGGGGAGCACCGTCGGGGTCCACCCGACCGGGCGGAAACCGCCCGCCGCCCCGTCCCCGCAAGGGAAAGGGCGGCAAGCGGAAGCGGCGCTGACCGGCAGGGGAGGACCGACCCTCCGGAGCGGGGCCTGAGGGCCGGAAGGTACCCGGTGCGGCGGCTTCGACGGGTACCGTGTAGGGATGGCTCTGGCCACACCAGTCCCTGCTGAAGGGACCGCGGCATCCGGTGAGGCGGCCTCGGGTGAGGCGGCCTCCGGTGAGGAGTACTTCGCCGGCTCGTCGTTGCCTGCCGACGAGGCCAGGCTTCTGATGCCGGTGATCCAGTCCTTCCTGCGCCGGCACCCGGGGGATGACACCTCCTTGATCGTGCGCGCCGCGGAGACGGCCACCGTCGCCCACGCCGGACAGCGTCGTCGGTCCGGCGAGCCCTACGTCACCCACCCGATCGCCGTGGCCGGGATCGTCGCCGACCTCGGACTGGACTCCCAGACGGTGGCGGCGGCGTTGCTCCACGACGCGGTCGAGGACACGGGGGTGACCACTGAGCTGATCGACCGTGACTTCGGCCCGGCGGTGGCGCTCATCGTCGACGGGGTCACCAAGCTTGACCGACTCCAGTTCGACTCGAAGGAGGCCCAGCAGGCCGCCACGGTGCGCAAGATGCTGGTGGCCATGGCCAACGACTGGCGGGTGTTGATCATCAAGCTGGCCGACCGCCTCCACAACATGCGGACGCTGGCGGTGATGCCGGAATGGAAGCAGCGACGAACGGCCCAGGAGACGCTGGACATCTATGCCCCGCTTGCCCACCGCCTGGGCATCCAGGAGGTCAAGTGGCAATTGGAGGACCTGGCCTTCGCCACCCTGCACTCCAAGCCGTACGCGGAGATCGAGCAGATGGTGGCCAGCCGGGCCCCGCTGCGCGATGAGTTCCTGGCCCGGGTGCTGGTTGCGGTACGGGAGCGGCTGGCCGCGTCGGGGGTGAATGCCGAGGTGACCGGCCGGCCAAAGCACCTGTGGAGCATCTACGAGAAGATGGTGGTGCGCGGCAAGGAATTCGACGACCTCTACGACCTGGTCGGAATCCGGGTCATCGTCGAGTCGGAAAAGGACTGTTGGGCCGCGCTGGGGTCGATCCATGCAATCTGGCCTCCGGTGCAGGGCCGATTCAAGGACTACATCAACTCGCCCAAGTTCAACCTCTACCAGTCCCTGCACACCACCGTCATCGGTCTCGACGGAAAGCCCATCGAGGTCCAGGTCCGTACCCACGAGATGCACCGACGGGCCGAGTACGGGATCGCCGCCCACTGGGGCTACAAGGAGAACCCCGCCCGACCCGAACGGGGAGGCGTCGCCGCCAAGGTGGCCAAGGAGGCCAAGGACGCCAAGGACGCCAAGGAAGCCAAGGACGGCACCCGTCCGTCGGGAACCAAGGGGCGCGGCACCTTGGCAGCCACCAAGACCGCCACCAAGACCGCCGCCAAGGTGGCCCCGCCTCGGGCCCCGGCCGACAGCGGTCGGAAGGGCTCGGCCATCACTCCGGCCCAGCGCGCCGAGATGGCCGAACGCGATCGGCGAGCGGAGCTGTTGGCCCTGGCCAAGGAGACCTCCTCGACCACGGCAGAGGTCGAGTGGATGCAGCGCATCGTCGACTTCCAGAATGAGACCACTGACCCCATCGAGTTCCTCGAGGCCCTGAAGCTCGACCTCGAGGAGGACGAGGTCTACGTGTTCACCCCCAAGGGCAAGGTCATCGCCTTGGCGGCCAACGCCACGCCGGTCGACTTCGCCTACTCGATCCACACCGAGGTCGGTCACCGCTGCATCGGGGCCAAGGTCAACGGGCGCCTCGTACCCCTCGACACCAAGCTCAATTCGGCCGACACGGTGGAGATCTTCACCTCCAAGGCGCCCACCGCCGGCCCGTCGCGCGACTGGTTGGGCATGGTGGCCTCCTCCCGGGCCAGGGCGAAGATCCGCCAGTGGTTCTCCCGCGAACGCAGGGAAGACGCCATCGAGCTGGGCCGCGAAGAGCTGATCAAGGAATTGCGGCGGGAGGGGCTGCCCGTCCAGAAACTGGCGTCGGAGAATGCACTGGGCGACCTCGCCACCACCATGAATTACGCCGACCTCGACGCGCTCCACGCGGCCATCGGCGACAACCGGATATCGGCCAGGGCCGTGGCCCAACGGATGCTCCGCGACCTGCGCGGCGGTGTCTACGAGGAGCAGCTCCCGGTTACCGCCCGCCAGCAGCCGACCGCCCAGCGTCCGGGACGGGGCTCGGCCGTCGGGGTCTACGTCGAGGGTCTCGACGACCTCATGGTCCGCCTGTCGAGGTGCTGCACCCCTGTCCCCGGCGACGAGATCATCGGCTTCGTGACCCGGGGCCGCGGGGTATCGGTGCACCGCGCCGACTGCGCCAATGCGGCGTCCCTGGCCAGCCGCTCCCGTGAGCGCCTTATCGAGGTGGAGTGGGACCACCGGTCCTCGGCGGTGTTCGTGGCCACCATCGAGGTGGTGGCCATCGACCGGTCCCGGCTTCTGACCGACGTGACCAAGGTCGTCTCCGAGCACCATCTGAATATCGTGAGCGCAAACACCCAGACCGATCCGGACCGGATCAGCCGGATGCGTTTCGACGTGGAACTGGCTGATCCGGGTCATCTCGAGTCCGTGCTGAATCTGATCAGGCACCTCGATGCGGTCTATGACGTGTACCGCATCCTCCCGGGGAAGAAGGACTGAGCGCCGATGGCCGACAACCCGATGGCCGCGCGCGCCCCGAGTGGCACCCACGATGTGTTGTGGCCCGAGTCGGCCCGGTGGGAGTTCCTGTTGTCTGCCTTCGCCTCCCAGGTCGAGGGGGCCGGCTACGGCCTGGCCCATACCCCGCTCTTCGAGGACGTCAGGGTGTTCCGCCGGGGCATCGGAGAGGACAGCGATGTGGTGGGCAAGGAGATGTACGAGTTCGAGGATCGAGGAGGCCGAGCCCTGGCCCTCCGCCCGGAGGGAACGGCCCCGATCGTCCGGGCCTTTGTCCAGCACCGGCCGCCGTTACCCTGGAAGGCCTGGTACGCCACGCCTGCCTTCCGCTACGAGCGTCCCCAGGCCGGGCGGTACCGCCAGCACCATCAACTTGGGGTCGAGGCCCTCGGGCCGGTGGACCCGGACCTGGACGTCGAAGTCGTTTCCCTGGCCGACGGATTCTTCCGCTCCCTCGGCCTCGCCTCTTTCGGACTCCGCCTCAATTCGATGGGCGACGGGGTGTGCCGTCCCGGCTACCTCGAGGTGCTCCGCGCCTACCTGGCCGAACACCGCGACCAGCTCTGTCCGGAGCACAGCGGGCGGCTGGAGGCCAATCCGCTCCGGGCCCTCGACTGCAAGCGGCCCGAGTGCCGGGCCGCCACCGCCGGGGCCCCGGCGCTGATCGACCACCTGTGCGACCCGTGCGGCCACCACTTCGAGCGGGTCGGCGCCGGCCTCGGTGCCCTGGGTGTCCCCTTCGTCGTCGACCACCGGCTGGTGCGGGGATTCGACTACTACACCCGGACCACCTTCGAGTTCTCGTCCGAGGCCCTCGAGGCGGCGCAGAACGGCATCGGGGGAGGGGGCCGCTACGACGGTCTGGTGGAGATGCTCGGTGGCCCGGCCACACCCGGTATCGGCGTCGGGATCGGCATCGAGCGGCTGCTCCTGGCCTGCGACGCCGAAGGGGTGTTCCCGGGCGTCCCGACGCCGCTCGATGCCTTCGTGGTCGATGACGCCGGCGGTGAGTCGGCCCGGGACCTGACCGCCGCCCTGCGCCGGGCCGGGCTCCGGGCGGACCGGGCCTTCGACGGGCGGTCGCTCAAGGCCCAGCTGCGCTCGGCCGACCGTTCCGGTGCCCAGGTGGCGGTGATCGTCCGGGCTGAGGAGGTAGCCGCGGAGACGGCGACCGTACGGCCCCTGCGCGGGACGGGAGCGCAGCGGACGGTTCCGCTCGCCGAATTGGTGACGGCGGTGCGCGATGCTGCCGGTCGGGGCCGGTCCCGTCCCCCCTCTACTCTGTAGCCGGTAGGCAGCCGGTAGGCAGCCGGTCCCGCCGCCGGGCCGACCTTAGAGCCGACCTCGAGCCGAAACCTCGAGCCGACGTCGGGGCCTCGAGCCGACGTCGGGGCCGACACCAGAAAGGACCATTCGTGACCATCCATCCACCGGCCGAATCCACAGCGATGCGTACCCGGCTGTGCGGGACGCTTCGCAGCGGGGACGTAGGGACCACGGTCACCGTGTGCGGCTGGGTGGCCAAGAGACGGGAGCACGGTGAGCACCTGGCCTTCGTCGACCTGCGCGACCACACCGGCATCGTCCAGTGCGTCATCCCGGGCACGGTCGATGTCCGCAGCGAGTTCGTGGTGGCGGTGGAGGGTGTTGTCCGACCCCGTCCCGACGGGACCGTCAACGCCGAGATTGCCACCGGAGCTGTCGAGTTGGGAGATTGCACGGTAACCGTGCTCAATCCCGCCGAGCCGCCGCCATTCCCGGTGGACGACCGGGCGGAGGTCGACGAGGTGACCCGCTTGCGGCACCGCTATGTCGACCTGCGCCGTCCCCGCATGCAGGCCAACCTTCGCACCCGGGCCGCGGTGAACGGCGCCCTGCGGGCGGCCATGGACCGTCAGGGCTTCGTCGAGGTGGAGACACCCCTGCTCTGGTCACCGACCCCCGAGGGTGCCCGCGAGTTCGTGGTCCCCAGCCGGCTGAGCCACGGTTCCGGCTACGTCCTGCCCCAGAGTCCGCAGCTGGCCAAGCAGCTCCTAATGGTGGGTGGCCTCGACCGGTACTACCAGATCGCCCGGTGCCTCCGCGATGAGGACCTCCGCGTCGACCGACAGTTCGAGTTCACCCAGCTGGACCTCGAGGCGTCCTTCGCCGGCCAGGAGGACGTGCTCGACGCGGTGTCGGAGGCCGTGCTCGACGTCGCCGAGACGGTGACCGGGGAGCGCCCGCCGGAGATCCCACGGATGACCTGGGCCGAAGCACTCGACCGCTACGGAACCGACAAGCCCGACGTGCGCTTTGGAATGGAACTGATCGACCTGTCCGCGGCCTTTGTCGGCACCGAGGTCAGGGCGTTCGGCGCCCCGTGCGTGAAAGCCATCGTGGCCGGCGATGGCTCGTCCATGACCCGCTCCCGGCTGGACGGCCTCACCGACCGGGCCAAGGCACTCGGCGCCAAGGGTCTGGCCTGGTTCCGGGTGTCTGAGGGCGGAGGGGACGACTCGGCCGGCGGACGGCCACTCACCCTCGACTCCCCCCTCGACCGTTTCCTCTCCGACGAGGAACGGGCGGGGCTGCTGTCGGCCACCCGCGCCTCGGCCGGCGACCTCATCCTGGTGGTGGCCGACGAGCACCGTCGGGCCTGCGAGGTGCTCGGGCAGCTCCGCGTCGACCTCGGGGGTCGGCCCGTCAGCGAAGGTCCGTACCGGTACCTGTGGGTGGTGGATTTCCCCATGTTCGACGGGACGGACGAGGCCGGACACCCGGCGCCGGCCCACCACCCCTTCACCATGCCCCACCCCGAAGACCTGGACCGTCTGGAGTCCGACCCCTCCTCGGTGCGTTCCCAGGCCTACGACCTGGTGCTCAACGGGTGGGAGCTCGGATCGGGCAGCGTGAGGATCCACCGCGGGGACATCCAGACCCGGGTGTTCGCCGTGCTCGGCATCGGGGAGGAGGAGGCGCAGTCACGATTCGGGTTCCTCCTCGGGGCCTTCCGCTTCGGGGCGCCGCCCCACGCCGGGTTTGCGGTGGGCATCGACCGGCTGGTGGCCATCTTCGCCGGGGAGGACAGCATCCGCGAGGTGATCGCCTTCCCGAAGACCCAATCGGGCGCGGACCCGATGACCGGGGCGCCCAAGCCACTGGCACCGGGTGTGCTCGCCGCCCTCGGCCTCCGGGCCGTGCCCACCGAGGACTGAGCCCGGTTCCCGATGTCCGGTGACGATCTGTTCTCCGGGGCGGCCGAGGAGCGGATCGCCGCCCGGGCGCCGCTGGCCGCGCGTCTGCGGCCCCGCACCCTGGACGAGATCGTCGGCCAGCAACACCTGGTCGGGCCGGGTGCCCCCCTCCGGGCCCTGATCGAGTCCGATCGGCTGACCTCGGCCATCCTGTGGGGACCTCCGGGCACGGGAAAGACCACGCTGGCCTCGGTCGTGGCCGCGGCCACGGCCAAGCACTTCGTCCCCCTCTCGGCGGTGAGCGCCGGGGTGAAGGACGTGCGCGAGGTGGTCGAGAGCGCCCGCCGGCTGCTCGGGGAGCAGGGTCGGGGCACCATCCTCTTCCTGGACGAGGTCCACCGGTTCAATCGCACCCAGCAGGACGCCCTCCTTCCGTCGGTGGAAGAGGGGCTGCTGGTGCTCATCGGCGCCACCACCGAGAACCCGTTCTTCGAAGTCAATGCGCCGCTGCTCTCCCGGTCCACACTCTGGCGCCTCGAGCCCCTCACCCTCGAGGAGCTGGAGGTGGTCGTCTGCCGGGGCCTCGACGCCGAGGGAGCGCCGGCCGAGCCCGAGGCCGTCTCGGCGCTGGTCGGCCTGGCCGACGGCGATGCGCGGGCGGCACTGACCACCTTGGAGGTGGCGGTGGCCCTGGCCGGGTCGGGGCCGGTGACCCTGGTGGACGTGGAACGGGCCCGCCACTCGCGGCTGCACCACTACGGCGAGGACGACCACTACGACCAGGTGAGTGCCTTCATCAAGTCGCTGCGGGGCTCCGACCCGGACGCCGCCCTCTACTGGCTGGCCCGAATGCTCGAGTCGGGTGAGGACGCCCGCTTCATCGCCCGTCGGCTCGTCATCCTGGCCAGCGAGGACGTCGGTGAGGCCGACCCGCTGGCCCTTGTGGTGGCAGATGCCGCGGCCCGGGCCGTCGAATTCGTGGGCCTGCCGGAGGCCCAGCTCAATCTGGCCCAGGCGGTGGTCCACCTGGCCTGCGCCCCGAAGTCGAACCGGGTGACGGTGGCGCTCGGGCGGGCCCAGCGCGACGTCCGGGAAGGGCCCCGGGGCGAGGTGCCGGCCCACCTGCGCGACGCTCACTATCGGAGTGCCGGGTCGATCGGCCACGGCGAGGGCTATGACTACCCCCACGACCATCCCGGGGCCTGGGTCGAACAGCAGTACCGCCCCACCGAGCTGCAGGACCACCGGTACTACGAGCCCGGGAGCGAGGGTCACGAGGCGGCGGTGGCCGAACGCCTGCGCCGTCGGCGGCCCGAAGGCCCGGCGGAGCCCGACGGCGGCGACGAGCCGCCGGGCCGGATTTGAGCCAGACTGGCGCCCATGACGAGGGAGCGAACGGGGCCGCCCCTGGCCGTGATCGCCGCTTCCCTGGCCACCGTGGCCCTGATGGTCGCCGCCCTGGCCGTTCCGGAGGGCGCTGAGGCCGCAACCGGGCCGGCCGGACCCTCCGGACCGACCGCGCCCTCGGTGCGACTGGCCGGCGGGGCACCGAGGGTGCCCCAGGGTGCCTCGATCACCGGTCCCACCGACCCCAGGGCGGAGGTGACCGCCGACGTGGCCCTCGAACCCCGCGATCCGGCGGCACTGAGCGCGTTCGTCGATGCGCTTTCGACGCCGGGCTCTCCGCAGTACCACCGGTTCCTGGCCGCGGGCCGGTTCGCCTCGTTGTTCGGGCCGACCGCGGCGGTCGTCGGGGCCGTGCGGGCGTGGCTGGCCTCGAGCGACCTGCACGTGGGACCCGTCTCGCCCGACGGCCTGTTGGTGCCGGTGACCGGGACGGCCGGTCAGGTGGCCCGCGCCCTCGACGTGTCGCTGGTGGACACCAGGCTCCCGAGCGGCCGAGTGGCGCGTCTGTCCGAGGAGGCGCCGGCCGTGCCGGCGGCGCTGGCCCCCTCCCTGGCCGGGGTGATCGGCCTGAGCACGGTGGCCCAGGCCCAACCCCAGATCGTGCTCGAACCGGGTCGGTCCCCGGTCCCCGGCCCCCGGGCGTCGGTGCCCCACGCTGGCCCCGTGCCCTGCTCCCAGGCCTCCCAGACCGGCGGCTACACGGCCGATCAGCTGTCGGCCGCCTACGGGTTGAACACCCTCTACACCAGGGGTCTGATGGGCGCGGGCCAGACGGTGGGCCTCTACGAGCTCGAACCGTACAACCAGAGCGACATCAGCGCCTACCAGGCCTGCTACGGCCTCTCGAACAGCGTGACCGACGTGCCGGTCGACGGGGGGGCGGTGGGTGGCCAGCAAGGGGAGGCGGCACTGGACATCGAGGATGCGGCCGGGCTGGCCCCGGGCGCCTCGATCCGGGTCTACTCCGGTCCCCAGACCGGAAGCGGGCCCATCGACACCTACTCCCGGATGGTGACCGACGATGTGGCCAAGGTGATCTCGACGAGCTGGGGCCTGTGCGAGCCGCAGATGGCCGCCCAACCCGGGGTGCAGGCGGTCGAGACCCTGCTCTTCGACGAGGCCGCGGTGCAAGGCCAGACGGTGGTGGCCGCGTCGGGAGACTCCGGCTCGAGTGACTGCTACGTTCCCGGCGCCGATGCCGACCCCACGATTACCGTCGACGACCCCGCCGACCAGCCTGGCGTGACCGGGGTCGGGGGGACCTCCCTCCTCTCCCCCGGGCCGGCTCCCGCCGAGACGGTGTGGAACGACCTCTTCGGATCGGGCGGGGGAGGGGTGTCGTCCGACTTTGCCATGCCGACCTGGCAGATCGGGCCGGGGGTCGGGGCCGGCACCGCCGTCTCGAACTGCAGTGCGCTGGGCCGGACGAGCTGCCGGGAGGTGCCCGACGTCTCGGCCTCGTCCGATCCCGCCCGCGGCTACGCCGTACTGTTCAACGGCCAGTGGAGGGTGGCGGGCGGCACCAGCGCGGCCTCGCCGCTGTGGGGGGCGATGACCGCGGTGATCGACCAGGGACTGGGCTCGCCGGCCGGGCTCATGAACCCCACCCTGTACGGAGCCGGCTCCTGTGCCGTGTCGCCGTTCAACGACGTGACCGTCGGCGACAACTCGTTCCTGCAGGCCGGAGCCGGGCGCTATCCGGCCACGCCGAACTACGACCTGGCCAGCGGATGGGGTTCCCCGGTGGCGGCCAGGCTGGCCGGTGACCTGGCCTCGCCCCCGAATTGCCCGGTGGTCACCGCCGTCCGGCCGACCAAGGGCGCGCCGGTCGGGGGGAACACGGTCACGGTGACCGGGGCGAACTTCTCCGCAACGACGTCGGTCAGGTTCGGCGACATCCCGGCCTCGTCCTTCTCGGTCACCTCGCCGGACTCCCTGGTGGTCCGGGTGCCACCGGGTCCGGCTGGCGGAACGGTGGTGGATGTCACGGTCTCCGATCCGGGTGGGACCAGTCGTGCCGTCGCGGCTGACCGCTATGCCTACGTTCTCCCCGGCTACTGGCTGGAGGCATCCGATGGCGGCATCTTCACCTTCGGGCACGCAGGGTTCGCAGGCTCAACCGGCGGGACCCCCCTGAACAAGCCGGTGGTGGGGATGGCGCCGACCGCCGACGACCGCGGCTACTGGCTCGTGGCCAGCGACGGCGGCATCTTCACCTTCGGCGACGCCGCCTTCTACGGCTCCACCGGGGCCATCAGGCTGAACCAGCCGATCGTGGGCATGGCCGCCACCCCGAGTGGGCACGGCTACTGGCTCGTGGCCGCCGACGGCGGCATCTTCACCTTCGGCGACGCCGCCTTCTACGGCTCCACCGGGGCCATCGAATTGAACAAACCGATCGTGGGCATGGCCTCTACCTGACCTCCGTTGCCGGTGCGGAACCGGAACGATCGCCGATCGCCGACCGCCTGACCGGGCCCGCCGAGGGGGATGAAGGGTTCCCAGGATCTAAGCTTCCTCGACATGTCCGCCGGGGAGATCGCCGTGCTCGTGGCCAGCGTGGCCTGCTGCGTGGCGGTCGCCGGACTGCTGGTCGCCATCCGGTCGCTGCGCCGGGAGACCCGCGCGCTGGCCGGCACGGCAGAGGAGCTCACCCGCCGGACCATCCCCCTGGTGGCCGACGCCCACCGTGTGGTGGACCAGGCGGCAACCGAGATGGAACGGGTGGGCGCGGTCCTGGACTCCACCGAGTCGGTCCATGCCACCGTCGACTCCGCCTCCAAGCTGGCCTACCGGGCCTTCGCCAATCCCGTGGTCAAGGTGCTCGCCGTGCGCGCCGGTGCAGCCACTGGGATCCGCCGGCTCGCCCCGGCGTCGGATCCGGCGTCGAAGTCCGAGGGCCGACGGTCCATCAGGCGGGTCGATTCCCCCGGCCGTGGAACCCGCGGTCGGTAGGCCATGCCCAAACGGACCTTCTGGTTGGTGACCGGTGCTGCCCTCGGTGCGGGCTCCTCACTGTGGGCGGAACGAAGGGTCCGTCGGACCGTGCACCAGGCCGCGGCCAGGTTGCAGCCCGACGCCCTGGTGGCCGAGGTCGGCCGGTCGGCCCGACAGGTGGCCGTGGGCGCCGCCGACCGGCTCCGGGAGGCCGTGACCAGTGGCCGGGAAGAGAAGCAGCGGCGCGAGGAGGAGCTCTGGGCCGAATTGGCGGCCCGGGGTGACGGATCGAACGTCGGACCGGGTGTCGGCCCGGGTGTCGGACAGGGTGTCGGACAGGGTGTCGGCCCGGGTGTCGGACAGGGTGTTTCCGTGGGGACCGCCGCATCCCAGCCGGGCCACCGGCAAGGACCGTCGTGAGCCCCGGCCCTGCTCCGGACGCCACCGACCTCCGCGCCACCTTCCTCCGCTTCTTCACGGAACGGGGCCATGTGGCCGTGCCCTCAGCCAGCCTCGTTCCCCACGACCCGTCCGTGTTGTTCACCATCGCCGGCATGGTGCCCTTCAAGCCCTTCTTCGTCGGTGATGAGGTCCCGCCGTGGCCCCGGGCGACGTCGGTGCAGAAGTGCTTTCGCACCGTGGACATCGACGTCGTGGGTACCACCCTCCGCCATTGCACGTTCTTCGAGATGCTCGGCAACTTCAGCTTCGGCGACTACTTCAAGTCCGACGCCATCCCGTTCGCCTGGGACCTGGTCACCGAAGTACTGGGCATCGACGGCGACCGCCTGTGGATCACCGTGCACGAGAGCGATGACCAGGCCGAAGAGATCTGGCGCGATTCGGTGGGCCTGCCGGTCCGTCGCATCCAGCGTCTGGGCGACGACAATTTCTGGAACCCGCTTCCCACCGGGCCGTGCGGGCCCAGCTCGGAGATATTCTTCGACAAGGGTCCCGGATATGGCGAGGACGGAGGGCCCGCCTTCGGTGGATCCGAGCGGTTCGTGGAGATCTGGAACCTGGTCTTCATGCAGTTCGACCGCCGACCCGATGGCACCACGGTCGATCTGCCCCGGCCCAGCATCGACACCGGTGCGGGACTCGAGCGGATCCTACCGGTGCTCCAGGACGTCGACTCCATCTTCGCCACCGACCTCTTCCTCCCGATGCTCGACGAGGCCCAGTCGATCACCGGCCACAGCTATGGAGTGGACGAGCGAGTGGACATCGGGCTGCGGATCCTGGCCGACCACGGTCGGGCCATGTCCATGCTGGTGGCCGACGGCGTGCTGCCGGCCAACGAGGGGCGCGGGTACGTGCTCCGCCGGCTGATCCGCCGGGCGGTGCGCCGGTCCCGCCAACTCGGGTTCGACGGCTCGGTCACCCCCCGGTTGGTTGCCGCCGCGGTAGGTGTGCTGGGTGGCGCCTACCCGGCCATGGCCGAACAGCACCGCCTGATCACCGACGTGGTGGCCCGGGAGGAGGAGGGCTTTCTCCGCACCTTGGCCACGGGGACGACCATCCTGGAGGAGCAGCTGGCCTCGGGTGCGCTGTCGGTCCCGGGGGACGTGGCCTTCCGCCTCCATGACACCTTCGGGTTCCCCGTCGAGCTCACGGTCGAGATCGCCGGGGAGGCCGGGGTGTCGGTCGACCTCGAGGGCTTCGAGGCGGAGATGGACCGTCAGCGCACCCAGGCCCGGGCCGCGGCCCGGGCCGGCAAGGCGGTGGCCGGCGAGCAGGCCTACCGCTCAGTGTTGGACACCGAGGGTCAGACCGCCTTCGTGGGCCAGCGACCCGACGGGTACTCGGCGCCGGCACGCGTCGTCGCCGTCCTCACCGACCTCGACCCCGACCATGCGGGACACGCCGAGGTCTTCCTCGACCGCACCCCGTTCTACGCCGAGGGGGGCGGACAGGTCGGAGACACCGGCACCATCGTCACCGAGTCCGGTACCGCCCTCGTCTATGACACCGTGTCGGCGCTGCCCGGGCTCACCTCACACCGGGCCCGGGTGACGGGCGAGCTGTTCACCGGCCAGGACGCGTTGGCCACCATCGACGGGGTGCGGCGCGACGCGCTTCGCCGGAACCACACCGGCACCCACCTCCTCCACGCCGCCTTGCGGGCGGTGCTGGGGGACCACGTCCGCCAGCAGGGCTCCCTGGTCGCCCCGGACCGCCTCCGCTTCGACTTCAGCCACCACGGCGGCGTGGCGCCCGAGGAGCTGGCGGCCGTGGCCGCCATGGCCAACGCCGACGTGCTGACCGACGCCGAGGTGACCGTGGAGGAGACCACCCGGGCCCAGGCCGAGGCGATGGGGGCGCTGGCCTTCTTCAAGGACAAGTACGGCGAGCAGGTGCGGGTGGTCCGGGCCGGTCCCCACTCGATCGAGCTCTGCGGTGGCACCCACGTGGGCGCACTGGGGATGATCGGCCCGATCACCGTCGTGTCGGAGTCCTCCATCGGATCGAACATCCGACGGATGGAGGCGGTCACCGGCGAGAGTGCGTTGGACCGGATGTTGGCCCGCGAGGGGTTGTTGTCCGAGGCGGCCGCGCTTCTACGCACCGAGCCCGAGTACGTGCCCGAAGCCATCGACCGGCTCCTCGAGCGGCAACGGGCGGCAGAGAAGTCGCTGGAGCAGGCCCAGAGCCGGGAGCTCCGGTCGGAGGCCTCCTCGCTGGCCGCCACCGCCACCGCAGGCGTCGTCGTCGCCCGGCGGGACGGGCTGTCCCCCGACCTCCTGCGGGACCTGGCCCAGAACGCCCGCAACAGCGCCGGCCTCCGGGCGGTCGTCCTCGGGGGGAGCCCCGATGGCCACAAGGCCGCGCTGGCAGTCTCCGCCGACCGCAACGGCGGAGAGGGCGCCGAGGGGTCCCGCCTCCACGCCGGGGACCTGGTCAAACGGATTGCACCCCTCGTGGGCGGCGGCGGCGGGGGGTCGCCGGAGATGGCGGTGGCCGGCGGCAAGGATCCGAGCGGCATCGACCGGGCCCTCGACGAGGCCCGTCGGGCCCTCGACGGGAACTGACCGGCGAATGTGGCTACGAGATCCGGCGATGAGGCGATGAGGCCATCCGGCGAGGAGCGAGTGACCAGCGGCGTCCCCGCCCGCAAGGGTCGGGCGCTGGGCGTCGATCTCGGGTCGCGTCGGATCGGGATCGCAGTCACCGACTCGGGAGGTACCCTGGCCCTGCCCCGGGCCACCCTGGTCCGCACCGGCGACGTGGAGCACGACCGCCGGCGGCTGATCGAGCTGATCATCGACGAAGAGGCGGTGGTCGTGGTGGTCGGCCTTCCCCTCTCCCTTGACGGTTCTCGGGGCTGTGCCGCCACGGCCGCCGTCGAGGAGGCCGCCGCCCTGCGTGAACGACTCGAGGACCGTCATATCGGTGTCGAGCTCTTCGACGAGCGCCTGACCACCTTCTCCGCCCATCAGGCCCTGGCCGCGGGCGGCGCCACGAGCCGCCAACGCCGCCACGTCGTGGACCAGGCCGCCGCCGCGGTGATGCTCTCGGCGTGGCTCGATTCGACCGTCGGGTCCAAGTGACCGACGGCGGGGCCGGACCCGACGGCGAGCCCGGCTCCGAGCCGGTCCAAGCCGCCGGCAGCGAGCGTGTCGAAGCGGGGGATGGGCGTCGACACCCGTGGCGGATCGCCGCGGTGGCGTTCATGCTCTTCGGCGTGGGGGTGATCGTGGGCGGGTACCTGTGGGTCAACAGCGAGGCCAGCCCCTCGGGGCCACCCGGTCCACAGGTGATCGTGACGGTCGGCGCCGGCACCGGCGTCAACCAGCTGGCGTCCACCCTCCAGGCCAAGGGGGTCATCGGCAGCTCGCTGGCCTACCGGATCTGGGGCCAGTTCCACAGTCTTCCCGGGGTGTTCGCCGGCTCCTACGCCTTCAACAAGAACATCAGTTTCGTCGCCGTCAACCGGGTGGTCTCGAACGGCCCGAACGTCTTTCCGCTGCAGGTGCCTCCGGGCTTCACCGTCGCCGAGGTGGCCCACCGGGTGGGGCAGCTCCCGGGCCATTCCGCTGCCGCCTTCGACTCCCTGGCCACCGGGGCAACCGTCCACTCGCCGTGGCAGCCGGCCGGCTCGACCAGTCTCGAGGGCCTGCTCGGCACGGGCCAGTACGTCATCGTGCCCGGCGAGTCCGACTCGCAGCTACTGGCCAAGATGATCGACCGCTTCGACAACGAGGCCCAGACGCAGGGACTGGCTGCCGGGTCCGCCCGTCTCGGGCTCACTCCCTACCAGGTGGTCACCGTTGCCTCCATCGTGGAGAAGGAGGGCGTGATCGGCAAGAACCTCGGCCCGGTGGCCCGGGTCGTGCTCAATCGGCTGGCGGCCGGCATGCCCTTGCAGATGGACTCGACCGTGCTCTACAGCGAGGGTCGCGACGGCGGGCCCGTGACCTCGAGCGACCTCAGGCTTTCGACCCCGTACAACACCTACCTGAACAAGGGCCTGACCCCGACGCCGATCTGTTTCCCCTCGCCGGCCGCCCTACGAGCGGCCCTGGACCCTCCGGCAGGGACCTGGCGGTTCTTCGTGGTGGTCCAGGCCGACGGCACCGAGGCGTTTTCTGACACCTTCGCGGAGCAACAGGCCAACGAGGCGATCGCCAAGCAGCGCGGCCTGGCCTGAAGGCAGACAAGACTGCGGTGATGCCCATCCCGAAGAGCCCGCCGTCGACGACCGGACCATCGGCGGCCACGTCGGTCGTGGGCGTCATCGGGGACCCGGTGGCCCACTCGCTCTCACCCGTCCTCCACAACACGGCCTTCGCCGAGTTGGGCCTGGACTGGGTGTCTGTCGGCTTTCGAGTTGCGGCGGGACGCACCGGCGAGGCGCTGGCCGGCGCTCGCGAGCTGGGCCTCCGAGGCTTGTCCGTCACCATGCCCCACAAGGACGCGATGGCCGGCCAGGTCGAGCGGCTCTCGCCGCTGGCGGAGCGCCTGGGCGCGGTCAACTGCGTGACGTTCGGCCCTGGGCTGACGCTCGGCGACAGCACCGACGGGCCCGGGCTGGTGGCCGCCCTCCGCCACGGCGGGCGCTTCGATCCCGACGGACGGAGGTGCCTGGTCGTCGGCGCAGGAGGCGCCGCCCGCGCGGTCATCGCCGGCCTGGCCGATGCCGGCGCCCGTGAGGTGGTCGTGGTCAACCGGTCTCCTGAGCGGGGGGCGCGGGCGGCGGCGCTGGCCGGCGCGGCGGGGCGGCTCGGCGAGCCCGAGGACGCCGTCGACTGCGACCTGTTGGTCAACGCCACCCCGGTGGGGATGGAGGGGAGCTCCGGGATGGAGGGGGAGCTGCCGGTGGATCCGTCGTGGATGCGGAAGGGCCAGTTGGTGGTGGACCTGGTCTACCACCCGCCGGAGACGCCCTGGCTGGTCGCGGCCGGGGCACGCGGTGCGGACACCGCCAATGGCCTGGGGATGCTGGTCCACCAGGCTGCACTGCAGCTAAGTGCATGGACAGGGCTCGACCCTCCACTGCACGCCATGTGGCAGGCGGTGGCTGGCCCGGGACCCGGAACCTCCAAAGGTTAGTCCGGGCGCGGGAAGTGCCTTCGGGGAGCCGGGTAACCTTGTCGCTCGGAGCGCCCTGGTGACCTACGCCGCTGCAAACATCGCCCCTCGACCACGGCACAGCTTTGCCCGGTTCGACCTGGTGCTCCTGGCCGCCACCATGATCCTCGCCGTCACCGGGGTGATCATGATCTACTCCGCCACCAGGGGAGCGCTCACCCTCGAAGGCCTTGACCCCCACTACTACCTCAAGCGCCAAGCCGTATTTTTGGTCCTCGGGGTGACGGTGATGGTGGTGGTCGCCCTCTTCGACTATCGGCGGCTCGAGCAGATCAGCACGGTGTTGTACGTGGGTATCGTACTGGCCCTGCTTGCCGTGCTGGCTGTCGGATCCTCTGCGCAAGGCTCGGCTCGATGGTTCTCGCTCGGGCCCCTCCAGCTGCAACCCTCCGAGTTCGCCACGGTGGTGCTGATCATCGCCGTCGCCACCTACTGCTCTCGTAGGCCGGACGGCCTCGATTTCCGCGATCTGGTCCGTCTGGTGCTGATGGCCGCCCTGCCGATCCTGTTGGTCATCAAGCAGCCTGATCTGGGTACCGGCATCGTGATGACCATGATCCTCATGGTGATGCTGGCCGTGGCCGGCATGCCGGGCCGCTACCTGTTGCTTCTGCTGGTCGGAGCCGTGTTGCTGGTGGTCTTCGCTCTGAACGTGGGTTTGCTCAAGCACTACCAGATCGAACGGCTGACCAGCTTCATCTCCCCCAACGGAGCGAGCCAGTCCGCCATCTACAACGTGACCCAGTCCAAGAACGCCATCGCTGTGGGCGGCATCTTCGGACAGGGGCTCTTCCACGGGGCCCAGACCAATCTGGCCTATGTGCCCGAGCAGAAGACCGACTTCATCTTCTCCGCAGTGGGGGAGCAGCTGGGATTCGTCGGCGCCGGGGTGCTCTTGCTGATCTACGGAGTGGTCGCCTGGAGGGTGCTCCGCGCCGCCCAGATTGCTCGGGACAACTTCGGCCGCTTGCTGTGCTCGGGCACCTTCGCGCTGCTGGTCTTCTCCATCTTCGAGAACGTGGGGATGAACATGGGCATCATGCCGGTCGCCGGGATCCCGCTTCCCTTCCTCTCCTACGGTGGCTCGGCCATGATCGTCTTCTTCGCCGCCATCGGACTGACCGTCAGCGTCAACGCCCGGAGCGCCCGGTGAGCGACCCTTCGGCGGTGGAGGTCACCGCCTCCGAAGACGCCGCGGCACCGGGCGACACAACAGCACCGGGCGACGCCGCGGCACCGGGCGACACAACAGCACCGGGCGACACAACCGTCCGGGACCCATCGGCACTTCCGGACGAGGGGCCGGTCGACGAAGATTCTGCGCCCGACGCCTTCGCCACGCAATTCTCGGTGGCCCTGGTGGCAGCGGTCTCGGTCGACCTCCCCAATCAGCACCCGACCGTGGTCCTGCGTGAGTCCGAGTCGCCCCGGCGCCAGCTCTCGTTCTCCATCGGGCTGCCCGACGCCGTGGCGCTCTCCCACGCCATGCGCAGGATCCCCACCCCCCGGCCCCTGACCCACGAGTTGCTCAGCGGTATCCTCCAGGGCTTCGACGTCGACGTGGTGGCGGTACGCCTGGTCGGGCGGCAGGGCTCGGTCTACTTCGCCGAACTGGACCTGCAGGGCCGGACCGGTCGCTCGGTGCACTCGTGCCGGCCGTCCGATGCCCTGACCGTGGCCCTGCTCCAGCCGGTGCCGGTCCCCATCCTCATCGACCGCCGCCTGCTCGAACTCGACGTCGACGTGGTGCCCCCGGGGCCGGCCGCCCCACATGACTGATCCGAGCCCTTTCGTCGGCTCAATCCCCCCGCAGCAGTCGTTCCCTGCGTTCCTCGCTCTTTTCGAACTGGGTCTGGTCGACGGTGTCCGCCGCCGCCCCGCCTTCGTCGGAGATGCGCATGAGCAGGGCGATCAGCACGTAGTTGGCGATGAGGGCCGAACCGCCGTAGGCGACGAACGGTAGGGAGATCCCGGTGAGGGGGAGCAGGCGGACCACGCCGGCCATGATGAAGAAGGCCTGGAAGCCGATGATCATGGTCAGGCCGACGGCGGTGAGCTTGGCGAACTCGGACCGGGCGGCCTGGGCGACCCGCAGACCGGCCCCGACTAGAAGGAGGAAGGCCACGACCACCATGGTGGATCCCAGCAATCCCATCTCCTCGCCGATGATGGAGAAGATGAAGTCCGTATTTGGCTCGGGAACGGTCGAGGCACCGAAGCCGAGCCCGAGCCCCGAGCCTCCGATCCCTCCGCTCCCCAGGGCATACCAGGCCATCCTGAGCTGGCCGCCCGGGTCATTGGGAAGGATCTTGCCCGGATCCAGCCAGGTCTCCACCCGGATGTGGGTCTGGTAGAAGTAGTGGCTGGCCAGGTAAGCGCCGATGGCGAAGAGCACGATTCCGAGCACCAGGTAGCCCGTGCGCCCGGTGGTCACCCACAGCAGGCCGATGAACAGGGTGAACAACATGGCTGAGAATCCGATGTCGTGCTCGAGGCTCATCACGCCGATCGCGAAGACCCAGGCCACGGCGATGGTGGCCAGCGGGCGCGGATCGAGGACCAGGCGGTTGCCGAAGCGGGCGGTGGGGATGGTCAGCAGCTCCCGTTTCTCGGCGAAGTAGGAGGCGAAGAAGATGCACAGCACGATCTTGGCCAGCTCCACCGGTTGGAACGAGAACGAGCCCGCCCGTACCCAGAGCCTGGCCCCGTTGATGTTCTTGCCCAGGTGGGGGGCCAGGGGGAGCAGCAGCAGGAGGACTGCTGCCGCCAACAGGAGATAGCGGTATCGGTCGAGGTCGCGAGATCGGCGTATGACGGCGAGGGTGATCACATAGGCGGCCACTCCACCGGCGGTCCAGGCGGCCTGCAACGGTGCAAAGTTCCAATGGTGCAACGTGTTGCCCAAGTCGACTCGCAGGATGATCACGTAGCCGAGGCCGTTCAGCAGGAAGGCGATCGGGAGGACCACCGCCACCGCGTTGGGTACGAAGATCCGGTTGGCGACGTGGGCCACCCCGCCCAGCGCCAACATGGCGATCAGGAGGGGTACCACGTCTGAAGGGGCCGACTTGGTGTTTCCCAGGATCATCAGCGTGTAGGCGGCGATGATGATCACCGAGGCTGCCACCAGCAGGCCCAGCTCGGTCCGGCGTCGCGCCTTGAAGGCCCGGTGGGGCCGTGTGGCCGTCGGGGCACGCAAGGTCATCGCCGGCACGCGGGCGAGCCTATCGGCCGGTCGGTGAGATGAGGTGGAGGCAGGGAGGCCCGGTCGGAGCCCGGTTGCCCACAGAGGCTCCGCTACAATGTCACCCCGACATCGCGATGGCCACCCGATGGTCCAGTCCACGCCGTGGACGGCCACTCGTAGGGAACGGCCGCTTCGAGGTCCGCTCGAGGGCTCGAGACTCCCAGGCCAGCGACCCCGAGACCGAAAGGGAGCCCGAACCTCGCTCAGGAGACCGTCCGATCCTGGTTGCCCGCATCACCACCGTGCCGACGAGGTGGATAGCCCTCGCCGCCATCGCGGTGTGGCTCGTGTCCGGTGCCTACATGTTCCATTTCGGCGCATCGTGGCACCTCGACCTCCGGGTCTACCGCGCTGCCGGCCACGCCCTCTACAACGGCGGCTCGCCCTTCACCGCCTACTTCACGGCCAACCGGCTGCCGTTCACCTACACGCCATTCGCCCTGCTCGCCCTCAGTCCGCTGGCCTTCGGCCGGCTGGGGCTGGTGGAGGCTGGGTGGTGGCTGGCCAGCGCGGCGTCCCTCACCGCCACCGTCGCCCTGCTGGTCGCCGCCTCCGCCACCATCTCCGCCCGCCGGGCCTGGGCTGTCGCCGCTCTGCTCGCCGGGGCGGCCTCCCTGGCGCTCGAGCCGGTGCGCAGCAACTTCGACTACGGCCAGGTGAACCTCATCCTCATGGTGATGATCGTGGCCGACCTGACGGTGGTCCGCCCGCCCTGGCGAGGGTTGCTCGTCGGCCTGGCGGCCGCCATCAAGCTCACCCCACTGGTGTTCCTCTTCTATTTCGTCGCCGCCGGGCAGTGGCGTTCCTTGCTGCGCGGCGCCGGGGTCGTGGTCGGGGTCACGGCGCTCACCTGGGTGGTCCTGCCGTCGGACTCTGTCCGGTATTGGTTCCACGAGGTCTTCGACGCCGGCCGCACCGGGGCGCTCGGCGTCGTGAGCAACCAGTCGTGGAACGGGATGGTGCACCGCCCGCCCTTCCACGGCGGCCAGGTCGGCTCGGCAGTGTGGCTCGTGCTGTCCCTCGTCACCCTGGCCGGTGGCGCGGTGCTCTGCCGTCGGATGGTGGCACAGGCCCGGACCGCAGAGGCGGTGCTGGCCCTCGCCCTCACCGAGCTGCTGGTCAGCCCGGTGTCGTGGACCCACCACTGGTCGTGGCTCGTGCTGGTCCCGATCGTCGCCGCCAGTCTGTGGAAGATCCATCGGGCCGTGGCCGTCTGCCTGTTGGTCCTGCTCGGCCTGGCGGTGTTCGCTCCCTACCTGTGGCTCCGGACGCCACCCGTCTCCTACCTGGCCAGCAACGCACTAGTGCTGGGAGGAGCGGTCGCCCTGGCCACCTGGGTGGCGGCCGAATGGCGCCGCCGATCCGCCGTCGTTGGCTCCGTCGAAGTCGCGGGCGTACCAACCACGCTCGCGCCTTGACCGGTCGGAGATGTGGAAAGACGGGCAGTTCATCCGCCCACTCGTCGCCCTGGATAGGTAGGGAACCTTGCCTGCTTCGTGTGCAGTCCGCAACGGCGTGCTCGATCGAAACAATTGTCTGTATCGCCGGCGGCGTCTCACGAAAGGCGCTTGACTAATTTGGGAATCCTTGTTCGCCGGCCGGCGCGGATAGGCCCTTGACCCTATGACCAGGGAGTTCGGCTCGCGGAAGTAGGTGACCATCCACCGGTCGTTGTCTTGTCCCGACTGTGCTGTCGGGTGCACCCAAGACCAACAACCGAGTGGAGGTCCTCATCAT
>DATKRZ010000022.1:0-6401 GCA_035531955.1 Acidimicrobiales bacterium | reverse complement strand
GCGAACACCCTCGACTCGATGGTCGGCCATCGCTCCTCCCGGTACACGAGGTATGGATGGGCCAGCGCTCGGGCCGACGACGCCATGGCGTTCATCCCGGCCCGGCTGACGGCGGTCCTGGTCGGCCTGGTCCGACCGGCGGCGGCTCGAGAGGTCTGGCGGGCGGTGCGGACTCAGGCGCCCGCCCATCCGTCGCCGAACTCGGGGGTGGCCGAGGCGGCGTTCGCCGCCGCCCTGGGTCTGCGCCTCGGCGGCCTCAACCGCTACGGGGACCGAACCGAGCTCCGCCCCCCGCTCGGGACCGGACGCGCCGCCGAACCGGCTGACATCGCCCGGGCGGTGAGGCTGTCCCTCGACGTCGGGTCGGGGATGGCGGTCGGGCTCGGGGTGGTCGGGGCCGGGCAGTGGATGCGGAGGCGGCGGTGAGCCGGACCGTCCCGTCGATCGCGCTCCCGCGGGCGGGTGCTCACGGTGGGGACGGAGCGGCGCTGGCCGCCACTCTGGGCCTGGCTCCCGACAAGGTCCTCGACCTCTCCCTGTCACTGAACCCGGTAGCCCCGGATCCGATCCCGGTAGTGGCGCGCTACCTCGCGGCACTCGGCCGGTACCCGGACCCGACCGAGGCGACCGCGGCGCTGGCGGGCGCCATGGGTGTCGACCCGGGCCGGCTGTTGCTGACCAACGGCGGGGCGGAGGCCATCACGCTGGTCGCCGCCGAGCTGGGTGGCAGGGTGAACGAGCCGGAGTTCTCCCTCCACCCGCGGGGCGCGGGTCCACACTGGCGGTCGAATCCTCACAACCCGACCGGGCTGCTGGCCACGCCGGGTGACATCGCCGGGTCTGGGACGAGGCCTTCTTCCCGCTCGCCACCGGCGCGTGGACCAGAGGGGACCCGGGCGCGGTGGTGGTCGGTTCGTTGACCAAGCTGTTGGCCTGCCCCGGCCTCCGCCTCGGGTATGTGCTCGGTGACCCCGAGCTGGTCCATGCCTGTCGTCGCCGCCAACCCGGATGGTCCGTGAACGGTGTGGCCAGTGCTGCGTTGCCCGAGCTCCTCGACGCCGTCGATCTCCCCGGCTGGTCGACGGAGGTCGCCGGGCTCCGTGGTCAATTGGCCTCGGAGTTGCAGTCTCATGGGCTCTCGACCCGGCCGTCGGATGCCAACTGGGTCCTGGTCGACCGGCCCGGGTTGCGGGAGCTTCTCGCCCCCCACGCCATCTTGGTGCGCGACTGTTCGAGTTTCGGCATGCCCGAGGTGGCCCGGGTGGCGGTGCCCGACCCTGATGGACTCGACCGCCTCGTCGCCGCGCTGGATCAGCTGGATCTGGACCCGGGGCCGGAACGGTGAGCTGGCCCCGACCCGTCCCGGTGGTCGGCGACTCCACCTCGGCCGCCGAGCGCGCCGCCGATCCGGGCGGATGGGCGTTCGGGTCGCAGCAGCGCGACGCGCTCTACGCCATCATGGCCAGCCGTCGGGACATCCGGCGGTTCCGACCCGACCGGATCGATCCCGGCACCCTCCTGCGGATCCTGGAGGCGGCTCATGCCGCGCCGTCGGTGGGCCATTCGCAGCCGTGGCGTTTCGTGGTGGTGACCGAGCCGGGGACCCGCGAGCGGGCGGCATTGATGGCGGACCGGGAACGCCACCGCCAGGCTTCCCGACTCGAGGAGGACGCCGAGCGCCAGATGCTGGATCTCCAGCTGGACGGAATTCGGGAAGCCCCCGTCGGTCTGGTGGTGTGCTGCGACCGTCGGGCTCACGCCGCGGGCGTGCTCGGCCGAGCCACCTATGTCGATGCCGATCTGTGGTCGTGTGCGTGCTCCATCGAGAACCTGTGGCTGGCGGCCCGGGCCGAGGGGCTCGGCGTCGGATGGGTGACCCTGTTCCGACCGGAGGAGCTGGCATCGCTGCTCAACCTCCCAGACGGTGTCGAGACACTGGGTTGGCTGTGCATCGGCTGGCCCGACGAGCGCCCTCCGGAACCGGGTCTCGAGCGGGCCGGCTGGTCGCAGCGACAGCCCCTCGACGAGGTGGTCATCCTCGATCGCTGGCCTTCCGACGGTCCGGAAGCGCCGGCCTCGAAGCTGCGAGCCCCGGAGCCGGCGGCGGTGGTGGCGGCCCGGGACGACGCTCACCGCCTCCTGACCCCCCCCGGCTCGCTGGGTGTCCTCGATCGGGCGCTCGAACGGCTTGACGCGCTGGGCATCGGCGGGGACGAACCGGTGCAGGCGGTCATCGCGGCCGCCGATCACCCGGCGGGGAAACGAGGGATATCGACCTTCGCTCCCGCGGTGACCCGGGAGATCATGGAGGCCACCATCTCCGGTGTGTCTTTGGGGGCGACGACGGCGCGGGCCGTCGGGGCCGAGGTGCTGATCATCGACGCCGGGGTCGACGGCCCGCCGGTCCCCGGTGCGACACCGCTGAGGCCGTGCGACCGGCGCGGCGACCTGGCGACATCCGATGCCCTCTCCACCGCCGATGTCGATCGACTCCTCGGGGGAGGCCGGCAATTGGGACGAGGGTTCGTCCGCCGGATCGTGGTCCTCGGCGAGATCGGGATCGGCAACACCACGGTGGCGGCGGCGCTGGCCGCCGGTCAACTGGGTCTGGCCGCGCCGGAGGTCGTCGGACTGGGCGCGGGTGGGGACGCGGGAACCCTGCAGCGAAAGCGTTCGACCATCGAAGCGGCGCTCTCGCGAGCCCGCGGAGAGCAGGACCACCGGCTGTCGGACCCGTTGGTGGCGATGGCCGCCCTGGGTGGGCCCGAGATCGCGGTCCTGGCCGGCATCGTCCTCGGGGCGGTGGAAGGCGGGTCCCTGGTGGTCCTCGATGGCCTGGCCACCTCGGTGGCGGCCGCGACGGCGGTCCGGATGGAACCGGCAGTGGCATTCCACCTGGTCGCCGGGCAACGGAGTCGCGAGCGGGCCCACCATCTGGTGCTCGTCGACCTCGGCCTCGAACCCCTCCTCGACCTCCGACTCCGGGCCGGAGAAGGCATCGGGGCCCTGCTGGCCGCGCAGATGCTGGTGACCGCCACCCGGGCCCGGGGCTCGGCCGGCCGGGTCGACGAAATCTCGGGCGGCAGCCCCGCCAGGCCATAGGACCACCCGGACCGCCCTCGGAAGCACCGGTATCACCAGGGGGGTTTGCCCCAGGTGGTTGACTAGGGCAGACATGCCCGAAAAGACCCCCACCCGTAGACGCATCATCGTCGACGGCTCCAACATCGCCACCGAAGGCCGGAGCCTCCCGAGCCTGGCCCAGCTGGACGAGGCCATCCAGACCTTCCTGGAGGAATACGGCGGTTTCTCCACCGCCGACGTGACGGTGGTCGTCGACGCCTCGTTCGGCCACCGGATCGACCCCTCGGAACGGCCGGCCTTCGAGGAGGCCATCCTCCACGGCGAGATCGTCACGCCCCCGGCCGGGGCCATCGGTCGGGGGGACGGGTTCATCCTCCGGATCGCGGAGAAATCGGGGGCGTTGGTGCTGTCCAACGACTCCTTCCAGGAGTTTCACGCCGAGCGCCCCTGGCTGTTCGACGAAGGGCGCCTCATCGGCGGCAAGCCGGTGCCCGGAGTCGGATGGGTCTTCACCCCCCGGACCCCGGTGCGGGGCCCGAAGAGCCGGTCGGTCACCAGCCAGTCGCGCCGGGATGCCAGGGCGGGGGCGGCAGCCGACGGGGCGGGCGAGCTCGACGACGGGGCCAAGCCATCGGGGCGAAAGGTCGGGAAAGGGATCAAAGCGGCCAAAGAGGCCAAGACGAGCAAGTCGAGCACGAACGCCAAGGCCACCAAAGCCGCGAAAGCGGCCAAGTCCGGCGAGGCGCCAAAGGCCGGCAAGGCCGCCAAGGCGGCCAAGACAACCAAGGTGACCGAATCCGCCAAGGCGACCAAGGCGGCCAAGGCCGGCAAGACCGCGAAAGCGGCCAAGACCACCAAAGCCGCGAAAGCCGCCAAGTCGGGCGCGACGTCCAAGGCCGGAGAGACGGCCAAGGCGACGAAAGCGACCAAGGCCGCCAAGCCGGCGAAAATCGGAACCCGGGGTGCCGGCGCCCAGGCAAAAGCGACCAAGGCGGGTCAGTCCACCAACGGGCGGCAACCGGGGCCGGACCAGCCGGGGCCGGCGCTCAACGACCCGATGACCTTCCTCACCTTCGTGGCCGACCACCCGATCGGCAGCCGTTTCGACGGGACGGTTGTGTCCTTTACCTCCCACGGGGCCCATGTGGACGTGGGCGACATGCGGGCCCACATCCCGCTGGCCGGCCTGGCCAACCCGCCCCCGAACAAGGCGCGGGACGTCCTGACCAAGGGGGAGACCCGCCAGTTCGAGCTGGTGTCATTGGACGCCGCCCGCCGCCGGGCCGCCCTCAAGCTCCCCGGGGTGAAGAGCTGAACCAAGGAGCATCGGGCCGGTCGTTGTGCCCGGCACGACACCCGATATTGTCAACGGTCGTGCGAGCCGACGACTATCTGCCCCATCGGCCCCCGTTCCTGTTCGTCAGCGAGCTCACGTCGGTGGAGCCCGGGCAGTCGGCCAGCGGCTCGTGGCATCTGACCGGCGAGGAGGCGTTTTTCGCCGGGCACTTCCCCGGGCGCCCGACCGTGCCCGGCGTGCTGATGGTCGAGGCCCTGGCCCAGCTCGGAGGGGTGGCGGTGCTGGCCGACGAGCGTTTCGCCGGCAAGCTGCCGCTGTTCGGTGGGATCGAGCGGGCCAGGTTCCGACGCCAGGTGCTCCCGGGTGAGGTGCTCGACCTCGAGGTGACCCTGGGCCGGATGTCGTCCCGGGCCGGCAAGGGCTCCGGACGGGCCAGCGTGGGGGGCGAGCTGGCCTGTGAAGCCGACCTGCTGTTCGTCCTGGTCGACAGCGTGGCGAGCTGAGAGGTGCGCATCGCCACCTGGAACGTGAATTCCCTTCCCGCCCGGCTCACCCGGGTGGAGGAGTGGATCGAGTACGCCCAACCCGACGTGCTCTGCATGCAGGAGACCAAGCAGGCCGACGCCGCCTTCCCCCACGGGGCCTTCGCCACCCTCGGCTACGAGACCGCCCATCACGGCGACGGGCGGTGGAACGGGGTCGCCCTGGTCAGCCGGGTCGGGTTGGAGAACGTGGCCATCGGACTCAACTCGGACGACGACGACCAGGGCACCCGGCTCATCGCCGCCGACTGCGGGGGGGTGCGGGTCCACTCCGTCTACGTGCCCAACGGGCGCAGCCTGGACAGCGACCAGTACCCGGCCAAGTTGGCCTGGCTGGCCCGTCTGCGGCAGCTTCTTGCCGACACCTGCTCCCCGGACGACCCGGTGGCGGTGTGCGGCGACTTCAACGTGGCCCCCGAGGACCGAGACCTGTGGGACCCGGCCGAGTTCGTGGGGGCGACCCACGTGAGCCCGCCGGAGCGCGAGGCGCTGGCCGAACTGGAGGGCTGGGGCCTGGTCGACGTGTTCCGCCGGTTGTACGACGCCGACGAGCTGTTCAGCTGGTGGGACTACCGGGCCGGGAACTTCCACAAGCACAAGGGGATGCGGATCGACCTGGTGCTGATGACCGAGGTGCTGGCGGCCCGGGCCCGGTACGGGCTCATCGACCGCAACGCCCGCAAGGGGCAGAAGCCTTCCGATCACGCCCCGCTGTTCATCGACGTCGAGGTGCCGTAGCCGGGTCGGTTTGTCTCCGCCCCGACGATATTTCTCATCGACGCCGAGCGCCCCAGCAGGTCACAGCGCGTTACCCGTGAGTCACTTTTTTGTCGCCACCGACGGCGCGATAGTGGGTTTCATGCCGAGCGTACAAATCAAAGACGTGCCCACCGACACCCATGCGGTTCTGCGTCGCCGTGCGGCGGCTGCGCAGCAGTCCCTCCAGGAGTACCTGAGGAACCAGTTGATCGAACAAGCACGTTCATCGGCCGGCGACGACGGGCTCTCCCGACCCGGGGGTTGGCCGGAGGATTGCGTGCCTGTCGTCGACGCCATGAGGGCCATCCGCCACTAATCGTGGCCGACTCATCTTGGTCGGCGTCGACGCGGAGCGTAGCTGGCGGCTCCGGGAGGCGTCGGAGGCCCTTTGCATGGCCTCAGCCTGAGCAGCCGCCCGGTCAGCCGGACAAAGACCCTGGTCGGCTACATCGAGAGAGGCCAGAAGCCGCCAGATCCGGCTGCTCCGCCCACTGATCTGAGGTAGGGAGACCTCTCGATCGATTCCTGGGTGTCAAACCCGACCCAGGACCAGCGCCACCGGAAGGGAACGACCACGGTGGGTGGGAAAAAAGACAAGTATTCCCCTCGAAGCCCGTTCCTTTGTCAGATCGCCCGCGATTACCATGGCAGGGGGCGACGGGAAGATGAGGGAGTCATCTATGCCACAGCCATCTACGGGGCGTCCGGGATCCAATTCG
>DATKRZ010000021.1:0-9460 GCA_035531955.1 Acidimicrobiales bacterium | reverse complement strand
TCGTCGGGTCTGCGTCTTCAGCCAGGACTTCACCGTCTTCGGCGGGGCGCTGGGCGAGGTGTTCGCCGAGAAGATCCACAAGGTGATGGACCTGGCATCGTCGATCGGGGTGCCGATGATCGGCCTCAACGACGGAGCCGGTGCCCGCATCCAGGAAGGGGTGGTGTCGCTCCACTCCTACGGGGGCATCTTCCACCGCAACGCCCAGGCGTCCGGGGTCATCCCCCAGATCAGCGTGATCCTCGGCCCGTGCGCCGGGGGCGCCGTCTACAGCCCGGCCATGACCGACTTCATCTTCATGGTGCAGGGAACCAGCCACATGTTCATCACCGGTCCCGATGTGGTCAAGACCGTCACCGGCGAGGACGTCACCCTCGAGGAGTTGGGCGGGGCGATGAGCCACGCCACCAAGTCCGGCGTGGCCGCCTTCGTGGCCCCGGACGAGAAGTCGTGCCTCGACGACGTCCGCTACCTGTTGAGCTTCCTCCCGTCCAACAACCTCGAAGAGGCCCCCCTGGTGGACTCCGGGGACGACCCCGAACGGCTGACCCCCGAGCTCTCCGAGCTGATGCCGGCGTCGCCCAACCAGCCCTACGACATGAAGCGGGTGATCGAGGCGGTGGTCGACGGTGGCGAGTTCTTCGAGGTCAACCACCACTGGGCCATGAACCTGGTGTGCGGCTTCGCCCGCATCGACGGGCGGGCGGTCGGCATCGTCGGGAACCAGCCGCAGATGCTGGCGGGCGTGCTCAACATCGACGCCTCGGAGAAGGGCGCCCGGTTCGTGCGCACCTGCGACGCCTTCAATGTCCCACTGGTCACCTTCGTGGACGTCCCCGGGTTCATGCCCGGCACCGATCAGGAGTACGGGGGCATCATCCGGCACGGCGCCAAGCTGCTCTACGCCTACTGCGAATCGACCGTCCCCCGCATCCAGGTCATCACCCGCAAGGCCTACGGCGGGGCCTACGTGGTCATGAACTCGAAGTCGATCGGCGCCGATCTGGCCTATGCCTGGCCATCGGCCGAGTTGGCGGTGATGGGGCCTGAGGGCGCGGTCGAGATCGTCTACCGCCGGGAGCTGGTCGAGGCCGCCGACCCGGTGGGACGCCGCAAGGAGCTGGTGGAGGAGTACACCGAGCGCTACGCCAATCCCTATGCGGCCGCCGAGCGCGGCTACGTCGACGACGTCATCGATCCGGCGGACACCCGGAGGGTCCTGGTCAGGAGCCTCGCCCTCCTGGTGTCCAAGCGCGAGGACCTTCCCAAGCGCAAGCACGGGAACATGCCGCTGTGAGCGCCGGGCCGCCCGCGGGATCGGGCATCGCCACCCGACCGGCGATCAGCCCCGAGGTGTTGGCGGTGCTGGCTGCAGCTGTCGACCAGGCCTGGCCCCGCCCCGTGGTGGCCGTGGTCGAGGAGCCGACGAAGCTCCCGGCGTGGCGGTTCAGCGGCCGATGGTGGTCGAGGCCGGCCACGACCCGCCGCGACCGACCGTCGGCGGTCGGCTGAACGCCGGTCAGGGGGACGTGTCCGCCCGGTGCTGCTCGGCCAATCCGATCATGTCGTCCATGATCCGGCCGATCTCGAAGTCCTTGGGGGTGTAGACCCGGGACACACCCTTGCCCAACAGGATCTCAGCGTCGTCGGTCGGGATGATCCCGCCCACCACCACCGGTACCTCGACACCAGCGGCCCGCAGCCGGTCGACCACCTCTGGCACCAGTTCGAGATGTGATCCCGAGAGGATCGAGATGCCCACCAGGTCGACGTCCTCGTCGCGGGCGGCGGCGGCGATCTCGGCCGGAGACAGTCGGATGCCCTGGTAGACGACCTCGAACCCGGCGTCGCGGGCCGCCACGGCGATCTGCTCGGCGCCGTTGGAGTGGCCGTCGAGGCCGGGTTTGGCCACCAGCAGCTTGGGGGGCCCGCCGGCCTGGTCGGCCATCGCCTTGGACCGGGCCAGCACCGTCCGGAACTCGGAGCCCCGGTGGCCCACCCCGCCGCTGATCCCGGTGGGGGCCCGGTACTCCCCGAACACCTGGCGGAGGGCCCCGGCCCATTCGCCGGTGGTGCCGCCGGCATGGGCCAGGGCGATGGTGGCGGGCATGACGTTGTCCGTGCCCTCCGCGGCCCGGCGCAGGTCGTCGAGGGCCCGCTGCACGGCCCCCCCGTCCCGGGCCGCCCGCCAGGCCTCGACGTCGGCGCGAAGCTCGGACTCCACCGCTGGGTCGACCCGCAGGATGGAGCCGGACCCCGATTGGTCACCGCCGGTCGACGATGCCCCGGTCGGGGCCAGCGGCGACTCCGCCGTCTCGGTGAAGCAATTGACGCCCACGACCTGGAGCTCGCCGGTCTCGATGCGCCGTACCCGCTCGGCCTGGCTGCCGACCAGGCGGGCCTTCAGCTCGTCGATGGCCTCGAAGGCACCCCCGAGACTCAGGACGTCCTGCAGCTCGGCCCACGACGCCTCGGCCATTTCGGTCGTCTTCTTCTCGACGACCACCGAGCCGTCGAAGATGTCGTCGTACTCGAGCAGGTCGGACTCGAAGGCCAGGATCTGCTGGATGCGCAGCGACCACTGCTGGTCCCAGGGCCGCGGCAGCCCGAGGGCCTCGTTCCACGCCGGCAGCTGGAGCGCCCGGGCGCGCGCCCGCTTGGACAGGGTGACGCCCAAGGACTCGAGGACGATGCGGGGGACGTTGTTCTCGGGCTGCGCCTCGGTCAGCCCGAGGGAGTTGACCTGCACCCCGTAGCGCAATCGCCGGAGGGTGGGGTCGGTGACCCCGTAGCGCTCGGAGCAGACCCGGTCCCAGAGCGCGGTGAAGGCCCGCATCTTGCAGGTCTCCTCCACGAACCTCACTCCGGCGTTGACGAAGAAGGAGATCCGGCCGACGACCGAGGGAAACCCGCTTTCGGGGATCTGGCCCGAGTCGCGGACCGCGTCCAGCACGCCGATGGCGGTGGCCAGGGCGTAGGCGACCTCCTGGCTGGGAGTGGCCCCCGCCTCTTGGAGGTGGTAGCTGCACACGTTGATGGGATTCCACTTGGGCACGTGGCGGACGGTGTAGGCGATGGTGTCGACGGTGAGCCTGCGACTGGGGAGCGGGGGGAAGATGAAGGTGCCCCGGGAGAGGTATTCCTTGACGATGTCGTTCTGGGTGGTCCCCGACAGGACCGACGGGTCGACGCCGTGGTCCTCGGCGTTGGCGATGTAGAGGCCGAGCAGCCAGCCGGCGGTGGCGTTGATGGTCATCGAGGTGTTCATGGACTCGACCGGGATCCGGTCGAGCAGCTGGGACATGTGCCCGAGGTGGGCGACCGGGACCCCGACCTTGCCCACCTCGCCGGCCGCCTCCGGCGAATCGGGGTCGTAGCCGATCTGGGTGGGGAGGTCGAAGGCGATCGACAGGCCGGTCTGGCCCTTGGCCAGGTTGGTCCGGTAGAGCTCGTTCGACGCCTTGGCCGTCGAATGGCCTGAGTAGGTGCGCATGACCCAGGGCCGGTCGCGGGTCCCGCGGGGCGCAGCACCGGCCGCTGGGTCGTCGGAGGGACCTGAGGTGCTCACCGGGTCCGCCTCTCCTCCCTCGGCCGCTTCAGCCGCCGGTCTCACGTTGCTCATCCCCCCATTGTGGCAATGGGAGCGGGGAACGAGAAATGTACTAGAACACGCTCTCGTTTTGGGCGGCCGGGTGCAACTCCGGTGGCCGTCGGCGCGACGCCCCCCGACTGGCTGCCCCGGGTCCGGCTACTTCCGGTAGTCGAGGAAGCCCTGGCCGGACTTGCGGCCCAGCAGTTCGGCGGAGACCATGCGGCGCAGGAGGGGGACGGCCGCGTAGTTGGGGTCGCGGAACTCGTCGTAGAGCGCATCGAGGATGGCCACCGAGGTGTCGAGGCCGACCAGGTCGAGGAGTGCGAACGGGCCCATGGGGAACCCGCAGCCCCCCTTCATGGCGGCGTCGATGTCGTCGACGGAGGCCACGCCCTGCTCGTGGAGGCGAACCGCATTGTTCAGGTAGGGGAACAAGAGGGCATTCACGATGAATCCGGCCTGGTCCTTCACCTCGACGGGAGTCTTGCCGCAGGCCTCGGCGAACTGGCGGGCGGTGGCGATGGTCTCCTCGGAGGCGGTCAGCGGCTTGACCACCTCCACCAGGGCCATCACCGGTGCGGGATTGAAGAAATGGATGCCGCACACCTGGTCGGGCCGGCCGGTCTGCATGGCCAGTTCGATGACGGGGAGGGTGGAGGTGTTGGTGGCCAGGATGGTGTGGTCGCCAGTGATCCGGTCGAGCTCATTGAAGAGCTCCTTCTTCACGGCCAGGTCCTCGACCACCGACTCGATGACCAGGTCGACGTCCTTCAGGGCGGCCAGCTCCGAGGTGGCGGTGACCCTGGCCATGGTGGCATCCCGTTCTTCCTCGGTCCTCTTGCCCTTTTCGACCTGACGGTTGAGCGACTTCTCGAGGGCGGCGACGGTGGCGTCCGCCGTCGACTGACTGCGCGACCTGAGCACTACCTGGAATCCGTTGGCGGCGGCCGTCTCGGCAATGCCCGAGCCCATGATCCCGGATCCGACAATTCCCACGCGTGCGATCGACATAGGGAGGGATGCTAGTGCTGGCCGCCCCGGCGCCGCCCCGGGCCCGGCCGTCGTGGCGGACCCGGGGTCCACGCAGACGTCACGCCACTTGCCCCGACCCGGGATGGCCGACACGATGGGGCGATGGATGACGCACCAGCTGGTTCCGGACCACCCGGGGGCACGAAGGCCGCGAAGGCCGCGAAGGCCGCGAAGGCCGCGAAGGCCGCGAAGACCGCGAAGGCTGCTCCTGACTCGAAGCCGGCCACGGCCGCCACCAGGGCGGCAACCACCCGGGCGGCCGCCAGCAAGATGACGAAGGCGGTCGCCACCCGGACCGGTGCCACCCGGGTCTCGACCGGGACGAGGGCCGCGTCGGCCCCCGCTGTGGGGGACGGGAGGTACCGGGAGCCCGGTGCGCACACCTCCGCCGGATCGGGACGGTCCCGGAGTCGAGCCCTTTACAACCGCCGGGTGCAGAGAGCCGATGAGCGGTGGCCGGTGGTCGCCCGGGGCCTGGCCGGCATCTTCCGCCATCCCGACCTCCTGCTCGGCTTACTGGGGGCGGGACCGCCCGTAGAGCGCGAGGGGAGGGTGCTGAACCGGTCCAGCCAGGCCCTCGTCGGGACCGTCAATCGGCTCAGCGGATCCGCGGAGGGTTTCGACCCGTCGGCCATGCGCGCCCAGTCGGGACGCGTCGCTCGGGTGTTGATGCCCATCCGCACCGATGTCCACGTGTCCGGCCGGGTCATCCCGGGGCCGGCGGCCGCCCCGGACGTTCCGATAAGGATCTACCGCAGGTACGGCTCCGGGCTCGGGGCCGGGCCGGGCAGCAAGCAACAGGCCATCGTCTTCTTCCACGGTGGCGGGTGGGTGACCGGCGACCTCGACACCCATGACTCCCTGTGCCGGATGCTGGCGGCGGTGAGCAGGTGCCTGGTGGTGGCGGTCGGCTACCGGCTGGCCCCCGAGGATCCGTTCCCCGCCGCCGCCGACGACGCCCTGGCTGCCTACCGGTGGGTCCATCGGCACAGCGGGGAGCTCGGAATCGCCCGGGGACAGGTGGGCGTCATGGGCGACAGCGCCGGTGGGAACCTGGCAGCCGTCGTGGCCCAGGAGACCAGGAGCGATGGAGGGTCCTCCCAGCCCGATGTGCCGACCCCGCTCGCCCAGGGCCTGGTCTACCCGGTGGTCGACGCCAGGCTCGACACCGATTCGATGAGGGAGATGGCCGGGGAGTTCCTCCTCACCCGGGAGGCCATGGAGTACTTCCGCCAGGCGTATCTCCCGGATCGGTCCGATTGGGCCACCGCCAAGGCCTCGCCCCTCCTTGCCCCCGACCTGGCCGGCCTGGCCCCGGCGCTGGTGGTGACGGCCGGCTTCGATCCACTCCGGGACGACGGCGCGAACTACGCCGAGGCCCTGCGCTCGGCCGGTGTCGAGGTCGAGTACCGGTGCTATGACGACCAGATCCACGGGTTCATGGCCATGGGTGTCCTCGCCGACGCCCTGGCACTGGCCACCGAGGTCTGCGATTCGATGGGCCGCCTGATGCGTCGCTCCGCACCGGAGGCATCCTGGGCGTAGGGCCGCTCTCCCGACCGGCGGCCCGGCACCGCCTCTACAGTTGGCCCGATGGACCGAACTCCCGGGATTCTGGCGCTGGTCGGCGGCGGCGAGTGGCAGGAAGGCTGCGTGTTCGACGCGGAGTTCCTGGCCGCCTCGGGATCGAATGAGGTCCTGGTGCTCCCGACCGCCGCAGCCTACGAGCACCCCGAACGCCAGGTGGTCCGGGCGGGCGAGTGGTTCGGGCAGTTGGGGGCCCGGGTCGAGGGGCTGATGGTCCTGTCCCGCGCCGATGCCGAGGATGGGGGCGCAGCTGGCGTCATGCGGGGGGCCCGGTTCGTCTACCTCAGCGGCAGCTCCCCCATGCACATCCGGAGCGTCCTGAAGAACTCGAGGGTGTGGGAGGCGCTCGTCGAGGCCTGGCACGACGGTGCGGTGGTCGTGGGCTCGTCCGGCGCGGCCATGGCCCTGACCGACCCGATGGTCGACGCCCGGGGGGGCGGTCTGACCATCGGCCTCGGACTGCTGACCGGCCTGGCCGTGGTCCCCCATTTCGGCGACAGCCACGAGGACGAGCACGGCGAGAAGCTCCACCGGTCGGTGATGCTGGCCCCCGCCGGCACCCCGGTGGCCGGCATCCCGGAGCGGACCGCCCTCATCCGGGACCCGGACGGCCGGTGGCGTTCGGCCGGTGCCGGCAAGGTGGAGGTGTACCTGGACGGTGCGGAGGCGAAGTCCGGGCTCGGCGCGTTGCCGGCCTGAACGACCGGTTACCGCCGGCGCTCAGTCGGCGCGGTCGATCGGAGTGCTTGAAGCCGGCGCTCAGTCGGCCTCGGCGATGACCACCGACTCGATCACGACCTGCTCGGACGGCGTCCCGGACCGGCTGCCCACCGACTCGATCGCCGTCACCACCTCGAGACCGCCGACCACCTTGCCGAAGAGCGAGTAGCTGGGGGGCAGGGCGGTGCCGTCGGGCCCGCTCACGATGAAGAACTGGCTGCCGTTGGTGTCCGGTCCGGCATTGGCCATGGCCAGGGAGCCGATCTCGTAGCGACCCGGCGCCGGGAGCTCGTCCCCGAAGCGATAGCCGGGGCCGCCGCGCCCCGTTCCCTCCGGGTCGCCGCCCTGCAGCATGAACCCCGGGATGATCCGGTGGAACACGATCCCGTCGAAGTAGTGCCAGCGGGCCAGGAACACGAAGTTGTTGACCGTGCGGGGCGCGGCGATGGCGTCGAGGGCGATGGTCATGGTGCCCTTGGAGGTGGCCAGCGCGGCGGAGTAGCGCTTGGCCGGGTCGATGACCACCGGTGGCGGCCCGTCGAACCGCTGGGTCTTGGGGCTGGAGCCGTCTGGTGCCGGTATCTCGGGGGCCATGGAAACTCTCTCCTGTGTCGGGTGGTCGGGCGTTGCGGTCTGGGCGGGTCGGGCGCACGTCGTCGCCGTGCGGGCCACCGGATGGCTCCGGCGGCCGGCTGATCCGGGTGGGAGGGCTAGGAGGTGGCGATGGTGACCGACACCATGCGGTGGAGGGTGGTGGGGGTCCCGCTGGTGGCGCCGGCGGCATTGATGGCCGAGACGACGGCCATGCCCGAAGTGACCTTTCCGAACAGGGTGTAGTTCGGAGCCAGGCTGGAACCCTGGGCCCCGGCCACGATGAAGAACTGGCTCCCGTTGGTGTTCGGTCCCGAGTTGGCCATGGCCACCGAGCCGATCGGGTACTGCGGATTGGCGGTCTTGGGCAGCTCGTCGCCGAACTGGTAGCCGGGGCCCCCGTTCCCCCCACCGGTGGGGGACCCGGTCTGGTCGACGAAGGTCGGGATGACCCGGTGGAAGACGATGCAGTCGAAGAAGTGCTGGTCGGCGAGGAAGACGAAGCTGTTGACGGCCTTGGGCGCGGCCTTCGGATCGAGTTGGACCGTGAACGGCCCGATGTCGGTGGTGATGGTCGCCGTGTAGGTCTTCGACGTGTTGACGGTCATGGCGGGTGGAGACGGCCACGACGGCTTGTTGAGCGTGGCCGTGAAGCTGGCCGGGCAGTCGGCCGAGGTGGTGATGGCGCTCGGGGCCGTGTTGCCCGACCCGCCCGGAGGTGCCGGCCTGGTTGTCGTCGAGGTGGGCCTGCTGGAGGTGGTGGAGGCCTTTGAGCTCGGGTGCTTGTTGCCGAAGATCAGGTAGGAGAGGCCGACCACGACGAGGGCAACGACGGCGACGGTGATGATGCGTCGTAGGTTCTGGCGCCGCTTCTGCGCCTTCTGCTCCGCCTCCCGGCGCGCTTGACGGCCGGCCTTCTGTCGTTGGCGCTTCTCGGTGGGCACGGGGCCTCAGGGTAGTCGCTCCCACCTGGGCCATCGGAGTCGGCTGCCGTGCGCGCCGCGGGTGGGGAGAACCGGTCCCTGTAGCCTTGACCACCATGTCTCTGGTCGTGCAGAAGTTCGGCGGAACCTCGGTGGCCGACGCAGAGCGGATCCGGGCCGTGGCCGACCATGTGGCCCGGACCCGGCGGGCCGGCGATGACGTCGTGGTGGTGGTCAGCGCCATGGGCCGGACGACCGATCAGCTGGTCCGCCTGGCGGAGGATGTCAGCGCCGTCCGGCCGACCCGCGAGGTCGACATGCTGTTGAGCGCCGGGGAACGGATATCGATGGCGCTCCTGTGCATGGCCTTGGCCGAACTGGGGGTGGAGGCCACCTCCTACACCGGGAGCCAGGCCGGCATCATCACCGACGCCGTGCACACCAGGGCGAAGATCCTGGAGATCCGGGCCGACAGGCTCCTGGCCACCCTGAACGGCGGCGGCGTGCCGGTGGTGGCCGGCTTTCAGGGGATGTCCGTCGAACGCGACGTGACCACGCTGGGGCGCGGCGGGTCGGACACCACCGCCGTGGCCCTGGCCGCAGTGCTGGCGGCCGACGCCTGCGAGATCTACACCGACGTCCCCGGGGTGTTCAGCACCGACCCGCGCCTGGTGCCAGAGGCCCGCAGGCTGCCACGCGTCAGCTACGAGGAGATGCTCGAGATATCGGCCACCGGCGGCCGCGTCCTCTCCCTGCGATCGGTGGAGTTCGCCCGGAACCATGCCGTGCCCCTGCATGTACGTTCGAGCTTCACGTGGGAACCGGGGACCTGGATCGACGAGGAGGACGAAACCATGGAGCAAGCCGTCGTCACCGCGGTGACCCACGACGTCTCGGAGGCCAAGGTGACGGTGATCGGCGTCCCCGACCGACCGGGGCTGGCCGCCCGGCTGTTCCGGGGCCTGGCCGACCGCAACGTCAACGTCGACATGATCGTGCAGAACACGTCACTGCA
>DATKRZ010000020.1:0-12897 GCA_035531955.1 Acidimicrobiales bacterium | reverse complement strand
GGTGTGACACTTTCGGCCGCATTTCCCCTGGTACCTTGCACGAAACCTTGCACGATCGGCACCGCGGGAGAAAGAACTCTTCGGCGGGTTTCGACCGGTATGAACCTGCCGAGGAACAATTGGTCAGACAACCGACCCGCCGCGCTGGAAACGCTGTCTCCTCTCCGCCGATCCCAGATCACCGACATGCTGAACGCCCTGCCACCGAAGTGGCAGGGCGTTCTCAACAGCTTGAGGCCAGCCTCGCAACCGGCTCTCGGCCGGCGAGCGACTGAAGGTCAGTCGGCTCCGGCGTCGGCGCCGGCGCCGGCCAGCTCGACCGGCGGGGGCTCCACGCCCTCGGACTCCATGCTCTGGACGGCCCGGAAGGTCAGCTGCTTCTCCCCGGCCACGATCGGGGTGGCGCCCTTCACGTCGAAGGCGTCCGCCTGCTCGGAGGTGATGGTCTCCACGTCGACCACGATGGTCTCCCCGGCCCGGAACTCCTTCCACAGAATTCGCTCCGACAACGGGTCCTCGATCATCTGCTGGATGGCCCTCCGCAGCGGCCGCGCCCCGAGCTGAGGGTCATAGCCCTTGTCGGCCAACAGGTGCTTGGCCGGATCGGTGAGCACCAGGCTGAGTCCCTGCAGCTCCAACTGGACGGTCACCCGCTGGATCATCAGGTCGACGATCTCCACCACCTCTTGCTTCGAGAGCTCGTGGAAGACGACCACCTCGTCGATCCGGTTGAGGAACTCGGGCCGGAAGTGTGCCTTCAGGGCCTCGTTGACCTTGGCCTTCATCCGCTCGTAGGTGACAGCCTCGGAGGTCTTGGCGAAGCCAACCGACGACTTGCGGAGATCGGCGGTGCCCAGGTTGGAGGTCATGATCAACACGGTGTTCTTGAAGTCCACCGAACGACCCTGGGCGTCGGTCAGACGGCCGTCCTCCAGAATCTGGAGCAGGGTGTTGAACACGTCGGTGTGGGCCTTCTCGACCTCGTCGAACAACACCACCGAGAACGGCTTGCGACGGACGGCTTCGGTCAGCTGGCCACCCTCTTCGTAGCCGACATATCCGGGAGGCGAACCCACGAGACGGCTCACGGTGTGCTTCTCCATGTACTCGGACATGTCGAGCTGGATCAGGGCGTCCTCATCGTCGAAGAGGAACTCGGCCAGCGTCTTGGCCAGCTCGGTCTTCCCGACACCGGTCGGTCCCAAGAAGATGAACGAGCCACTCGGGCGCTTGGGGTCCTTGAGGCCGGCCCGGGTGCGCCGGATCGAGCGGGCGAGGGCGGCGATGGCCGGCTCCTGTCCGATGACCCGCTTGTGCAACTCGTCCTCCATCCGGAGCAACTTGGCTGTCTCTTCCTCGGTGAGCCGGTAGACGGGAATGCCGGTCCAGTTGGCCAGCACCTCGGCGATGACCTCTTCGTCGACCACGTCGAACAGGTCGGTGCCGTCGGCCCGCCATTCGGCTTCCATGGCTTCCTTCTTGTCGAGACGGTCCTTCTCCTGCTCGGCGAGCTTCTTGGCCTGATCGAAGGCCTGCTTCTCGATGGCGCTTTCCTTGTCGGCCCGCAGGCGGGTGATCTCCTCTTCCAGCTTCTTGTAAGCCGGAGGAGTGGTCATCCGCCGGATGCGCAGGCGGCTGCCGGCTTCATCGATCAGGTCAATCGCCTTGTCGGGCAGGTACCGGTCGGCCAGATAACGGTCAGCCAGGTTGGCCGCCGCCACCAGCGCCTGGTCGGTGATGGTCACCGCGTGGTGCGACTCGTAGCGGTCGCGCAGGCCCTTGAGGATCTCGATGGTGAGGGCGACGTTGGGCTGCTCGACCTTGATCGGCTGGAACCGTCGCTCGAGGGCGGCGTCCTTCTCCAGGTGCTTGCGGTACTCGTCGATGGTCGTGGCACCGATGGTCTGGAGCTCGCCCCTGGCCAGCATGGGCTTGAGGATGGAGGCGGCGTCGATGGCCCCTTCGGCGGCACCGGCACCCACCAGGGTGTGGAGCTCGTCGATGAACAGGACGATGTCGCCCCGGGTGCGGATCTCCTTCAGCACCTTCTTCAGCCGCTCCTCGAAGTCACCTCGGTACCGGCTGCCGGCGACCAGTGCACCCAGGTCGAGGGTGTACAGCTGCTTGCCGGTGAGCGTCTCGGGGACATCGTTGCCGACGATCTTCTGGGCCAGCCCTTCGACGATGGCCGTCTTGCCGACGCCCGGCTCGCCAATGAGCACCGGGTTGTTCTTGGTGCGGCGGGAGAGAACCTGCATGACCCGCTCGATTTCCTTCTCGCGGCCCACCACCGGGTCCAACTTGTGATCGCGGGCCAGTGCGGTGAGGTTGCGGCCGAACTGGTCGAGGACCGGGGAACCGGTCGGGGACTCGGACTGCCCACCCGCGACGCCGGCGCCAACCGGCTCCTTGCCCTGGTAACCGGAGAGCAGTTGGATGACTTGCTGGCGCACCCGGGGCAGATCAGCGCCCAGGCTCTGGAGCACCTGGGCGGCGACACCTTCGCCCTCGCGCACCAGACCCAGCAGCATGTGCTCGGTGCCGATGTAGCTGTGTCCGAGTTGCAGCGCCTCGCGGAGCGACAGCTCGAGGACCTTCTTCGCCCGGGGGGTGAAGGGCGGCGATCCGGTGGGAGCCGAGCCCGCCAGCCCGATGGTCTCCTCCACCTTTTCGCGCACGGCTTCGAGGGAGACGCCCATCGATTCGAGCGCCTTGGCCGCGACACCTTCACCCTCATGGATCAATCCCAAGAGGATGTGTTCGGTGCCTATGAAGCTGTGGTTCAGCAGCCGCGCTTCCTCTTGTGCGAGCACAAGCACTCTGCGGGCCCTGTCAGTAAATCGTTCGAACACTCCACCGCCTCCATCCGCGGTCCGGAAACTACCCAGAAGTCTACAGGCAAGGGTGCGAACCGCACCCTCACCCCTCTGCTGCACCAACCCTTGCCGCTGTCGCCTATCGTCTGTCTAAAGTGAACCCCGTCGAGCTCCTGGGTCTTCCCGAACTGGCCAAACAGGTCCAACTCCTTGAGCCCTTGCTCACTGAGTCTGTCGTCACCGGCGACGGATTCCTTGATGATGTAACGACCCATCTCATCGCAGCTGGCGGAAAACGTCTCCGACCGGTCCTGGCCCTGGCCGCCGCCACCGGGGGTTCTACCCCGGCCACCAGGGAAGACTTGCTGGGCGCGGTATCGGTGGAACTGGTGCATCTGGCCTCGCTCTACCACGACGATGTGATGGACGAGGCGACCATCCGCCGCAACGTCGAGAGCGTGAACTCCCGTTTCGGGAACCTGGTGGCCATCGTGGCCGGGGATTTCCTCCTGGCTCGCTCGGCGGAAATCGCGGCCGGCCTGGGCACCGAGATCGCCGGTCTCCTGGCTGCCACCCTGGGGAGGCTGTGCCAGGGACAGGTCGCCGAGGTTCGGGCCGCCTTCCAGGTCAGCCGGACCCAGAAGGACTACACCGAGGCCATCTCCGGGAAGACCGCCTCCCTCATGTCCACCTCTTGCCGGATCGGCGCCCTGACCGGAGGGCTCCCCATCCACCAGGTCGACGCCCTCACCGACTTCGGGAGGTGTTTCGGGATGATCTTCCAGGTGCGCGACGACATCCTCGACGTGATCGGATCCGAAGCCGAGCTGGGCAAGCCGGCCGGGCAGGACCTGGCCGAGGGGATCTACACCTTGCCGGTGATCCAGGCCCTGGCCGACCCCGATGTCGGCCCCGAACTCAAGCCGATGCTGGGCCAGCCGCTCGACCAGGAGGAGCGGGACCGGGCCCGGGCCATCGTGGCGTCCTCCGGGGGGATCGCCGCCTCGGTGGCGGTGGCCCGCCGGTACGCCGAGGACGCGGCGGCGGCGGCGGCCAACTGCCCTTCCGCCCAACTGGCGGACGGGTTCGCGTTGTTGGCCCACTCGCTGGTCGACGGACTTCCCACCAGCTGACGTGCCCACCAGCTGATCGGGCCTACCGGTTGACGTGCCTCCCGGTTGATCGGCCCGGTCGATCAATCCCGCTGGACCAGATAGCGGCGGGCGTGGTGGCGAAGGCGACCTACGCGGTCGGGGCGGCGACGTTGCACTTGGCTTCGATCTTCTGCGAAACCTTGTCCAAACGGGCCTTGAAGGTTGAGCTCTCGAGCCGGGTGATGCGATTCTGAATCTTGGTGGCCCGGGTGGTGTTGCCGTTGGCCGTGGCCTTGGCCTCGGCGGCGGTCAACTTGGGCAGTCCGGCCGCGATCTGGCCCTCGATCTTCTGAATGCGGGCCAGCACCTTGCTGGCGTTGGCACAGTTGAAGTTCCTGCCCGCCTTCGGAACCTGGGACGAAGGCGTCTGGGCGGTGGGCGTCGGCGGGTTGGACGACGGCGCCGACGCAGCTCCGGCCAGGCCGACGGCCCCGAAGCTCAATGCCCCGGCGGCGGCGGCCGCTGCGGTAATGATCACGATCTTCTTCAGCATCTGTCTCGTGCCTCCTGCATCAATGTCACCAGGTCATCCCGGTGTGTTCCACCAGTGTCATCGGTAAATGTGATGAATCGACCAAGGCAACGTAAAGGATCATTAAGAAGGTCCGGAATCCTCAGCCGTGCCGTGCCTGGTTGCCGTTGGAATTGCGCTCGAAGATGATCCGCAGGCCGTGGAGGGTGAGCCATGGTTCGATGTACTCGATCTCCTCGGAATAGGGGGAGATGAGCTCGGCCAGCCCGCCGGTGGCCACCACCGTGCACTCTCCGAGCACCCCGGCGAACCGTCGGCAGAGCCCGTCAACCTGCGCGGCAAAGCCGAACAGCGCCCCGGATTGGATCGACTCCACCGTCGACTTGCCGATCACACTGCGGGGCTCCACCAATTCGACGCGCCGAAGGGCGGCGGCGTGCGCGAACAAGGCGTCGAGGCTGACCTGCACGCCAGGGGTGATGGCCCCGCCCAGGTATTCGCCGGCCGGGGAGATGGCATCGAAGGTGGTGGCGGTACCCAAGTCGACCACCACGCAGGGCCCGCCGAACAGGTCGTAGGCACCGACCGCGTTGGCGATCCGGTCGGCTCCGACTTCCTTCGGGTTGTCGTAGAGGATGGGCATCCCGCTTTTTACGCCGGGCTCGAGCACCACCGACGGGACGTCGAACCACCGCTGCACCATCTGGCGGAGGTTGGCGGTGACCAACGGCACCGACGAGGTCACCGCAATGCCGGTGACGGTTTCCTCGATGTTGACTCCGTCGAGATTGAGGATCTGGGTGAGCAACAGGGCGTGCTCGTCGGCGGTCCGTTCCGCCACGGTGGAGAGTCGCCAGTGGTGGGCCAGCCCGGTGGGCTCGTGCCCGTCGCGGAGACCGGTCTCCTCCAGCGGCGCGCTGATGTCGTCGGCGAACAGCCCGACCACCGTCTCGGTGTTCCCCACGTCTATGGCCAGCAACATGTCAGTCCCTCCCGCCGGGGTCCGGCATCAGGTCGAGCCCCAGGTCGAGCACCGGGGCGGAATGAGTCAGGGCGCCCACCGAGATGAGGTCAACTCCGGCCGCGGCATACCCCGGGGCCGAGTCGAGATCGATCCCGCCCGACACCTCCACCAACGTGGTGGTCCCGCTGTCCTCCACCTGAGCCACACAGGCTTTTACCTGGTCAGAAGTCATATTGTCGAGCATGACCACGGTGGCGCCGGCGGCCAGCGCCTCGGCCACCTGTTCACCCCGGTCGCACTCGACCTCCACCATCCGGCCGGGCCAGAGTCGCCGGGCCCGACCCACCGCCTCGGTGATGGTCACCCCGCCCAGGTGGTTGTCCTTCACCAGCACCGCGTCCGACAGGCTGCCGCGGTGATTGGTCCCGCCCCCGGCCCGCACCGCCGCCTTCTCCAGCGCGCGGAGACCGGGGGTTGTCTTGCGGGTATCGAGCACCCGGGTGCCCGGATTGGCGGCCGCCACCGCGTCGACGAAGGCGCGGGTCAAGGTGGCGACGCCGGAGAGGTGCCCGAGGAAGTTGAGTGCGGTCCGCTCGGCGGTGAGGATCGACCGCAGAGGTCCGGTGAGGACGGCCACCACCGAACCGGGCATCACCGCCGATCCGTCAGCCAACCGCCACGCGACCTTCACCAACGGGTCGACCTGGGCCAGGGTCTCGACGGCACAAGCCCGGCCCGCCACCACCCCGCGGTCCCGGCTCACCACCGCCACCGACCGGATCGCGGTAGGTGGCACCAACGCCGCGGTCAGGTCTCCCAACGGGAGCAGGTCCTCGGCCAGCGCCAGGCGGACCGCGTCGGCCACCGCGGCATGGGGAGGATCGAACACCGATGCATCGGCGGCGTCCACGGCATCGTCCCCCTGGTGGTCCTCGGTCACGGGGGGTCGACCGCCTCGCCGGAGACGATGACCCGACCGCGGGTATGCAGGATCCGCCGACGCCACCGGTCGGAGGTCTCGGGAAAATCGGCGCGGGCATGGGCGCCCCGCGACTCGGTCCGGATGGTGGCCGACTGGAGGAGGGCCTCGGCCGCGGTGACCAGGTTGGCCAACTCGCCGTGGGCCCGGTCCGGCGGCGTCCCGGTGCCCACCGCGGCGCCCACCGACCCGATGACCGCCGCGGCCCGGTCGAGTGACCGGGCATCCCGGACCACGCCGGCGCCGTCGAACATGGCTCGCTGCAACCGGTCGACCGTCTTCTCCACGTCGAAGTCGTCCGTTCCCCGGCTGACATCGGCGGTCGGGTGGGCACCGGCGCCCGGAGCCCCCGGAGCCACTCGAAGCTCCCCGGACACTCCGAGAACCGCGTCGCCCCCGCCGTGGAGCACCGCCCGCATGGCCCCGGTCGGGGACGGTCCGTCGCCGCCGCTCTCGATGGCCTCGGCCAGCCGGGCGCCGAACACCATGCCCTCGAGCAGCGAGTTGGAGGCCAGGCGGTTGGCTCCGTGCACCCCGGTGCACGCCACTTCACCCGCTGCCCAGAGTCCGGGCAGGGCGGTCGCTCCCGACAGGTCGGTCACCACCCCACCGGAGAGGTGGTGGGCGGCCGGGGCGATCGGCAGCCAGTCGACGTGGGGGTCGAGGCCGATGGCCTCGAGGGAGGCGTTGATGGTCGGGAACCGGGAGGCGAAGGAGTCGAGTCCGGTGGCGTCGAGCCAGAGGTGCTCCACCCCCTGGGCGCTGATCTTGGCCGCCATCGCCCGGCTGACCACGTCCCGGGGGGCCAGCTCGTCGACGAAGCGCTCGCCGTGGGCGTCGCGGATCAGCGCCCCGTGCCCGCGCAAGGCCTCGGAGAGGAGCGGCCGGGGCATGGCCGGATGATGGAGCGCGGTGGGATGGAACTGCATGAACTCGACGTCGGCGCAGGGGACACCGGCCCGGAGGGCCATGGCCAGTCCGTCGGCGGTGGCCTCGGCCGGATTGGTGGTCACCGCGAACAACTGGCCGGCTCCTCCGGTGGCCAACACCGTGTGCCGGGCCCGGACATCGACCACCTGTCCCGCGGCGTCGAGGGCCCGGACCCCGCAGCACCGCCCGCCCTCCACCAGGAGGTCGAGCGCGAACCACTCCTCGAGGACGGCGGCCGCGGTCCGGCGGGTGGCGTCGACCAGGGCCCGCTCCACCTCGGCTCCCGTCGCCGCCCCCCCGGCGTGGACCACCCGGGCCATCGAGTGGCCCCCTTCCCGGGCGAGGTCGAGCGCGCCTCCCGGCTGCCGGTCGAACTCCGCCCCGAGGGCGATCAATTCGTGGACCCGGAACGGGCCTTCGTCGACCAGGACCCGCACCGCGTCGGTGTCGCACAGCCCGGCCCCGGCGGCCAGGGTGTCAGCCAGATGGAGGTCGGTGGAGTCCTCGTCCCCACCCAGCACTGCGGCCACCCCTCCCTGGGCCCACCGGGTGGCCGAGCGCCACAGCTCGGCCTTGGTCAACACCCCGACCCGCAGGCCGCTCCCGGCCGAAGCCGGCGAGGAGGATGCCGACACCGACGAGGCCAGCCGGACCGCGGCCGACAGGCCGGCCACCCCGCTGCCGAGGACCAGCACGTCGAGGTCGGCGGGCAATGCTCCCGCGTCCGACGCATCCGACGGTCTCGGCGAGCCCGGCGGCCTGGCAGGCGACGGGGTCACGCGTCGGTGAGGTTCTCGAATTCGGCGTCGAGTCGGGCCGACACTTCGTCGATCACCCGGTTGGCCCGGTCCACGTGCACGATGGCCGGAGCGAAGTCCTCCAGTTCGTGGTCCTCGTAGTCGGCGTAGGTGATGACGATCACCTTGTCGCCGCGGTGGACCAGACGGGCGGCGGCGCCGTTGAGGCACACCTGCCCCGGGCCCCCCACGATGGCGTAGGTCTCGAAGCGGGCTCCGTTGTCGATGTCGACCACCGTGACCTGTTCCCACTCGAGGATGTTGGCCAGCTGCATCAATTCGGGGTCGAGACTGATCGAGCCCACATAGTTGAGATCGGCATCGGTCACCGTCGCCCGGTGGATCTTCGACTTCATCATCCGGCGGCGCATGTTCAGTTGATTCCTTTCGGGTGAGACGCAGAACGTACAAGAGAAGGTCCGTCGATCCCGTCGCCAACCGAGGCGAACGGGTCGAGGTTGTCGATGAGGCGTACCCCGCCGACGGTGGCGGCCACAATGAGTCGGATCGACCCGTCCGGCCGGATGGCGGTGGACGGGCGCAGATCGTCGGACCGCACCACCGCGGCGTAGTCGAGTTCGACCGCCGGCTCGGCCGCCACCGTGTCGGCCATGGTGGTTTCGATCTCGGCGGGGCTGGCCACGCCCTCGACCACCCGCGCGGCTCCGGCCCGGAGAGCACGGGACAGCGCCAGGGCGGCCCGGCGTTGGTCGGGCGAGAGCCGGACGTTCCGGCTCGACAGGGCCAGGCCGTCGTCGTCCCGCACCGTCGGGCAGCCAACCACCTCGATGGGCAGGGAGAGGTCCCTGACCATCTGCCGGACCACGGCCAGCTGCTGAAAGTCCTTCTCGCCGAAATAGGCCCGGCACCGGCCGGCCATGGCGAACAGTTTGGCCACCACGGTGCTCACCCCGTCGAAGTGACCGGGGCGGGAAGCGCCCTCCCACCGGTCGCCGAGGCCGGCGACCGACACGGTGGTCGCCACCGGGGCGGGGAACCCGGGGTACATCTCTTGCACCGGCGGGGCGAAGACGATGTCGGCGCCAGCGGTGCCGGCTAGCTCCACGTCGGCGTCGAGGGTCCGCGGGTAGCGGGCGATGTCGTCGGGGTCCCCGAACTGGAGCGGGTTCACGAAGACGGTGACCACCACCAGGTCGCAGTCGGCGGCGGCCCGCTCGACCAGCGAGCAGTGCCCGGCATGGAGGGCCCCCATGGTCGGCACCAGGCCGACGGTGCGTCCGGCCCTCCGGGCGGTGTCGAGGGCGGTCGCACACTCGGCAATGGTCTCGATGATCCGGACATCGACCAGGGACGGCGGGCGGTACCGGACGGTGTGCAGCCCCGGGGTCATCAGGTCAGGCATCAGGGTGGTGGTCATGCCACCTGCTCCTCTGCGGTCGGCGAGCCCAGCGCCGAGCCCAGCGCCAGGCCCGACCCGGCCTCGACATCCGGTTCCCCGGCGCCGGGACCCGGGCCGGCCCCGGCCTCGAGATCCGGGGTGTCCATGGAGAGCCGGCGGGCCAGCCCGACCATGGCGTCGTAGGCGGCCAGTTCGGTACGGCCCCCCGTCATCGAACCGAGCACCAAGCGGTGGCGGTCCAGGGTGGCCCAGTCCCCCCGCCGGGCCGGCCCGGTGAGGGCAAGGCGAGGACCGAGAGCCAGCCCGTCCTCGGCCGCCGCCCGGATCAGCCCGGAGAAGGCGCTGAGGGGCAGCCCGGCGGTGGCGGCGATCCGCTCCACCTGGCCGAGCAGGGCAACCAGGTGGTTGGCGGCCACGGTGGCGGCGGTGTGGTAGCTGGCCCGGAGCTCCTCGGCCACCTCGACGACCTGGCCGCCGAGGGCGTCGGCCATCTCGGCGGCAACCCGGTCGCCGGCCACCGCGAAGGTGACCCCCGACCGCAGGCGGGCCGCCCCGACCTCGGGGTTGGGCAACGGCACCAGGGGGTGGAGGGAGGCCCGGCGGGCATGGGGGGCAAGCGCGTCGAGGCCGAGCGACCCCGAGAGGTGGATCACCACCGCATCCGGGTTGGGCAGGACCTGGGCGGCGACCTCGGCCACCGCGGCGTCGGGGGTGGCGATGACCACCACGTCGACACCGGCGGCCGCGTCGGCCGGCGAGTGGGCGCGGTCGTAGGACTCCATCACCGAGTAGCCCCCGGCGGCGCGCAGTGCCGCCATCAACGAACGTCCGGCCCTTCCCGGGCCGATCACGCGGATTCTGGTCACGAAACCCCTTTGCAACGTTCCGGCCCCTGAGGGTGCCGTTCGAGTCAGAGAATCAATGAGAAGACGGTCACAGTGTACCCACCTGGACGACCTCACCACCAGCGGTTTCGATGGCCGCCTGATCGACCAGGTCAGGGGCCAGGTCGGCCAGCGGAACCAGCACGAACCTCCGCTCCCGCCAGCGGGGATGGGGAATGGTCAGCTCCGGGTCGGCGAGCACGATGCCGTCGATCCAGATCACGTCGGCGTCGAGGGTGCGCGGCCCCCACCGCACCGAACGCACCCGTCCGGCCGCCGCCTCCAGCCGCCGGCACTCCTCCAGGACCCGGTAGGGGTCGACGGTGGCGGCCACCGCCAGCTCCACCACCAGGTTCAGGTACGGGCCCTGCTCATCGGGCCCCCCGATCGGCTCGGTCTCGTATACCGGGGACGCCGCGGTGACCGGCATGGCGCTCCCGGCCCGCAACTGGTCGACCGCCCGCCGGAGGTGGCTCCACCGGTCCCCCAGGTTGGAGCCGAGCCCGAGGAACGCCCGCACCGTCGGCGACTCCGACAACGGCGAGGTCATCGTCGGCGGGTGATGCGCACCCCGACCGTGGCGATGGCGGCGGCCATCGGCGGCTCGAGCTTGCGCAGCCCGACAGTGACCGACACCACCCGGTGATCGTCCAGCCCGGTGACGGCGACGGCCTCGGCCAGGGCCTCGAGCAAGTGGTACTTGCCGTCGCCGGCGATCACCGCCGAGGCCCGGTCGACCACCCTGGCGTAGTCCACGGTGTCGGCCAGGTCGTCGGACGAGCCGGGCACGGCCAGCTCGACCTCCAGGTCGAGGTCGAGCTCGAAGGGCTGCGCCGTGACCCGCTCCTCGGGAAGGACCCCGTGGACCCCGAGGACCCGGAGTCCGCGCAGCTCGATCCGGTCCGGAGGGTCCGGGCGGTCCGGGGAGGTCACCGGCTCAGTCCTTGATGGCCGTCTTCGACGTGGTGGTCGTCTTCGACGTGGTGGCCGCGGACTTCGACCTTCCCGGTGGGCTGGCGGGCGTGGCGGCGCGCTTTCTGCCCGTCGCCGACCGGGGCGGGGGGAGCTGGCCGGCGAAGGCCACCAGCTCGCGCCCGGGCGGGCCCATGGCATGGCCGGTGATGTGCTCGAGCACGGTCACCGCCTGCGGCCCGGTGGGAAGCCGTCCCGACCACCACAGGTACCCGGACACCACCCCGATCACCCGGTCCCCCAGCTCCTCCTGATGGATGAGCAGGCGCTCGCCACTGACCAGCCGGCGGTGCAGGTCCCTGAACAACTCCAGCAGATTGGTCCGCACGTCGCCGGCCGGGGGCAGCGGGAAGTGGATGCTGGCCAGGTCCTGCTCCTCGTAGGCCTGCAGGTTGTGGGAGGACGGGAGCAGCGAGACCACCCGGGTGAAGCCCTGCACCTGGAGCCAGATGATCTCCTCCTGGCGGCGGACCTTCCGGTGGTTGGGGGCGAAGCCGCCGGGGCGCTCGCTGATGGCCAGGCGGTCCCTGATCACCCAGGTGAAGTTGCGGGGCGGGATGCCCGCCGCCCACTTGCCCCTCACCATGGCGTTGACCGGGGGTCGGGGGACGGGGAGCCGGCCGGACCCGGAGGGGTGGCGGGCGTGGGGCCGACCAGGGTCGCCGCCTGGACGCTGGCCGCTACGTCGTGGACCCGCACCATGCCCGCACCCCGGGCCATGGCCCAGGTGGCGGTGGCCAGCGAGCCCGGGAGCCGGTGGTCGACCGCCGCCGGGGTGCCCTCCGGCGAGGCGGCCAGGGCGCCGAGGAAGCTCTTGCGGCTGGTGCCGATCAGCACCGGGAGACCGATCGCCACCAGGTCGTCGATGGCCGCCAGCAACTGGAGGTTGTGCCGGGCGGTCTTCCCGAACCCGATGCCCGGATCGATCCACACCTCGTCGATCCCGGCGTCGGTGGCGGCACCGGCCCGATCCCGCAGAAAGGCGGTGACCTCGGCCACCACGTCGTCATAGCGGGGGTGGTCCTGCATGTCGGCCGGGGTGCCCTGGCGGTGCATGGCCACCCATCCGACCCCGCAGTCGGCGGCCGTCGGCCACAGCGAGGCGGAGACGTCGTTGATCAGGGTGGCCCCGGCTTCGACCGAGGCCCGGGCCACCTCGTCCTTGGTGGTGTCGATCGACACCCGCACCTCGGGGCTGAGCGCCTCGATGACCGGGATGACCCGTCGCAATTCCTCGTCGGTGGGCACCGGCTCGGCCCCCGGCCGGGTCGACTCGCCGCCCACGTCGACGACATCCGCCCCCTCGGCGATCATCTGCCGCCCCCGGGACAGCGCCCGCTCGCCGTCGAACCATTCCCCGCCGTCCGAGAACGAGTCGGGAGTCACATTCAGGATCCCCATGACCAGCGGCCGTTGCTCGGTGGTCACGGGGGTCATCACGGCACAGCGTAAACCAGGGGAAGGATCGCCGTCGCCGGAATTCCGGGCAAATTCAGGGGCTTCAGCGGCCGTGGATGAACTGCATGGCCTCGGCCCGGGTGGCGGAATCAGTCCGGAATTGGCCCCGGA
>DATKRZ010000019.1:0-6692 GCA_035531955.1 Acidimicrobiales bacterium | reverse complement strand
GTAGAACCAGGCGGCGTCGTCGTTGCGCTTGCCGTCGACCACCACCGACCGGTAGCTGGCGTCGCCCTTCCAGGGGCAGACGGTATGGGTGCCGCTGGGCTCGAAATACTCGGCCCGGACATCCGCTTCGGGGAAGTAGTGATTTCCCTCCACCACCACGGTGTCCTCGCTCTCGGCCAGTACGGCCCCGTTCCACGTTGCACGCATCTTCATGTCATGTAGAACAGTGGCGAGGGCCGATATGTTCCGGCCACGAGCCCGGACGCGAAGGAGCACGCCATGAGCGCAGACCAGGTGACCGACCGGGCCGAGGTGATCGTGGTCGGGATGGGCCCGGGAAGCGAGGACGTCGCCGAGCGGCTGGCGCAGATCGGCTGCGACGTGGTGGGCATCGACGGCCGGCTGGTCGGAGGCGAGTGCCCCTACTGGGGGTGCGTCCCCTCCAAGATGATGATCCGGGCTGGCAACCTGCTGGCCGGGGCCCGGCGGGTTCCGGGCATGGCCGGGGAGTCCACCGTCCGACCCGATTGGGCTCCGGTGGCCACCCGCATCCGGGATGATGCCACCGACAACTGGAACGACCAGGTGGCGGTGGACCGCTTCGAGGGGATGGGCGGGCGGTTCATCCGGGGATGGGCCCACCTCGACGGACCCACCCGGGTGGTGGTGGGCGACCGGACGATCGAAGCCTCCCGGGCCATCGTCCTGAGCGTCGGGGCCAAGGCCTCGATCCCGCCGATCGCCGGACTGGCCGACACCCCGTACTGGATCAACCGGGACGCCATCGAGACCGAGAACGTGCCGGCGTCCCTGGCCATCGTCGGAGGGGGGCCGATCGCGGTGGAGCTGGGACAGATGTTCTCCCGATTCGGCTCCTCGGTGACGATCCTCGAGCGCGAATCGCAGCTGATGGGCCCGGAAGAGCCCGAAGCCGGGGCGCTCCTCGAGCAGATCTTCGCGTCCGAGGGCATCGATGTACGCACCGGGGTGAACATCGCTTCGGTCAGCCACGGCGGGCACGGCTTCTCGGTCGCCTTCGACCGGGGCGGTCCGGTGGTGGCCGAGCGGCTGCTGGTGGCGACCGGCCGCCAGCCCGACATCAAGGACCTCAATCTGGCCTCTCTGGGCATCGACCCCGGGGTGCGGGCGATCCCGGTCGATGACCACCTCCGGGTGGTCGACGGGGTGTGGGCGGTGGGGGACGCCACCGCCAAGGGTGCCTTCACCCACGTGTCGATGTACCAGGCGGACATCGTGGTCAATGACATTCTGGGGATGGAGGTGACCCCGGCCGACTACCGGGCCCTCCCCCGGGTGACGTTCACCGATCCGGAGATCGGCTCGGTGGGGCTCAATGAGCGGGCGGCCCGGGACAAGGGCCTCAAGGTGCGGATCGGGAAGGCATCGGTTCCCTCCTCCACCCGGGGCTGGATCCACAAGGCCGGGAACCAGGGCTTCATCAAAGTGATCGAAGATGCCGACCGAGGGGTGCTGGTCGGCGCGTGTTCCATGGGTCCGGTCGGGGGGGAGGTGCTCGGGTTTCTGGTCCTCGCCGTCCATGCCGAGGTCCCCACCCACACCCTCCGGCACATGATCTACGCCTACCCGACCTTCCACCGGGCCATCGAAGCCGCCCTCAAAGACCTCGACTGATCAGATCCCGTCGATCCGGCCGGCGGGAAGCTTGCGGCCGCAGACGAACAGCGCGAGGTCGCCGGCCGCGCCAGTGGTCGGCGTTCCGGATCCAAAGCTCCAGTCGAGGTCGGTCGCCTGGAGGTTGATCCCGTCGAGATCGAACCCGAAGTGGGTGTGGGTGCCCCCGACGGTGAGATCGTCCAGCACGGCCCGGATGGTCCCGTCCGGCGACCGTCGACTGGCACCCAGCGGCACGGTGATGTCCAGGCCGTGGATCACCACATGGTTGAGGGCGCAGGTGGTTCCGCCACCCGGAGGGGTCCAGGCGTGCAGCGTCTCGTCGCGCAGGTTGCCGACCAGGACGTCGACCGGCAACGCCGCGTCCCGGCCGGCGAGCGTCTTGGAGAGCCGGGTGAAGTCGCCGCCGCAGGCCTGGAGCTCGGCCCCGAATTGCTCCGGCGAATACCGGACCGGCATGGACATGTGGGCCACCACTCCGCGAACCCGCCACCGTTCGCAGAGCGACGGGGTGTCCCATCCCGATTCCGGAAGGGTGTCCAGGAGTTCGGCCAGGACCAGATACACGCCGGCGATGGCAGATTCCAGATCGATCTCGGTCACTTCGTCCATGGCAGGCTCATTTACGGCGTCGATGTCCTCGTCGATGTCCTCTTGAATAGACGGGAGAAGGCCCTCGGGATCATCGGGTCGGGCCGAACCGCTCCACCCGGATCCGGTCCTCGGGTACCCCGGCACCCCGGAGGATATCGGTGGCGGCATCGCAGAACCCGGACGACCCGCACACATAGGCGGTGGTGGTGGGGGGCAGCGGAGAGGGCAGGTCCCCCCCGGTGAGCCGACCCGGCGGCCGGGGCCAGCCCTCCGGGATCCGACGGGTGTAGACGACCGTGGTGTCCGGGCCGGGGATCTCCGCCGCGTAGTAGAGATCCTCGGGGGCCCGGGCGGAGACGACCAGGTGCACCCACTCGGCCCCGGCGCCGGTACGGCGGGCCAGCCGCACCATGGCCATCAACGGGACGACCCCCGACCCGCCCCCGATCAGCAGGGCGGGGGTGTCGCCCGGCCACACGAACCACCCGCCGATCGGGCCGCGCACCTCCAGGTCGTCGCCCACCATCACCTCGTCGTGGAGGAAGGTCGAGACCTCGCCCTCGGCCAGGCGTTCCACCGTCAGCTCGATCTCCGTGGAACCGTCCGGGGCGGAGGCGACCGAATAGGAGCGCTGGGCGGTGTAGCCGTCGGGGGCGGAAAGCCGCAGGATGTAGTGCTGGCCGGCGACGTAGTCCGCGACGCCGTCGAGCTCCAGCCGGAAGGTCTTGGCCGTTGCCGTCTCGGGCCGGACGTCCACCACTTTCGCCGGTTGCCACTTTCCCGGACGGGGTACAGGTGCAGGCGGATCAGTCACCTTGGTAGCGCTGCTCCGTCCACGGATCGCCGCGGTTGTGGTAGCCGTTCCGTTCCCAGAACCCCGGCTCGTCGTGGTCGAGCAGCTCCAGGCCCGAGACCCACTTGGCGCTCTTCCAGAAGTAGAGGTGGGGCACCAGCAGCCGGGCCGGGCCCCCGTGCTCGACGGCCAGGGGCTGTCCCCCGAACTCCCATACCACCCAGGCCCGGCCGCCGGTGACGTCGGCGAGGGGCAGGTTGGTGGTGTACCCGGTGTGGGATTCGGCCATCACGTGGGTCGCCGACGGGAGGGGCCGGGCGGCGGCGAGCAGTGTGTCGACCGAGACACCGGAGAAGGTGACCCCGACCTTCGACCAGGTGGTAACGCAGTGGATGGCCCCGTTGTAGGACGACGCCGGCAGGGCCCGGATCTGGTCCCAGGTCCAGCTCACCGGCTCCTCGACCAGCCCCGTGATCGAGAACGTCCAGGTGTCGGTGGCGAGCTTCGGGGTGGCCTCGGCGGTGAGGACGGGCCAGTCGGAGCCAGCGTCGTACTGGCCGGGCGGTAGCCGGGGGTCGCGGGGCCCCCGGCTGCGGAACCCTCGGGTGACGTTCACGAGTCAGGCGGCCCGTGGATTTTCCAACACCAGGCGCTCGCAGGCCGCAACCATGGTCCGGCCGAGCAGGTCGCCGGTGCGGATGTGGGAGAGGGAACCTCCGTAGCGCCCGACCGGGGTCCGCACGCCGCCGAGAATGAATGCATCGGTTGCCATGTCACCGTCCCTTTCGTGGGTCCCCCGGCGCTGGACTCACCATAACTGCGGCGGTCGCCGATCCGCACGGGCCAGGTGGAGCTCCGGCCGCGTCCTCAGGGCGGCCTTCCCCACCCGCGGAACGGGATCAGTAACATCGGTCGGGTGACGATGGATGCTCCGCAGTGGCTCCGGGCCTTCGCCGACCAGATCGGGGCCGACCCGCCGTCGGACGCCGAGATCGAGACGCTGCTGGAGCTGGCCGGGGTCGCCGCCCACGCATCGGAGCGCACCGCCGCCCCCATCACCTGCTGGCTGGCCGCCCGAGCCGGGGTCACCCCGGAACGGGCGCTGGAACTGGCTCGAGGGATCGCCCCGTCCTCGACATGAGTGTCGCCGGGTTGCTGCTCTCCGGGGGTGCCAGCCGGCGGATGGGTTGCGACAAGGCGTCGATCCTGGTCGACGGCGAACCGGCGGCCACCCGAGCGGCCACCCTCCTTTCGTCGGTGGCCGACCCGGTCTGGGAGGTGGGCCCGAGCCACTGCCGGCTGCCCCACGTGCTCGAGGACCCACCCGGCTCCGGCCCGGTCGGGGCGGTGGCCGCCGGCTGGAAGGCGCTGTACGCGGCCGGACACCCGGGCCCGGTGCTGGTGCTGGCCTGCGACCTGCCCCTCATGACCGCCGGCTTCCTCCGCTGGCTGGCCGAGCTGCCCGCCGAGGGAACGGTGATCCCGATCGTCGACGGCCGTGCCCAGCCGCTGTGTGCCCGCTGGTCGGCGGCCGACCTTCGCCGGCTGGTTGAACTCCACGAAGTTGGGTATCGGGCCTTCAAGACCATGTACGAGACGTTGGACATCGCCTTCGTGGACCACCGGGAGTGGAGCCGGGTGGCCACGTCCCGGATATTCACCGACACCGATGCCCCTGCAGACCTCGAACGTCTGGGCATCAGATGGGAGGCCGGCCCGGCGACCGCCGATACCGCCGCCCGGAGCGCCGGGCCACGATGATCACCCTCGACCAGGCCCGTGGCTATGTGCTCGGCCGTTGCCATCCGCTGGCTCCCCAGGAGCTCCGCATCGACGAGGTCGTCGGCTGCGTGCTCGCCGAGAGCGTGGTGTCCACCGTCCCGGTCCCGCCCTTCGACAACTCGGCCGTCGACGGCTTCGCCTTCCGGTCCGGCGCGGACGAGGGCCTCCCGACCCGGTTGGTGGTCGCCGACGTGGTGATGGCCGGGGGCCGTCCCGGTGGTCGGGTACGACCGGGGGAGGCGGTCCGGGTCATGACCGGGGCGCCGATCCCTCCCGGGACCGACACCGTCTGCATGCTCGAGCACGCCCGCTCCGACCCGCGGGGGAACACGGTGGTCATCGACCACCCACCTCCCAGGGGTGCCAATGTCAGGCTCGCCGGCGAGGACGTGTCGGCCGGGGAGAAGGTGCTGGAAGCCGGATCGGTGGTCGGGCCCGCGCGCCTCGGGGTCCTGGCCAGCCTGGGGCGGGACCGGGTCGCGGTGTATCCGAGGCCCCGGGTCGGGGTGCTGTCCACCGGGGATGAGCTCAACGACGGGCCGGGTCCCCTGGGCCCCGGCGAGATCCGGGACTCCAATCGCCACCTCCTCATGGCCCAGGTGACCATGGCCGGCGGCCGACCGGTCGACCTGGGGATCGTCGGTGACGACCTCGAGGCGATCACCTGCGCACTGTCGGGAGGCGCCCGCCACTGCGATGCCCTGGTGATCAGCGGTGGGGTCAGCGTCGGCGACCGCGATCTGGTGAAGTTCGCGTTGGCGGCCCTCGCCGCCGGGGACATGCGCTCCATGCAGGTTGCGATCAAACCGGCCAAGCCACTCGCCTTCGGGCTCCTGGCCGAGGCCGGGGTGCCGGCCTTCGGGCTTCCCGGCAATCCGGTGTCGGCCCTGATCAGCTTTGAGCTCTTCGCCCGACCGGGCCTGCGCCGGCTGGCCGGGCATCGCCGGACCAACCGCCCGGTGGAGGCGGGGCGGGCCGCCCACGACTTCCTCCGCCGGCCGGACGGGAGGGTGCACTTTCGGCAGGTCACCGCCAGTCGGGACGGCGAGGGGGTGATGTGGGTGTCGTCGGTCGAGGGCCCCCATTCCCACCGGTTGAGTGCCATGGCCGGGGCCAACGCGCTGGCCGTCCTGAGTGACGGCGACGGGATCGGCGAGGGCGACCCCGTCGACGTCTGGCTGCTCGACCCCGAGGGCGTGGCCGGCGACCGGGACGATTGCTGGGAATTGGGCCGGGGCCCGTCACCAGAGAGCACCCGGATGCGATGAGCCCGGTCACCGCCAACCGGCTGGTCCAACGGGTGCGGGTCGGCGCCCCGCCGTTCCGGCGCCCCGACGCGCTGGCCGTCGAGGAGCCACTCGAACTCCGGGTCGGTGGCCGCTCATTGGCGGTGACCATGCGGACCCCCGGTGCCGACTTCGACCTGGCCGCCGGGTTCCTGGTGAGCGAGGGGGTGATCACCGGGAACGACCAGTTGGACCGGATGAGCTACTGCACCGGGGACGAGGGCGACGACAGGAACCGCTACAACCGGTTGGACATCACCCTGGGCCGGGGGGTGGCCCCGCCTGGGGCCGGGGTGGCCCGGGCCTTCCTCACCACCAGCTCGTGTGGCTTGTGCGGGAAGGCCAGCATCGAGGCGGTGCGCACCCGTTCGGCCTTCTCGGTCCGGGAGGACGGGCTGCAGGTCACGCCCAGCCTGCTGGCCTCGCTCCCCGGGCGTCTCCGGTCGGCCCAGGAGATGTTCGAGAAGACCGGCGGCCTCCACGCCGCCGCGCTGTTCGACGGGGCGAGCGGCGAATTGCTGGTGCTGCGGGAGGATGTCGGCCGGCACAACGCGGTCGACAAGGTGATCGGCTGGGCGCTGCGC
>DATKRZ010000018.1:0-28122 GCA_035531955.1 Acidimicrobiales bacterium | reverse complement strand
AACATGGAGATGGTCTCCTCCTGGGCTTGGGGCTTGGACACCACAAGCCTCAGGAGGGGGCCACCTTCCGTGGTGGACCGTCAGGTCACCAAGGGGCCACAAGTGGGGAATTTCAATGAGCAGGTCTGGGGAGAGCTACGTGAGCGTGGTCATGGTCGCCAGATTGACCGATGCGCTGGCTACAGCAGGGGTTCGTTGGTCAGACTGGACCGCCATGTTCGGGCGATCGGAGCAAAGATGAGAGTCATCGGTGCACGCGAAGGAATGAAGCAGAAGCTCGCCCACATCCTGCTAACTCCGAGGAATACTGGGCCGGGCTGCCCGAGAGGTACCTACCCGGTTGATCCGGCCATGAGCCAACAGTCGGGCACGGCTGCCACTATCTGCCGCTCAACGCTGCGTCGAGGTCGTCGGCAATGTCTTCATCATCGAGAGCGGTCGCATGCGAGTAGTGCCTAAGCGTCGTCGATGGGTCGCTATGCCCGAGGCGCGCCTGCTCCTTGAGCAGTTTGCCTCCGTCAACCAGATGTGTGGCCACCCCATGTCGGAGTCGGTGCAACGCAGGATTTGAAATACCAGCACACCCTCCTAAACGGCGGAATTTGTGTAACAGTGCATCAGCCGTCATAAAGGCGGTTCTCAGCGGGTTGCTGTGCGAACAGCCAGTCGAACTCTGGAAGGAAGCCGCGCTCGATCCATGCCGAATAGTGAGCATGTACGAGCGATGCAGTCGTCGTTCCCAGCGTCAGCCGACGGGTCCTCTTGGATTTTGTGGATCCAACCAACCCTCGAGATACGCCCCGTTCGATCGTTAGCACTCGGTCGTCGAGATCACCGAACCTGAGGACGGCCAGTTCGCCCCGTCTGGCCCCCGAATCAGCGGCCAGACGGACGAGCAGGAGCCCCTGCTCAGCATCGAAGAGATGGCGCTGCAGCGCGGGCGAGTGAGGACTGGCAGCAAGCGCGACCGTGGCCTCCTCCACACTGCCCTCGGCCGACCGCAGAATTTGTCGGACTTCGTCGAGCGTGTGGTGCCGACGGGGCTGCGGTCGCGCGGGACCGCGCATACCGGCCAGTGGATTGGAGCGGAGGATACCCTCCCCGACCGCCCGGGACAGAGCCGAACGGAGGACCAACCAACGAGATGACACCGTCGACACGGACTGTCCCGCCGACTGCCACCGACAGATCGCCGCTCGGACATCGCCCGGCGTCAGAGCCACCAGGCGCCGCCGACCCAGGGCATCTTCGACGAGACTCCGAATGACGTGTCGGTGTGAGACCACGGTGGCGGGCTTCCACAGGTGGGGAGCGGCAAAGAACCGTTCCAGCAGCTCGGCGACGGTCAGGCGGGACGCCTCGGATGCAAGGGCGATGCGGCTGATCCCGAAGTCGTCGACCAACTCCCGCCGTCGGTGCTCGGCTGCCTCCTCGTCCCCGTGGACCGTGAAGGAACGCTGGACACTTCGCAAGTGAACCGGGTCGAAGCCGACGACCACTCTGATTTCCCACACGCCAGGAAGTCGCTCGCGGATGGAGCCGGTGCCCCGCTTGGCTCGTTCGATCGACACTGCTATATCCCTATAACGGGCGATCATCCCTACAGCTGTAGGGATTTCTATAGGGATGGCGGGATCAAAAGGAGGGTCAGATCTGCGTGGGTTTATGCCCCTCACCTGGGCTTTCGGAAAGCGCGCTCGGCAGGATTCGAACCTGCAACCTTCTGATCCGTAGTCAGATGCTCTAATCCGTTGAGCTACGAGCGCCGGTTGGTGCCCCGCTGCACATCGGCCGTCGAGCACCATGAAACCCTGGTGGCGCTCGTGGCCGATCCGCAATGAAGCAGTCGCCCACTCTATCGGACCGCAGTACTGCCGATCCGACCGCTCTGACGCGTCGCTGGACCCTGACGCCAGCCGGAACGGGTCCCTCCACAAAGGCCTCTGACGGGGCGTCAGATAGAGTTCGATCGGGCCCGGTGGCCGCCTCGGCGTCCGGCCCCAGACCGCCCGCCCATCGCCCGACCCAGCCCTTGCAAACCCACGGAGGACACCGAGTACCAATGCCCGTCGACGCCCCGCTCCACGGCATCCGGATCATCGAGTGCTCGGCCCTCGGGCCCGCTGCCATCACCATGCCGCTCGTCGACCTCGGTGCCGAGGTGATCAAGGTGGAGCCGCCTTCGGGCGACTACATCCGCGAGATGACCTGGCCCATCGTCGACGGCGTCTCGCTCATGCACCTCCACATCAACCGGGGCAAGCGCAGCATCGTCATGGACCTTCGGAACGAGGAGGACGTGAACACCTTCAAGGAGCTGGCCCGCACCGCCGACGTGGTCGTCGAAGCCATGCGGCCCGGAGGCCTCGCCCGGCGGGGTGTCGGCTACGAGCAGCTGCGCGAGCTCAATCCGAGACTGGTCTTCTGCACCATCTCCGGCTACGGCATGACCGGCCCCTACCAGGACCTCCCCGCCCACGGGATCGCCTTCGACACCTGGGCCGGGATCGTCTCCCCCCAGGTCAACGACGAGGGCTTCGCCTACCTCCCCGAGCACGCGTCGATGGGGATCCACGCCGGGCCGCTGTTCGGTGCCCTCGGGATCCTCGCCGCGGTGCTGCGGGCCAAATCGACCGGTGAGGGGTCGTTCCTCGAACTGGCCCAGTCCGACGCCGCCGCCGCCATGGACTGGTACCGGAGCGAGACCTGGAAGGCCTACGAGCGGCCCGAGTCCGAGGTGACCGGCAACAAGGCCGACGGCTACGAACGGCGCGAGCCGGGCACCGCCGGCATGGTCGAGGGCGTCCGCTACCAGGTCTACGAGGCCAAGGACGGCAGGTACGTCCTCTTCATGGCCTCCGAACAGGCCTTCTGGAAGAACTTCTGCGAGGCCGTCGACCGCCCGGAGCTGTTCGAGAGATGGCCGGGATCGAAGTTCGCCGATCACGCCCGCAACAACCTCGAGCTGCGCCGCCAGCTGCGGGACATCTTCCGGACCCGGACGGCCGGGGAGTGGATCGACTTCGGGGTGACGGCCAACTTCCCGGTCGGCCCGGTCAACTCGCCGAAGACCATCGCCGAGGACCCCCAGTTCAACGACCGGTTCCACTGGTTCCCGAGGGAGCTGTTGGGTGCCGAGCAGCTCCCCACCCCCCTCAAGTTCGTGGGCGAGGAGCTCCCTTTCCCCGCCCACGCCCCGACCGTCGGCCAGCACACCGAGGCGGTGCTCCGCGACATTCTCGGATGGGACGACGACCGCATCGCCGAGTCGAAGTCGAGGGGCGGGCTGGGCGGCCCGGATCCGGCGGCGGATTAGGCTCCCCGCATGCCTCCGGCCAAATCGAGACGGCCCGCCGTCGAGGGCTGGTTCACTCTCGACGAGGACGCGCCCGCACTCCTCGGGAGCAGGTGCACCTCGTGTGGGAACTTCGCCTTTCCCAAGGAGACCTTCTTTTGCCGCAATCCCGGGTGCCAGGGCAAGGAGTTCGCCGAGACCGAGCTCAGCCGCACCGGCACGGTCTGGTCGTACACCGACGCCTGCTACCAGCCCCCGAAGCCCTTCGAGGCATCCGACCCCTACGTCCCCTTCGCCATCGCCGCCGTGGCCCTCGCCGTCGAGAAGATGGTGGTGATGGGCCAGGTCGTCCCCGGCGTCGGGGTGGACGAGCTCGCCGTGGGAGCCGAGGTCGAGCTGGTCCTCGACACGCTGTACGAGGACGACGACCACGAGTACCTGATGTGGAAGTGGCGCCCGCTGGCCGCCGCCACGGCCCCCGGCACCGACCGGGGGACGGGGCAGGCCGATGGCTAGCCGGAACAGCGTCGCCGTGCTGGGGGCCGGGATGCACCCGTGGGGCAAATGGGGACGCAACTTCGTCGAGTACGGACTGGCCGCCGCCGACGGTGCCCTGCGCGAGGCCGACCTGGCGTGGACCGACGTCGAGTACGTGGCCGGGGCCGACACCATCCGCAACGGCTACCCGGGCTTCATCGCCGGCGCCACCTTCGCCCAGGCCCTGGGGTGGACCGGCGCCCGGGTCTCTTCGGCCTACGCCGCGTGCGCCTCGGGGGCCCAGGCCATCAACAACGCCCGGGCCCAGATCCTGGCCGGACTGTGCGACGTGGCGCTGGTGGTCGGCGCCGACACCACCCCCAAGGGATTCTTCGCCCCGGTGGGCGGCGACCGCAGGGACGACCCGGACTGGCTGCGCTTCCACCTGCTGGGGGCCACCAACCCGACCTACTTCGCCCTCTACGCCCGCCGCCGGATGGAGCTGTTCGGCGCCACCGAGGCCGACTTCGCCGCCGTCAAGGTCAAGAACGCCCGGCACGGGCTGGCCAATGCCAACGCCCGCTACCGCAAGGAGGTCACCGCGGCCGAGGTGCTGGCGTCGCCCATGGTGGCCGATCCGCTCCGCCTGCTCGAGATCTGTGCCACCTCCGACGGTGGGGCCGCCCTGGTCCTGTGCAGCATGGAGTTCGCGCGCCGCCACGCCGGGGGCGACCGCCTGGTCACCGTCGACGCCGTCTCCACCGTGACCCCCCGCTTCCCCCAGACCGTCATCGAGATGCCGAACTTCTCCACCGATTCGGCGGCCGCCTCCGATGCCGTCGGCCCGACCTTCAAGCAGTCGGTGGCCCGGGCCGCCTACGAGGAGGCCGGCATCGGCCCCGAGGACGTCGACCTGGCCGAGGTCTACGACCTGTCGTCGGCCCTCGAGCTCGACTGGTACGAGGACATCGGCCTGTGCAAGGAGGGCGAGGCCGAACGCCTCCTCCGCGACGGCGACACCGCCATCGGCGGCCGGGTCCCGGTGAATCCCAGCGGCGGGCTCTCGTGCTTCGGCGAGGCCATCCCCGCCCAGGCCATCGCCCAGGTGTGCGAGCTGGTCTGGCAGCTGCGCGGGCAGGCGACCGGGCGCCAGGTCGAAGGGGCCCGGGTCGGCATCACCGCCAACCAGGGGCTGTTCGGCCACGGATCCTCGGTCATCGTCTCGAGGTAGGCGAACGTCCTCGTCGCGCCGCCACGGGGCGGCCCGGGTCAGCCGTTGACCAGGACGATCTTCCCGAGCTTGCCCCCCGAGGCGAACCGCTCGTAGGCCTCCCCGGCCCGGGCCATCGGCACCCGGTCGGCCACCGGCACCACCACCTCGCCCCGGGCCAGCAGGGGGACGGCGTGCTCCTCCACGGCCCGGGTGACCGCCGCCTTCTCCTCCACCGACCGGGCGCGCAAGGTCGAGCCGCCGATCGTCGACCGGCTGCCCATCAGGGCCAGGAGGTCGAGCTCCACTTTGGCCCCGGCCCCCACGCCGATGACCACGATCCGTCCGCCGACCGCCAGCGACGGGAGGGCGGCGGCCACCCCGGGCGCGCCGACCAGTTCGAGGGAGACGTCATAGGGGCCGTGCCCCGACACCCGGTCCGGCTCGATGACCTCGTCGGCACCCAGGCCCGCCACCGCAGCGTGCTTCGCCACCGACCGCACCGAGGCCACTACGTGGGCGCCGGCGGCGTGGGCCAACTGGACGGCGGCGGTGCCCACCCCTCCGGCGGCTCCGGAGATCAACACCCGCTCGCCTGCTTGCAGGCGGGCCTGGGTGAACAGCGCATCGTGGGCGGTGCAGAAGGCCTCGGGGAACCCCCCCGCCTGGTCCCAGGGGATCCCGTCGGGCACCGGGAGCAGGGTGGCCTCCGGCACGGCGATCAACTCGGCCTGACCACCCCCACCGGCGATGCCCATGACCCGGTCGCCGGCCGAGAAGCGGGTCCCATCTCCCGACCCCACGACCTCGCCGGCGAACTCCATGCCCGGGATGTCCGCCGGCCATCCGGCCGGGGCCGGGTAGAGCCCCCGCCGCTGGAGGAGGTCGGCGGCGTTGATCCCGGCGGCGGCCACCGCCACCAGGACGTCGGCGGGGCCGGGCTGCGGATCCGGGTGCTCGAGCCACCGGAGGTCCCCGTCGACCAGGGTGACGGCGTGCACCGGGCCCACAGTAGACCGGGGCGGTGGCCGGGCCCGGACCGCGCCCGGCCGCCCCGGCGCGGACGGGCGCCCGGGAGACGAGCGCGACGACAGGTCCGGCCGGACGCCCGTAGGCTGTCCGCAGGAGGTCGGGCATGACTACCGCATCGGTTCCGGGCCAGTACCGGTCCCCCTCGGATCCATCCACGGAGACCCCTCACACCTCCGGTACCGAGATCGACGGCGACTTTCCCGTTCCGACGGCCGGGATGGTGCTCCACCGGGTGCTGGCCGGGGCGGCGCGCACCTTCTTGCTCAACGACATGGACGCCGAAGTGGAGGACGCCGATCCGTGCGGGACGGTGGATGCGCGGAGCGTGATGGGCACCCCGCCGGTGTGGGCCCTGTCCGCCGCCGCCGCCCTCGACGACGCGCAGCGGCGCACGTCGGCCACCGAGCGGATCCACCAGAGCCGGGTGGCGCTCCGCCGCATCCGGTCCAACCTGCGCACCTTCCGGCTCGCCCTCCACCCGGCCTGGGGCACGTCGCTCCGGGCCGAGCTGGCCTGGTACGGAGGCCAGTTGGGCGAGGCGAGGGATCTCCACATCCTGGGCCAGGCCATCGCCGCCCACGGTCCCGACGCCATGGGAGCGGACCTGGTGGCGGAGGTCCAGTCGGTGGTGGCGTCCCGGATGGCGTCGGCCCTCGCCGACATCGCCTCGGTGCGGGGTGGAGCCCGGAGATTCCAACTGACCGAGCAGATGATGGTGCTGTGGGACGGCCCGGCCTTCAAGGCCAAGGCGGACCGGCCCGCCCAGGACGTTCTGCCGGTCATGCTCCACCGTGCCTGGCACGACCTCCGGGGCGCGGCCCGCCTCGCCCGCAAGGACGCCACCGAGGCCAACCTGCACAAGGTGCGGATCCGGGTGAAGGACCTGCGCTACGGCTGCGAGACGGTGGCGCTCATCGGTGGGGGCCCGGCCCGCAAGACTGCCAAGGCTGCGGAGCGGCTCCAGACCAAGCTCGGCGACCTCCACGATGTCTACTTCTCCATCGCCTGGCTCGGGGATCTAGCCCGCGACCGGCCCGATCTCTCCGAATCCATCGACCGGTTGATCGCCGTCCAGCGGGATGCGGTCGCCGCCGCACGCCGGGGCTGGAAAGGCGAACTCAAAGAGGTCGAGCGTCGATGGCGGCGCTGGCAGGGTTGAGTCGCTACCCCGGTGGGCTGTTGACGCCGATGTGATCCGATTCCCAGAGCTTGATGCCCCCGAGGATGCCGGCCGTGTTGTCGACGATGGTCACGTCATCGTCGAGGCTGTCGCGGTTCACCCGTCGCGAGTTCCCGCCGCCGATATAGAGGTGGTCGAAGAACAGCAGCGCCCGCAGGGTGGCGATCGCCTTGAGGACCCGCTTGTTCCACCGCTCCTCGCCGATCGCCTTGCGGGTGGCCTCACCCAACTGCTCGTTGAAGGTCTCCCCCTTCCGGAACGGCTGATGGGCGATCTCGAGATGGGGCATCAGCTGGCCCTTGTAGAACAGCCCCGACCCGAACCCGGTACCGAGGGTGACGGTCAGCTCGAGGCCGGTGCCGCTGACCACTGCGGCCCCCTGGATGTCGGCGTCGTTGGCCACCTTGGTCGGGAGCCCGAACGCCGCGCCCAGCGCCGAGGCCAGATCGAACCCCGTCCACAGCTTGGCCAGGTCGGGATCGACGGCACTGCCCGGTCCGTGCTTGGTCGAGAAGTGGGGGGCGGAGAGGACCCGCCCGTCCCGGACCATGCCGGGGAATCCCACCGACGCCCGCTCCGCGGCCGGGAGCGGCGCCACCAGCTTGGTCAGCACGGAGACCAGCTTGTCGGGAGGCAGCGGGTAGGTGGTCGGCACCTTCACCCGGTCTGCCACCATGGCCCCGCCGGCATCGAGGACCGACGCCTTCAGACCGGTGCCGCCGATGTCGACCGCCAACGTGAAGGGACGACGGGGCTCGGCCCGTCCCTCCCCGGCCTCCGATTGTTCTGGGTCTGGCATGGGCACACGCTAGAGGACTGAGGTGGTCGACCCCCATCGGGCCCGTCCCCCGCCTCCCGCTCGCACCGGTCGATCGGCTCCATTAACGTCCAGGCGGTGAGCGATCTGCCCTGGCTGGGAGATGCCTGTTCCCTCGTCGACGCCTTCCGGGCCGGAACCGTCAGCCCGGGCGAGGCCCTGGACGCCTCCCTGGCCGCCATCGACACCTCGGACCTGAATGCCTTCAGCCACCTGGACCCCGAGGCCGCCCGGGCCGCGGCCGCCGATGTCGACGTCTCCCTCCCCTTCGGCGGCGTCCCCGTCGGCATCAAGGAGCTCGAGTCGGTCGACGGCTGGCCCTACACCGAGGCCTCGCTCGTCTTCAAGGACCGGATCTCCGGACACGACTCCACCCAGGTGGCCCGCCTCCGGTCCGCCGGGGCGGTCCTGGCCGGGCAGACCACCGCCTCGGAGTTCGGCGGCATCAACTGCACCCACACCAAGCTGCACGGGACCACCCGGAACCCCTGGAACTCCGAGCGGACCCCGGGCGGATCGTCGGGGGGGTCGGCGGCGGCCGTCGCCGGGGGGCTGGTCCCCATCGCCAGCGGGGGCGACGGTGGCGGGTCGATCCGGATACCGGCCGGGTTCACCGGGCTGTTCGGGCTCAAGTCGACCTTCGGCCGCATCCCGAAGGGCCCCGAGACGCTGCAGCCACCCCTCACCGTGGTGGTCGGCTGCCTGTCGCGATCGGTACGCGACACGGCGCGCTGGTTCGACGTGTGCAACGGCTTCGACCCCCGGGACACCCTGAGCCTGCCCCGGGTGGAGGGCTGGGAGGCCGGCCTCGACTCCTTCGACCTGGCCGGCAAGCGGGCCGTGGTCTCGATCGACCTCGGCTCGGCCATCGTCGAACCCCGGGCCGCCGCCCTGCTGGTCGAGGTGGCCGAGGCGCTGATCGCCAGCGCCCGGTTGACGAGGGTCGACGTGGCCGTCCACCTGCCCCGGGGCGGGCTCGAGTGGGCCATGTCCAACCTGATCGGCCTGGCCGGAGCGCTCGGGGACCGCTACCCCGGATGCAACGACGACCTGACCCCGGAGATCCAGCTGGGGATGAACCTCGCCACCCACAACCTCAACGTGCAGACGGCGGGAGCCACCGAGATGTTCCGGATCGAGGTCAACGAGCAGATGGCCGATCTCTTCGACCGGGCCGACTTCGTCTTCGCCGCCGCCAACCCCGATGTGGCCTTCGGGGCGGCCGGGCCGATGCCGACCACCGTCGGGGACGTCGATCTCATCGCCGTGCACGGCTTCGACACCGCCATCGGGAACAACGGCGCCTTGACCATCCCCGCCAATCTCACCGGCAACCCGGCGGTGGCCATTCCTGCCGGGTCCGTCGACGGGCTCCCGGTCGGGCTGCAGGTGATCGGCCGCCACCACGAGGAGCAGCTCCTGCTCGACCTGGCCCGCATCGCCGAGCGCGAGCGGCCGTGGCCGCTGGTGGCACCCACCGCACCGGCGTAGCCCCGCCCGCCGACCCTCTCACCCGCCGAACCCTCCGTCCCGACCCGAGAGGAGCCCTCCCGTGCGCATCGACCTGTGGGTGCCCACCGCCAGCCCGTTCGCCACGCCTGAGCTGCTGGCGGTGATCGGTGCCGAAGCCGAACAGCGCGGCATCGGCACCATCTGGGTGGGGGAGCACGTGGTGCTCTTCGAGGAGTACGCGTCGTCCTACCCCTACGCCGACGACGGGCGGATACCGGCTCCGGCGGGGTCCGGGCTGCTCGAGCCCCTCAACACGCTCTCGTTCCTGGCCGCCCGCACCACCACCGTCCGACTGGGGACGGCGATGGTGCTGCTGCCGCAGCGGAACCCGGTGTACACGGCCAAGGAGGTCTCGACCCTGGACTGGCTCTCGAACGGCCGGGTCGACCTCGGGGTCGGGGTGGGATGGCTCGAGGAGGAGTTCGACGCGGTCAACGTCCCCTGGCCCCGGCGGGGCCGGCGGACCGACGAGTACCTCGAGGTGCTCCGGACGCTCTGGTGCGACGAGCCGTCCGCCCACGACGGCGAGTTCTACTCGCTCCGTCCCTGCTCGATGTTCCCGAAGCCCGTGCAACAGCCCCATCCCCCGATCCACATCGGCGGCGAGAGCCGGGCCGCCCTGGCCCGGGTGGCCCGGGCCGGTGCGGGGTGGCACACCTTCAACCGGACGCCCGGGCAACTGGCGGAGCCGCTCGCAACCCTGGACTCGCTCCTGGCCGAACAGGGCCGGCGACGCGGCGACGTGACCATCACCGTGTGCCCGTACTTCCAGTCCCTGGACGCCGACATCGCCGAGCAGTACGCCGAGGCCGGGGCCGATGCGGTGGCAGCCCTGCTCATCCCGTTCGGGGCGGACGACGTGGTCAGGTCCCTCGACGCGCTCCAGCCGGTCTTCGACCGGGTCGCCTCCTCCTGAGGGCCGCCCCCGTGGCGTCCGGGTCAGCCGCCCATCGAGACGGGGAGTGACTCCATCCCCCGTAGCACGACGTTCGTCTTGTAGGTGACGTCCCCGACGGTCAGCGCCAGGCCCGGAGCACGGCGCACCAGCGAGGTGAGGGCCACCTGGGCCTCCATCCGGGCCAGGGGGGCGCCCAGGCAGTGGTGGATCCCGAACCCGAACCCGAGGTGGTTGTTCGGGGTGCGGGTCACGTCGAAGCGTTCCGGGTCCTCGAACTGTTCGGGGTCGTGGTTGGCCGAGGCGATGAGGAGCATGGCGAAGTCCCCCTCGGCGAATTCGACCCCGCCGAACTCGCAGTCCTCGGTGAGCGCCCGGCCGGTCAGCTGGACCGGCGACACGAAGCGGAGCATCTCTTCGACCCCGCTCCGGAGCACGCCGGGATCGGTGCGGAACCGCTCCATCTGGTCGGGGTGCCGGAGCAGGGCCAGCGTGCCACCGGAGATGAGGTTGACGGTCGTCTCGTGGCCGGCCACCAGCAACAGGATGCAGGTGGACAGCAACTCCGCCTCGCTGAGCACGGTGCCGCCGTCCTCGGCCTGCACCAGGCGGCTGAGCAGATCCTCACCCGGGGCCCGGCGGCGCTCGGCCAGCAGCTCGAAGAAGTACTGCGAGAACTGGAGCACCGCCTCGCTGCGGGCGTCGATCACCTCCTGGGTCAGGAGGAAGTCGGGGTCGAGGCCGCGGGCCAGGGCGTCGGACCAGACCTTGAACCGGTCCTGGTCCTCGACCGGCACACCCAGGAGGTCGCAGATGACCCGTACCGGGAGCGGGTAGGCGAACGCCTCGAGGAGGTCGACCCGGTCCGCGTCCAGGGCGGCGTCGAGCAGCTCGTCGACGACCTGCTGGGTCCGGGTCCGCAGCGACTCGACCACCTTCGGGGTGAACGCCTTGGACACCAGGCCCCGCAACCGGGTGTGGTCGGGCGGGTCCCGGAACAGGAACGGCCGCATCTCGATCATGGCGGCGGCGACCGGGTCGTCCTCGGCCACCGGGGTGCGGAACCCCTCGGGCATCCGATCCACCGCCACGTTGAGGCTGTCCGAGCTGGCCCTCCGGTCACGCAGCACGGCCAGGCAGTCGGCGTGGCGGGACAGCACCCAGAAGCCGAGGTCGTTCCGGTGGATCGGCGCCCGCCGGCGCAGGTCGGCATAGAGCGGGAACGGGTCGCTGGCCCACTGGGGGTCGAACGGATCGAACACCGGCCGGGCCGATGCCGGCCCTGTCGTCTGGGAGGTCACCACCTGCGATGGTACCGACCCCCGCGGAGGTGGGCCATCCAAGGGGGGCTGGAGCCGTTGTCCGGATCCGGTGGACCTGCCTACGGTGGGGCCACCCCCGACCCGAAAGGTCCTCCATGCCCCAGCCCGTGCTCCTGGTCACCGGGACGTCGTCCGGAATCGGCCTGGCCACGGCGGTCGCCGCCGCCGGGTCCGGCTACACGACGGTGGCCACCCTCCGCCACACCAGGACCGACCGGGCCCTGCGGGCGGCGGCCGAGGAGGCGGGGGTGGTTCTCGACGTGCGCCAGCTCGACGTGACCGACGCCGAGTCGGTCCGGGCCTGCGTCGAAGGCGTGGTCGGGGACCACGGCCGGCTCGACGCCGTGGTCAACAACGCCGGGTCCGGCCACATCGGGACCATCGAGAACGTGCCGCTCGACGAGGTGCGCCGGGTGCTGGAGGTCAACTTCTTCGGGGTCGTGGCCGTCACCCGCTCGGCCTTGCCCCACCTGCGGAGCGCCGGCGGCCGGCTGGTCACGGTGAGCAGCGTCGGCGGGGCGGTGGGACAGCCGTTCAACGAGGCCTACTGTGCCGCCAAGTTCGCGGTGGAGGGCTTCATGGAGAGCCTGGCCCCGGTGGCGGCGACGGTCGGGGTGGGCGTCTCCATCGTGGAGCCGGGCCCGGTGCTGACCGAGTTCGTCAACAACGTCGGCGTGGACGTCGCTGCGTTGTTCGACGGGGCCGGCCCGTACGAGCCGGCCCTGCAGGCGTATGTCGCCCACGTCATGGCGGAGTTCTCCTCCAGCTCGGCGCAGACCGCCCAACAGGTGGCGGAGGTGGTGCTGGAGGTGCTGGGGTCCGGGTCGCCCGCCCTCCGCGTCCAGACCAGCCCGTGGGCCGAGGCGTTCGTCGGCGCCAAGCTCGCCGACCTCGACGGCTCGGCGGTGCTGGGCGAGACCGCGGGCTGGGTGCGCTGAGTAACCGGCGGAGCCGCCGTCGCCGCCGGGGCGTGAGATCCTCCGTCCCCCGGGGCCGGAGCTCCGGGTCGGAGGACCAGGTCCGCAACCGCAGCCGGGCGGGCGCCAGGTCCCCGTAGACGAGCACGCCCTCCCCGGGGGCGGTCCGACGGAGGGCGTCGGGGGGTGCCAGTCGGCGGATCGACGGCGATCGGGTCGTGCTCGGGCGGCCGTCGCCCAGGGTCGTGGCCGACACCGTCAGCTCCGCTTCACCGATGAGGTGGCTGGCGTAGTCCAGAGTGGACGGGTCCGAGATGCCCGAGAGGAAGAGCTTGGCCCGGTGGTTGTTGACCACGGTGGTGGCCCGGGCCCCGTACCGGGCGGTGATCTGGGCCAGGTCGTGCCAGACCGTCACCAGCTGGACCCCGTGGCCCGCGGCGGTGGACGCCAGCGCATCGAGATCGGCCAGCGGGGCGATGTTCGCCGCTTCGTCGAGCACGATGAGCAGCGGAGGGTCGAGGGGACGCCGGGTCCGGGCGACCCCGTCATAGACGTGCTCGACGGCCCCGCGCACCACCGAGACGAAGAGGGGGGTCAGCCGCCGCTGGTCGTGGGCCGGGGCGCAGACGTACAAGGTGTTGTCCCCCCCGAGCAGATCGGCCGGGTCGAGCGGACGGTCGTCGGGACGACCGGGATCGTCCCGATCAACGGCGAAGGGATCGAGGATGGTCTCGACGGTGGTGTAGATCGAACTGCGCTGGCGCTCCTCCTTGCCGAAGGCGGACCGGGCCGCGTCGGTGGCCTCGGGCACCCCGGCTGCGGCCAGGAGGTCGAGCACCTCTGCCTCCTCCTGGGTGTCCACCCACCGGACCACGTCACCCATGTCACACCCCCCGAAGGCGGCGGCGAACAGCAGCGGTCCGAGCACCCTGGTGGCGGTGGCGTACCAGAAGTCACCGTCGCTCATCGTGCCCACCGAGGCCCGGGCCACTTCGGTCAATCCGGCCGCCGCCCGGCGGGCCCCGGGCCAGGTCCGGGCGGCGGGCAACGGGGACCAGGCGACCGAGCCCAGTCCGGTCGAGCCCGACGGGTCGAAGACCTGGACCTCGCCGCGGGCGCGCCGGTGGTCGATCGTGCGCTCGATGAGATCGGTCTTGATGCTGGTGGCGATGACCGGTCCGCTCCAGCCCAGGATGGCCGGAACGGCGAAGCCCGACGTCTTCCGCGACTGGGTGGGCCCGAAGACGATGACCGACTGGGCCCGCTCGGCGGCCACCAGCCGCCGTCCCGACCAGCCCAGGACCAGTCGGCCCGGGGGAGCCGGACCCGAGCCTCCCCGCGGGACGACCAGCGGACCGAGATCCCGCCGGCGGGCCCATCGTGCCCCTCCCGGCGGTGCCGGTCCCGATCCACGCCGCGGGGAGGGTGCCCGGCGCCGGGGAGGGGGCGGACGCCGGGCACCGAAGCCGGGGGCGCCCCGGCCGGGGCGCCCCGGGAGGAGGCGGTCCGGGCCGAGCAGGGCCGCCCCGGCGAACGCCGACATCCCGATGGCGGTGGCCAGCAGGTCCCTCATGGCGGCCCGGTGACGGGACGGCCGACGTCGGCCCGGTCGGCGATGACGTCGGCGCCGTCGGTCATGGCCTGGTCGGTGTCGGTCAGCCACCGCTCGCTCGAGGCCAGCCGGTGCTCGACCAGGAACGAGCGCCGGCCCACCTTCCAGAGCGCCATCCCCCTCCGCAACTGGGTGACCAGCTCCGCCTCGGTGTCGGTGAGCCCGAGGAGCTCCCCGGTGCGGGTGACCTCGCCGGGTGACTGGGCGTACACCACCCGGGTCTCGGAGTCGGCCAGCAGCCCCTCGGCCAGATTGACCTGCTCCGATCCCTCGCTGCCGACCGAACGGAGATCGGACAGCCGGTGGAGCACGGCCATGTTGGCCACGCCGTTGGCCCGCGACAGCTTCCAGGACGTCTGGAGCCAACGGGCCACGCCCAGGTTGGCGAGGATGGCCCACGCCTCGTCGACCACGACGATGATCCGGTTCCGGTGCTGGGACCGCACCGCGCTCTGCAACCACGCCGCCGCGCAGGCTATGAGCACCCCCAGCGCCGGGGAGTGGTAGACCGCCGACAGGTCGAGGACCACCAGCGGGCCGTCGAGCCGGAGCCCGGCGGTGGTGGGGCCGTCGAACATGCCGCAGAGGTCTCCGTGGACGAGGCGGCGCAGCTCCAGGGCGACGTCCCGACCGTCCTCCAGCAGGACGGCCCGGGTGGTGCGCAGCTCCTTCGACGCATCGATGCCGGGGGCGAGCAGGGCGTCGACGACCTGGGGGAGGGTGGGTGCGGGCATGGATGCGGCCCGGGCCCGGTCGGTGGCCTCGCCGAGGGCGGCGTCGACGGCCGCCCGCTCCCGCGGGAGGAGCTCGCGCCCGAGGCAGGCGACGGCCAGCGACGAGGTGAGCGCCACCCGCCGGCTCCGGGCGTGGTCCCCGGGTTCGTCCGGGGCGACGGGTTGGTCCTCGGTGTCGAGGGGGTTGAGACGGATCGGGCCTCCGGGCCGGAGCGCAACCGGGATCACGCCCCAGGCCTCGGCCAGGGACCCGTACTCCCCTTTGGGGTCGACCACCCAGGCGTGACGCCCGAACACGGCCTGGCGCCAGAGATAGGACTTGACGAGGGAGCTCTTGCCCCTCCCGATCTGGCCGAAGACCACCATGTTCGGGTTGGTGATCACCCCCTGGCGGTAGAGGGCGAACGGGTCGTAGACGAACGATCCCCCGAGCACGTCCCGGCCCACGAGGACTCCCTCGTGCCCGAGACCCGCCTCGGTGACCAGCGGATAGGCGGCGCAGAGGTGCCGTGTCGTGGCCACGTGGGCGGGCACCCGCGGACCGCGGCCGGTCATGACAGGCCCCGGCACAGCGGGAGCGAGCAGGCGAAGGCCGCGTCCTGCTCCCCGTAGAGAAGCCGGATCTCGATCCGCGCCTGGCCGGCCGCCTGCTCCACCGCCGCACACGCGCCGGTGAGCTCGTCACGGGTGTCGGCGGTCACGGTGACGTACCCCGAGAAGCGGTACTGGGCGTGACCGTCGGCCAGCTCCGCATCGCGGTCCTCGACGCTCTCCTTTTCGCGGGTGTGGCGGGCGGTGACCAGGAATCCGCCGCGGCGCCGGAGTTCCCCGTCCGCCAAGTCGGCGGTCCGGGCCTGGGCGACCTGGCGGGCTGCCCGGCTCGGACTCACCGGTTCCATGGTCAGGGCGATCGACCGGCGGAGCGGGGAGAAGAGCAACGGTCCGAGGAAGTCGGGGGTGACGTCGACCCGGGGCCACTCGGCGATCCAGTAGGTGGCGTGCCAGGTGGCATCGGTGTGGACCGAGTCCCACTGCGGCTCGGTGGCCATGGGCCACGGCCACAGGGGCGCAGGGTCGGAGAGGTCGGGACCCCGGTCGCCCATGGGACGCGGTTCCCACGAGGCCGCCGACCCCCGGCCTTCGCCGGTGTCCCCCATCGTGTCCCTCATGGGCGTCCAGGCCCGGGCGACCACCCGGGCCAGGGCTCCGGGCCCGAGCACCCCGTCGACGATGACCTCGGCTCCGTCGAGCGCCTGGTGCAGCGAGAGGACCTCCCGGCCCAGCACCGCACCGGTGCCGGCCATCCCCCGGCCCGAGGCCCGGATGGACCGGGCCGAGCGGGCGGTGTGGATGGACAGCCCCAGCAACACCTGGTGACGACGCGTGACCGGCGAGGACTCACTCACCAACGTCTGATACGAGCGGCCCGCCGGTGACTCGGGACCGAGCACGGTGTGCCGGGTGCAGTGCCGGCGGACGGCGGCGCCGTCGTCGGGGAGGCACGACTCGATCCACTGGATCCGGTGGACCTCGGAGCCCTCACGTGCCATGGCCGAGAGCACCCGGGCCCACGCCGAGATCCGGGCGTCCTGATCACCGGGCCCCAGGAGGGCGAAGCTGTCGCCGCGGACGGCCAGCACCGCGGTCGCGGTGCGGCACCGCCGGTCGACGATCACGCCGAAATCCGGCGCGGTCGGCTCCGCGCTCAAAGGAACCCCGATCAGGGAGAGGCCGTCGAACACCCGCGGTCGTCGGGCGGCGGGCCGTACACGGGTCGTCCGGGTGTCCGGGGCCGCTGTCCGCGACCCGCGCCGGTCGACCACCATCTCGTGCCCGTTGCCAGGAGCGGGAGCGGGCTGCCGGCGCCCGCCGCCGGTCGATGCCGACCACAGCCAGTGCGCCAGCAGTGGAAGCCACTGCTCACCGGTGCGCCCGCGGACGGGCCAGAAGGCCATGGTCACCCCGGCCCCGGCGCTGACCACGCCGAGGAGGACACCGCCGACCGACGGACGCGACCGGAGGGCCAGCACCGCGAACACCAGGCCGACCGCCACCGAGGCGATCTGCCCGCCGCGCCAGCCGGCGATCACCCCCCGCCGTTCGAGGGGGGAGAAGCGGTACCGCACACGATCGGCCCCCATCCGCTCAGCCATCGGCGCGCCCCGCAGGGTTCGGACGGCGGGGATCCGGCGGCGGTCCGGGGCCCTGCCACGCGCCGATCAGACGGACCCCGAGCTCGTCGCGGCCCAGAGTGTCGGCGCGCAGGGTGCCGGTCTGTCGGGGCAGCGGTGACCCTGGCGCGGCTCCGGAAGCGGCTCCTTCCTCGGCTCCCTCACCCAGGTGGTAGCGGGCCGCGGCGGTGGCCTCGGGGTGGGCTGCCCAGACGGGGATGTCGTGGCCCGCCGACTCTGTCGTTCCCACACCTGTGGCCTGCGCCGAGGAGGGACCCGGGTCGGGGCCCGTTCCGCCGGGGCCCGTTCCACCGGGGCCCGTTCCGCCGGGGCCCGTTCCGCCGGGGCCCTCCGCGCGGGAGGCGCCGGTTGAGGTGGCGGACAGGCCGCCTTTGACTGCGCCGGCCAGAGAGTTGCCCAATGCACCGGTCGCCGCGCCTGCCGCCGCGCCGGCGAACGAGCCGGCCGTGGCCACTCGCATGGCGTCGAATGCCAGTCCCTTGGCCGGTGCCACCACCGGCCGCCTGGCCCGCTGGCCCAGTCCCTCGAGGTGGCCGACGGCGCCGGCCTCCAGAAAGGGGAGCAGGCGGAACAGGGCCCAGGGTGCGAGCGCCGACAGCAGCAACAGCGCGGCGCCGGCGAGCACGGCGCCGAAGCCGCCTCCCCCTCCCGGGCTGCCGGCGGGGCCGCCGGCGCCAGCCGGGGTCGATCCGGTCCCACCGGCGAGGGCGCCCGCGGCCAGGCTCAGCACCGAGACGATCACGAACTTGCCCAGGATGAGCGCCACCAAGGTGTCGACCAGGCGGCGACACCAGTGGGCGATGGCCGGCCAGGCCAGGCTGGCCAGGGCCAGAGGCAGGAAGAGGACGGCCACGTAGACCGCCGAGGCGCGGATGAGCAGCTCGACCCAGACCAGGACGGCACCGCACACCACCGCCAGGGAGCCCAAGAAGAGGATGAAGGCCGGCACTCCGGGCTGGCCGGACTGCGGGCCGGACAGCACCAGGGTGACCGAGGCCATGAAGTGGCCCGCGTCGAGCCCGGCGCCGTGGGCCACCGCCGCGCTCATGGCGTCGGTCACCGCCAGTCCGAGCTGGACCAGCTTCACCGCAACCGCGGTCAGGAGCACGGCCAGGGGGACGTTGACCGCCACCGACCGGATCAGCATCGATGCGTTCTGCCGGTAGATGGACTGGATGATCCCCAGCAGCAGGAGGGGCACGACGACGACGCCGGCCAGGCCGGCCATCGTCAGGTAGTGGGTGGTGAACCACGGGGCGCCGAGGTCGATCCCGGTGGTGTCGCCGATCACCGCGCCGATCTGGACCAGTAGCCACGCGGCCCCGTCGGCCACCCACGTGCCCAGGGCGTTGAGCACGGAGTCGACGCCGAACCCGGCCAGCTGGGAGGCGGCGGACCCCGCCACGCCGGCCACCCCCGAGGCGGCCTGGCAGACCGGGCCCAGCCCGGCCGCGCCGAGCGCTGCGGCCGCCGACGGACACGAGCCGCCCGGCAGGGAGGGCAGCCCCAGGAGTGCGGCCACGGGTCAGTGCACCCCGGACCCGGTCGTGAAGAAGAACGAGACGATGCCGGGCCCGGCCCCGATGAGGAGCGCGGCCAGACCGGAGATCAGCACCGCCCGCCGGCCGACGAAGCTCTGCTGGTAATTCTGCCCATGGGATCCGAGGGCCCACGCCGCCGCCCCGATGACCAGTCCGACCAGGGCCAGGGCCAGGGCCCAGCTGTCCAGCCCGTTCATCAGGTTCTGGAGCTGCGCGCCCCCGGGCAGCGCGCCGGGGTCGGGGTGGATGTTGACCACGTCGGCCGTCAGGCGCACCCCGCCGCCGGCGCCCCGGAGCCAACTGCCCGGTGGGACGGAGGGGACCCGGTGCAGGACCGCCGAGTCGAAGGGGCTGAGGGCGAGGAGGCTGAAGTTCATGTCGCCACTGTACGGGCCCATGCCATGTTTTTTCAATATGTTTCATGATTTTTCTTGTATTTTCCATCCGAACCGGAGGGAACACCCCGGCCCGCCGTCGGCCTGCCATGCTTAGGCGGTGAGGCCGTATGTCATCGGGTACATCGTGTTCGCCCTCGTGGCCGCGGCCGCGGTGGTCATCGCCGCCCGATCGGGACGCCGGGCGGGCCGGCGTGCCCTCCAGCAACGCCTGACCGCCCTGTCCAACCGGCTCGGAGTGGAGCCGCCCGACGAGGGCGGGGTCGAGCCGGTGCTCATGCACCTCGAGCGGGTGACCGGCGAGGCGTCCGAAGCGGTGACCGAGGCCAGCTCGGACGCCATCCGGCTCCGCCGGGCCCTCGACACCCTCCCCCAGGGCGTGATCGTGTGCGACGAGAACGGCGACGTGGCCTTTCGCAACGCCCGGGCCGTCGGGCTCATGTCCAACCGCCACGGGGACGCCCTGGCCGCCCAGGCGGTGACCGACCTGCTCGAGGGGGCCTGGGCGGACGGATCCGCCGAGCGGACGCTCGATCTCTACGGGCCGCCCCGCCAGACCCTGGTCGTGCGGACCGGGCTCATCGACGACGGCCGGCGGCCCCTGGGCGTGATCGCGGTCATCGAGGACGTCTCCGAGCGCCGGCGGCTCGAGGAGATCCGGCGGGACTTCGTTGCCAATGTCAGCCACGAGCTGAAGACACCGATAGGGGCCCTCGGCCTGCTGGCGGAGACGCTGACCGTGGAGCTCGACCCCGTCGTGGCCCAACGACTGGCCTCGCGGATCCACCTCGAGGCCTTCCGGGTCAGCCGGATCATCGACGACCTCCTCGACCTCAGCCGCATCGAGTCAGAGGAGGACCCGCCCCGCGAGCCCATCTATGTCAATCTGGTCATGGCCGAGGCCATCGAACGGGTCAGGTCGGCAGCCGAGCAGCGGAGCATCACCATCGAACTGAACGAGCCAGACCCGCCGGTCTACGTCATCGGCGACCGTCGCCAACTGGTTTCCGCCATCCACAGCCTCCTGGAGAATGCCGTGTCCTTCTCGTACGAGGACTCGATCGTGCGGGTCGCCGGGAGCCGGGACGACGGCGAGGTCAAGCTGGCCGTCACCGACACCGGCGTGGGAATACCCGCACGCGATCTCGAGCGCATCTTCGAGCGGTTCTACCGGGTCGACCACGGTCGCAGCCGCGACTCCGGCGGCACCGGGCTCGGGTTGTCGATCGTGCGCCACGTGGCCAGCAACCACCAGGGCCGGGTCGAGGTCGACTCGCGGGAGGGTGAGGGATCGACCTTCACCCTGGTCCTGCCCACCCCTCCCGAGTACTCGGCATGAGCGCGACGCCGGCGCCGTCCGCCACGCCCGACGAGTCGCAGACCAAGGTGCTCCTGGCCGAGGACGACGAGTCCTTCGTCGACGCCCTGGTCGTCGGACTGACCCGCGAGGGCTTCGATGTGACCGTGGCCCGGGACGGCCACGAGGCCCTCCGGCTCTTCGCCTCGGCCGAGCCGGACCTGGTGCTGCTCGACCTGATGCTGCCCCGGCTGTCGGGCATCGACGTGTGCCGTTCGATCCGGGCCCGGTCGTCCGTGCCGATCATCATGGTCACGGCCAAGGGGACCGAGATCGACACGGTGGTCGGACTCGAGGTCGGGGCGGACGACTACGTCGCCAAGCCGTACCGGCTCCGGGAGCTCGTGGCCCGCATGCGCGCTGTGCTCCGGCGGATCCCCTCTGCCGACGCCGACGTGTCCGACCTGCCCGACCAAGCCGACGGTCCCACGTCGGGTGCACCGGACGAGGACGGACGCGACCCCTCGGACCGGCGCGCCGCGAGGCCGGTGCTCGAAGGCGGGGGGATCCAGATCGATCCCGACCGCCACCTGGTCTTCGTCCGGGGCGAGGACGTGCACCTGCGCCGCAAGGAGTTCGAGCTGCTCTCGCTGCTGATGGAGAATGCCGGCCGGCTGCTGACCCGTGACGTGCTCATCGACCGGGTCTGGGGATCGGACTACTTCGGCGACACCAAGACCCTCGACGTGCACATCAAGCGGCTGCGCACCCACGTCGAGGAGGACCCGTCGTCGCCCAAGCTGATCACCACCATCCGCGGCGTCGGCTACCGGTTCGAGGCACCCCGGACCTGAGCGGGCGGCGGGCGAGGCCCCCCGGATCCGGCGACGGGCGGAGGACCGGCCGCAGCGGGCCGGTTCAGGCCGTGGCGGGGATGACCAGCTCGCCCCGGAGGTAGGGCCCGAGCACCTCGGGCAGGACCACCGATCCGTCGCTCCGCCGACCGGTCTCGACCAGGGCCGCCCAGATGCGGGGCCAGGCCAGGGCCGAGCCGTTCAGCGTGTGGACGAGCACCGGGCCCCGACCGCCCTCGGGCCGGTAGCGGATGTTGGCCCGGCGGGCCTGGTAGTCGGTGCACCAGCTCACCGAGGAGACCTCGAGCCACTGGTCGACTCCGGGGGAGTACACCTCGAGGTCGAAGGTGCGGGCCGCCGAGATCCCCATGTCGGCGGCGCAGAGGTCGAGCACCCGGTACCGGAGGCCGAGGTCGACCAGCAACGCCTCGGCCCGGGCCACCATGTCCTCGAGCAGCGCCGGCGCCTGTTCGGGGGTGGCGTAGGCGAACAGCTCGACCTTGTCGAACTCGTGCACGCGCAACAGCCCGCGGGTGTCCCGGCCCGCCGCGCCCGCCTCCCGCCGGTAGCAGGGGGTGGCGGCGGTGAGGCAGAGGGGGAGGTCGTCGTCGTCGAGGATGTCGCCCCGCCACATGGAGGCCAGCGGAACCTCGGCGGTGGGGATCCCCCACAGGCCGTCACGCTCGAGGTGGTAGGCGTCCTCTTCGAACTTGGGGAGGTGACCGGTGGAGACCATGGTCTCGGTCAGCACCAGGGTCGGGGGCCGGACCTCCTCGAACCGGTCGGCGTGGCGGTCCAGGGCGAACGAGGAGAGGGCGCGGACCAGCCGCGCCCCGAACCCGCGGTACAGGGGGAACATCGACCCCGACAGCTTGGCCCCCCGCTCCATGTCGAGCAGGCCGAGCTCCGCTCCGATCTCCCAGTGGGGGACCCGTTGGGCGTCGGTGTAGGCCCGGTCCGGGTCCGGCCAGCTGCGGACCACCAGGTTGTCCTCGGGCCCGCTGCCGTCGGGGGCCTCGGCCGCCGGCAGGTTGGGCAGGTAAAGGAGGGCCTGGCGCACCTCCTCCTGGGCGGACTCGGCCGCCGCGTGGAGCGACCGCTCCTCGGCGCCGAGGCTGCGGCTGCGGGCCGTCAACCCGTCCGCCGAGGCCGCGTCACCCGACCGTCGGGCCTGGCCGACCTGCTTGGAGAGGGACTTCACCTGGGCCCGGAGATCGTCCCGTCGGCCGATCACCGCCCGTGCCGCCTCGTCCAGCCCGATCAGCCGGTCGATCTCCGCCGGGTCCACCCCGCGTCTGCCGAGGGCCGACTTCACCGAGGCGCCGTCGTCTCTCACCAGCCGGATATCGATCATGACGGGGACAACGGTAGCGTGACCACCCGTGAACGAGGCAGTTGCTCCGGCTCGGGGGCCCGCGGTGGTGTGCGACGGCGTGGTCATCCGCTACGGAACCACCGTGGCCGTCGACCGGTTGTCCTTCGAGGGCCGGGCCGGAGAGGTGGTCGCCCTGCTCGGACCCAACGGCGCGGGGAAGACCAGCACGGTCGAGGCGCTCGAGGGGTACCGATCCGTCGACGAAGGATCGGTACGCGTCCTCGGGCTCGACCCGGGCAGGGACCATGGTCGGCTGGTCCACCGGATCGGCGTCATGCTCCAGGCGGGCGGCGTCTACCCGACCCTCGGCCCGGCTCAGGTCCTCCACCTCTTTTCCCGGTACTACGAGGACGCCGAGGATCCCGACGGGCTCATCGACCTGGTGGGCCTCTCCGCCGTCCGCCGCACCCCGTGGCGGCGCCTGTCCGGCGGCGAGCAACAGCGCCTCTCTCTGGCCCTGGCCCTGGTGGGCAAGCCGCGTGTCCTCTTCCTCGACGAGCCCACCGCCGGAGTCGACCCCGAAGGCCGCATCGTCGTGCGCGACATCATCGCCACCCAGCGCGATCGCGGCATCTGCGTGGTCCTCACCACCCACGAGCTGGCAGAGGCCGAGCGGCTGGCCGATCTGGTGGTCATCATCGACCGGGGCCGCAAGCTGGCCGCAGGCACCCCGGCGGCGCTGGCGTCGGGCACGGCCGACGGGTCGATCCGCTTCTCCACCGACCCGGAGATCGACACCGGGGCGTTGGCCGACTCGGTCGGCGCCGGCACCACCGTCGACGAGGAGCGACCCGGCTCGTACCGGCTCCGGGCCGGCCCCGGCGCACCGACCCCCCGGGTGGTGGCCACACTGGCCGGTTGGCTGGCGGAGCGGGACCTGGCCCTGGGCGACCTCCGGACCAACCAGTCGTTGGAGGAGGCCTACCTGGCCATCACCGGCTCCCGGTCCGCCCACACTCCGCCGGAGGCGGACCCTTCCACCGCTCCTGCCGGACGGCGCCGCCGGTCGGGGCGCCCCCGGGTATGAGGCCGCTCACCGCCCAGCTGCGGGCAGAAATGACCCTGGTCTTCACCAATGGGGAGACGGTCTTTTTGACCCTCGGCATCCCGGTGGTGTTCCTGTGGTTCTTCTCGGCGGTCCACGTGCTGCCCACCGGCACCGGTCGTCCGGTCGACTTCCTGGTCCCGGGCATCCTGGCCCTGGCCGTCATGTCGACGGCGATGACCGCCCTCGGGATCGGCACCGGCTTCGAGCGCGGCTACGGGGTCCTCAAGCGGCTCGGCGCCACCCCGCTCGGGCGTCCCCGGCTGCTGGCCGCCAAGATCACGGCCGTCACCGCCGTGGAGCTGCTCCAGGCGGCGGTGCTGGTGGGGGTCGGGCTGGGCCTCGGGTGGAGTCCCGGGGGCGGGGCGGGCGCCCTGGTGGGCTCGGCCGTCGTGGCCATGGTGCTCGGGACCGTCGCTTTCGGTGGCATCGGCCTGCTGCTGGCGGGGTCGCTCAAGGCGCTGGTGAACCTGGCCGTGGTCAACGGGCTCTTCGTGGTGCTGCTGCTGCTCGGGGGAATGCTCATTCCCCTCGGCAAGCTGCCAGCCTGGTTGGGTGACGTCGCCAGGGTATTGCCGGCCTCGGCCCTGGCCGATGCCCTGCACAACAGCCTCGGCCGGGGAGTCGCCGTGTCGGCCCACGACTGGATCGTCCTGCTGGCCTGGGCGGTGACCGCACCGGTGGCGGCAGGCCTCACGTTCCGCTGGGAATGAGGCGGCGGCCGGCCCTCAGCCCGAGGACCCCGCCAGTCTGTGCAGCCACTGGTCGAGCCCGGTCTGGGTCACCGCCCCGATGACGTGGCCGACCACGTGGCCGGAGGCATCGATGAAGAAGGTGTTGGGCTGGCCGTTCAGTCCGTAGAGATCCGCCGTCACCCGAAGGGAGGCATCGGCACCGATCGGATAGGTGAGCCCGGACTGCCTGACGAACGGGATGGCTTCGGCGGGGGCGTCTGCCACATCGACGCCCACGAACTGGACCTTCGAGCCCTTCGCCGTCTCGACCGCCGCGGCATGGGCCAGCAGCGGCGTCTCCTTCTGGCACGGGATGCACCACGAGGCGAAGAAATTGAGCACGACCGGGCGGTGGCGGGCCCGGCCCAGTTCGTCGAGGGTGGTCGGCGGACCCCCGGTCAGGGACGGGAGCGAAAAGTTCGGAGCCACGCTACCGATTCCCACCAGGGGACCCGATCCCGGGCCCGATCCCGAGCCCGATCTCCGGGCGAGGCCGACGAACAAGAAGACGGCCAGCGCGGTGGCGATCACCGTTCCGATCAACAGTGCGCGCAACCGGCGGGGCATGCGCTCGGACGCCGGCGCTTCCGCCGGTTCCGGCGGTTCCGGCGCCGCCCCGGTCAATGTTTGGTGAAGATGTCGACCGCCATGAGGACGAACAGCAGGGTCAGGTAGGTGATCGAATAGCTGAACAGCTGCATCGCCGCCTTCGGCGTGGCCCGCTGCCACAGCCGGACGGCCAAGGCGACGAAGGTCACGCCGAGCACCGAGGCCGAGACGATGTAGATGGCACCGAGCTTGGCCACCGCGGCCAGCAGCAACGAGACACCGAGCAGCAGCACGCTGTAGAGGAGGATCTCCCGGGCCGTCCGTTTGAACGTGGCCACCGCCGGCAGCATGGGGACCCCGGCCGCCTGGTAGTCGTCCTTGTACTTGACGGCCAGCGCCCAGAAGTGGGGCGGCGTCCACACGAAGATGATGGCGAACAGGACCATGGGCGTCCAGGCCAGGCTGTTGGTGACCGCCGCCCACCCCACCAGCACCGGGACCGCCCCGGCGGCCCCGCCGATGACGATGTTCTGGCTGCTGGTCCGCTTCAGCCACAACGTGTAGACGAAGACGTAGAAGAGGGTGGCCGACACCGCCAGGGACGCCGACAGCAGGTTGACCCAGCCCCACAGCTCGATGAAGGCCACGACTTCGAGGGTGACGGCGAAGATTAGGGCGTTGCGGGGAGTGACCGCCCCGGTGACCAGGGGCCGCTTGCTGGTCCGGTGCATGACCTTGTCGATGTCCCGGTCGACGAACATGTTGATGGCGTTGGCCCCGCCGGCGGCCAGGGCGCCGCCGAGCAGCGTGGCCGCCATCAGCCACACCGGCGGCATCCCCCGCTGGGCCAGCACCATGGTGGGCAGGGTGGTGATGAGCAGGAGCTCGATGATGCGGGGCTTGGTCAGGGCGACGTACGCGCCCACCCGCTCGCCCAGGGGGAGAGGCCGGGCAGGCGCGGTCGCGGAGAGTGCCATCGGCCAAACCATAGTCCCGGCACACCGTCGGGGCGGCTGTGGCCCCCGGGGTCCAGCGGCGGTGTCCCCGGTCGGGCCGGTACCATACGGAAACGGTGTCCTCCCTGCGTATCGGCCCTCGCCCGTTCTTGTTCCTCTGCCGGTTCACGCTGGCCACGGTGGTGCTCAACGTGGTGACCGGGGCGGCGGTCCGGCTCTCCGATTCGGGGTTGGGCTGCCCCGACTGGCCCAACTGCACCCGGCACCGGCTGACGCCCGCCCTGCGACTGCACCCCCTGGTCGAGTTCGGCAACCGCCTGGTCGTCTTCGTGCTGGTGGTGGCCTGCCTCGTCACCGTGGTGGCCGCCTTCCTCCGCCGGCCCGGGCGCCATGACCTCCGGTGGCTCTCCGCCGGTCTCATTCTGGGGGTCATCGGCGAGGCCGTGCTCGGGGGCTTCGTCGTCTACTCCAAACTCAACGCCTACGTCGTCATGACCCACTTCATGGTGGGCATGGCCCTCCTGGCGGTGGCCGTCATCTTGACCCTCAGGGCCGGCCACCGACCAGGTCCCGGGGTCCGGGCGGTGACCACGGGCGCCATGTGGCTGGCCCGGGCCCTGGTGGGACTCACCGTGGTGGTACTGGCGGCCGGGGCGGCCACCACCGGGACCGGTCCCCACGCCGGCGGCAAGGGGGCCAAGCGGATCCCGCTCGGGCTCGAGGACATGACCCGCATCCATGCCGAGATCGTCCTGGCCGCCGGCGTGGTGCTGCTGGTGCTGCTGTGGGTGCTGTGGAAGTCCGACGCACCGGCCCGCATCCAGGGCTCGGGCCGGGTCCTGCTCGCCGTGATGGTCGTCCAGGGCATGATCGGCTACACCCAGTTCTTCTCCCATCTGCCGCCGGTCCTGGTCGGGCTCCATGTGCTGGGGGCGTCAACGGTGTGGGGCGCGGTCCTCTGGTTCCACCACGGGCTGTCGGACCACCTGCCTGAGGTGATCGGGGACGCCGGACCCGGTGGCGGAGCGGGTATCACCACCGCGCAGCCGGGCGCCGTGGCCCGGGGCCGACCGCTCCGGGAGCCGGTGTGAGCCGGGCCGTCGGGCCGCCGGTGCGCGCCCGGCAGACCGAGGCCGAGCCCCTCGAGGCCGAGCTCACCGAGGTCGTCGAGTCCCAGCTGACCGACCGTCCCTGGCTGGTCATCGTGTGGAACGACCCGATCAACCTGATGTCGTTCGTGACCTTCGTGTTCCAGAAGCTCTTCGGCTACTCGAAGGAGAAGGCCACCAGGCTGATGCTGGACGTCCACCACAAAGGGCGGGCGGTGGTCTCCTCAGGCACCCGCGAGCGGGCCGAGCTGGACGTGTACCGGCTCCACGAGCACGGGCTCTGGGCCACCATGGAACAGTCGACGTGAGCACGCCGATCAAGAGGCGCCGGGACGGCCGCTACACCATCAGGCTCGATCCCGGCGTGCGCGCCGTGCTGGTCACCATGTCCGAGCAGCTGGCCCCGGTGTTGAGCCCGGACGATCCGACGACCAAGCGCCTCTTTCCGCCCGCCTACGCCGGCCCGGTCCACGAGAGCGTCGAGCGGGAGTATCGCGAGTTGGTCGACAACGCCCTGATCAACCACCACCGGCAGGCGTTCGAGCTCGTGGCGAGGACCGCCCAGGCCGAGGTCCTGACCGACGTCGAGCTCCACACCTGGCTGTCGGCCATCGGGTCGATGCGCCTGGTCCTCGGGACCCGCCTCGACGTCAGCGAGGACATGGAGCCCCCTCCGTCCGACGACCCCACCGCCCCCGAGTACGCGCTCTACGAGCTGCTCGGACAGCTCCAGTACCTGATGGTCGAGGTCCTCGCCGCCGAGCTGCCCGACGAGGGGCGGCCCGAGGGAGCGCTGTGATCCCTCTGCTAATCTCCAAAAGCCCTGATCGGGTTTGAGCCCCCATCGTCTAGCGGCCTAGGACGCCGCCCTTTCAAGGCGGTAACACGGGTTCGAATCCCGTTGGGGGTGCCGTACACCCCAGCGCCAAAAAGCTGGTTGGGGACCTGTGGTGCAGTTTGGAGTGCACGCCGGCCTGTCAAGCCGGAGGTCGCGGGTTCAAATCCCGTCAGGTCCGCCACCCCGGTCCGCCGGGGCGAGGTCGGGTAGCTCAGTTGGTAGAGCGCGCGCCTG
>DATKRZ010000017.1:0-21673 GCA_035531955.1 Acidimicrobiales bacterium | reverse complement strand
GGATGTGGGCCGGGAGAACGTCTGCTACGTGCATCTCACCCTGGTGCCCTACCTCGGCCCCTCGGGCGAGCAGAAGACCAAACCCACCCAGCACTCGGTGACCGAGCTGCGCAGCCGGGGGATCCAGCCCGACGTCATCGTGTGCCGGTCCGACCGGATGATCTCCGAAGGCCTCAAGCGCAAGATCTCGCTCCTGTGCGACGTCCCCATCGAGGCCGTGGTCTCGGCCGTCGACGCGGACAACATCTACCAGATCCCCCTGGTCCTCCACGAGGAGGGGCTCGACGGCTACATCCTGCGCCTGCTGGGGTACGACGAGGACGCCCATCCCGTCGACCTGACCGGTTGGGAGCACCTGGTCAAGCAGGTCGACGCCGCCGTCCGGCCGGTACGCATCGGCATCATCGGCAAGTACGTCGACCTTCCAGACGCCTATCTCTCAGTGGTCGAGGCGCTCCGCCACGCCGGCTTCCACCACGGGGCGAAGGTCGAGATCGACTGGATCCAGGCGGCCACCGTGCCCGACCTCTTGGACCGCGACGGCCTGCGCGGGTTCGACGGGCTGGTGATACCCGGTGGATTCGGCGAGCGCGGTGTGGAGGGGAAGATCGCCGCCGCCCGCTATGCCCGCGAGCACGACCTGCCCCTGCTCGGGCTCTGCCTCGGGCTCCAGGTCATGATCATCGAGATGGCCCGGACGCTGGCCAAGCTCGAGGGCGCCAACTCGCGTGAGGTCGACGCGGCCACGCCCCATCCGGTTGTCGACCTCATGGACGACCAGAACCAGGTCGTCGACAAGGGCGGCACCATGCGCCTGGGCTCCTACACGGCCCGGCTGGTCCCCGGGTCCCAGGTGGCCAAGGCCTACGGCACCGAGGTGGTGTCCGAGCGCCATCGGCACCGCTACGAGGTGAATCCCCGGTACCGCTCCCGACTCGAGGACGTGGGGCTGGTGTGCTCGGGGATCTCTCCTGACGGGCGGCTCGTGGAGTTCATCGAATTGCCCGGCCATCCCTTCTGGGTCGGCACCCAGGCCCACCCGGAATTCAAGAGCCGCCCCGACCAACCCCACCCCTTGTTCCGTGAGCTGGTGGAGGCGGCCCTGGACCGCGCCGAGGGAAGGGACCCCCGCCTGCCGGACATCGATGCCGACGGCTGAGGCGGGCCGATCGCCGGATCACCAGCCGGGCCACGACCGCCGGGCACCGGGGTTCGAGATGACCGGTGAGGTCGTCCTCCACCGCGGACAGGTGATCACCCTGACCCGGGCGACCTTCTCCGACCCGGGTGGGAGGCCGTTCGAGAGGGACGTCGTGCGCCACCCGGGTGCGGTGGCGGTGGTGGCCGTCACCGAGACCGACGCGGTGGTACTGGTGCACCAGTACCGGCCGGCTCTCGACCCGTGGCTGCTCGAGGTCCCGGCCGGGACCTGCGACGTCACCGACGAGCCCGGCGAAGCCACGGCCCGGCGGGAGCTGGCCGAAGAGGCCGGCTACGCAGCCCGCGAGCTGCGCCTGCTGACCCGGTGCGCCATCACCCCGGGCTTCTGCGACGAGGTCTCCACCCTCTACCTGGCCACCGGGCTCACCCCCGTGCCCGTCGACCGCCAGGGGATCGAGGAGCACCACATGCGGGTGGAGGCGGTGCCCCTCTCCGATTTCGACGCCCTGGTCGACGACGGCACCGTCATCGACGCCACGACCATCTTGGGCGTGGGCCTGGCCCGGCGCCACCTGGCCGCCGACCGGGTGAACGGCCGATCGTGACCCGCCCGTGACCCGGCCTCTGTCGACCGGGGCCGAGGAGTACCTCTCGTGGCTGGCCGTCGAGAAGGGCAGGGCGCGCAACACCCTGGTCGCCTACCGCCGGGACATCGCCGTTTGGGAGAGTTGGGCCGGCGAATCCGGGGTCGACCCGCTCGATGTCGGCATCGAAGCCATCGAGCTCCACCTCACCGCCCTGCGCAGTCAGGGCCGCAACCCGGCCTCGATGGCCCGGTCCACCGCTGCGTTGCGCGGCCTGTACCGCTTCCTGGCGAGCGAGGGGATTATCAACGGCGACCCGACGGTGGACGTGCGATCTCCCCGGCTGCCGCGCCGGCTTCCCAAGGCGCTCGACGAGGACCAGGCCCTCGGCCTGCTCGACTCGGTCAGCGGGACCGGTCCCACCGAGCTCCGCGACCGGGCCCTGCTCGAGGTGCTGTACGGCACCGGGGCCAGGATCTCCGAGGCGGTCGGCCTCTCCCTCATCGACCTGCAGGGGGACGATGGCCTGCTCCGGGTGTTCGGGAAAGGGTCCAAGGAGCGGTTGGTCCCCCTGGGCGGGCCGGCCCGCACCGCGCTGGACCGCTGGCTGTCGCTGTCGGGCCGCCCCCTGCTGGCCCCGACCCGGTGGAAGCGCCGGAGCGACGCCGAAGCCGTCTTCATCAACACCCGGGGGGGCCGGCTCAGTCGGCAGGGGGCGTGGGCCATCGTGCACCGGCGCGCCGAACGGGCCGGCCTGGGCGAGCTGGTCGGCCCCCACGTGCTCCGCCACTCGTGCGCCAGTCACATGCTGGCCCACGGCGCCGACATCCGGGTGGTCCAGGAGCTGCTGGGCCACGTCTCCATCGCCACCACCCAGATCTACACGAAGCTGAGCCAGGACCATCTGCGCAGCTCCTACGAGGAGGCCCACCCGCGGGCTGGCCTCCCCCAGCTCAAGTAGGATCATCTCCGTGCCGAGTGATGCCCCCCCCATCGACTACCGCCAGCTGCTCGAGAACGAGAGGCGGCAACTCCAGTCCGAATTGTCGGAGCTCGGCTTCGGGGACGGCGGAGGGCTGGACTACGACCCCAACTTCGCCGACTCCAGCCAGGTGACCGCGGAACGGGGCGAGGCCGGGGCGCTGGCCGGCCAGCTGCAGGAGTCGCTGGACGAAGTGGCCCTGGCCCTGGGTCGTCTCGAGGACGGCAGCTACGGCCGATGCGAGGTGTGCGGCGAGGCCATCGAGCCGGCGCGTCTCGAAGCCATGCCGGCCACCCGGTTCTGCATCAAGCACGCCAACCGGCCCTGATCGGACCGGGGCAGGCGTGGCCTACGGGGGCTATGGAGGGGGTCCCGGTGGCCCCAGTCGGCCCCGGCGTCGGTTCCAGCTAGACCAGCGGACCACCATCATCGTGGTGATCGCCGTGGCGCTGATCGCCATCCTGTTGCAGACCCACAGGATCAACCGGTTCGAGATCATCTACTTCTGCGTGCTCATCCCATCGATCATCCTGCACGAGATCTCCCACGGCGTGGTGGCGCTCGCCCTCGGCGACGACACGGCCAAACGGGCCGGCCGCCTGACCCTCAACCCGGTCCGCCACGTCGACCCGGTGGGCACCCTGCTCGTCCCGGCCGTCCTCTCCCTCTCGGGCCTCGGGGCCTACGGATGGGCCAGACCGGTGCCGGTCTCCACCAATCGTCTGCGGAGCCCGCGCAACCACACCGTGGTGGTCTCGCTGGTGGGGCCACTCACCAACTTTGTGCTGGCCGGATTGCTCGGACTGGCCTACATCCTGGTGACCCCGCTGGCGATCCGGCAGATCGTGTCCGAGGGTGGGTTCTACCCGCCCGGCCTGGCCAGCCAGATCCTCTTCATCGCCGGCATCGCCAACATCGTGCTCGGCGTCTTCAATCTCATCCCGTGCCCTCCGCTGGACGGGGCATCGGTGCTCGAGCGCCTGTTGCCGGCGCGGATGCTGCCCGAGTACTACCGGATCCAACCCGCCCTCATGTTCCTGCCGTTCGTCCTCATCCTGTTCTTCCGCAACGAATGGGCGCAGCTGATCGGACACGTCATCAGTTGGTGGTCGGGCCTGCTCGTGTGAGCGGGGAACCCTCCGCCAGATCATGAGCACGGACGGCCCGGCGCCGACCACGATCGGGGCGGTCCGTGCCGGGCAGGCCGGTGCGGTCCGTGCCGGGCGGACCGGGGTCGGCCGCTTTTGGGCGGCGGCGCCGGGCTGGGTGCGCCGCCACCCCGGCATGGTGGTCCTGTTGCTGGTCCCCTTCGTGGTCTTCGGGGCTCCCCAGCTGTACGGCTCGGTGTTCCTCGACGGCGACAACCTCCTCCAGAACTTCCCCATGCGGGTCCTGGTCGGGAACGACCTGCAGCACCACGTGCTCCCGCTGTGGAACCCCTACCTGTTCAGCGGCACACCGCTGCTCGGCGGCTTCAACGCGGGGGCGGCCTACCCGACCACCTGGCTCTTCGCCCTCCTTCCCCGGTTCACCGCCTGGACGCTCAATCTGGCCCTCGCCTACGACCTGGCCGTGGCCGGGATGTACGTCTTCCTGCGGCGCCAGCGCATCGGCTCCCCGCCGGCCACCATGGCCGCGGCCACCTTCGCCTTCTCCGGGTACATGTCGGCCCAGATCGTGCATATCGACCTGGTCGCCGGGGCCGCCTGGCTGCCGTGGATGCTGGTGGCCGTCCACGCCCTGACCAGGCCGCCGGCCCCCGGCGCCCGGGGGAGCCGTGGCTGGGTCGGGCTCCTGGGCCTGGCCGTCGGGATGTCCGTCCTGACCGGGGGGGCCGAGGCGGTCATCGACAGCGCTGTCCTCGTGGCCGTCTACCTCACCGCCCGCCTGGTCGATGGGGGCTATTTCCAGCGGGCGCACCGCCGGGCCCTGGCATCCGCCATCGGCGCCGCCGCCCTGGCGGTGGCCGGCGGAGCGGCCCTGGGCGCGGCCCAATGGGTGCCGGGACTCGCCTTCGAGTCCCAGTCCCAGCGGTCGGCGGCCAGCTACGGGTTCTTCTCGACCGGTTCGCTTCCCAGCCGCCTCCTCAGCCTGGGCGCCACCCCCTTCCTGCTCGGCACCAACCACAACCCCGGGTACGCAGGGCCGTACAACTTCCAGGAGGTGACCAGCTATGCGGGGATCCTCGCCCTGATCGCCGCTTGCTCCCTGTTCCTGCGGAGATGGCGCCGGCGGCCCGAGGCCAGGCAGTGGCAGATCTGGTACGTGGTACTCGCCCTCGGTGTCCTGTCCGCCCTCGGGGCCCAGACACCCTTCGGCCATGTCCTCTACCTCATCCCGGGAGTCGACCACGAGCGGCTCCTCAACCGCAACCTGCTCCTGGTCGACTTCTCGCTCGCCGCCCTCCTCGGCTGGTGGCTGCACCTCCTCCTCCTCGATCAGGGGGGTGGGGGAGTGGCCACCGACGCCGGCGCCCCGGTTCCGAGCCGGCGGCGACGGGCACCCGGCCGGCGGGCGGAGCTGGCGGCCACCTGCGCGCCCCTGGTCGTGATCGCCGGACTGGGCCTGTTCCTCTGGGTCGACGGGCGGCAGCTTCAGAGCCTGTTGCAGATCCAGTTCCCGGTCGACACGACCGCCCGCTTCCAGGACGCGGCGCTCGTCACCCTGGGTGCGGCGATCGCCGCCGTGGCCACCTGGACCGTCCTGGCCGCGCCCCGTCTCCCGCGGGCCCGCCTGCGCCGGCTGCTGGCGTCGGTGCTCGCCGCCGATCTCATCTGGTTCAACGCCTTCGTGGTCCACCCGCCCATCACCCAGTCGCTGGCCCAGGCCCGCGGTGACCTGGCCGCCGAACTGGCCGCCACCGTGGGCGACGGCCGGTTCATCATCTACAACCCCGACGAGTTCTACGACAGCCAGCTCTACGAGCTGGGGCAGACCGACCTCAACTTGTTCAACCACCTGGGCAGCGCCCAGGGGTACACGGCGCTGACCGACGCCGGCTACTACCGGGCCACCGGCGCGCACTACCAGGAAGACCTCAACCCCGCCACCCTGGCCGGGCCGACCTGGGACACGCTCAACGTCCGCACCCTGCTGTCGCTGCCCTCCTATTTCGTGACCCCCGTCCCTCCGCCGGCCGTCGGCACGACCCCTGCCCCCGGCCTGTCCACACCGTTCCCCCCCGACCTGACCCTCTACAACTCCGCGCCCACCCCGGCGCCGGCGCCGGTGACCCTGGCCCCGGGCCAGTCCCATCGGTGGTACTTCGGGGGGGTGCTGACCGTCGACCGTTGGTCGGTCCGCGCCCTCGGGCCGTCGCCCGCGTTGCGGGTGGGGATGCTCACCCCGACCGGCGCGGTGCGGTGGCTGCCGGCCACCGACGTGGCCGGGGGGCCGGACGGGTCCCTCCGGGTCACACTTGCCGCGCCCCTCCGGTCCGGCGGCCTGGTGGTGGAGAACGGGTCCCCGAGCCCGGCAGCCATCGGCATTCCCACGGCCCGGACCGCCGAAGCCGGCGAGGTGGCCCTCGACGGGCGGATGCAGTACGGCGTCAACCTGCCACGCTGGAGGTTCGCCGGCACCATCGGCGCCTTCGGCGTCTTCCAGAACACCGAAGCGCACGGCTGGGCCCGGGCGCGCGCCCCCGGTGGTGGGCCCCCGACCCCCGGCACCACCGTGACCGGGTCGGCTCCCGGTCCGGGCGGAGGCGGAGAGATCGTCGTGCACGCCACCTCGGCGGTCATCCTCGAGCGCAGCGTGGCCTGGAGCCCCGGCTGGCGGGCGACCGTCCGGCCCCTCGGCGCGCCCGGCGTCCCCGTCTCCCAGGTGGCGGTCGACCGGGACGGCGTGATCCAGACGGTCGGACTCCCGAGGGCGGGGGACTACCAGGTCACCTTCACCTATGCCCCGGCGCCGGCCAGGGCCGGCCTCGCCGTGTCGGCCGCGGCCGCGGCCGCGGCCCTCCTGTGGGGCGCCCTCGAGTGGCTCGGCGCCATCCGCAGGCGACGACGCCGCCGGGCGTCCGGAGGGGCAGGGCCGGCTCAACCGGGAGCGAGCAGCCCCATGGCGCCGGCGGCGCGCCGGTAGGTGGACGAGGCGCGGTCCCGGGCTTTCTCCGCACCCCGGGACAGCATGGCGGGGATGGCGCCGGGCTCGCCGGCCAGGGCGTCCCGGCGCTCCCGCACCGGGCGGAGCAGCTCCACCAGGGCCTCGGCCACGTCGTCCTTCAGGTCCCCGTAGCGTCGGTAGGAGGCGGCCGTCTCGGCCGGGGTGCGCCCCGTGGCCACAGCCAGGAGCTCCAACAGGTTGGCCAGGCCCGGCTTGGCCTCCCGGTCGTAGCGGACCTCGCCGTCGGTGTCGGTCACCGCTTTGCGCACCTTGCGGGTGATGGCCGCGGCGTCGTCGAGGAGCAGGATGGTTCCGAGCGGGGAGCTGACCGTCTTGGACATCTTGCGCTCGGGGTGCTGGAGGTCCATCACCCGGGCGGCGGCGGACGGGATGGCCGGTTCGGGGACGACCAGGGTGTCCCCGAACCGGTGGTTGAACCGGGTGGCCAGTTCCCGGGCCAGCTCGAGATGCTGGCGCTGGTCGTCCCCGACCGGCACCCGCTCGGCGTCGTAGAGCAGGATGTCGGCGCTCTGGAGCACCGGATAGGTGAACAGGCCGGCCCGCACCGAGTCCCTTCCGGCACTCTTCTCCTTGAACTGGGTCATGCGTCCCAGCTCGCCCATGGTGGCGATGCATTCGAGCAGCCAGGTCATCTGGGTGTGCTCGGGCACATGGCTCTGGACGAAGAGCGTGCACCGGTCGGGATCCAGCCCTGCGGCCAGCAGGTCGAGGGCGGTCTCGTAGGTCCGGGACCGGAGGGCGGCGGGATCGATGTCCAGGGTGAGGGCGTGCAGGTCCACGATGCAGTAGAAGGCATCGTGGGCGTACTGGTCGGCCACCCAGTTGCGGATGGCCCCGAGGTAGTTGCCGAGGTGCAGGTCGCCACTGGGCTGGACGCCGGACAGGACTCGGGACATGGGGGGTCATCGTAGGTCGGCCCGGGAGGTGCACGAGAGAGCGGCCTCCAGCCGGTATCGTCGGATGCCGTGACCGCCAACGTCTCCACCCCCGTCTACGAGGGGCCGGTCGACCTGCTCGTCCACCTGGTCAACAGCCATCAGGTGGACGTCTACGACATCCCGCTGGCCTCGGTGGTCGACGCCTTCGTCGCCGAAGTGGCCGGCTGGGAGTCGGTGGACCTCCAGACGCTCTCCGAGTTCCTCGTGGTGGCGGCCGTGCTGATCGAGATCAAGTCCCGCCGACTCCTGCCCGGGGACGATGCCGTCGACCCCGACGAGGAGCTGGTCGGCTGGGAGGAGCGGGACCTGCTCTTGGCCCGCCTGCTCGAGTGCCAGGCCTACGCCGCCGCCGCCGACGGGTTCGTCGTCCTCTTCGAGCAGGCGGCCCGGGCGGTCCCCCGCACCGCCGGCCTCGACCCCGACCTGGTGGTGAACGCCCCGGACCTGCTGGCCGGGGTGACCCCCGGGGACCTCGCCTCCGCCTACCTGCGGGCCACCGCCGTCCGCCCCGCCCCGATCGTCGACCTGTATCACGTGACCGTCGACACGGTCACCGTGGCCGATGCCGTCTCGGAGATCGAGGGCCGGATGGAGGCCCTGGGACGGGCGACCTTCCGCACCCTCACCGGACATCTGACCTCGCGGATCGAGATCATCGTCCGCTTCCTCGCCCTGCTCGAACTGTGCAAGCAGGGGAGGGTCTCCCTCGACCAGGGCCACACCTTCGGGGACCTCGACGTGGCCTGGGTGGCCGAGGCGCCCGTGGCAGTGTCGGTGGGCTCCGGCCTGTACGACGAGTACGAGGGCTGAACGTGGTGCTGTCTCACGAAGCCCGGGCCATCGAGGCCGTGCTGATGGTGGCCGTCGAGCCGGTGACGGCCGGCCTGCTGGCGGAGCTGCTCGAGGTCCCCGTCGAGCAGATCGACCCGCTGTGCGACGAGCTGGCCGAGTCCTGTCGGAGTGGCGGTCGGGGATTCGAGGTCGTTCGGATCGCCGGGGGCATCCGGATCCAGACCCATCCCGACCTGGCCCCTTATGTGGAGCGGTTCGCCAATGTCGGGGTGTCGTCCCGGCTGTCGGCCGCGGCCCTCGAGACACTGGCCATCGTGGCCTACCGGCAGCCCGTCTCGCGCTCCCAGATCGCCGCCCTCCGCGGGGTCAACGTCGACGGCGTGGTCCGTCTGCTCGAGCACCGGGGATACATCGCCGCCGCCGGCCACGCCGCCGGGCCCGGCCAGGCCATTCTCTACGCCACCACCGACGCCTTCCTCGAGCGCCTCGGCCTCGACCGACTCGACCAGCTGCCGCCGGTGGAGGATCTGCTTCCGGGGCCGGGGGCCCTGGCTGAGTTGGAGGAGCAGATGCACCCGGTCGGCGATGGCTGACCCGCCTGCAGGAGCCCTGCCCACAGGCGACCGGTTGCAGAAGGTCATGGCCAGGATCGGGGTCGGGTCACGTCGGGTCTGCGAGGACCTGATCGTGGACGGGCGGGTCACCGTCAACGGCGCCGTCCCCGTCCTCGGGCGGCGGGTGGATCCGGCCGTGGACCGGGTGGAGCTCGACGGGGTGCCCCTGCCGGTGCGACCCGGTCTGGTGCACTATCTGGTGAACAAGCCGGCCGGGGTGGTCAGCACCGCGGAGGACACCCACGGGCGCCGGACGGTCGTCGACCTGGTGCCGGGAGACCCCCGGGTGTTCCCGGTCGGGCGCCTCGACATGGACTCCGAGGGCCTGGTGATCCTCACCAACGACGGCGAGCTCACCCACCGGCTGACCCATCCCTCCTTCGGGGTGGCGAAGGAGTATCTCGTCCAGGTCGACGGCGAGCCCACCTCGGGCGCGGTCAGGCAGCTGCGCCAGGGGGTCGAGCTGGACGACGGGCCCACCGCCCCGGCCCGGGTGGCGGTGGTCTCCCCCTCGCTCCTCCGGATCGTCATCCACGAGGGACGCAACCGGCAGGTGCGCCGGATGTGCGAGGCCGTCGGCCATCCGGTGCTCCGCCTGGTCAGGACCCGCATCGGGCCGCTGGCCGACCCGTCGCTCGGGCCGGGCTCGTACCGGGTCCTGACCTTCGACGAGGTCAGGGGACTGGCCGCGGCGACGACATCGGCCGAGTCGGGCGACTCCCCGGCGGCTCCATTGGTCTCCGGCCGGTCGGTGGGACCTCCGGATGGCGCTGACTAACATGCCTGGCTGATGTCTCCCACCGTGCGGGCCGTACGCGGCGCCACCACCGTCGACGAGGACACACCTGCGGCCATCACCGAGCGGGTGGTGTCCCTGCTCGGCCAGATCCTCGAGCGCAACGGACTGGTCGAGGAGGACATCATCTCGATCCTGTTCACCGCCACCGAGGACATCATCTCGACCTTCCCCGCCACCGCCGCCCGCTCGATGGGGCTCGGCGCCGTCCCCCTCATCTGCGCCCGCGAGCTGTCCATCACCGATTCGGTCCCCCGCTGCATCCGGGTCCTGCTCCACGTCAACACCGAACGCCCGAGGGACGGGATCCACCACCTCTACCTCGAGGGCGCCCAAGGACTCCGTGACGACCTCCCCGACTGAGGACGGCCGCTTCGGGCCCACCGACGAGGGCCAGGCGGTCGGGGAGCGGATGCGGCGACCCGGACGGGCGATGATCTTCGGAACCGGGCTCATCGGCGGTTCGGTGGGGATGGCCCTCTTGGAGCGGGGCTGGCAGGTGAGCGGGGTGGACGTGGCTGCGGGGGTGGCGGCCCGGGCCGTCGAACTGGGGGCGCTCACCGCCGAGGGCATCGACCACCAGGCCGAGTTGGTGGTGGTGGCCACCCCGGTCCATGCCGCGCCGGGGGTCATCGCCGAGGTCCTCGTCGGCTCCACCGAGTGGGAACCCGGCGTGGTGGTCACCGACGTCGGCAGCGTCAAGGGGCCGCTGGTGGCATCGGTCGACCATCCATCCTTTGTGGGAGGCCATCCCATGGCCGGATCCGAACAGGTGGGGGTGGAGGGGGCCTCGGCCGACCTCTTCGTGGGGGCCACCTGGGTCCTGACGCCCACCGTGGCGACCGACCCGGCCGCCTACGCCCTGGTCCGCGGGGTGCTGGCCGACCTGGGCGCCAATGTGGTGGCGCTGGCCCCGGCCCGGCACGACGCCCTGGTGGCGGTGGTGTCCCACGTGCCCCATCTGACCGCGGCCACCCTGATGGACCTGGCCGCCGGGATGGGGGAGGAGCACGCAGCGCTCCTGCAGCTGGCGGCAGGCGGGTTCCGCGACATGACCCGGATCGCCGCCGGCCAGCCGTCGATCTGGCCGGACATCTGCGACGGCAATGCCGACGCCATCGTCGAGACCCTCGACCTCCTGATTGAGGCCCTGGGCGCCATGCGGCGCCGGGTGGCCGACCACGACCACGCCTCGCTCCTCGAGGTCCTCAGCCGGGCCGCCGACGCCCGCCGGGCCCTGGTGGACAGCACCCCACGCCCCGAAGGCCTGGTCGAGGTGCGCATCCCGGTTCCCGATCGCACCGGGGTGCTGGCTGACGTCACCACCCTGGCCGCCGAGCTCGGGGTCAACCTCTTCGACCTCGAGATCGCCCATTCGGTCGAGGGCGACCGGGGGGTCCTCGTCCTGGTGGTGGACGCCCTGGCGGCCCCCACCCTGCTGGCCACCCTCCCGGCCCGCGGGTACCGCTCGGCCAGCACCCCGGTGGGGCCCACCGGGTGAGCGCCGACGGGGGCGGGTCGGGCCTGCCGTCGGGGGACGTGTCGGACCGTTCGGTGCCGGGCGGAGGGCCGCTCACCGGCACCCTCTCCGTCCCGGGGGACAAGTCCATCTCCCACCGGGCGCTGCTGCTGGCCGCCCTGGCCGAGGGGGTGTCGACCATCACCGGGCTGTCCCCCGGCGACGACGTGGCGCGCACCCGGCAGGCCATCGCCGCCTTGGGAGCCGAGGTCGACCACGACGGCCCGGTGGTGCGGGTCACCGGAGGGCGGTCGCGGCTCGGGGCGCCCAGCGACCCGATCGACATGGGAAACTCGGGGACCGGCCTGCGCCTCCTGGCCGGCGTGGCCGCCACCTTGGACGGCACCACGGTGCTGACCGGCGATGGCTCGCTCCGGGGCCGGCCGATGGACCGGGTGGCCGAGCCCCTGGTCCGGATGGGGGCCGGGATGAGCGGTCAGGGCGAACGCTGCCTGCCTCCGGTCGACGTGAGCGGCGGCCCGCTCCGGGGCATCGACTACACGCCGCCCATGGCCAGTGCCCAGGTGAAGTCGGCCGTCCTCCTCGCCGGAATCGCCGCCGAAGGCGAGACGGTGGTGCGCGAGCCGGTGGCCACCCGGGCCCACACCGAGGAGATGCTGGCCACCGCCGGTGCGGACATCGCCATCGAGCGGGTCGGCGGGGGACGGGTGATCCGGGTCCGGCGGAGCGAGCTGTCCGCTGGAGCGTTCACCGTTCCGGGCGATCCGTCCCAGGCGGCCTTCTGGGTGGTCGGGGGGGTGATCGTCCCCGGGAGCTTGGTCACGGTCAGCGGCATCCACCTCGGGCCCGAGCGCCTCGGGTTCCTGGGTGTCCTCCGCCGGATGGGCGCCACCATCGAGATGGAGGAGTCGGGCGACGGGACCGGGTCGTTGACCAGCTACAGCTGTCTCCTCCAGGGCACGGTGGTCGAGTCCCACGAGATCCCCTCGCTCGACGAGGTGCCCGTCCTGGCGGTGGCCGCCGCCGTGGCCCACGGCACCACCCGTTTCCGGGACGTGAGCGAACTGCGGGTGAAGGAGTCCGACCGCCTGGACGGGACGGTTGACCTGGTCCGGGCGTTCGGTGGTCAGGCCGAGGCCGAGGGCGACGACCTGGTCGTGCAGGGGAGCGGCGGGCCCCTGCGGCCCGGCCGGGTGGATGCCCGGGGGGACCACCGGTTGGCCATGGCCGCAGCCATCGCCGGAGCGGCGTGCCCGGAGCGGGGCGCGGTGACGACCATCACCGGGTGGGACTCGGTGGCCACCAGCTACCCGGGGTTTGCCGACGACCTCGAGCACCTCCGATCACCCTCTCCGGTGGACCGGTGACCGCCATCGGCGAGGGCGCAGGCGAAGGCACCGGCCGCGCCCCGGGCCGGATCATCGCCATCGACGGCCCCGCCGGATCCGGCAAGTCCACCGTGTCGCGCGCCGTCGCCGTCCGCCTCGGCGTCGACCGGCTGGATACCGGGGCCATGTACCGCGCCGTGGCCTGGGCGGCACTTGAGCGGGGCATCGAGCCCTCGGACCGGGCCGCTGTGGGCCGGTTGGCCCAGGGGCTGGACATCACCGTCGGCGAGCGGGTCGAGGTCGACGGGGCCGACATCACCGAGGCGATCCGCGGCCCCCGGGTGAGCGGGGCCGTCTCTGCGGTGGCGGCCAACCCCGACGTCCGCCGCGTGCTGGTCCGGCGCCAGCGCCGGTGGGCACTCGAGCGGGGTGGGGGGGTGGTCGAAGGGCGCGACATCGGGTCGGTGGTCTTCCCCCAGGCCGACGTCAAGGTCTATCTCACCGCTTCGGCGGACGAGCGCGCCCGCCGGAGGCCCGAGGAGGGTGCGAAGGCGGTGGCCCGCCGGGACCGGCTCGACAGCACACGGGCGGCGTCCCCCCTGGAGGTGGCCGACGGGGCGATGGTCATCGACACCACCGACCGGCCGGTCCAAGAGATCGTCGACCAGGTGGTGGCCGGGTTGTGAGCGCCACCGGGAGAGGGAGCGACGGGTCGGGGGACCACTGGGCGGGTGACGCCGGGGTCGGAGACGGCCGGTCCGGCGCAGCCGGCGATGGGCGGGACGAGGTCCGGGTGGACACCCGGTTCACCCCGATCTACCGCTTCCTGCGGGTTCTCGTCCATGGACTGAACCGACTCGTGTTCCGGACCAGCGTCGTCGGGGCGGACCAGGTCCCGGCCTCGGGCCCGGTGATCATCGCCCCGGTGCACCGGTCCTTCATCGACTTCTTCGTGGCGTCCGAGGTCACCGGGCGCAAGCTCCACTACATGGCCAAGGACAGCCTGTGGAAGAGCCGGGCGCTGGCCGGGATCCTCCCCGCGGTGGGAGCCTTTCCGGTCCACCGGGAGTCTGCCGATCGGGAGGCACTGAGACGGGCCCAACGGGTGCTCGAGGCCGGTGAGGTGCTCATCTTGTTCCCAGAGGGGGAGCGTCGGACGGGGCCGGTGGTCGAGGACCTCCACGAGGGCGTGGCCTTCCTCGCCGCCCGGACCGGGGCCACCGTGGTCCCGGTGGGCATCGGCGGTTCGGCGTCGGTGATGCCCAAGGGCAAGCGGGTCCCCCGGCCCCGGCACATCCATCTCATCGTGGGCGAGCCCATCCCGCCTCCGGCCCGGACCGGCGGCGGCCGGATCTCGAGGAGCCGGATCCACCAGCTGACCGAGGCGCTGGCCATGTCCATCCAGGACCTCTACGACCGCGCCGTGGCCGTGGTGGGTCGCTACTGACCCGCCGCCTCGATCAGCGATGCCGCCAAGCAGGGCTCACGACAGGACGTGGGGGTTGCCGAAGACGGCCCGCACCTTCGGCTCGAAGTGCGAGAGCGGCTCGGTGGGGTAGTCGGGGTCGAAGCTGTTCTGATCCCACTCGTCGGCGAACCGCTCCGCCAGCCCGAACCACGGTTCGCCCCGGTACCGGTCGCGCATGTTCGGGTCCAGGTTGAAGTGCTGGTAGTAGTGCCGGCCCTGGAAGTCCTGGTGGGCGAGGATGGCCGCCGTCACGTCGGGCCTGACGTAGGGGCGGAGGATCTCGGCCGCGATGCGGGGGTGGTTGGGCACCGACACCGCCTTGCCGATGTCGTGGCAGAGCGAGGCGACGACCAGCTCCTCGTCTGCACCGGCCCGCTCTGCCCGGGTCGCCGTCTGCAGGCTGTGGGTCAGCTGGTCCACTGCGAACCCGTCGATCACCTCGCTCAACGACTCGAGCATGGCCAGCACCCGGTCCGCCACCCGGCCCTGGTGGTTGGCCGTTTCGGCGCCGATCACCGCCCACTGGTCCTCGGTCGAGACATCCATGCTGGTGAACGAAGTGGTCATGGAGACAGTCTCGCGCCAAATCCCCTGGCCGGCCACGGCGCCCAGCCGGCCAGGCGCTCCAGGACGTCGGCGGCCACCGTCGTCCGGTCACCGGCCAACGTGCGGGCCGAGGTGTCGCCCTCGGCCTGGTTCGGCCCTACCGGGCCGGCCGAAGGGGCACCGTTGAGCAACGAGAGCGCGGTCTCGAGCCCGCGCAGCAGTTCACGGAGCTCCGGCGGGGGGGGGAAGTACTCCTCCTCCAGGGTCACCGGGCAGGCGACGACGCCGTCGGCGGGGTCCAGGCGCTCGACGACGGCGCGGACCAATGCCTCGGGCGCCGAGGCGCCGGCGGTCACCCCGACCGTGCCGGACAGGTCGTCCGGCAGCTCCGAAGCATCGTTGACCCGGATCACCCGGGGGCAGCCGAAGGCCAGTGCCACCTGCTCGAGGGCGACGGTGTTGGAGGAGTTCTCCGAGCCGATGACCACCACCGCGTCGGCCTGGCCGGCCAGGGCCTTGAGGGCCGCCTGCCTATTGGTGGTGGCGAAGCACAGGTCACTGCGGTTGGGCATCCACAGATCGGGGAAGCGCTCCCGGGCCCGGTCGACGATGCCCGCCCACTCGTCGTGGCTCAGCGTGGTCTGGGCCAGGAGGGCCATCGGCGGAGGGCCGTCGGCGCCGTCCCCACTGCCGAGATCGCCGAGTGCGTCCACGTCGTCGGCCCGTTCGAGCAGGCGCACCGACGCCGGGGCCACCGCCATCGTCCCGACTGCCTCCTCGTGGCCGTGGTGGCCGACGTAGAGCACGGTGTAGCCCTTGCGGGCCCGTACCTTGAGCTCATGGTGGACCTTGGTGACCAACGGGCACACCGCGTCCACCACCACCCGGCCCCGGGTTCGGGCGGCGGCCACCACCGCGGGTGCCGATCCATGGGCGGAGAGCATCAACGGGGCGCCGGCCGGCACGTCTTCGACGTCGTCGACGAATACCACTCCCTGGGCCCGGAATTGGTCGACCACGTGTCGGTTGTGGACGATCTCGTGATAGCAGTAGACCGGCGGTTCGAAGACCCTGACCATCCAGGCCAGCGCCTTGATGGCCTTCTCCACTCCGGCGCAGAACCCGCGGGGCTCGGCCAGGAACACACGGTCCACGGTCATCGGAGTCCAGATTACCGGCGTTCTCGGCGGGATCGGCCCGGGGCGACGATGCCGGCCGACCGGGGGGACCGGGTAGCCTGGTGCCATGTCGGCGCCCCGGGTGACGACGGCACCGAAGGTTGTCGCCGTCACCGAGTCGTCACCGGCCGATCTGTCCGGGCTGCGGCCTGGGGACGAGCTCCTCCTCCTCAACGGACGGTCACCACGTGACGTCATCGAGTACAGCCTGTTGGTGGACGAGCCCGACCTGGACCTCGTGGTACGCCGGCGCGGGCAGCGCGATCCGGTCATGCTCCGGGTGGCCAAGGAACCGGGGGAGCCCCTGGGCGCCGAAGTCTCCTCGGCGGTCTTCGATCGGGTACGGACCTGCGACAACCACTGCGAGTTCTGCTTCATCCACCAGCTGCCCCGGGGGATGCGTCGCAGTCTGTCGCTGAAGGACGACGACTACCGCCTCTCCTTTCTCTACGGCAACTTCACCACCCTCACCCGCTTCACCGAGATGGACCTCGAGCGCGTGCTCACCGAGCGCCTCAGCCCTCTGTTCGTCTCCATCCACGCCACCGATCCCGACATCCGGGCCGAGATGCTGCGGAACCGGCGCGGCGCCACCAGTCTCCGGTGGCTCGAGGCCCTGCTCGATGGTGGGATCGAGGTCCACGGCCAGGTGGTGGTCTGCCCCGGTCGGAACGACGGTGCCGTCCTGCACGACACCCTGGCCGGGGTGCTCGACCGCTATCCGGCCCTGGCCACGGTGGCCTGCGTCCCCCTGGGTGTGAGCCGGTTCTCCCACGAGAGCGCCATGCGGCCCCACACCCGCGAGGAGGCGGCCGAGGTCTGCGCCACGGTGGGGGAGTGGCAGGCCACGTTCCTCGAGGCCATCGGCCGGCGGATGGTGTTCGCCGCCGACGAGTACTACCTCATGGCCGACGAGCCATTCCCCCCGGCCTGGACCTATGAGGGCTTTCCCCAGCACGAGAACGGCCTGGGCATGGCCCGGGCCTTCGAGGCGGCCTTCGGCGGCGACGAAGGGTCGGCCCTCGGTGTGCGGTCGGGGTTCTTCGCCGCCGTGGAAGGAGCACCGGCCACCGGGTACCGCGCCCACCGGGCACCGGCCACCGGGCCGCCTCGGGATGCAGGTGTCCCCATCGCCGTCCTGACCGGCGAGTACGGCGCCCGGGTGCTCGGGCCGCTGGTCGCTGCCCTCGACCGCCCCGACATCCGGCTGGTGTCGATCGACAACCAGTTCTTCGGAGGCAACATCGGGGTCTCCGGCCTCCTCACCGGTACCGACCTGGTCAGGGTGCTGCGGAGTCAGCCCGAAGGGCACCGGTACCTGCTCCCGGACTCGTGCCTGTCCGAGGGCCGTTTCCTCGACGAGCTGACCGTTGCCGACCTGCCCCGCCCGGTCGAGGTGGTCCCGACCGACGGTCTCTCGCTCCGCCGGGCACTCGGGGATCGGGGCACGCCGGATCCGGCGGCCGGGCAGGGTCCCATGGCTCGGGCCGTGCCCGCAGCACGGGTTCCGGTCAGCCTGGGGGCGTCCCGATGACCAACGAGGTGGCCCGGGGCGCGACCGTTCGGGTCCCCGATGCCGTGACCACGGCGGCCCGACCGCTGGTGGTCATCGCCGGGCGTCCCAACGTCGGCAAGTCCACCCTGGTCAATCGGATCGTGGGACGCCGGGCGGCGGTGGTCGAGGAGCGGTCCGGGGTGACCCGCGACCGCTTGGAGCTCGATGCCGACTGGTGCGGGCACCGCTTCACCGTGGTCGACACCGGGGGGTGGCTGTCGAGCGACGACCCCCTCGACGCCCAGGTCAGTGCCCAGGCCGAGCGGGCCATCGCCGAAGCCGCCGTGGTCTTGTTAGTGGTGGACGTGCTGGTCGGTGTCATCGACGAGGACCTGGCCGTGGCCCGGGTGCTCAAGCGGTCGGGCCGGTCGGTCCGGGTGGTGGTCAACAAAGTGGACTCCTCCCAGCGCGAGGCCGATGCCTGGGATGCCATGGGACTCGGACTGGGGACGCCGTGGCCAGTCAGCGCCCTGCACGGACGGGGGACCGGTGACTTGCTCGACGAGGTGGTCAGCCTGTTTCCCGTCCCAGGGTCGCCCGGCCGGGCGCGGCACCGGACCGGTCCGGCCGCCGGGGAGGGCGATGTCGAGGAGCCCCCGGGCCCGGCCGCCGACCAGGACCGGGCGGGATCGCTGGACTGGGGACGGGACGCGGTCCCCGTTCCGAGGGTGGCCCTGGTCGGCCGGCCCAACGTGGGGAAGTCCACACTGTTCAACCGCCTGGTGGGCGACGAGCGATCGGTCACCCATGATGCTCCGGGAACCACCCGCGACGCGGTGGACACCGTGGTCGAGACGGCGGATGGAACGGTGTGCTTCATCGACACGGCCGGTATGCGTCGGAAGTCCCGCACCGAACGCGGCACGGAGTACTTCTCGGTGCTCCGGGCCCTGGAGGCGCTCGATCGGGCCGACATCGCGTTGTTGGTCATCGATGCCACGGCAGGGGTAACCCACCAGGACCAGCGCCTGGCCGAGCGGGTCGGGGCCGCCGGGTGCCCCACCGTGGTGGTGCTCAACAAGTGGGAGCTCGTCCCCTCCGAGGACCGCAACGACGTCCTGATGGACATCGGGGACCGGCTGGCCTTCCTCGGGGACGCGCCGGTGCTGAAGGTCAGTGCCCTCTCGGGCCTGGGCGTCCACCAGATCCTCCCCGCCGTGGCCACGGCCGAGGAGGCCTACCACTCGCGGATCCCCACCGGGGAGCTCAACCGGGCACTCAAGTCGATCCAGATGGCCCACCCCCCGGTCGGCGCCAAGATCCAGTACGCGGTGCAGGGGGCCAACGACCCGCCGACGTTCACGCTCTTCACCAACGGCCGGCTCCAGGCCACCTATCTCCGCTACGTCGAACGGGGGCTGCGCGAGCGGTTCGCCCTGGGCCCGACGCCTATCAAGTTGCGGGTCCGGGCCAAAGGTGCCAACGGGGGGGGGAGGCACCGCCGGTGAGCTCGACCACCGGTACTGGGCCGGGGGTCGCCGGCGCCACCCCCGACTCCGGCCGTGTGGCATGAACTCACGCCATGGCACATCGTGGAGGCTGAGCCTTGCCGTGGTGTGAGCAGTGCGACCAGCGCATCGAGACCCAGGAACTGACGTCGGAGGGCACCTGCCCCCTCTGCGGGACCGAGCCCCTGGAGCACCGCAGGTCACCGTGGTACTTCAAGTTCATGTTGGTGGCCACTGTCATCTATCTGGGCTATCGCGCTTTCCAGGGGGTGACCTGGGTCATCCACCACATCTGATGGCACGACCCCGCCCCGTCTGACCGGGTCGCAAACCGAGCGGTGCAACCGGGCCTGTCGCAACGTGTCGCCCTTCCGAGCCGGTCCCTTTTCGCCACTCTGGGTAACCGACCACCACTCTCCGTGGATCAGGCGGCCGACTCTCACCCACCTCCGGCGCTGCTGAGGCGATCCCTGTGCTAGCAAAGGGGTCGTTCATTGTGCCATCACGGCGAGACAACCCCGGGGGGGACCAGCCATGCGTAGACGATCGAAACTGACCGTTGTCGGAGCCGTTCTGATCGCCGCAAGCGTCGCCACGGTCGGACTGGTGGTGACCCCCAGCGTGAGCCAGGCCGTGAAGCCGCCGAAGCCGCCGAAGCCCTACTACCTGTCATTGGGCGACTCGTATTCGGTCGGGTACCAGCCCGGTCTGGGTGCGACCGCCGGCTACACCTCGTATGTGGCCAAAAAGGCGAAGATGACCCTCGAGAATTTCGGATGCGGCGGTGCCACGACCGGTTCGATTCTCACTGCCATCGGCTGCACCGAGTCCGGGTACGGCCCGCCGGCACTCATCGATCCGGTGGCCTATCCCACCACGACCCAGGAGCAGGCGGCGGTCGACTTCATCGCCGCTCCGGCCAACTACGGCCTGGTGGGAATGATCACCGTCTCCATCGGGGGCAATGACGTGACCGCCTGTGCATCCGCGGCCAACCCGATCACCTGCGTGGTTGGTGTGCAAACAACCATCCAGACCAACGTCACTTCCCTTGTCACCACCCTCGATTCGGCCCTGACGGCCAACGGAGACAGCAGCGCCAAGATCGTCGGCCTGACCTATCCCGACGTGATCCTCGGTGACTACGTCTACCCCTCGGGCAGCCCCAACGTGACCCTGGCCAACGAGTCCGTGGTCGCCTTCGACGCCCTGATCAACCCGACACTGAAGACCGCCTACACCTCGGTCGCCGGGGGGAGCTTCGTCAACGTGACCCAGGCTCCGTACAAGAAGGCGACCTCGGGGGACGACACGGCACTGACCACCACGGCCAAGCTCAGCCCGTACGGCACGATCCCGGCCGCAGTGTGGGAGATCTGCAAGCTGACCTATTACTGCTCCGTGGGCAACATCCACGCCAATACCAAGGGATACACGTTCATCGCCAAGCTGGTGGTGGCGGACCTGTAGCGTCAGCGGGAGATCTCCGTGGGGCCGGCCGCCCGAGCAGGCGGCCACGCCGCCATCGGTCTCAGGTAGGATCTCGAGACGGTCGGTCCTGAACCCTCGTTCGTGAGGCGCCAGCAACTGGCCTTTTTTGGTCGGCTCGATGCGGTTTCGCAACCGGCTGGCCAAGAGCGGGCTGTGGCGCAGCTTGGTTAGCGCGCTTGACTGGGGGTCAAGAGGTCCCGGGTTCAAATCCCGGCAGCCCGACCAAAGTGCGTGTTCAGAGCGGCGCCGACAGACACGGTGCCTAGACGATTTCGGAGTGCGTAGCTGATTCGTAGCTACTGCGCTAGCAGAGCGCTTGCGGTCGTTGAGCACTCGACCGGCTGCATCGGTATGACCAGTGGCGGTCGAAGTAGTGCTGTGTCTGTACTTTTTCACGAGCATTCCCATGTCGGCATGCCCGAGCATGTCGGCAATGACACCGAGCGGCACACCTTCGTCGACCAGGTGACTGGCGGCTGAATGCCTCAGCGTGTGGGGGGAGACATTCGTTGTAGCTACTTCCGCCCCTTGGAGTAGCTGCCGGAAGGCTCGTCTGTAGGTCTCAGGTCGAATGGGGTTGCCGTCTTTGGTCGTAACACCAGGTCTAACGGGTGGGGGACCTCGCTCTCCTGAGCGGTGCGTCTTGACTCGATCGCTTCAGCGATGACCAGAGGGATCTGCAACACACGGATTGATGAGACCGTCTTGAGCCTGTCTCTGGGATGCAGCTTGCCGCCCTCACGTCTCTGGGAATGGCGCACATGAAGTAGATCGCCTTGTACGTCACTCCAAGCCAGCGCCAGCACCTCACCCGGTCTGAGTCCCAAGCCCAACTGGATTAGAGTTGAGTCCGGCAGAGTGGTGTATGGGATTGACCCGCTCAGGTTCGATTTGAGCCTCTGCAGCGGGACGTCCGGGGTGTAGGGACAGTCCACGAACAGGAGATTCGCGAGGTCCCCCTCTCGCGACTTCCACCGCACCAACCTTCAAGTTCGTCCAAGAACACGAAGGAGAAGATGCGGTGGAAATCACTGACCACGCTAACGTAGCTCTCCCCAGACCTGCTCATTGAAATTCCCCACTTGTGGCCCCTTGGTGACCTGACGGTCCACCACGGAAGGTGGCCCCCTCCTGAGGCTTGTGGTGTCCAAGCCCCAAGCCCAGGAGGAGACCATCTCCATGTT
>DATKRZ010000016.1:0-4247 GCA_035531955.1 Acidimicrobiales bacterium | reverse complement strand
GATGACCGCCTGGACGACCTGCTCGGCCGTCTGGTGGAGCCCGGTGTAGATGACCTCGAAGCCGGCGTCACGCAGCGCACGGGCGATGACCTTGGCCCCGCGGTCGTGCCCGTCCAGCCCCGGTTTGGCCACCACCACTCGATACGGGCGTTTCACGGAGGCAGATACTAAGCGCTGACGGACCGTCAGGCCCATCCAGGAGCGACCGGGTCGGATGGAATCCCCTCGCCGGACCGGCGGACCCCCGCAGCCCGATGTCGGATGCCGGCCCGGTCCGGTGCCGTCAGGTGCCGTCAGGCACCGTCAGGATGCGGAGGCCGGTGCGGTCACCGGCGCCGGCACCTCCTCCTTCACCCGGATGGCCGCCGAGGACACGGGGAACCCGGCCAACGCGATCCCGGCGGCCACGGGAAGGCCCGGGTGTAGCCATGGTTGGTCGCCGTGGCCACCACGGCGGGGCCGAGGTGACCGGGCGCCGAGGCCAGCCCTGTCTCGTGGGGCTTCACCCTGGACACCGCCGTGGTGGTACGGCTGGGCCCTACCCTGGAGGGGTCCGTGGTACGTTCCGATCGTCGACCGCGGCCCGAACCGACATCCTGAGGACAGCTCGTGACCACTCCGGCTGAAGCTGTGGACAGACCCGACGAACACCCGGCGGATCCCGATCAGCCGGCGGCGGCGTCCCTGGCGGCCCGACTGGTCCGCGTGGCCCGTCCCCGGCAGTGGACGAAGAACCTGTTGGTGCTGGTGGCGCCCGGGGCGGCCGGTGTGCTCCTCCATTGGACGGTGCTCTGGCACGCCGTGGCCGCAGCCGGCATCTTCTGCGTGGCGGCATCGGGCACCTATTTCTTCAATGACGCCATCGACGCCGAGGCCGATCGCCACCATCCGACCAAACGGCTCCGACCGGTGGCGGCCGGCCTGGTCCCGGTGCCGACGGCCCTCGGCGTCGGTCTGGCCATGATGGCGGTCGCCGTCGCCCTGGCCGGCCTGCTGGCCGGGTGGCATCTCGCCCTGGTGATGGCCATCTACTCCCTGGTCAACGTCAGCTACTCCCTCGGGGTACGGAACGAGCCCGTTCTCGACCTGGCCGCGGTCAGCGCCGGCTTCGTCCTCCGGGCGGTCGCCGGCGGCGTGGCCACCGGCATCCCCCTCACCAACTGGTTCCTGATCGTGGCGTCGTTCGGGTCGCTGCTGATCGTCACCGGCAAGCGGTCGGGCGAAAAGCAGGTGCTGGTCGACCACCGGGTCGACAACGGGGCCACCCGCCAGACCCTCGGGATGTACACCCCGACCTTCCTCCGCTCGGTCCGGACGCTGTCGGCCGCGGTGTCGGTCACCGCCTACTGCTTGTGGGCGTTCGACCGGGCGGCGCAGCTGCATCCGGGCCACGACCCCATCTGGTTCCAGCTGACCGTGGTGCCCTTCACCATCGCGCTGCTCCACGTGGTCCGGCTTCTCGATTCCGGTGAGGGCGCGGCCCCCGAGGAGATGGCGCTTCGGGACCACCGGCTGCAGGCCTACGGCCTGGTCTGGGTGGCCCTGTTCGCCGCCGGGGTCTACGTCACGTGAGCCCCCAACCGGGCCGGCGCGAGCTGCTGAGCGGATGGGGTCGGACCGCACCGAGTGCGGCCGAGGTGGTCCGCGCCGTACATCCGCAGTTCGTCGACGAGGCCGTGACCATGGCCGGGCAGCCCGGCGGGACCGGGCGGGGCCTGATCGCCCGGGGGCTCGGGCGGAGCTACGGGGACGCGGCGCAGAACGCCGGCGGGATGGTGCTGGACGCCACCTGGCTGGACGCCGTCCACCGGGTCGACCTCGACGCCGGGGTCATCAAGGTGGGGGCAGGGGTCAGCCTGCAGACGCTGATGGAGCGGTTCGTGCCGCTCGGCTGGTTCGTCCCGGTGACCCCGGGCACCCGACTGGTCACCGTCGGGGGCGCCATCGCCGCCGACATCCACGGGAAGAACCACCACGTCGACGGCAGCTTCTGCACCCACGTCACCGAGATGACCCTGGCCACCCCCACCGGGACCGCCGCCGTGTCGGCCACGTCGGATCCGGACCTCTTCTGGGCCACCGCCGGCGGCATGGGACTCACCGGCGTGATCACCGACGCGACCCTGCAGATGATCCCGGTGGAGACCAGCTACCTGCTGGTCGACACCGAACGGGCCCCTGACCTCGACAGCACCATGGACAAGTTGGTCACCGGCGACGCCGGCTACCGATATTCGGTGGCCTGGATCGACTGCCAGTCGACCGGCAGCCGGCTCGGCCGCTCGGTGCTGACCCGGGGCGACCACGCCCGGCTCGGGGACCTGCCCGATCGCCTTCGGCTGGCACCGGACCGGGCCCGGGCCTTCGGGCCCCGGATGCTGGCCCGGGTCCCGCTGACCCCGCCCAGCGGTCTGTTGAATCCCCTGACCGTCGGTGCCTTCAACGAGTTCTGGTTCCGGAAGGCCCCCCGCCACCAGGTGGGCAGGGCCCGCCACATGGCCGGGTTCTTCCACCCCCTCGACGGCGTGGGCGCCTGGAACCGCCTCTACGGAACCAGGGGGTTCCTCCAGTACCAGTTCGTGGTCCCCGACCGGGGAGGGGAGACCGTGCGGCGGGTGATCGAACGGCTCGGTGCCCTCAAGCTGGCGAGCTTCCTGGCCGTGTTGAAGCGGTTCGGGCCGGGTGACCCGGGACCGCTGTCGTTCCCCATGCCGGGGTGGACCCTGGCCCTCGACCTTCCCGTCGGCCACCACGGGCTGGACCTGCTGCTCGACGAGCTCGACGGAGAGGTCATCGGCGCCGGCGGCCGCATCTACCTGGCCAAGGACTCGCGGGTCTCCCCGGCCGCCTTCCGGGCCATGTATCCCCGCGTCGACGAGTGGGTCGCCGTCCGGGACCGGGTCGACCCCCGGGGCGTGTTGCGCTCCGATCTCGGACGGCGTCTCGGGCTGTGCGACGACCGGTTCCCGGCGCCGGACGGCTCCGGACCGGACGGCCGGAGTGGTGGAGCCCCCCGGACAGAGCCGTCGGGCGCCGCCCGGCGCAGTGCCACACGGACCAAGCGCACCACACCGACCGGACGCACCACGCCGACCTCACGGACCCGCACACCCTCGGCACCGCCGGCACCCGCCACCACGCCTCGCCCATCACCCACCACCCCCTCATCTCCAGAACGGACAGGCTCATGATCGACGCCGTCGGGCGGCCCCAGTCGGTACTCGTCCTCGGGGGTTCCTCCGAGATCGCCCAGGCCATCGTGGCCAGGCTGGTTCCCGGCCGGTGCCGGACGGTGGTGCTGGCCGGACGGGAGGGGCCCCGGCTCTCCGAGGCGGTCGACCGGGCCAAGGCGGCGGGAGCGGAGGTGGTCGAAGGGGTGGCCTTCGACGCCACGGAGACCTCCGCCCACCGCGCCTTCGCCGATCGGGTCTTCGACCGCTTCGGCGACTTCGACCTGGTGATCGTGGCCACCGGCGTGCTCGGCGACCAGCACGCCGACGAACAGGACCCTGTGGCGGCGGCCTCGGTGCTCGCCATCAACTTCGCCGGGCTGGCGGCCGCCGTGCTGGCGGTGACCGGTCATCTCCGCCGCCAGGGGCACGGTCGGCTGGTCGTGCTCTCGTCGGTGGCCGGCGAGCGGGCCCGCCGGACCAACTTCATCTACGGGTCCTCGAAAGCGGGGCTCGACGCGTTCTCCCAGGGGCTGGGCGACTCGCTGGCGGGAACCGGCGTCCGGGTGATGATCGTGCGGCCCGGGTTCGTCGCCGGCCGGATGACCGCGGGCATGACCCCGGCACCGTTCTCGACCACCCCCGAGGCGGTCGCCGACCTGGTGGTGCGCGGCATCGAATCGGGTGCGGGCGTGGTCTATGCCCCTCCGGTCCTCCGATGGGTCTTCGCCGTCATGCGCCACCTCCCCCGGGCCGTCTGGCGCCGGATGCCGGGCTGACCGCCGCCGGGACCGGCCCGGCCTCAGCGGGTGGTGGAGCGGGTGGTGGAGCGAGGCCCGGTGGTGGCGGGGCTGCGCGTCGACACGGTGATGAAGTCGCGGGAGGAGGGTGAGAAGTAGCGGCCGGGCCAGTTGGACTCGTCGGAGGTGAGTTTGGTGCCGTTGAGCGCCGATGCGGGTTGGCCCGGCGCGGCGCTGTAACTGAAGAAGTTCACCCAGGAGGTGTTGATGTCCATCTCCATGGCCCTCACCGCTCCGGCCCGGCTCAACACGTTGGCCAGATCGACGATGGACAACC
>DATKRZ010000015.1:0-40056 GCA_035531955.1 Acidimicrobiales bacterium | reverse complement strand
GTCACGCCGCGGAGCGGGCCCCCGGGTTCCTCGGATCGCCGGGCCGCCGGGGGCGCGATGTCAGCGTGTGCGGGAGTGTCGGTCACGGGCGTCGGGGGATCAGAAGTTCTTCGGCAGACCGAGCTTGCGCCGGGCGATGATGTTCTTCTGGATCTCGGAGGAGCCGCCGCCGATGGTGTCGATCACCGTGTACCGGTAGGTGGATTCGGACCGGCCCTTCATCGGCGCGTCCTCGTCACGCACCCGGAGCTGCCCCCCGGGCCCGGCGATGTCCATCGAGGCGTTGGCCAACCGACGCGAGTACTCGGTGGTGAACAGCTTGTACTCGGATGCCTCCGAGGTCGGCGGCGAGCCACCCTCCGACGAGGCGAACACGAACTTGAGACCGAGCACCCGGGCCACTTCGGCCTCGGTGTGGAGCTGCGCGATCCGGGACCTGACCACGGCGTCGTCCTTCAGGCGTTCGCCGTCCCGCTCGGCGTTGGCCACGTACTCGGTCAGCAGGTCGAGCCGCTGGGCGGTCGGCGAGTAGGTGAACAGGGTGAATCGTTCGAGGTCGAGGGCTTCGGAGATGTACTGGAAGCCCCGGTTGAGCTCGCCCACCACGTAGTCGTCGGACACCCAGACGTCGTCGAGGTAGACCTCGTTGGTCCGCTCGTCCCCCATCGTCCATATGGGCTTGACCGTGATCCCCGGATGGTCCATCGGGACCAGGAACAATGTGATCCCGTGGTGCTTGGGGGCTTCGGGATCGGTGCGGGCGCCGACCCAGTACCAATCGGCGAAGTGGGCCGAGGTGGTCCATGTCTTCTGCCCGTTGAGCCGCCATCCGTCGCCGTCACGGGTGGCCTTCAACTGCATCGAGGCGGCGTCGGACCCGGCGTTGGGCTCGGAGTAGCCCACGGCGAACTCGACCTCGTTACGGAGGATCTTGGGCAGGAACTCCTGCTTCAACCTGTCGCTGCCGTGGCTGATGATGGTCTTGCCGATGATGCCGACACCCTTGCCGATCTGCGGCCCGCCGCGGGCGGCCAGCGCCTCGTTCAGCAGGTACTCGTAGATGCCCTCCCCGTCGGTGCCGCCGTACTCCTCGGGCCAGGTGATGCCCAGCCACCCACGTTCGCCCACCTTGGCCATGAACTTCCGCCGCAGCGGGGTGTCCACGATCTGGGCCATGTTCTCCCGGGTGACGTCGAATACCTCCGGGTCGTCGTTCTCGTCGAGGAATTGCTCCACCTCCCGGACGAATTCGAGCTGTTCGGGGGTGAACTCGAAATCCATGGGTCGGGCCTCCATCGTGCCGGTGCGGCCGGCGCCGCGCTGGTTTCCTGACTGACCGTCAGATACTGTGGACATCATAGGATGAGGAAGCAGTGGGGGGCCAGCGCCGACCGCTCCGCCGGCATTCCCCTGGCGCCTCGACCGGACACCGTCGGCCTCGAGCCGGGGGGACCCCGACGACCGGCCACCGGACCGGACGGACGCCAGAGTGAAGGACACCACGATCGCCATGGGGAGACCGAACAGATGAGAGGCATCGCCGGCATCGCCGGCTATGTCCCGTATCGGCGCCTGGCGCGGGCCGAGGTGACCAGGGTCTTCGGCAGCGGCGGCGGTCGGGGTACCCGCTCGGTGGCATCCCACGACGAGGACACCACCACGATGGGGGTGGAAGCGGCCCGCCTGGCCCTCCGCTCCGCTCCCGGGGCGGCTCCGGACAACATCTGGTTCGCCACGGCCACGCCCGCCTATCTCGACAAGACAAATGCCACCACCATCCACGCTGCACTGCGCCAGCCCTCCCACGTCGGTGCGTTCGACTTCGGCGGGGCCCTCCGCTCGGGCGCGGGGGCGCTCCGCGCCAGCCTGGGTGCCGGCGGGTCCGGGACCACCCTCGTCGTGCTGGCCGACATGCGTGACGGCCTGCCCACTTCGGCCGACGAGTCGGCCGGGGGCGACGGTGCCGCGGCCATCGTCGTGGGTGACGACAGCCCGGGCGCCCCGCTCATCGCCGAGTACCTGGGTGGGGCATCGGTCAGCGACGAGTTCCTCGACCGGTGGCGTGCCGCCGGCGACCGGCGCTCCCGCGTGTGGGAGGAACGGTTCGGGGAGACGCGCTACGTGCCGCTCGGGGCGGAGGCCTGGGAGTCGGCCCTCAAGGTGGCCGGGATCACACCCGGACAGGTGGACCAGGTGGCCGTGACCGGCATGCACACCCGCGCCACCAGGGCCCTGACCCGCAAACTCGGTGTCGCGGATCCGGCGCTGAGCGACGACCTGGCCTCCACGGTGGGTCAGACCGGCGCGGCCCACCCCGGGTTGGTGCTGGCATCGATGATCGAACAGGCCCAGCCGGGCCAGGTGATCGCCGTGGTGGCGCTGGCGGACGGCGCCGACGTCCTCGTCTTCCGCACCACGGAAGCCCGGTCAGCCTGGTCGGCCCCGGAGACCGTCGCCGACCAGATCGCCGGCGCCGCCGACCTGGACTACGGGAGATTCCTCTCGTGGCGGGGCATGGTCACCCCCGAGCCGCCTCGCAGGCCCGAGCCGCCGCGGGTCTCCTCCACCGCGGCCTGGCGCAACGAGGCGTGGAAGTTCGGGTTCGTGGGCTCGCGGGACCGCACCTCGGAGGCCGTGCACCTGCCGCCCTCGCGGGTCTCGATGAAGGGCGGCGCCGTCGACGACATGGACCCCATCGAACTGGCCGACGCCCAGGCCACCATCGCCACCTACACGATCGACCACCTGTCCTACTCGGCCAGCCCTCCCGTCGTCTTCGCCATCCTCGACTTCGTCGGTGGCGGCCGGTTTCCGGTGGAGCTGACCGACGTCGACCCGGAGACGGTGAACATCGGCGACGAGGTGGTCATGACCTTCCGGAAGCTGTACACCGCCGACGGCATCCACGACTACTTCTGGAAGGCCAGGCCGGCGGTGGTCCCCGTGGCCGGCCCGCCCCTCGGAGACTGACCCGGCCCGGCGAGCCGATCGGCCCGACAGGTACGACGCAGCAACGACGCACCAGTGACCCAATAGAGGAGACACGGGATGGCATCGCATGGGATCAAGGACCGGGTGGCGATCGTCGGGATGGGCTGCACCCGGTTCGCCGAGCACTGGGACAAGAGCCTCGACGATCTGATCGTCGACGCGGCCCAGGACACGTTCGACTCCGCCGGGCTGGACAAGGACGATGTCGACGCCTACTGGCTGGGTACGGCGCAATCCGGCATGAGCGGCATCACCCTGGCCCGACCCCTGCAGTTGGAGGGCAAGCCGGTCACCCGGGTCGAGAACTACTGCACCACCGGGTCCGAGGCCCTGCGGGCCGCCGCCTACGCGGTGGCCTCCGGCGCCTACGACATCGCCATGGCCGTCGGCGCCGAGAAGGTGAAGGACTCGGGATACCAGGGCCTCAACGCCTTCCCCATCCCCAATGACGGCACGGCGCGCACCCTCACCGCCGCGGCAATGTTCTCGATGGTGGCCCCCGCCTACGGCAAGAAATACGGCGTGAGCGACGACCAGTTGACCGAGGTACTGGCCCGGATCTCATGGAAGAACCACCAGAACGGCTCCCGGAATCCCCGAGCTCAATTCCGCAAGGAGGTCTCGAAGGAGACCATCTGCGCGTCGCCGCGGGTCGCCGGCCGCCTCGGGGTGTTCGACTGCGCAGGCGTGGCCGACGGGGCGGCGGCGGCGATCGTGGTCCGGGCGGAGGACGCCCGCCGCTACACCGACAAGCCTCTCTACATCAAGGCCTTGTCGTTCTCCGCCGGTAGCGGGTCGGGACTGATCGACCCCGGATACGACTACACCTGGTTCCCCGAATGTGCCCGGGCCGCCGACGATGCCTACCGCCAGGCGGGGATCACCGACCCCCGCCACGAGCTGGCCATGGCCGAGGTGCACGACTGCTTCACCCCGACCGAGCTGGTGCTCATGGAGGACCTCGGATTCGCCGGGCGCGGCACGGCCTGGAAGGAGGTGCTCGCCGGTACCTTCGACCGCACCGGCGAGCTGCCCGTCAATCCCGACGGCGGACTCAAGAGCTTCGGCCATCCGGTGGGCGCGTCCGGGCTCCGTATGTTCTTCGAGGCGTGGCTGCAGCTGCGTGGCGAGGCCCCGCCGGAACGGCAGATCTACAGCGACAGGACCCTGGCCCTCACCCACAACCTGGGCGGCTACCCCGGCGAGATGGTCTCGTTCGTCTCAGTCGTGGGCACACAGCCGGGCTGAGTCGGGAGCCTCGGCCTCGCGCTCGTCGAGTAGCGCCCACCATCCGTCGGCCGCCCGACGGGCCGCCTCGACGACCTCGTCCGGCCCGGCCCCGGCCAGGGCGAGTGCTTCGACGGTCCAATCCCCGTGGTCGGCGTCCATCTCGGCGTGGACGTCCCAGAACTCGGTTGCCTCTGCGTCCAGCCCGTACCACCGACGCAGGCCGTCGGCCTTGGTGGTGGCGATGGCAGCGGCCTGGGTCTCGTAGGCCGCCAATCCGGCCAGGGCCGCCACCGGTCCGTCGGCCGCCAGCTCGAGGTAGGTGTCGACCAGCGCGTCGGCCGCCGGGCCGGGTGACGTCCCCACCGGCCCGGCCGGAAGCGCCGCCGCGAATCGATCGAACAGCACCAGATGGGGCTCGGGCCGGCCGAGCTCGTCGGCCAGGTTCTGCTCGACCACCGCCGCCGCCTCGAGGTTCCCTGCCTCCCGGAGGCGATCGACCACCTCGGTCAACACCGCGGGGAGGGCAGCCTCGAAGGCCCGGTAGTGGACGGCATATGCCCCCAACTCACCCGGCTGGAGTCGGCCGGCCTCCCACCGACGGTAGAAGGGGTGGCACAGCAGCTCCCTGCCCACGAGCGCATCGGCCACCGCCGCGGCCAGCGGCTCCACGGCGGCCACCGGAACGGGCTTGAGGTCGGGGTCCACGCCATTGGAGGTCATGCCGGCATCCTATCGGTGGTCGGCCCCCAGGTTCAGTGGGCTGCAACCGCTTGGTTCGACGGGTGGGCGTAACGCCCGCCCAGGTACGAGGGGGCGGGCCGGTCGCCTCCCCTGCCGACCGCGGTGCGAGGCTCGAGGTAGTGCAGCTTGCGTTCCCGCTCCTCAGCCTTCCGGCGGAGGTGGACCAGCAGGGCCACGTAGGCCACCAGCGCGACGCCCGAGACCGCCGTGACCGACCAGGCCGCGCTCGCCCCCGGCACGAACCCGAGCATCCCGCTGGCGACGAAGACCATGGCCAGGATGCCCAACGTACCGCGGCGTCGCCGTCGGGCGAGGTGGCGAGCGGCGGAATCACCCGGCGCCGGGCCGATCCCCGCCACCCTCGGGGTCGGACCCTCTGTGCCGCCGGTGCCCGGGAGCCGGATCCCGGGCTCAGGGCGACGGTGTGCCGGCCGCCCGGAGGCGTCCTCGACCGGGTCGGCGCCCAGGAAGGCCAGGGCCGGGCGGGGCAGGCGGTCGGCACCGACCACCGTCAGCACCGGCCGGGGGGCGGGATCGCCAGTCCACGGGCCGTCATCCGTCCCGGCCGGGACCGGTCGCCCGCGCAGCCGGTAGGCGGGGCGCACGATGGGCTGGGCCCCCGAGTGCTCGAGTACCCGCAGCTGGTGGTGGAAGTGCGAGATCGAGCTGATGCCGTCGCCGGACTGCGATCGACGTTTCATGAGACCAGGACCCAAGATGACCATCCATGCCAGGGCAATGACGACCACAAGGGCCACGGGCACCATCTCCTCGACCTACCTTCCTTGTGGAAAAACCCTAATGACGGGCAATTCGACAGTGGTGGATGGTCGGGGATCGACTGTGCCGACAGTGACGGATGGTCCGCGGCCCTCCCCGGCTGCGCTCCGTCCGTGTCTACACCTGAGAAAGGGAGGGCTCAACCCGGGTGTAACGGCCCAGGTAGAGCGCGCGACCGATCGGTAGGGTCTGGCGGGTGGCCACCTTCTGGGCTCTGATGGCCGGCGCGGCGGTGGCCGCCGTGTGCGACTGGGTGGCGGTGGGCGCGTCCCGGCACCGGCTCGAGTACGGGGCGAAGCCCGCCGTCCTGGCCGCGCTCGTGCTGGCCGCGGCCGCCATCCCCGCCGACCAGATCGAACTGGTCCACCGGCGCTGGTGGTTCGTGGCCGCCCTCGTCTGCTGTCTGGCCGGCGACGTCTTGTTGATGCTCCCCCGCGATTGGTTCATCCCCGGGCTCGCCGCCTTTTTGCTCGGCCACGGGCTGTTCATCGTCGGCCTGCTTCAGGCGCCGGCGCCGTCGGGGAATCCGCCCTTCTCCTTCTCCGCCACCGGGTTGGCGGTGGCGGCTGCCGTCGTGGTCTCCCTCGTTGCGTGGCCGGGCGCGGTCTTGATCCGCTCTCTGTCCCGCGCCGGCCAGTCTGCCCTGTTGGGCCCGGTATGCCTCTACATGGCGGCCATCGCCACGATGGCGGTGCTCGCTGCCAACGTCGGCATCGTCGCGGCTGCGGTCGGGGCGGGGCTCTTCCTGCTGTCCGACACCCTGCTCGGTCTCGATCGGTTCGTCCGGCCCATCCGCCAGGGGACGCTGGCCGTGCATGTCACCTACCACCTCGCCCAGGGCCTGCTGGTGTTGTCGCTGCTGCGCTGAGCAGGCAGGTGACTGTCTCCTTCTCTCCGTGAGACGCTCGCCGCTCACGGTGCGGCACGGGCAGACCAACGGTCGTCACGTCGTTCGACGACCACGTTGACGCCGAACGCCTCGGAGACCGCATCCCCGGTCAGGACCGAATCGACCGGCCCTGCCGCCAGGAGCCGGGCGCCCCGCAACAGGGCCGCATGGGTCACGCCTGGCGGGATCTCCTCCAGGTGGTGGGTGACGAAGACCAACGGGGGGACCGTCGGGTCGCCGGCCAGGGAGGCCAGGTGCCCGAGAAGGCGCTCCCTGGCGCCGAGATCGAGCCCCGCCGCCGGCTCGTCCATGAGCAGCAGCTCGGGCCTCCCCATCAGCGCCCGGGCCAACAGGACCTGCTGGCGCTCTCCCTCTGACAACAGACCGAATGGGCGTTCGGCAAAGCCGGCACCGCCGAATCCGGCCTCGGCGAGCAGGGAGCGGGCTTCGTCCCGATCCTCTTCGGAGTACTCGTTCCACCAGATCTCGAGAGCAGCGTGGCGACCGGTGAGCACCACGTCGAGTGCCGGGAGCCCGGCCCGGAGGGTGCGGCTGACCGCCGCGCTGACCATGGCGATGCGCTGGCGGAGCTCGCGCATGTCCACCCGCCCGAGCCGGGCGCCGAGTATCTCCACCACCCCGCGGGTGGGCCACAGCGAAGCGCCGACGACCTTCAACAGGGTGGTCTTCCCCGACCCGTTTGGTCCCAGCAGGGCCCAACGCTCGTGGCGGCCGACGACCCAGGATACGTCGTCGAGGAGGGGTGTCCGGTCGCGGACGACGGAGACGCGTGCCAGATCCAGTGCGGGGCCCACCGCGGGCGACTCGCCGGTCATCGGCCAGTGGCGTCTGGTTGAGGCTCCTCGCCATGGTGTGGTGACGAGGCTGCGACGAGCGACGACGAGCTGGGCGGCGACGAGCTGGGCGGCGGCGACCGGTGGTACGCCTCGGCCATCCCTGCCCTCTCGAACACTCCGGTCACCTGTCGAACGCTCCGATCGGCGAGGAAGTCCCACCTGGTCGATCCCACCGGCCGGACCAGGGAACCCGGCTGCTCCGTCCCCGATCAGACTGTCATAGATCATCCGGCGCGCCGGAAACTCACGGCAGAGACCGGTCGGCGTCACCGCCCACGTCCAGCGTCCGTCCGTTGCCGAAGCCGAAATGGGCACCATGGGGCGATGCCGGTCCGGGCGTGCCCTGCGATTGGCGGGCCGGCAGGGCCATTCCTGCCCATCCGGCTCATGAGCAGCTACGGGGTGGCCGGACGGATCGACCGGGTCCGAGTTGACCAGTCCTACCTGGAGCGTCACCTGGGGGGGCCCAGTCGTCGATGAGGCCGCCGCCCGCCGGATCCTGACGGTTCCACCGGTCCATTCCTGGCGCGTCATGTCTTCGTCAGAGTGTGCAGCCAGAGTCTTTCGGGATGGCAGGAGATCGACGGCAGCGGTATCCACAGGCCCTGCGGCACGGAGCGACCGGCAGGGCCGGCAGTTCTGAACCGCTGCGTCCCGGGCTCGCCTCGCAAGGGGTCGAGGGAAATGCCCGGCTGACCGGCCAGATGGCCGTCGTGCTGCTGGTATTGCTGGCCGCAGAAGGGGCTACCCTGCTTCGCGTCCGCCAACTGATCACCCCGCACGTGTTCATCGGAATGCTGCTGGTGCCACCGGTTGCCGTGAAGGTCGGGAGTACCGGTTGGAGGATCGTCCAGTACTACCGGGGCTCGTCGGGCTACCGTGCCAAAGGCCCGCCTCCTCTGGCCCTTCGACTGCTCGGTCCGGTGGTGGTCATCTTGACCGGGGTGGTGATCGCCTCCGGGATCGCCCTGCTGCTCGTCCCGCACTCGCTGCGCAACGAGCTGCTCTTCCTTCACAAGGCCAGCTTCGTCCTATGGTTCGGCGCCATGGCCGTGCACGTGCTCGGCCATCTGGGGGATACGGCCAGACTGGCACCGGCCGACTTCGTCCGAAACACCCGAGCACAGGTCCGAGGGGCTGGAGCCAGACTGTGGACGATGGCAGCGAGCCTGGCCCTGGGTACCATCCTCGGTATCGTGATGCTGCCTGCCATCGGAACCTGGTTGACCGAAGGTGGAGCTCGCGGAGGCTGAGAGGGAGCTGTGCGTGAAGTTTGACGGGCCATGAGAGTGCTGGTCGCCGAGGATGACCCGGGACTCCGTTCGGTACTTGCTCGCGGATTGCGGGAACACGGTTACGTGGTCGATGCGGTCGTCGACGGTACGGATGCCCTCGCCTACCTGCGGTCGTATGTATACGAAGTCGTGGTACTCGATTGGCGCATGCCCAAGCAGAGCGGAATGGACGTGCTCAACGCCATGCGCTCCCATGGCGACCACACACCCGTCTTGATGCTGACCGCCCGCGATGCGATCGAGGACCGGGTCGCCGGTCTGAACCAGGGTGCCGATGACTATCTGGTGAAGCCGTTCTCCTTTTCCGAGCTGGTAGCCCGGATATCCGCTCTCCAGCGACGGCCGGCCTTGACGCTCGATCCGGTGCTGACCTGCGGGGACCTGGTCTTCGATCCCACCACCCGGGTCTTGACCCGCGATGCCGATCCGGTCGCCCTGACCTCGATCGAAACCGGATTGGTAGAGCTCCTGATGAGGAGGGCACCGGCAGTGGTGAGCCGCCGGACGATCGCCCTCCAGGTTTGGGACGACGAAGCAGATGCAGTCGGTTCGAACACCATCGAAGTCCACATCGGCCGCCTGCGGGCCAAGCTGGCGGGTGCGGCCGCTCATATCGAAACGGTGCGGGGAATCGGCTATCGGATGGTCGGATGAAGAGGCCCAGTGGCCAATGGGCGCACGCGGCCAAGGTCGCTCTGGGCGCCACCGCCATCGTCGCCGTCGTGGCCGTCGTCGGTGCGCTTGCCGTCAATCTGGTCATCCTTCATCGTCTGGACCGTGGCGTCGATGCACGACTGTCTGAGCGCTTGGCAAGCGCCTCCCGCGGCTCGGTTGATCCGCTCAGGGCTGTGACCGGGACCTACCACGAAGGCGACCTCGATGATGCTCCCTCCTTCGTCTGGACGGTGACGCCGAGCGGCAAGGCGACGGCGCTCACTGTCGGGGCGCCGGTGCTCCCGGTTCGCCGTTGGGCCGCGGGGTTCACCACCATGGCGGCCGCGGGGAGCACCTTCCGATTCGACGCAGTCTCCTCCGGGGGACGCTGGCTGGTCGCTGGCGAGAGCGTGCTCAAAATCAGCCAGGCCCACGACGACTTGTTGATCACCGAGGGCCTGTTCGGCGCGCTCCTCTTGCTGGTGACGTTTGCCGGCTCCTTCGTGGTCGGTCTTCGGGCTTCGGCTCCCATCGAGCAGATCCGGCGACGTCAGGCCGAGTTCACTGCTGATGCTTCTCATGAGCTTCGGACTCCGTTGAGCGTGATCGAAGCGGAGGTGGACCTCGCCCTCAGTAGGGAGCGTGACGTGCAGAGCTATCGGGCCGCGCTGCGTCGTGTTTCGTCAGAGAGCGGCCGCCTGCAATCGATTGTCGACGACCTCCTCTGGTTGGCTCGAGCGGACGCCGATCCCCATCCCGAGCTCTCCGACAGTGTTGCCGACGTGACTGCATTGGCTCAGAGCTGCGTGGAGCGATTCGGTGCAGTCGCCGACTCGATGTCGGTGACATTGACCAACCGCGGCGATCACGACGGACCGCTCTTGATTCGGGCCGACGCCGAAGCGATCGACCGGCTGATTGCCGTGTTACTGGACAACGCCTGCCGGTATGCCGGCGACGGCGGATCGGTGGACCTCCGGGTGAGTCACGGCGGAGGCCGAGCACGTTTGACCGTCGATGACTCGGGCCCGGGGATACCCGAGCACCATCGAGAGCTGGTCTTCGATCGATTTCACCGGGCCGGTGACGAGCGTGGCGGGACGGGGCTGGGTCTTGCCATCGCCGACGCAGTCGTCCGGAACAGCGGGGGAACCTGGTCGGTCGGGACCTCGCCGCTCGGCGGAGCGCACATGGAGGTGTCGTGGCGGCAGGCGCCGACCCATCCCTCGATGGCCGCGAATCAGGTGCCCGACAGCCCCACGGCACCGGAGATTCGCACCTGACCAGGAATTTTCCCCCCGGGTAGTGGCGCTCGTGTCGTCACGCTGGCGTCAGGATCGGTGCGTACCCTACCTAGCATGACCACGCCTCGATCCGCGGGACGGCACGCTTCGGACCGGCAGGTCCGGCTGCGACGCGACGCCGCACTTGAGCGCATCCGCTCCATCACCACGACCGTCGGCATCGCCTCGGTGGCCGCGGTAGCGGCGTTCGGTGTCTACCTCAGTCGTGCCCTTCCCGGCCACACGTCGGTTCCGGCGGGAACGACCGTAAGCCCGCCGGTCACCAGTCCGTCCACCGGTGGCGACTCTTCCGGCGCCCAATCTTCCACCAACCTTGCCCCTCCGAGCTCGCCGCCCATCCCTTCACAACAGCCGGCCCCGGTGGTCACCGGTTCAAGTTGACTGCAACGACCCCCTACGGGGACAGCCAGCTGATCTATCGCACGTCGGTCTGGTCGACCCGGGTCGAACTGGTCGTCACCGAGCCGGGGGCTTTGGTGGTGGCGACGGCGATCCTGCATGACCAGCTGTGTCGGGTTGATCAAGTCGCCAATCGATTCCGTCGCGATTCCGAATTGAACACTCTCCACGATGCCGCCCGTAGCGGATCCGCCGTGCCGGTCTCCGCTGCCCTGCTCGAGGCTCTGGTCGTCGCACTCCGCGCCGCGGCACTGAGCAACGGTGCGGTCGATCCGACGGTCGGTGCCGCGATGTGCCGGCTCGGATACGACCGCGACTTCTCTCTGGTCGCCCCCGGCGTGGAGGGATCGCTGCCCGAACCGTGCCCCGTGCCAGGCTGGCGATCGGTCACCGTCGACGCCGGTCGCTCCTTGGTGGCGATGCCCCCGGGCACGGTTCTCGATCTCGGTGCCACCGCCAAGGCTTGGGCCGCCGACCGGGCGAGCGAGGCCATCGCCACACGATTGGGGTGTGGCGTCCTGGTCTCCCTGGGTGGCGACGTGGCCGTTCACGGCGCGCCGCCAGGGGGTTTCCGGGTGGGACTGGCCGATGTCTGTGGCGACCCGTCCTCATCGACCACCGTGGCAATATCGTCCGGGGGCCTGGCCACCTCGGGGATCGGCAGCCGACACTGGTCCCTGGGCGGTGATCAGGTTCACCATCTGCTCGATCCCGGCACCGGGCTGCCTGTGGATCCCTATTGGCGAACCGTAACGGTCGCCGCCGGCTCATGTGTCGATGCCAACACGGCGTCCACGTCGGCCATGATCAAAGGTGGATCGGCCATCGACTGGCTCGAAGAGCGCAAACTCCCGGCCCGCCTGGTCGGCCTGGACGGCTCCGCCACCACCATCGCCGGCTGGCCCCCGGACCGGGCCGACGACCACACCTCCGAACGCTGGAACGGGTGACGATGCACCCGGTCACCACGACGCTGGCGGCAGCGTCCAACGGAAAGGCGCTCTGGTATCTCACCCGGTCGACCGGATTGGTCGCCCTGGTGCTGCTGACCGCCACCGTGGTCATCGGCGTGGTGGCCTCCGTCGGCTGGACCACCGAGCGCTGGCCCCGGTTCCTCTCCCAGGACGTCCACCGGAATCTCTCCCTGCTGTGCGTAGGGTTCGTGGCCCTCCACGTCGTCACTACGGTGAGCGACGGCTACGTCCCGATCGGGTTCGCTGACGCCTTCATCCCGTTCCGGACTGCGTATCGACCCCTGTGGGTTGGGCTGGGGGCCATGACCTTCGACCTCATGGTCGCCGTCCTGGTCACCAGCGCCCTCCGCCACCGGATCGGTTTCGCAACGTGGCGCTTCGTCCACTGGTTGGCCTACCTTTGCTGGCCGATTGCCCTGGTACACGGCCTGGGCAGTGGCACCGACTCGTCCCTTGCCGTCGTTGTCGCCGTGAATGTGCTCTGCGCGGCGACGGTGGTGACGGTGGTGGCCTGGCGGTTGGTGACCGGTCGCGCCTTCACCGTCGGCCAACGCACCACCGGCACCGCCGTCACGGCGATCGCGGTGGTTGGGATCGTCATCTTCGCCGCCGTCGGACCGCTCCGGCCCGGTTGGTCTCGACGGGCCGGAACTTCGACCTCAGTCCTTGCCCAGCTCGCTCGCAAGAACGCCGGCGTGGCCGCCTCTGCTCCCAGCGCGACGGCGCCGTCGACGATCCCGACCACGGCACCGACGGGGGGCCTTGGAACCGTCCCCTCGCCACCGTTCACCAACGACCTCAGCGGCTCGCAGACGACGAGTCCCACTGCCCGGGGCGACGTGCGGGTCACCTTGGGCATGCGGCTCAACGATCCGGCGTCGACGGCCCTGACCGTCGTGCTGAATGGGACCGCGGTCGCCGGCGGCGGTGTCGAAATGTCGTCGGACTCCGTGGCGTTCGGCCCCTACCAGGGCGTGGTCACCTCGCTGAGCGGCGGCACACTGTTGGCCGATGTGTCATCGCCGACGCCGATGGCCTTGACCATTTCCCTCAGTGTGGACCAGAGCTCGGGCGCGCTGTCGGGAACGGTGAGCGGAATGAGCGGGAGCGTCTCCGACGGGAGGGCGCAGGGATGAGGCAGGTGCCCCGCAGCTCTGCGTCGAGGCCGCGACGGCGATCGAGCCGGTCGACTGCCGCCGCCCCTCCGGGAGCCGAGCGGCTTCTGGCCGGCATCGACACCACCGGTTCACCTGTGACGCTCGATGATCATCTGCACCGGTGGGGTCACCTCCCGAACTGGGAGGCAGCGACATTCCTCCGCGAACTCGATGTGAGCGGACTCCGTGGCCACGGCGGAGCATGGTTTCCGGTGGCAGCCAAGTGGCGATCGGTCGGGGGGACCAGATTGCGCAGTCCGGTCGTCGTGGGAAACGGGGCCGAGGGAGAGCCCGCCAGCGGCAAGGACCGGATGCTCATCCACCAACTTCCCCATCTGGTCCTCGATGGTGCATCCATGGCAGCCCGGTGTATCGGCGCATCCGAGATCCTGATGTACGTACCGTCGGGTGCCACGACGGCCATGAGGTCGGCCATCGAGTCGAGGCGACAGCGTGCCCTCGATCCGGTGCCCATCGAGGTCGTGGCCGCGCCCGATCGATTCCTGGCCGGCCAGGAATCCGCCGCCGTGAACACCATCGCCGGGCAGGGCGTTGCCACCCCGAGCTTCACCGGGTTCCGTACGGTGCGGGACCAAGGAGTCGGTGGTCGTCCCACCCTGGTGCAAAATGTTGAATCGCTGGCGCACGCCGCGCTCATCGCCCGATTCGGAGCGGCCTGGTTCCGCGAGATCGGAACACCCGAGTCGCCGGGTACGGCCCTGCTCACCGTCACCGGGCGCTGGTCGCACCCACGGATCGTCGAGGCACCCCTGGGTGTAGCCCTCGGCGAGATCCTGGGACTCGGCTCCGCCGATTCACGCCACATCGGAGGAGTGCTCCTCGGTGGCTATGGCGGTGGATGGATCGGCGCCGCCGAGGCGCTGGCCATGCCGCTGACCGAGGAGGCGGCGCGTCAGCATGGTTCGTCGATCGGGCCCGGCGTGGTGGCTCTGCTGCGGGCTGACAGCTGTGCGCTCTCCGAAGTGAGCCGCGTCGTCCGGTATCTCGAGGGCCAAGGCGCAGGCCAGTGCGGGCCCTGCGTGAACGGCCTGTCCGGACTGGCCTATTCGCTGGAGCAGTTGGCCCATCGGCCGAAATCGCTCCGTGGTGGTCTGCACACGATCACCACACTGTGCGGGTTGGTCGAGGGTCGGGGCGCCTGCCGTCATCCTGATGGCGTGGCCCGCTTCGTCCGGACCGCGCTCGATGTCTTCGCCGACCACGCCGCTGAGCACATGCGTCGGGGGCCCTGTCCGTACACCGCACCACTCCTTCCGATACCCACAGGCGCCACAACAAACGGTCCACCGCAGAGGGTCCGATGAAACGACCGGGCTTGGTCCTCATGATCAACCCCATTGCCTGCGACGGGCACGGGGTCTGCGCCGAACTACTGCCAGAGCGCATCCGACTGGACCCTTGGGGATTTCCGGTGATCGAATCGGGAGACATCCCCGCGCCGCTGGTGGACCACGCCCGCCGGGCGGCAACGAGTTGCCCTCGTCTGGCTCTCTCGCTGGTCAGACAGGATCCATGACCGAAAGGCCCGCACCGCAAAGGGCCCTCAAGGGGTGCCTATCAACCACGTCCACACTCGCTGTGGAGCCGATGCCCAGGGACGGTACGGCTTCGGCGCCGGCGGCGGCGGTGACGCGGTGGCGTCGATGACCCGGGGACGTGGTCCGGCCGCCTCGCGGAGGGTCTGGAGGGTGACGCGCAGCGCATCGAGGGCGTCGTCCTTGGCCTGGATCGTGGCGTTCCGGTCGACCAGGCGGTCGAGGAGGTCGGCGATCCGAGCGTCCTTTCTGGCCACGACCGTCTCCGCCACCGTGGCCCGGCGCAAGGCATCGGCCAACTCGAGCTGAACGGCCTCCGTCCCGGCGGGGTGGGAGGTCATCGAGGTCGGGGACGGACAACGGCCGGCGTCCCGGGCCATGGGCGCCGCCGTCGGCCCGACGTCACCCTGCGACACCAGCCAGACCCGGGAGGTGCTCCGGTTCCCGTCGGAATCCTCGGCCCCCTCGAGCCAGCAGCACAGAGTCCCCCGAGCGACCCCCGCCCCCTCGGCGGTCACCAACCCGATCGCCCTTCCGGCCCGGGCGGCGGCAGCCCGGGCAACGGGGCGTTCCGAGGCCGGGGGGCCGACCCGCTGCGACGATGTCCTCACCTCGCCGGCCGCCACGTCCTCGAGGGAGGGAACGACTCGAGGGGGCACCGACGATCTTCTCACGTCGCTCGTGACCTTCCCCCCGGAGCTGTCGGGGCGAACCGGCGGCGCCGGCCAACGGAACCTTCTGGACAGTCAGCAGAAGACCACATCGGCAATCAGACTACGGGGGAGGGCCGCGCCGGTGAGGGACCCTTCGACCCGCCATCGCTCCTTACACGTCGAAGCCGAATGCCGCAGGCGAACCAGGTTCAGCTCAATCATCGTTGACCCGGTCGGTGCTTTCGCATGGTCACCGGCTCCGGCCCCGGTGCTCCGACTCACTGTCCGAAGCCCGTCGAGTTCATCGGGCACATCCAGGATGCGATCGGCGAGCGTCACGAAGTCTGGGCCCCGGTCGAGACCGATCCCTTGGCGCTTGAGGGAGCCGCCCGGAAATCGAAAAAGGGGCTGGCACTCGCGGGTCGAGAGTGCTAATAATTCCATTGTCACCGCAAGTAGCTAGGCGGCGCGAGAGCTCAATATGGGTTTGCTTTATAGGAGGTGATGATCATGGCTCTTGTGCGTAGTGATCCGTTCCGGGACGTTGACCGGCTGTTCCAGCAGCTCATGGGCGGCCAGAGCGGAAACGGTGGTCGCTCCATGGCGATGCCGATGGACGCCTACCGGAAGGACGACTCCTTCCTCATCCGTCTGGATCTACCCGGAGTGAGCGCCGACTCTGTCGATCTGACCATCGAGGACAATGTCCTCACCATCAGGGCCGAGCGACCGGCCCCGCCCGCGTCAGACGGTGTGGAGTCGGCAATCGCCGAACGGCCTTTTGGGGCGTTCTCCCGGCAGGTGTTCCTGGGCAGCAACCTCGACACCGAGAACATCCAGGCCGAGTATGAGGCGGGGGTGCTCACGTTGGTGATCCCGGTGGCCGAACGCGCGAAGCCCCGGCGCATCGCGATCTCTGAGCAGCCGGACAAACAACAGCTGTCTGCCTAGTTCTGGTCCCTGGCTTGAACGGAAAGTGGGCTCGGCGAGCGCGGGAGCATGGTCGCTCCGCCTGCTCCTTGCGTCGAATACCGGCGGGGATCGGGAACGAGTCCAGGGGAGATGACACTGACGGGAGTGGGAGGAGCGGCCCGACCCAGTGGGCGACTGGGCCGCTCTCCTGCTCCGATCCGGGGAATCCTGGAACGGTTGACCGCCTCGGTGGGCACGGAATGGAGCACCCTCGATGGAAGACGACCACTTCGACGGAATGAGCGACGAGCAACTGGCAGCAATCAGGGCTCGATTGGACGAACCACCGCCCGTGATCGCGCTTGCAGGTAGAAACCAGGGACTCACCCCCATCGCTGCCTACCTGACGCTCCTTCGCGAGGACCGTGTTCAGCTGGTGGACGAGATAGACCGGCTCCGCATCGAATTGGCCGGAGGTGATTCCGGCGGCGAGACCGTCGCGGACTCTGGGCGGACAGGGGATTGAGTCGTAGGCCCTCGAACTGGACTTATGACCGTTTCTACACGTTGAAGCGGAACTCGACCACGTCGCCGTCCCTCATCACGTACTCCTTGCCCTCGACCCGGGCCTTGCCGGCGGCACGCACCGCGGCGGGCGATCCGGCCGCCACCAGGTCGTCGTAGCCCACGATCTCCGCCTTGATGAAGCCGCGCTCGAAGTCGGTGTGGATGGTGCCTGCCGCCTGGGGGGCGGTGGCACCCGTGGGGATGGTCCAGGCCCGGGCCTCCTTGGGGCCGGCGGTGAGGAAGGTCTGGAGCCCGAGCGCCCGGAATCCCCCGTGCACCAGCTGCACCAGTCCCGACTCGTCCTGGCCGTAGCCGGACAGGAGTTCCGCCGCGTCCTCGGTGGAGAGGGGGGCCACCTCGGCCTCGATCTGGGCACACACCACGACCGCTTCGGCCGGGGCCACCAGCGCGCCGAGCTCCGATCGGAGCGTCTCGTCGCCCAACGCGCCCTCGTCGACATTGAAGGCGTAGAGGAACGGCTTTGCGCTCAGCAGGTGCAGGTCGGCGAGGAGAAGGAGGTCGACCTCGTCTTCGGCCGCCGCAGAGGAGATGGTCCGGCCCTCGTCGAGGATGTCCCGGGCCCGCTCGGCGGCTCGGAGGGCGGGGACCAGCTCGGGTTGCTTCCGCGACTCCTTGGCCAGCTTGACGAGCCGGTTCTCGACCGTCTGGAGGTCGGCCAGGACCAGCTCGGTGTTGACCGTCTCGATGTCGTCGCCGGGACAGATGCGGCCACCCACGTGGATCACGTCGGGATCGGTGAACACCCGGACCACCTGACAGATGGCGTCGCTCTCCCGGATGGCGGCCAGGAATTTGTTTCCGAGCCCCTCGCCGACCGACGCCCCCTCGACGATACCGGCGATGTCCACGAAGGTCACCGTGGCCGGCACGACCTCGGCGCTGTCGAACAGCTCAGCCAGACGATCGAGGCGGGGATCGGGAACGGCGACCACGCCGACATTGGGCTCGATGGTGGCGAACGGGTAGTTGGCCGCAAGGACCTCGTTGCGGGTCAAGGCGTTGAACAGGGTCGACTTCCCCACATTGGGGAGGCCGACGATGCCGATGGACAATCCCACGGGTGCCTCCTCCGGTGTCGCGGCCCCGGCTCCGCTCGGCGGCGGGCCGTCGGCAGATGGTAGGTGATGGCGGCCACAGGCCGACACCGGTGTCAGTCGGGCCCGGCCACAGGCCGGCACCGGTGTCAGTCGGGCGACTTGAACAGGTACTCACTCATGGTCGCGCTGCGCAGCCGGCCCAGATCGAGACAGGCCTCGACGCTGGCCATCATCCGCGACAGGTTGGCGCTCAGCTCCTCGTCGGAGGTGGCGTTGAAGAAGAGCAGGGGGTCGGCGACGTGGCCGGCGGAGGGCCACCCCTCCTCGACGATGCCGTCGACCTCCGGCGCACCCTCGGTCAGCGGTCGCACGACCTCGTTGCGCACATACCGGGTGCGGGGCTGGAGCTCGCCCGACACCGGCGACTGCGTGCCGTGCCAACGGCGGATCCACTCGAGGTAGTCGAGCCCTTCGGGACGATGGATCAACGCCACCGTGAGCACGCCCGGCGACCGGTCCCCATCCACCCAGTGGCGGGGCCGGGCGTGGGGGGTGGTTCCGTAGTCGTCGTAGAGGGACTCGGCCACCAGGTAGGCGGCCGAGCGCAGGCCGAGGTCGGCGATGGCCGCCTCCGCCTCCCGCCTCCGCTGGTAGGTGTCCAGCCATACCGACACCTCGGCCGCGTGGGGCGCCTCCCCGGCGGGTGGAGGGGCGGGTGACGGAGCCTCTGCCGCAGCCGTGTCGTGGACATTGACCCCGAGGCCCCGGGCGCCAGAGGCCAGGAGCCGCGGCGCCGTCTCACCGAGGAGTTCGTCCCGCAGGGCGTCTCCGGACCCGGGGGCACCGTCGCGCCACAGGAGGTAGATGACCTTCTCCACCGGTCGCCGGGCCCGGTTCAGCCGGCGTGGAAGCCGGGCACCTGGCATCCGCCGTCGATGCCGAAGACCTGGTTGAAGCGGCCCAATGCCAGCCACGACGCCACGCACAGCCCCAGGTCGACCAGCTCGCTGTCGCTGAAGCTGTCGTGGAGGCGGTCCCAGAAGGCGTCATCCATTCCCAGATGGTCCCGGGCGTACCGTTCCGAGAACTCGGCCGCCAGGCGCTCGCGTTCGTCGAGCCCGCCGAGGTCGCCGCGCACGCCGACCGCGTCGTAGAACGACTCGGGGATGGCGTCCGGATCGTCCGACCGGTCCGGCACGTCCCGCGCCGTGCGCCAACCCAGGCAGAGGGCGCACTCGTTGACACGGGCCATGGTGACCCGGGCGGCCTCGAACTCCCGCAAGGAGAGTGACGAGGTCTGGTAGACCGCGTTGCTGTAGCCCCCGGCCGCGGCGGTCAGCGACGGGGCCATCTCCGTCCACACATAGACCAGGGGGTCCTTTTCGACCGGAACGGTGACGCGGGGCATCGGCCCTCCTATCGGGCAGCCGCTGGCTGAACGGGCATGCTATCCCGGGACCCCGTTCCGGTCACCGGGTGCTGGCGGCCGGCAGGCGCCGGATGACTCTTCCGGCCAGTCCGGTCAGGTACTGGATCCACTGGCGCTCGCCCATCAGCCACAGCCACAGCTCGCGCTTGTTGGCGATGACCAGGTCGACGAACTCCTCGCGGCTCAGACCGTTGGGCTCGAGGGCGGGCCGCCAGCGGCCCCACAGCCATAGCCCGATGCAGATGTCATCGCTGAACCCTGCCCGCCAATCCTGCCCGCCGAGCAGCGCATCGCGCAGGCCCGCCTTCAGGTCCTGAGGCTCGTCGGGAAGCTCCAACCGGGGCCCTCCCTCCACCTCGAACACGGTCATGTGGGCCACCCTAACCACATCTGGCCCGGCCGGCCCGGCCCTGCCGGCCCGACCCTCGGACCAGGGTCGACAGGCACGCCGTCCCCCGGGCGGACGGGCCCGGCGACCCGGGCCGCTGCCCGGGTCATCGCCGGCCCCCGTGGTCGAGCTCCACCGGGGCCCGGTCACTGCCCTCGTAGGCCGAGAGATGCTCCTCGTAGTCGATGAACAAGGGCGCGTCGGGATCGAACTCCCGGCGCAGGCTGTCCATGGCGATCCGCTTGTCGAAGGCGTCGAGCTTGACCAGGGCCTCGGGGTTGTCGAGCTCGCGGAAGTCCAGCCGGGCACGGGCATTGTCGAGCGCCCTGCGGCCGCGCTCGGTGCGGACCAGCACGCTGCTCCATCCGTCCATCGCACCGACGCTGCCCACCGAGAGGTCGGCTCCCCGGCCCAGGAAGTCGGCGCACTCGTCGCATCCCTTGAGGGCGGCGCCGTGGAAGTTCTTGATGGGCTCGTCGACCGCCACCTCCCCGTCCCGGTACTCCACGATCATCCGGCCCCGGATGACATCCACCTTGCTGACCCGCTCGATGTCGATCTCCCGGTCCTCCCGCAGGAGCTGGAGCATCAGTCCCTGGTAGTCGAAGCTCTTGGTGCACAGCAGGGCAATGGTCAGCACCACGGCGTCGACCCGGTGGGCGCCGGTGGGCCAGCGCCGCGACTGCATGGCCCGGATACCCTGGATCTCGCACGGCGTGCCGACCACGGCGATCCGGGGCTTGGCCGGGAGGTCGTAGCGGGACAGGTCCAGCTCGGCCAGCGCCATGGTCTGGTTGTAGTAGCTGCCCGCGGCCTCGGTGATCTCCTTGGCCGTCGTGGCCAGGTGGGCCACACCCTTCCACGGCTGGTCGGGATCGTCGCTCGGCCGGGTCACCAGGGCACCGTCGATCTCCCCACCGGCCAGGGCGGCGATGAGCAGCGCCGTGACCACGCCGCCGTCCTGGGCGCCGTCGGGACGCGAGCCGGCCCGGACGGCGTAGGAGTCGAGCACCGCGCCCAGGCCGTCGCCGGGGGGGCCACCGGTGATCTTCCAGTAGTTGTCGGCGGCATCGGCCCGCACGACGGCTCCCCTGCCCTCGGCGTCCCCGACGGTCGACGGGGGCCACAGGGCTTCGTAGCGGAGCCCGCCCCGCGGGCAGAAGTCCCAGCACAGCGAGCAGCCGGTGCACATCTTGACCAGCTCGGGCAGCTCGGTGTCCTCATTGATGCCGATGGAGTTGGACGGGCACACCGCCACACAGGTCCCGCACTGGATGCACCGGTCGGCGCCGATGACCCCGGCCTGCAGCTCCCAGAACCAGGTCTTGCCCGGAGGCTCGGCGACCCCGTTCATCTCCTCGCGTATCCGGTAGGCCTTCATCGGGCCCGTCCGGTTTGCCTCGAGGTGAGGGCCACCGGCGTCCCGGTCCCCTCGGCGGCCAGGGTGAGGCGCAGGTCGTCGTTGGGCACCCGCCGGGCCCAGTTGTAGAACGGCTCGTTCTCCCGGCGCTCCGACTGGTAGCGACGGACCACCCGCAACAGGGCCTCGGGGACGTCGTTGACCGGCCGGGCGTGTTCGATCCAGTCGATGAAGGCGGCGCCGGCGCCCAGGGACCCGCCCATGCCGATGTCGACCGCCTCGGCCAGGTGATCGCCCACGTTGGCCACCTCGCCGCGGAACCCGATGTCGGCGATCTGGGGCTGGGCGCAACTGGCAGAGCAGCCCGAGAAGTGCATGCGGATGACACCGGTATCCTCTCGGGGGCCGGAACGGCCGCCGTGGGTCGGTGGCGCCCCCACCGGCTCGTCGGCCAGCTGCTCGTCGAGGAACCTGGCCCACTTGACGGCCCGCTCCTTGGTCTCCACGATGGCGTAGCGGCAGAACTCGCTGCCGGTGCAGGCCACCACCCCACGGGAGAAGGGCCCCGGATAGGGCGAGTACTTCTGCATGAGGTCCTCGGACACCAGCGCGTCGATGCGGGCCTCGGGCACCCCGGTCAAGGTGATGTTCTGGTCGGTCCCGATGCGCACGGTGGCGTCGCCGTAGGTCTCCGCCAGGCGGGCCACCTCGACCAGTTCGAGGCCGTTCATCCGGCCCACCGGGACCGAGCAGCCCACGTAGTACAGCCCGTCCTCCTTCTGGGGATGTACGCCGACATGGTCGCCCCGGTACCGGCGGGTGAGGTCCTCGCCCGCCGGGACCAGCTCGAAGCGGGCCCGGGCAGCCAGCTCGGCCCGGAACCCCTCGGGGCCCAATTCCTGGACCAGGTAGCGCATGCGGGCCTGGCCCCGGTTCTCACGGTTGCCGAGCTCCCCGTAGAGCTGGGCGATGGCCCGGGTGACCTCGACGGCCCGGTCGGGTGCGACGAAGACGTCGATGTCCGAGGCCATGCGCTCGCCGTCCGACAGCCCGCCACCTGCCAACAGGTTGAATCCGAGCGTGCCGTCCTCCGCCCGCGCCGGCCAGAGGCCGATGTCGTTGATCTCGGCCTGGGCGCAGTCCTCGACGCACCCGGTGACCGACATCTTGAACTTGCGGGGAAGGTTGGCGTACTCGCGGTTCCCGGTGAAGTAGTCCGAGATCGCCCGGGCCACCGGGAGCCCGTCGAAGGCCTCGCGGGCGTCCACCCCAGAGACCGGGCAGCTCAGCACGTTGCGCGACGAGTCGCCGCAGGCCTGGAGGGTGGTCAGGCCGACGGCAGCGAGCCGACGCCAGATCCGGGGGATGTCCCCGATGCGCAACCAGTGGATCTGCACGGTCTGACGGGTGGTCAGGTCGGCATAGCGCGAGCCGAACACCCGGCTCTCCGTCCCGTCCGGCCCCTCACCGAAGGCGTCGGCCACCACACCGATCTCACGGATCTGAGGGGCGGTCAGGAACCCGCCGGGGACTTTGACCCGCATCATGAAGGCGTCGCCGCCCTGCTTCTGCGGGTAGATCCCGGCCCACTTCAGCCGTTCCAGCTCGCCGGGCACCTCGGCGATCCCGGCCGGGCCCGTCTTGGAGTAGGTGTCGATGATGGCATCGGCGATCTCCAACGGATGCCGCTCGAGCTTCCACTGCTCGATCTCGTTGAGCTCACCCTTGGTCCGGTAGGGGTCGATGAACGGCATGGGGCGGTCGGGCCCACGGATGTTGAGCCCGTAGAGCTCGTCCCGGTCCTTGGTCATCTCAGACGCACGGCCATCTCAGACGTGCAGCCCGCACTCGACCTTGTCCGAGTCGGACCAGCGGCCGGAGCGGGGGTCCTCGCCGATCTGCACCGGCCGGGTGGTCGGCGCGCAGCCGATGGACAGGTACCCCTCGGACAGTAGGGGGTGCTGGGGAATCCCGTGGTCGGCTCCGTAGCCGGCGACGTCCGCCTCGGTCCAGGTGGCCAGCGGGTTGATCTTCACCATGCCCCAGCCCTCGTCGTAGGAGACCACGGGTGCGTGGCGCCGGGTCGGCGCGTCGACCCGCTTCAGGCCGGTGAGCCAGGCCTCCTTGCCCTCGAGGGCGAGCTTGAGGGGACGCACCTTGCGGAACTCACAGCACTGGGCGCTACCGCACGGCCACTGCTCGGCTCCGGCCGCCGGCTCGGTGACCGTGAGGTTGAGGTCGTAGCGGGCCCGGATCCTCTCCACGTAGTCGAGGGTCTCGGGGAAGTGGGAGCCGGTGTCGAGGAACACGACCTCGACGGTGGGATCGACCGTGACGGCGATGTCGATGAGCACGGCGTCCTGGAAGGAGGCGGCCATGGCCAGCTTGGAACCGAAGCGTTCGACGGCCCAGGCCACGATCAGGCCGGCCGGGGCGGATTCGAAGGCAGCCGACTGCCCGTCGACCTCTCGGCGCAGTCGGGTCAATTCAGGCTTGGCTGCCACGAAGCTCACTTCCACGACCTCTCTGTCTCGCGCCCTGTGGGGGGAGGAGCGCCGGGTCCGGCCCCCTTCGGCCGTGAGCCCGCCCTGTTTCGGCCACCGGAAGCGTCCCGACTCACCACTCCAGACTATACATGACTAATCAGATCAAGTTTTAGAACAATCCGTCCGGGAGGCCCCGCGACTCGCCCCGGGGGCGGGCGGCGGCGACAATGGGGCGGTCCACGACGGGCCCGCCCGTCCCTCCCGATCCCATGACCCGACCCCCGGATCCCCGACCCGACGACCAGCCCGACTTCCCCGTCGTGCTGCAGCTGGCCGGGTGCCGGTGCCTGGTGGTGGGCGGCGGCCCGGTCGCCGCTCGCAAGGCGCAGGCCCTGGTGGAGGCCGGGGCCCGGGTGACGGTGGTGGCGCCCCGGATGGTCGACACCCTGACCGCGCTGGCTGCGGCGAGGCCGGCCCGCCACCGGAGGGGGCCCCCGGCGGGCGGGGGGTCGCTCGAGTGGCAGCGCCGGTCCTACGGAGTGGGCGAGGCGGCGGGCTACCGCCTGGTGGTGGCGGCGACCGGCCGGCCGGAGGTCGACGGGGCCGTCGTCGCCGACGCCGTCGGCGCCGGGGTGATGGTCAACAGCGTCGACAGCGCCAGCCCGGGTACGATCCGGCTTCCGGCCGTGCACCGCGACGGGAGGGTGACTGTGGCCGTATCGACCGGCGGGGCCAGCCCGGCCCTAGCCCGATGGCTGAGAGACCGGATCGCCAACTCGATCCCGCCCGGCGTGGCCGAGATGGCCACCCTGGTGGACGAGGCCCGGACGGCCATGCGGGACGCGGGGCGGTCCACCGGGGCGGTGGACTGGACGGCCATCCTGGACCGGCAGGTGGCACCACTGGTCGCCGCCGGACGGATCGACGAGGCCCGGGCGGCGTTGCTCGAGGCCTGCGTCCCGCCCCCTCCCGGACAGCGGGCCGCCGGCCCGGCGCCGACACCGGCACCGGATCGGCGCGACGACGACCCGTCTCGGTAAGGTAACCGGGTGCATCCCGGGAACGCGATGGGTCTCGACGAGATCGACTTGTCCGATCTCGCCTTCTGGGAGCGCCCCACGGCCGAACGCGAGGATGCATTCCGACTGCTCCGCAACGAGCGGCCGTTGGCCTTCTTCGACGAGCCCGGTCCGACCCTCGACTCACCGCTGTCCCCGCCCCGCGGGCCGGGCTACTGGGCGGTGACCCGGCACGCCGACATCGTCGAGGTCAGCCGGAACCCTGACATCTACTCCTCGAGCAAGGGGGCGGTCAGCATCATCGACCTCTCCCCCGAGACGGTCGAGTACTTCACCGGGATGGTCTCGACCGACAACCCCCGCCACGCCCGCCTGCGCCGGATCGTCTCCTCCGCCTTCAACCCGCTCCGCATCAAGAGCATCGAGGAGAGCATCGAAGAGGTGGTCGACCGGGTCATCGGACGGGTCTGCGGAACCGGAGGGTGCGACTTCGTCGCCGAGATCGCCGCCCCCTTCCCCCTCGAGATCATCTGCGCCATGATGGGCGTGCCCCCCTCGCAGCACGAAATGGTGTTCCGCTGCTCCAACATCATCCTCAGCGGCGGCGACCCCGAGTATTTCCCCGACGGCATCGATCCCGTGCTGGTCTACGCCGACGCCGGACGACAGCTCACCGAGTTGATGAACGAACTCGGTGGCCACCGGCTCGATCACCCCCGCGACGACCTGATCACCGCGCTGATCACTACCAACATCGACGGTGAGGCGCTGACCCAGGCCGAGTTGGCGTCCTTCTTCATCATGCTGCTGACCGCCGGAAACGAGACGACCCGCAACGCCTTGAGCCACGGACTGGTGGCGCTGACCAGGCACCCCGACCAGCGGGCGCTGTGGCAGGCGGACCCGGCCGCCGTCGGCGCCACCGGTGTCGACGAGATCGTGCGCTGGGCCTCCCCGGTCAACTGGATGCGCCGGACGGTCACCAGGGACACCGTCCTGTGCGGCCAGGAGCTCCACGAGGGCGAGAAGGTGGTCCTCTTCTACAACTCGGCCAATCGGGACGAACGGGTCTTCGACGACCCGCACCGATTCGACGTCCGCCGCCATCCCAATCCCCACCTCGGCTTCGGTGCCTCCGGGCCCCACTTCTGCCTGGGCGCCCACCTGGCCCGCACCGAGATCGAGGTGATGATCCGGGAATTGCTCAAGCGGCTGCCCGACATCGAGTCCACCGGCGAGCCCATACGGCTGCGGTCGAGCTTCATCAACGGCATCAAGTCCCTTCCCTGCCGTTACTCCGGCTGACCGCGTCCGCCCGACCGCAGGTCACGGCTTGGCCACCATCACCACCGTGGCGGCCAGCAGGACCAGGGCCAGCGCCGAGGCCGTCCCCGCCACTCGGAGGCACTGGGACCTGAGGCCGGCGGACGCCGTCCGGTCGCCGGCTACCGCGGCCTGCAGCCTCCGCTCCGCCGGCCAGAGGACCATCTCCGCCGCCAGGGCGGCCACCACCCACAGGATGAGACCGGCCGTGATCCACCCGTCGGCGAACGTCCAGTCGCCGCCGCTCATCGCCATCAGGGCCAGGCCGAGCACCGGCACCACGAACAGGACACGGCCGGCCCAGTTCACCCCGGGGCGGTAGTAGCGCCGCACCGGCTCCGAGGCTCGGCCCCACCGGAGGAGGGCCAGGGCGGAGAGCCCGGCCGCGGCCACGGCCCCGAGGCCGGCCAGTCCGGCCAGCACATGGGCCACCAGGACGAGGTCGTAGGCCGCGTCCCGGGGGTGGACGGCCATCAGCGCCGCGGGATGGGCTGGGGGCATCGAGCGATTCTGGCACCCTGCACGCCGGGGGCGGTCACCGGCCTGGCACCGCTCCGGGTCCCGACATTGCTACGTTGGTGGCAGGGCGTGCGCCATTTGCTTGGCACCGGAGTCAGGGGCGGGCGTCGAAGACTGGATTGAGGTGGCGACCATCGTGCGTAGAGACAGCAGGCGACCACAGAGGAGCAACGCGCACCTCTGATGAACCAGCTCCGACTCGATCCCCTCACCGGGCGCTGGGTGGTGGTCAGCACCGACCGGGCCGTCCGCCCCAAGGCCTTTGCCCCCCGGATGGCCTCCATCCAGGCCGACACCTCCCGACCCTGCCCCTTCTGCCCGGGCAACGAGGAGACCGTGTCCCCCACCCTCGAGACCCGGGGCGCCGACGGCAAGTGGCTGGTTCGGGTGGTCCCCAACCTGTATCCCGCCTTCGAGGGTAACGCCCCCTTCGTGGTCACCAACAGGGGCCCGGTCTTCACCCAGGCCACCGCGGGCGGCATCCACGAGGTCATCGTGCTCTCGCCGGACCACCAGAACTCGTGGTCGATGCTCAGCGACCAGCAGACCACAGCGGTGATGACCGCCATCCGCGACCGGATCGAGGAGCACTCCTCGATACCCGGTCTGCGCTACAGCCAGCCCATCGTCAATGCCGGACGCGAAGCCGGAGCCTCGATCGAGCACCCCCACGGCCAGCTGCTCGGCATGTCCTTCGTTCCCCGCGAGCTGGTCGAGGAACAGGCCGGGTTCGCCCGGTTCGCCGGGCGGTGCCTGCTCTGCACCACGGTGGACGCCGAGGAGAACGTCAACCACCGGGTCGTCTACGCCGACGAGCGGGTGCTGGTGATGTGCCCCTTCTGGAGCGGTGCGCCCTACGAGATGCTGGTGATCCCGCGGGCCCACGGTCCCCACCTCCACCACAGCCCGGACACCGACCTGATCGCGGTCGGCCGGGCGCTCAAGGTGGCCCTCGGCCGGCTGCGCGACGTGGTGGGGGACGTGGCCTACAACCTGGTCTTCCATTCGGCCCCCTACCGCGCTCCCGAGCCCTACCACTGGCACGTCCACGTGGTGCCGAAGCTCACCACCGTGGCCGGCTTCGAGTTGGGCACCGGGGTGCTCATCAACATTGTCAACCCCGAGCAGGCGGCCGAGGAGCTGGCCGTCCGGGCCCCGGTGTCACAGGCCGGCTGAGCACCGCACTCCTGTCTGATCGAGCCACCCCTGCATGATCGGGCATTCGGCCCCTCCCGATCGTCACCGGGAGCAGGTCGGGCCAGTTCAGTTCAGGCCAACTCGAAGCACAGGGACCCGTACGACGCCAGTGTGGCCGGATACGGATCGGCCGTGATGAGCGGGAAGGCCACCCGCCCGAGCAATTCGATGGGCTGGCGCCCGACCCACCGCTCGACGTGCAGCTCAGCCGGCTGGGCCAGGCGGCTGACGTTGTGCACGCAGAGCACCGGGTTGACCGGCCCCCGGCCGGCGAGGTCCGGCGCCGAGCGGACGAAGGCCAGCACGGACGGGTTGGCCGACGGGATCACCTCGAGTTCACCGGTCCCGAGGACGGGGAATTCGCGCCGCACGGCCAGGATCCGCCTCATCCAGTGCAGGAACGAGCTCGGGTTGCGCTGCTGGGCCTCGACGTTCACGGCCGAGAACCCGTAGACCGGGTCCATCAGGGGAGGCAGGTACAACTGGGCGAAGTCGGCCCGGCTGAACCCGCCGTTGCGGTCCGGGGTCCACTGCATCGGGGTGCGGACCGAGTCCCGGTCGCCCAGATAGAGGTTGTCGCCCATCTGGATCTCGTCGCCGTAGTAGAGGACCGGACTGCCCGGAAGGGTGAACAACAGGTAGTAGAGGAGCTCGGCCAACCGGCGATCGCGGTCGAGCAGCGGGGCCAGGCGGCGGCCGATGCCCATGTGCCGCTTCATCCGAGGGTCCTTGGCGTACTCCGCGAACAGGTAGTCGCGCTCCTCCTCGGACACCATCTCGAGGGTCAGCTCGTCGTGGTTGCGCAGGAAGATGGCCCACTGGCTGCTCCCCGGCGCCTCCGGTGTCTGGGCCAGTATCTCGGTGATCGGGTAGCTCTGCTCGCGGCGGACGGCCATGAACAGCCGGGGCATCAGGGGGAAGTTGAAGCACAGGTGGCACTCGTCGTCGTCCCCGAAGTAGTCGGCCACGTCGGCCGGCCAGCCGTTGGCCTCGGCCAGAAGGATCCTCCCCGGGTAGTTGGCGTCGAGCTCGGCCCGCACCCGGCGGATGAAGGCGTGTGTCTCGGGCAGGTTCTCCCCCGCCGTTCCGTCCCGCTGGTAGAGGAAAGGGACGGCGTCGAGCCGGAACCCGTCGAGACCGAGGTCGAGCCAGAAGCGCACCACGTCGAGCATGGCGTCGGCCACCTCGGGGTTCTCGTAGTTCAGGTCGGGCTGGTGGGCGTAGAACCGGTGCCAGTAGTACTGGTTGCGGTCCTGGTCGAAAGCCCAGTTGGAGCGCTCGATGTCGATGAAGACGACCCGGGCCTCGGGCCATCGCTGGTCGTCGTCGTTCCAGACGTACCAATCAGCCTTCGGATTGTCACGGCTCTGCCGCGACTCGACGAACCAGGGGTGCTGGTCGCTGGTGTGGTTGATGACCAGGTCGGCGATGACCCGGATCCCCCGGGCGTGGGCCTCGTCGAGCAGCCGCTTCAGGTCCTCGACCGTACCGCTCTCGGGATGGACCGAGTAGAAATCGCTGATGTCGTAGCCGCCGTCGCGGAGCGGGGAGGGGTAGAAGGGGAGCAGCCACAGGCAGTCGACCCCGAGCCACTGGAGGTAATCGAGCTTGGCGATGAGGCCGGGGATGTCGCCGACCCCGTCGTTGTTGCCGTCGAAGAAGCCCCGGATGAGGACCTCGTAGAACACGGCCCGCTGGAACCAGAGGGGATCCTCCTCGGGGGCCACCAACGGAGCCTGGCGGATCCCGAGCTTGGCCAGGCTTCCGAGAGGGGGGAAGGCCAGGGGGGCGCGGGGGACTCCGGGTTCGGATTCAACAGCCACGTGCGCACGCTACCTGAGCACCCTCCGCGTGGGTGGCACCCCCGCGCCGCCTCTCAGGGGTCGATTCGGTCCCGCATCACCTTGGCCAGCAAGCGGTCAGCGGCCTGGTACGGGTCGATGTCACCCGCCACCATCGCCGCCATGATGTCGGCGAAGCGGTCGGCGGCGGCCAGGGCCGCGATCCGCTCACCGACCCGCGCCGCCACGATCTGGTGGAACTCGAGTTCGAGGCGCTTCTGGCGCATCCGCTCCAGCGTGCCGTGCTCGATCTGATGGGCCCGGTGCTCGCCGACCGCCGACCACAGGGCCTCGATCCCGTCCCCCTTCGACGCCACCGTCTCCACGATGGGTGGGCGCCACGCGCCCAGCTCGGTCAGATCCAGCATGAGCTCGAGGTCCCGGCGGGTCTCCCTCGCCCCGGGGCGATCGGCCTTGTTGATCACGAAGAGGTCGGCGATCTCCAAGAGGCCCGCCTTGTTGGCCTGGATGGCGTCTCCCCAACCGGGGTTGACCACCACGATGGTCGTGTCGGTGGCCGCGGCCACCTCGACCTCCTGCTGGCCGACCCCGACCGTTTCGACCAGGACCACCGGCATCCCCACCGCCGACAGCACCCGGACCGCGTCCGGGACGGCCACCGACAGCCCTCCCATATGGCCTCGGGTGGCCATCGACCGGATGAAGACGCCGTCATCGAGCGCATGGCTCTGCATGCGCACCCGGTCGCCGAGAATGGCACCGCCCGAGAATGGGGACGAGGGGTCGACGGCCAGGACGGCCACCTTGTCCCCCTCCTGGTCCCCCCCGGAGTCCCCCCGGTCGATCCCGCGTTCCCTCCCGATGGCGATGAGCCGGTCGGTGAGGGTCGACTTGCCTGCCCCAGGGGCCCCGGTGATCCCCACCGAGTAGGCATCCCCCGGCGCCTTGAATGCCAGTCCGGCAACCGTGCGGGAAGGCTCACCGCCGCGCTCCACCAGCGACAGCAGCCGGGCCAGGGCCACCCGGTCGCCGCTCCGGGCTGCCTCGAACAGGGTCGAGGGGTCGGACGTGCGGGCCGCGGGCATGGAGTGACGAGCGTAGACCGGAGGGGCCTGGCCGTCAGACCCGGGAGACGTGGGCGCCGAGCGAGACCAGCTTCCCGTCGAGGTCCTCGTAGCCCCGGTCGACGTGGTGGGCGTCGGTGATCACGGTGGCGCCGTCCGCCACCAGACCGGCCAGCACCAGGGCGGCGCCGGCCCGCACGTCGAAGGCCCTTACCGGTGCGCCCGAGAGCCGCTCGACGCCCCGGACCACCGCATGGTGGCCCTCGGTCCGGATGTCGGCGCCCATCCGGCGCAGTTCCTCGACGTAGCGGAAGCGGCCGAAGAAGAGGTTCTCGGTCACGATGCCCACCCCCTGGGCCACCGTCAACAGGGTGACCGCCAGCGGCTTGTAGTCGGTAGCGAACCCGGGATACGGCAGTGTGGCCACGTCGAACGCCTGCAGCCGGTGCGAGCGGTCCCTGGCTGCCCGCAGACCACCGGGCTCCAGCGTGACCTCGGTGCCCGCAGCCGCCAGCTTGCGGATGAGCATGTCCATATGGTCGGGCCGGCCGTCCTCGACCACGACCTCGCCCCCGGCCAGTCCGGCCGCCACCAGGAACGTGGCCACCACCAGCCGGTCGGGGATGACCGCGTGGGTGGCCGGGGACAACCGGTCGACGCCCTCGACCTCGATACGCGAGGTGCCGGCTCCGGTGATCCGGGCGCCCATCGAGTTGAGGAACTCGGCCAGGTCCCTGACCTCTGGCTCGCGCGCCGCGTTCTCGATGACGGTGGTCCCCTTGGCCAACGACGCGGCCATGAGCACGTTGTCGGTGCCGGTGTGGCTGGGGTACTCGAGGACGACCCGGTTACCGATCAGCCGGGGCACCGACGACACGGTCGACTCGACCCGTGCCTCGACATAGCCGTGGGAGGACACGAAGGCGGTGCCCATCGACTCGAGGGCGCGCAGATGCATGTCGATCGGCCGCGGCCCGAAGTCGTCGCCACCGGGCATCGACACCTTGGCCCAGCCGCAGCGGGCCAGCAGCGGCCCGAGCACCACCACCGACGCCCGCATCTTCTCCACCAGCTCGTAGGGTGCCTCGGGGTTGACATCGGCGGGCGTGGTCACGACCAGCTCGTCCGGGGTCCGCCCCCGTCTGACGTCCACCCCAATGGCCCCGAGCACCTCGCCCATGATGTCCACGTCGGTGATCCGGGGGACGTTGGTCAGCACGTGGCGGCCCTCGGCGAGCAGGCAGGCGGCCATGAGCTTCAACACCGAGTTCTTCGCCCCACCGGCCCGTACGGTCCCCGAGAGGGGCCCGTTGGGTGTCACGACGAACCGGTCCACCCCACCAGTATGGTCCCTGCCGCCGTCGTGGCCCGATGATGGTGGCCGCCCGGCCGTGGGTCCGGCGACCGGCGTATCCCGGGGCGCCGGTCAGAGGACCGCCTGCTCCTCCCAGCGCCCGAACACCCCGGCCAGGGTGTTCATCATCTCCCCCACGGTGGCATAGGCCCTGGTGGCGTCGAAGATGGCCGGCATCAGGTTGACGTCGGGGGCGGCGGCGTCCGCGGCCAGCCGGCCGAGCGCCGAGGCCACCCCGGCATCGGACCGGTGCCGTCTCACCTCGGCCAGCCGCTTGCGCTGGACCTCCTCCACGTCGGCTCCGATCTGGAGGGTGGGCATCTCGGACTCCTCGTTCCCCCCGGTGAACCCGTTCACCCCGACGATCACCATCCGGCCGCTCGAGACCTTCCGCTGGAACCGGTAGGCGGCCTCGGCGATCTCCTCCTGGAACCAGTTGGTCTCGATCCCGGCGATCACCCCCTCGAGGATCGAACCCCCGCCGAGGTCCTCCAAGTGGGCGAACACCTCCTCGGCCCGGGCCTCCATCTGGTCGGTCAGGGATTCGACGAACCATGATCCGCCCAGGGGGTCGGCCACGTTGGCCACCCCGGTCTCCGAGGCGATGACCTGCTGGGTCCGCAGCGCGATCCGGGCCGACTTCTCGGTGGGGAGGGCGAGCACCTCGTCCATGGCGTTGGTGTGCAGGCTCTGGGTGCCTCCGAGCACGCCGGCCAGCGCCTCGATGGCGGTGCGCACGATGTTCAGCTCGGGCTGCTGGGCGGTCAGCGACACCCCGGCGGTCTGGGTGTGGAACCGGCAGGTCAGGGACCGGGGGTCCCGAGCCCCGTAGCGGTCCCGCATCCACTTGGCCCAGATGCGGCGCGCCGCACGGAACTTGGCGATCTCCTCGAAGAAGTCGACGTGGGCGTCGAAGAAGAAGGACAGGCGGGGAGCGAACTCGTCGACGCCGAGCCCCGCCGCCCGGGCCGCCTCCACGTAGGCGAATCCGTTGGCCAGGGTGAAGGCCAGCTCGTGGGCTGCGGTCGAGCCGGCCTCGCGGATGTGGTAGCCGGACACGGACACCGGGTGCATCCGGGGCATCTCGGCCGCGCAGAACCGGATGATGTCGGTGACCAGCCGCAGGGACGGCCGGGGGGGGAAGACGTACTCCTTCTGCGCCTGGTACTCCTTCAGCATGTCGTTCTGGAGCGTGCCGCCGAGGCGCGCCCGTTGGGTCCCGCCCGACTCCGCCGCCACCACGTACATGGCGAAGCACATGGCCGCCGGCGAGTTGATGGTCATCGACGTGCTGACGGCCCCGAGGTCGATCCCCGCGAACAGGTCCTCGGCGTCGGCCAGGGTGTCGAGGGCCACCCCGCACCGGCCGACCTCACCCTCGGCCAACGGGTCGTCCGAGTCCCGTCCCATCAGGGTGGGCAGGTCGTAGGCAACCGACAGCCCGTCGCCACCGGCCCTCAGGATGTCGTGGAAGCGGGCGTTGGTGTCCTCAGCCGTCCCGAACCCTGCGAACATCCGCATGGCCCACAGCTTGGAGCGGTACATCGAGGCGTAGGGTCCCCGGGTGTAGGGGAACACGCCGGGCCATTCGCCCTGCGGGCCGGGGCCGTAGACGGGATCGAGGGAGACGCCCGACATGGTCTCGAAGTCGGCGTCCCGGAGGGCGGCGGCGTCGAACGCCGCCTGCCACCGGTCAAAATCGCTGGGGACCTCGGAGTCGTCGTCAGCGCGCACCCCGCAAGCATAGGGAGGTTGAGGGAACCGCAGCGACCGACCGGTCCGTCCGGTCCGGCCATGCCTCCCCCGGCGGGCGCCGTGTTGCTCCCGCGCCAGCCACTATCGTCAGGTCCCGTGACCAGCGCACCGCAAGCACCCGACCGCAACCTGGCCATGGAGCTCGTCCGGGTCACCGAGGCGGCGGCCCTGGCCGCTTCCCGATGGATGGGGCGGGGCGACAAGGAGGGGGCCGACGGCGCCGCGGTCAACGCCATGAGGATCGTGCTGTCCAGCATCGCCATGGACGGGGTGGTGGTCATCGGCGAGGGGGAGAAGGACAACGCCCCCATGCTCTACAACGGAGAGCGCATTGGCGACGGCAGCCCGCCCAAGGCGGACATCGCCGTGGACCCGATCGACGGGACCACCCCCACCGCCCTCGGGCGGGGCGGGGCCCTGGCGGTCATCGCCGTGTCCGAGGAGGGCACGATGTTCGACCCGGGGCCGTGCGTGTACATGGAGAAGTTGGCGGTCGGGCCCCGGGCGGTGGGGACGATCGACCTCACCATGTCCATCGAGGACAACCTGAGGGCGGTGGCCAAGTCCAAGGGGACCTCGGTGCGGGACCTGGCCGTGGCCATCCTCGACCGGCCCCGCCACGCCGAGCTGATTGCCTCGGTGCGCAGCACCGGCGCCCGGATCCGGCTGATCACCGACGGCGACGTTGCCGGAGCCATCGCCACCGCCTGGCCCGACACCGGCGTGGATCTGCTGGTGGGGATCGGTGGGACCCCCGAGGGGGTGATCGCCGCCGCCGCCCTCAAGTCGATGGGCGGGGAGATCCAAGGCCGCCTCTGGCCCCGGGACGAAGGCGAGCGGCGGGCGGCCGTCGATGCCGGCTACGACGTCGACGCCGTGTTGACCACCGACGACCTGGTCGGCGGGGACAACTGCTTCTTCGCCGCCAGCGGGATCACCGACGGGGAGCTGCTCCACGGCGTCCGGTACGACGAGTTCGGGGCCACCACCCAGTCCCTGGTGACCCGGTCGAAGTCGGGAACCGTCCGGCTGATCGACGCCCGCCACCCGCTGCACAAGCTGGCGGAGTACAGCTCGATCGAGTTCACCTGAGCGTCCGCCGGCCCGGTCGCCGGCCCGAGGGCGGTCAACCTGGGGTGCTCCCCGAACGTACTGAAGGTGAATGAGCAGCCATTTCCCCACCGACACCCCGGATGGAGCAGTGAGCCGGCGGAAGTTGCGACCACGGGCTCGCCGGGGCCGGGGCGCGATCGCCGCCGTGATGGCCGGCGTGATGGCCGGCTCCTCCGTGCTGGCCGGGTGCACGGCCGCGGGTGGCAGCGCCGAACCTCCCAGCCCTGACCAGGCCGTCGCCAGCGCCCACCGAGCGGGCTGTGACACGACCGTCCGAGGGGTTGTCTCCAGCCCGGGATCGCTCACCGCCGGATGGCTGCCCGGCGGTTTCCAGCTCATCGGGGGTGGCGACTCGGCACCGGGTGCGACACCCGGCGCCACCTATGCCGCGACGGGCGAGGGCGCCGATCCGCCCCGGGTCCAGCTCCACTTCTCCTACGGCCCCGGGCCGCTCAGCCCCATGGACGGCGGCAACGCCACGGCGACCCCGGTCGAGGTCCAGGGCCACCCCGGGCTGGTGGAGAGCGGGCCACCCGCCGCCCAGTTCATCGGCGTGTACTGGAAACCAACAGCCGGGGTTCTCTTGAGCACCGTCGGCTACAAGGTCCCGGCGACGATCGTCGTCGGGATAGCTCAGCGGGTGCGGCTGACTCCCCCCGGAGCGGTTTCCCTCCCGGACACACCGGGGCCGATCGTCGCCAGGTCGGCAGCGATGACGGCGGCGAGGCGAACAGTCCCTGACTTCGGATCGACCATGGCCAAGCTGTCTTCGTGGACGGAGGTCACTGCCCTGCTCCACGCCGACAACGCCAGTATGGCGACTTCGGCACCGTCTCCATCGGTGGACACTCCGTGGGCGCCCGTGTGGGTTGTCCTACTTTCACCCTTCAGGTCCACCAGACCCACCGGGGCCACCGGATCGGGCTCGCCGACGGCCGCCACGCAGCTGGTGGCGGTCGATGCCGCCTCCGGTCAGTCACAACTGGCGGTGCCGTTGGCCGGCGGCACATCGTGGTTCGCCGCGCTCACCGACCGGGACCCGAACCTCGGCGGCTGTCCCGGCGGGTCGACTGCCCGCCTGCCCTTCGGCGTGCTGACCCGCGACGAGGAGACCTATGCCGTCCGGGCCTCCGCAGTGCCCGGCTCGGCCGGTGAGACCACCTCGGTGGTCCTCAAGCTCACCACGGTCCCGACCCTCAATCGGGCCGACCCGGGCCTCTACGGCGGTTGCATGCAGCAGAGCTGCTCTCTGAACGAGCTGGTGTGGCCGTCCATCGTGGTCGTCAAAGCACCGGCGGGCAAGACGTTGGCCTGCCTGCCACCGGACGCTTCGGTCCCGCCCGGATACCAGCCCAAGCAGGTGAAACAGTATGTGCGGATCGGCGTGACAAGGTCAGGTGAGTTCGTCTGCGGGCCGCTGCCCGGCTGGGTCACCCAGCTCGAGGACCTGGCCCCGCCGGCGGCCCGGTGAGATCCTTCGAACAGGGCGGGAGGACGACCTGACGGGCGTCCCCGGGGGGCTCAGGCAGTGGCCCCCGACGTGGCGTCGGCCGCCTCGAGGCGAACCTGGGCCCGGAGGAGTGCCGCCTGCGCCTCGGCCAACTCCGCGTCCGGTTCCGCATCCTCGGCGGCGGCGGTTCCCCGGCCGCCCGATCCGGTGAGCTCGGTGACCTGTGCCTCAGCCGCGGTCAGCGCGGACCGGGCGCGGTCGGCGTCGATCTCGGCGGCCAGCTCGGCCACTCCGACCAGCATGGTGACCCGGGTGCCTCCCGCACCGGCCCGAGCCGCCTCCGATCCGTCGGCCTCGTCCACCGGGACGTGCTGCTCGACCTGGACGAATCCGCCGTGGACCGCCACCCGTTCCTCGTCCCCGTCCGGACGCACCACCCGGATCACCCCGGGCTCGACCGACCCGACCAGCGGGGCGTGCCCGGCCAGGAAGGTCACGTCACCCTCACCGGTCCGGAGGACCACCTCGGTGGCCGGCCCGGTGAGCAGGATGCGCTCCGGGGTGACCAGATCGATGGTGAAGAGGCCGTCGTCAGCCATGGGATGCCTCCCCCGATCAATCGTTCTCGAGGGCGTGGGCCTTGGCCAGCGCCGACTCGGCCCCGCCGACGTTGAGGAACGCCTGCTCGGGAACCTCGTCGAGTTCGCCGTTGACCAGCGCCTCGAAGGACTCGACCGTCTCCTCCACCGGGACGGTCACCCCTTTCAGGCCGGTGAACACCTCGCCCACGTTGAACGGCTGGGACAGGAATCGCTGGATCTTCCGGGCCCGGGTCACGGTGACCCGGTCCTCCTCGGACAGCTCGTCGAGGCCGAGGATGGCGATGATGTCCTGGAGCTCCTTGTACCGCTGGAGCACGCCCTGCACCTGTCGGGCCACGTTGTAGTGGCGCTCACCCACCACCTCGGGGGCCAGGATGTTGGAGGTCGAGGACAGCGGGTCCACCGCCGGGTAGATGCCCAGCGACGCGATGTCACGGGACAGCTCGGTGGTGGCGTCCAGGTGGGTGAAGGTGGTGAACGGGGCCGGGTCGGTGTAGTCGTCGGCGGGAACGTAGACCGCCTGCAACGAGGTGATCGACCGTCCACGGGTCGAGGTGATCCGCTCCTGCAGCTGGCCCATCTCATCGGCCAGCGTGGGCTGATAGCCCACCGCCGACGGCATCCGGCCGAGGAGCGTGGACACCTCGGAGCCGGCCTGGACGAAGCGGAAGATGTTGTCCACGAACAAGAGCACGTCCTGGTTCTTCACATCGCGGAAATACTCGGCCATGGTGAGGGCGGCCAACGCCACCCGCAACCGGACCCCGGGCGGCTCGTCCATCTGGCCGTAGACCAGGGCGGCCTTCTCGATGACCCCGGACTCCTGCATCTCGATCCAGAGGTCGGTTCCCTCACGGGTGCGCTCCCCGACGCCGGCGAACACCGAGACGCCGCCGTGGTTGGTGGCCACCCGGTTGATCATCTCCTGGATGAGCACGGTCTTGCCCACACCGGCCCCGCCGAACAGCCCGATCTTGCCGCCCTGGACGTAGGGCTCGAGCAGGTCGATGACCTTGATGCCGGTTTCGAACATGGCCGCCCGGGGCTCCAGGGAGTCGAAGGCCGGTGCTGGCCGGTGGATCTCCCAGAGGTCCTCCGGCTCGCCGATCGAGTCGGTGTCGAGCGGTTGGCCGAGCACGTTGAACACATGGCCCAGGACCGCGTCACCGACCGGGACCCGTAGGCCGTGCCCCGGGTTGCGCACCTCGGCGCCGCGGGTCAGCCCGTCGGTGGCCTTCAGACAGATGCAGCGCACCCGGCCGTCGCCGATCTGCTGGGCCACCTCGGCCACGATCAGCTCCTTGCGCCCCTCCAGCTCCACGTCCACCTCGACGGCACCGTTGATCTCGGGGAGGGCGTGAGGAGGGAACTCCACGTCGATGACCGGCCCGGCGATGGCCACCACCCGGCCGGAGGGCAGGGTGTCGACGGTGCTGGGTCGAGGGGCGGTGGTGGTCATGGGCGTCGGGCTCCCTTGGGTTGGTCAGAGACTGCTTCGTATCGAACGGTGGGGTATCGAACGGTGGGGTATCGAACGGTCGGACGTGGGGTCACCGGTCAGACCCTGGCCTCGATGACCATGCCGCCCTCGTCCTCGTCGGCGCCCCTCCGCAGGGCCTCGGCGCCCCCGACGATCTCCATGATCTCGGTGGTGATGGTGTCCTGGCGGGCCCGGTTCATGATCCGCGAGTACTTCTTCACGAGCTCGCCGGCATTGTCGGTGGCGGCGGCCATGGCCCGCTGCCGGGCGGTGACCTCGGAGGCCGACGCCTCGAGCAGCGCGCCGAAGATCTCGGTCTCGGCGGCCCGGGGGGCGAGGGACTCGAGCAGGATCGCCGCGTCGGGCTCGAACTCGGTGTACCCGGCGGGCCGCTCCCCCTCGGCACCGGGCGCCGGGGCGGTGGCCGGTCCGCCCCCGTCGCCCTCGGGCCCCTCGTCCGCCTGGCGGGGGTCGACCAGGGGGAGCAACTGGCGCACCTCGACCCGCTGGGTGCCCGCCGACACGAATCGGGTGGAGACGATCATCACCTGGTCGACCTCACCGTCGGTGAACGGGGTGAGGACGGCCGCAGCCACATCGCGGGCATCGGTGAACGTCGGCCGTTCGCTGATCCCGGCAAAGGCCTGCTCGACGGCCTGTCCGCGGTAGCGGAAGTACCGTTGGGCCTTCTTGCCCACCGAGAACAGGCGGTACTCGACGCCATCGGCGGTGCCGCCGGCCAGCAGCCGCTCGGTGGCCCGGAGCACCGACGAGTTGTAGCCCCCACACAGTCCCCGGTCGGACGCCACAGCGAGGACGGCCACCTTGGCCACCGACTCGGGGGTGCCCAGCAGGCGACCGGCGGCGTCGGGGTCGCCCAGCGCCGTCTCGAGCACGATGCGGGCCATGCCCTGCTGATACGGGCGGGCGGCGGCGATCCGGCCCTGGGCCCGCACGATCTGCGACGCGGCAATGAGCTCCATCGCCTTGGTGATCTTCTTGGTCGACTCGATGCTCTTGATCCGTCGACGAAGGATCCGCTCCTGACCGCCGGCCACAGGTCAGTCGACCTTCCCGGTGTCGAAGGCGTCGGTGAACGAGCGCAGCGCCGTCTCGAGCTTGTCGCCCTCGGGCAGCTTGCCCGAGGTCCGGATGCCCTCGAGGATGTCCGAGTGGTTGGCCCTGAAGAAGGCCCGCACCTCGGACTCGTAGCGCTGCACCTCCGACACGGGCACCTCGTCCACATAGCCCTCGGACCCGGCGAAGATGACCAACACCTGCTCCTCCACCGGGACCGGGGCGTTGAGTCCCTGCTTCAGTAGCTCGGTGAGGCGGTAACCGCGGTCGAGCTGGGCCTGGGACACCTTGTCGAGCTCGGAGCCGAAGGTGGCGAAGGCCTCGAGCTCGCGGAACTGGGCCAGGTCGAGCTTCAACGTGCCGGCCACCGACTTCATGGCCTTGATCTGGGCCGCTCCCCCGACCCGGCTGACCGAGACGCCCACGTTGATGGCCGGTCGGACGCCGGCGTAGAAGAGCTCACTCTCCAAAAAGACCTGGCCGTCGGTGATCGAGATCACATTGGTCGGGATGTAGGCGGAGATGTCGCCGGCCTTGGTCTCGATGATCGGCAGCGCGGTGAGTGAGCCGCCCCCGGCCTCGTCCGACAGCTTGGCGGCGCGCTCGAGGAGACGGCTGTGT
>DATKRZ010000014.1:0-21217 GCA_035531955.1 Acidimicrobiales bacterium | reverse complement strand
CCGTCGGTGATCGAGATCACATTGGTCGGGATGTAGGCGGAGATGTCGCCGGCCTTGGTCTCGATGATCGGCAGCGCGGTGAGTGAGCCGCCCCCGGCCTCGTCCGACAGCTTGGCGGCGCGCTCGAGGAGACGGCTGTGTAGGTAGAACACGTCCCCGGGGTAGGCCTCACGGCCGGGCGGCCGTCGGAGGAGCAGCGACATCTGCCGGTAGGCCTCGGCCTGCTTGGAGAGGTCGTCGTAGACGATGAGGGCGTGTTCGCCGCTGTCCATCCAGTGCTGGCCCATGGCGCACCCGGCGTACGGGGCCAGGTACTTGAACGGGGCAGGGTCGCCCGCCGCCGCCAGCACCACCACCGTGTACTCCATGGCGCCGTATCGCTCGAGGGTGGCCACCGTCTGGGCCACCGACGACGCCTTCTGGCCGATGGCCACGTAGATGCACTTCACCCCCAGGCCCAACTGGTTGAGGATGGTGTCGACCGCCACCGTCGTCTTGCCCGTCTTGCGGTCGCCGATGATCAGCTCGCGCTGGCCCCGCCCGATGGGGGTCATGGCGTCGATGGCCTTGATGCCGGTCTGCAACGGCTCGCTCACCGGCTGGCGGCGCACGATCCCCGGGGCCTGCACCTCGAGACGCCGGGTCTCATCGGTGGCGATCGGACCGCGTCCGTCGATCGGCTCGCCCAGCGCGTCCACCACCCGGCCCAGAAGGGCGTCGCCCACCCGGACCGAGAGGATGCGCCCGGTGGCCTTGACCAGCTGCTCCTCCTCGAGCCCGGTGTCCTCGCCCAGGATGACCGCGCCGATGGTCTCCTCGTCGAGGTTGAGGGCCAGACCCTCGGTGCCGTCCTCGAACTCGAGGATCTCGTTGACGGCAGCCCCGGGCAGCCCGGTGATGCGGGCGATCCCGTCACCGACCTCGACGATGCGGCCGACCTGCTCGGTCCCGACCTCGGGGGTGTACTCCTCCACGTGCCGGCGCAGGGCGGCGGTGATCTCGTCGGCGTTGATGGTCAGTTCAGCCATCGGCTGGGTCCCTTTCCTCTGGGGTTCGGTGGACCGCCTCGGAAGCGAGGAGGTGCTCCTTCAATTCGTCCAATCGGTGACGGGCGCTGCCGTCGACCAGCAGATCGCCGACCTGCACCACCACTCCGCCCAGGAGGTGGGGATCGACCGTCACCTGCAGTTCGACCGGGCCCCCGGTCAACCGGCCCAGGGCCTGCCCCAGGGACTGCCGCCGGGTGTCGTCGACCTGGTCGGCCGACCGCACCCGGGCCACCCGCCACCCGCGGGCGCCAGCGGCGTCTTCGACCAGGGCGTCGAGGGTGGAGACGATGTCACGGGCCCTTCCACCCCGCACGGCGAATGCGGCCAGCCGCTTCGTCGCCTCAAGCACCTGGTCGCCCAAGAGGTCGGCGATGACCTGCTGGCGGACGGAGACGGGCAGGTCCCGGTCCCCCAGCGCGCCGCGCAGGGCCCGATTCCCCTCCACGGTGCGGGCGAACCGGAACAGCTGGTCCTCGATCTCCTCGAGGTCGGGGGTGGTCACCGTCTCGAACACCGCTGCGGCATAGCCGGCTACCCGGTTGCGCGATCCGAGCCTCCCGAGCACCACCAGGTCGTCCCGCCGGGCCGCATCGGCCGGGTCCCGCTCGGCCGCCACCGCCAGCTGGGTGGCCAGCCAGTGGAACGAGGCCTCGACCTCGGAGGCCGGGACGACGGTCACCGCCTGGTGGACCAGACTCCGCACCGCGGGCAGGACCTTGCCCTCCAGCAGGTCGTCGAGCACCGCCCGACGCGCGGCGGTGGGCACCGCCCCGTCGTTGAGGGCCAGGGTGAGCTCGTTGTTGGCGTCGACAAGCCCCGCCACGGCGCGCAACTCGGATGCGGCCTGGCGGAGCCCACCCGATTCGGCCAGCCCCTCGACGACTGCGGCCAGATAGCCCTGGAGGGCAGGGTTCACCGACCGCCCCCGGCCGCACCGGCGGTTGCGCCCGTGCCGGTCTCGGCCCGCACCGCGGCGATGGCCTCGTCGATCAGGTCCTGATGGTCGGCGATCCGGATCTCGCGCCCGACCACCCGCTCGGCCGCGGCAAGCACGATGGCGCCCACCCGGCCGGTGACCTCTTCGACCGCGGCCTGTCTGGCGACGGCCACCTCGGCGTCCGCGGCCTGCATGATCCGATCGGCCGCCTCCTGGGCCCGGCCCTCGGCCTGGGCCACCGTCCGCTCGGCGGTGAGCGTCGCCTGGGCCACGATCTCACGGGCGTGGGAGCGGGCCTCCTCCAGGGCGGCACGGCGGGCGGCATCGGCCTCCTCGGCATCGGCTTTGGCCCGATCGGCTGCCTCGAGCTCGCCACGGATCTGCTCCTGGCGCTCGGTCAGCTTCTCGTCGAGGAACGGCACCACGCTCCTGCCGATGAACCCGAGGACCAGGATGAAGGCGATGAGCACGACGATGAAGGTCCCGTTGGGGATGAGGAAGTTGCTGGCTGCGACGGGCATCGCGGTCATCCTTTCGTCGTCGTCGTCACACGCCCACGGCGCACCGGCTCGCGGCGCGGCGCCGGAGAGGTGGCTCTCGGCCCAGGACCTGCCGGCAGCATCACCCGGCCCTACTTCTTGTAGAGCGAGAAGATGAACAGCGCGGTGAAGGCCAGATTGATGAAGTAGGCCGCCTCGCACAGCCCGACCGTGAGGAACATGATCGTGGTCAGACGGCCCTGTGCCTCGGGTTGACGGGCCACGCCGGCGATGGTCTGGCTACCGGCCAGGCCGTCCCCGATGGCCGCGCCGACGGCGCCCCCGCCCAGTGCGAGCCCGCCGCCGACCATGGCGCCGGCGATCCTTACTGCGTCCGCCATCGAGGCGTCTGCCATGAGTGCTTCTCCTTTTTGATGTTGTTGATGAGGTCGTGAACAGGCGTTTGTTGCAGCCGTCGGCCTAGTGGCCGGCCTCGGGGCCGGCCATGGCCGTGTCGAAGTACAAGATGGTGAGGAGGGCGAAGATGAAGGCCTGGATGGCGCCGATGGCCATGTCGAACAGCTTCCAGACGATGGTGAAGGGTATCGACAGCACACCCCCGATGGGGACCGGTCCAAGTTTCCAGATGACCAGGGCGGCCAGCAGGGAGAGCATGAGCCCCCCGGCGAACAAGTTGCCGAAGAGGCGGAGCGTGAGGGTGAGCGGCTTGATGATCTCCTCGATGGCGTTCATGAACAGGTTGACCGGGAACAATTTGGGCGAGAAGGGCTGCTTCACGTAGTGCGAGAGGTAGCCACCCACCCCCCGGTTCCTGATTGCGGCCACGTTGGTCAGGACGAACACATAGAGCGCCATGGCCAGGGGCAGGTTGATGTCGCTGGTCGGCGCGGGGAGGAATTCGAACCGGCTCCCGATCCCGAGGACCTCGAACAGGTTGCAGATGAAGATGAAGACGAAGAGGGTCAAGGCCAGGGGGACCACCTTGGCCCCCCTCGGGCCGATCGAGTCCGACACCTGCTTTTGCACCGCTCCCACCGCCAGCTCCCAGACGAGCTGGAACTTGCCCGGTACGCCGCTGGTGGCCCTCGCCCGCAGGATCATCCCCATCGCCACGACCACCAGGCCGGCGATGACCGTGGCCCACACGATGTCCACGTTGACGGTGAGGCCGAGGACCTTGACCTCGGGGTGCTCACCCACGGAGATGTCGGAGGCCAGGAGTGGCGCGGTGAGAAGGCCGGTGCCGATGCCCATCGGGTCAGCCTCCTCCCCGCGGGTCGTCGGGCGACCCGATCGCCGGGCGGCCGTCGTCCCGGGGAATGTTCTCCTCGACGACGTTGGCGTTGATCACATCGTCCACCGAGGTCATCGGGCCCGCCTTGGCCATGGAGCGGGCCACGTTGACCAGGAGGATCAGCTGGAACACGGCCAGCCCGGCCAGCACCCCGAACCCGAGGCTGGCCGACACGAACAGCAATCCGATGGTCACCGCGGTGATGATCCCCATCCGGCCCAGTGTGTTGAGGGCCAGGGGCCGGCGGCGGTTCTCGTCGGCGCGGGCGCTGACCCTCGCCACCGAGTTGCCGATCATCCGGAAGTTGAAGGTCCCGAGGGCCAGGCCGACGCAGGCACCCACACCGAGGAGCAGCTGGCCGAAGGCGACGCAACCGACCAGGGCGGCCACGCCGGCGAGCAGGGCCGTCGACACCGTACGGCGGGCCACGTCGGGAACGTTGGGCAGGGAGAAGTGGGCGAACATCGTGAGCCGCTACGCCGACGGCCGTCCGGCGCCGGGCGGGCGGAGGCTCACAGGTACTTGCGGACCCGGGCGATGGTCATGAGCACGGCCAGGGCCACGCCGAGGGCCAGGCCGACCAAGGTGAACAAGGGGCTGGTGCCCACCGATCTGTCGATGAGGTACCCGGCGGCTCCCCCGATCACCAGGGCGACCGCCCCGGCCACGCCCAGGGTGAGGAAGGCCACGGCCCCCGGGCCGAGCGGCGAGGAGGGCCCCGGCGGCGGTGACCCGTCGTCCAGATGGTGCGGAGGGTCGGTCTCGTCCATGGTCGGCCCGTGCCGGGTCAGGGCGTCTGGAGGGTTCGAGCTTCACGAATCGATCCCCGGATCACGCAGTGGCCCGGCGGTGGCTGCCGGTCGGGCGGAGGCCCGGACTGACGCCCTCCAACCGGGCGAAGGGGCTGCAAATCACGACACGCATCATCGCACTTCCGCACCGGCGGCGGCAAAACGGGAAACACGCCGTTCACCGTTCCCCGTGGGGGGAGACCGTGGCCGCCGGGACACCGGGTCCAGGCACGTCCGGGGGCTCCACGGCCGCCTCACCGGCCATGACGGGCGCAGGCCCCTCGACCCCGCTCGCCGGACTGGCGGTGTCGGGGGCGCCGATGGGCGGCTCGCCCTCGGGACCGAGGTCGGTGCGCCTGCGCAGGGACGGGTGGAACAGCGTGTAGAGGATCACCCCGAGGGCCAGGGCGCCGAAGGGGATGACGGCGTTGACGCTCGAGACGTACAGCGGGAACAGGATGAACCCCGACAGGAGGACGGTCCAGGCCCACAGGATGAGGACGCTGCGGCGGTGTCCGTGGCCCAGGCGGAGCAGCCGGTGGTGGAGGTGGTTCTTGTCCGGGGTCGAGAACCCGGTGCGGTTGGCGGTGCGCCGGGCAAAGGCGAATGCCATGTCGACGATCGGCACCCCGAGGATGAAGAAGGGGATGAACAACGGGGCGAAGAAGAAGTAGGTCTGACCGCTCCGGACGGCCACCTCCGCCCCCTGCTGCACGGCCGCACCCGTCCCCGGCTGCACGGCGACGTCCGCCGCCCGGCCCCCGATCAGCATGGTCGAGGCGGCCATGAGCAGCCCGAGCAGGAGGGCGCCGGCATCGCCCATGAAGATCTTGGCCGGGTGGTAATTGTGCGGCAGGAAGCCCAGGCAGACCCCGCAGGTGACCACCGCGATGAGCGGGCCGATGTTGTCGGTGGGGAGGGTCCCGACGTGCTGGAGGTGCAGCCCGTAGACGGCGAGCGCCCCCGAGGCGATGGCCACCACCCCGGCGGCGAGTCCGTCCAGGCCGTCGATCAGGTTCACCGCGTTGGTGATGGCGATCACCCACAGGGCGGTCAGGAGCGGCGTCCACTCGGGAGAGAGCTGCACCAGGCCGGCCAGCGGCACCTTGAACTGGAACCAGGTGACCCCCATGAAGTACAGGACGGTGGCCGCCAGGACCTGGCCGGCCACCTTGGCCGGCGCCGACATGTCCCGGAAGTCGTCGATGATCCCGACCACGAAGATGGCCGCCGCGCCCAGGACCAGGCCCAGCGCCTCGGACGACCCGCGGAACAGCGGCCCGAGGGCGGGGATCGACGCCGCCACCGCCCAGGTGACCAGCACGGCGACGAACATGGCCACGCCCCCGGCCTCGGGGGTCACCCGCTGGTGGACCTTCCGGTCGTCGGGCTGGGCCACGTAGCCGATCTGCACGGCGATGCGCCGGGCCGGGAAGGTGAGCACCCAGGCCGACGCCGCGGCCACCACCAGGATGACCCCGTACCAGTTCAGCGGGACGACCGAGCTCACGAGAACCCCGGCTCCCCCGGGATCACGCCCCGGCCAGCGTGGGGTACGGCGGGAAGCCGGAGCACAGCTCGTGCACCTCGGTGCGAACCCTGCGGAGGGCGGCGTCGTCGTCCCGGCTCCGCAGGGTCCGGCCGATCAGGGCGCCGACGAGCCGCATCTCCGCGGGCCCCATGCCCGCGGTGGTCTCGGCGGCCGTGCCCAGGCGCAGGCCCGAGGTGACGAACGGCGAGCGGGGGTCGTCGGGGATGGTGTTCCGGTTGCAGGTGATGCCCGCCCGGTCGAGCACCTCCTGGGCCGCCTTGCCGGTCAGCTCGGAGTCGAATGTGCGCAGGTCGACCAGGACCTGGTGGTTCTCGGTGCCCCCGGAGACCATGCGGATCCCGGTCTCCACCAGGGCCTCGCCGAGGGCGGTGGCATTGGCCACCACCTGGGCGGCATAGGTGCGGAACTCGGGCCGGGCCGCTTCGGCGAACGCCACCGCCTTGGCCGCGATCACATGCTCGAGCGGCCCGCCCTGCAGGCCCGGGAACACGGCGCTGTCCACCGCCTGGGCGAACTCGGCCTTGGACACGATGGCCCCGCCTCGGGGACCCCGCAGCGTCTTGTGGGTGGTGAAGGTGACCACGTCGGCCACTCCCACCGGCGACGGATGGACGCCGCCGGCGATCAGCCCGGCGGGATGGGCGGCGTCGAACATGAACAGGGCGCCGACCGAGTCGGCGATCTCCCGGAACGGCAGAGGGTCGATGATCCGGGAGTAGGCGGTCGAACCGGCCACGATGAGCTTGGGGCGCTCGCGCCGGGCCGCATCGGCCACCTGGTCGAAGTCGATGATCTCACCGGGCTTGTCCGGGTCGTCGGTGGCCTGGGACACGCCGTAGGAGACGAAGCGCCACACCTTGGAGGTGATGCTGGCCGGCGACCCGTGGGTGAGGTGGCCACCGTGGTCGAGGCGCATGGCCAGGATGGTGTCGCCCGGCTGCAACAGGGCCTGGTACACCGCCAGGTTGGCGTTGGCCCCGGCATGGGGCTGGACGTTGGCGTGCTCGGCCCCGAACAGGGCCTTCAGCCGGTCGCGGGCCAGGTTCTCCACCTCGTCGATGACCTGGTTCCCGCCGTAGTAGCGCCGGCCCGGGTAACCCTCGGCGTACTTGTTGGTGAGGACCGACCCCGATGCGGCCAGGACGGCCGGCGAGGTGAAGTTCTCCGACGCGATCAGCTGCAGGGTGGTCGACTGGCGCCGGGACTCCTCGCCCAGCAGCCGGCTCACCTCGGGATCGTCCACCAGCCACCGGTCGAACGGGGAAGCGGCGAAGGGCCCGGTCACGGTCTCGATCCCGACCCTTCCCGGTCGCCGGCAGCTACGGGCACGGTGGCGCCCACCGCACCCGACGATTCGAATCGGGCGATCTCGTCTACCCGGTGGCGGTGGCGGCCGCCCTCGAACTCGGCGGCGAAGAAGGCTCCCACCGCGTCGATCGCCTCGGCGGCTCCGGTGGTCCTGCCCCCGAGGCAGATGACGTTGGCGTCGTTGTGGCGCCGGGCCAGGCTGGCGGTGGTCACGTCGTGGACCACCGCGGCCCGCACGCCGCCGACCTTGTTGGCGGCGATGCCGATGCCGATGCCGGTGCCACACACGCAGATGCCCCGGTCGGCGCGGCCCTCGGCCACCGCTCGGCCGACGGCCAGCCCGAACTCGGGATAGTCGACCGAGACGTCGGGCGAGCCGGTCCCGAAGTCCACGACCTGGTGCCCGGCGTCGGCCATGTGCTTGGCCAGCGTGGCCTTCAACTCGAACCCGGCATGATCCGAACCGACCGCGATGCGCATCCCCCGAGTGTACCGATGGGGAATCGCCCCGAGGGCGCCACGTAAGCTCTGGTGCCGTCATGAGAACCGAGCTTTCATGAGCCTCGACCCCACCACCCCGGTCATCGTGGGCGTCGGCCAGGTCTCCAACCGACCGGGCACCGAGGGGGACCGCTCGTTGGCCGACCGGCCCGAGCCGATCGGGCTGATGGCCCAGGCGGTGCGGGCGGCCGTCGAGGACTGCGACGGGGCCGCGCCCGGGGGCCGCGCCCCGGCGGGGAGCCGGCTGGCCGGCCGCGCCCAGTCCCTCCGGGTGGTCAATCCGTTGAGCTGGCAGTACGTGAGCCCCGGGGTGCTCCTGGCCGAAGCCTCGGGCCTCCGGCCGGCCGAACTGGTGGTGACCTCGACGGGCGGCGACAACCCCCAGGCCCTGGTCAGTGCCACCGCCCTGGCCATCGGGCGCGGCGACCTCGAGGTGGCCGTGCTGGCGGGGGCCGACTGCGTGTACACCCGCACCGCGGCGCGGCGCCACCCGGACCGCCCCATGCTGCGCTGGACCGTCCAGCCGGCCGACACCGGGCGTCCGGACCTGTTCGGCAGTGAGCGACGTGGCACCACCGATGCCGAGGAGGAGCAGGGGCTCGACCTGCCCATCCATGTCTTCCCGCTGTTCGAGAACGCCCTCCGGGCGGAGGCCGGCCGGGGGCTCGACGGCCACCGGCGCCACATCGGAGCGCTCTGGTCGCGGTTCTCCGAGGTGGCGTCGGCCAATCCCTACGCCTGGCTCCCCGAGGCCCGTGGCCCGGACGAGGTCATCACCCCCTCGGCGGCCAATCGGATGATCGCCTACCCGTACACCAAGCTGCTCAACGCCAACATGCAGGTCGACCAGGGCGCCGCCCTCCTCATGTGCTCGGCCGGTGCGGCCCGGGCCGCCGGGGTGCCCGTGGAGCGCTGGGTCTTCCCCCTGGCCGGGGCGGACGCCGACGACCACTGGTTCCTCTCCCACCGGCTCGACTTCCACTCCTCGCCCGCCATCCGGCTGGCCGGGGCGGCCGCCCTCGCCCTGACCGGTTCCACCATCGACGAGATGTCCCACCTCGACCTCTATTCGTGCTTCCCCGCGGCGGTGGAGATCGCGGCGGCCGAGCTCGGCCTCCCCGACGACGACCCGGGACGGCCCCTCACCCTGACCGGCGGCCTGACCTTCGGCGGGGGCCCGGGCAGCAACTACGGCACGCACGCGGTGGCCTCGATGGTCGCCGCCCTGCGGTCCGACCCGGGGGCGCGGGGCCTGGTGACCGGCCTGGGCTGGTACCTGACCAGGCACAGTGTGGGGGTCTACGGGACCGAGCCGGGTCCGCTCCCGGGACGAACCCGCCTGCCCTTCCCCGAGGGCACCGCGGTGGCCGGGGGTGGCGGATTCGCATGGGCGGACCCGCAGGCCGCGGTCGGGGCTCTCCCCCAGTGCGTGCCGGACGCCGGGGCCCAGGGGGAGGTGACCGTCGAGACCTATTCGGTCTCCTACGACCGGGCCGGGTCGCCGGAGTGGGCCGTGGCGGCCTGCCGGACCCCTGAGGGGCGCCGTTCCTGGGCCCGCGTCACCGACCCCGACCACCTCGGCCTGCTGGTGACCGAGGAGGGATGTGGCCGGCTGGGCAAGCTCCGGCCCGACGGCCAGGTGGACCTCCGCTGAGCCCGACCACCCTCAGGTGGGCGACGACTGGATCGGCAGCGGCGGGGGTCCCTGCCGGTCTCGGTAGCGGATCTTGAAGGCGCCGTAGGCCACCGGGCCGGCCATCATCGGCAGCCAGTAGGAGGCCAGCCGGTAGGCCAGGGTGGCCAGGACCGCCTCCCCTCCGCTGAGCCCGGCCAGCACCAGCAGGGCGCTGAGGCTCGCCTCCACGATCCCGAGGCCCCCCGGGGTGATCGGCACCAGGCCGATCACCCCCGCCACGGCGTAGGCCAGCAGGATGAGGGACGGACGCGGATGGCTGCCCACGGCGCGGACACAGAACAGCAGGCAGAGGTAGTCGAAGCCGAGCCGGCCGGCCGACAACAAGGTGGCCTGCCACCACTGTTGACCCAGCACCGTCCGGATGAGATTGCGCTGCTCCACCAGGCGTTCCGGCAGCCCGGCCACCGGCTCCCGCTTCCGCAGCAGCCGGTTGCGGAGCGACTGGGCCGCCTCACCGGCCCAGTACAGGGGCCTCTGGGCGGTCATGACCAGCACGCCGAACCCAACGAAGAGGACGAACCCCACGGCGCCGAGGACGGCGGCGTCCACCAGCCCCGAGCTGACCGGCGACCCGAACAGCACGGCCGGGAGGACGAACACCGGGAGGGCGAGCAGCCCGCCGATGCCCAGGAAGGAGAAGGCGGTCAGCCCGCCAACCGCGTCGGTCGCATCCATGCCGCTGACCGCCAGCATCCGGAACTGCACCGCGGCCCCGGCCGCAGCCCCGCCCGGGACGATAAGCGAGATGGCGTTGCCGGCCAACTGGGCGGTGATCACCGAGAACCAGGCCTTGGTCCTGAGAGCGATCCGCTGGAGCGAGAAGGTGCAGGCGAAGTGGGCCCCCTCGGCGATGACCGCAGGGATGAACCACAACAGGTTGAGGGTGAACAGGCGGGGCCACGAGTGGAGGACGGCGATGACGCTGGGAGCCACCAGGTAGAGGGCCACGCCGGAGACGGCGATGACGACGGACCGCTTGACCAGGGCCTTCCAGCGGATGGGCTGGCGTTGCTCCTCTTCGAACCTGGCCTCGAACGAGCGGGGTCCTCCGTCGCCGCCGGCGTGGAAGGCGTCACTCACTCGGACGATGCCCTGACATCCGGCCCGATGCGGTCATCGCCCCGGCAGCTCAGCCTTCGGCCAGCGCCGCCGCCGCGGCCAGCACGATGTCGGCCCCGCGGACATCGCCCTCGAGGCCCGCCTCCATCCGGTTCATCACGTACGACACCGTGAGCCGGGCATCCAGATCCATCACGATGATCGATCCCCCGTAACCCCCCCAGTAGCAGGCCCGAGGACCGATCGGCATCAGTTCGGTGCTCAGCCCGTAGCCCATCCCGAACCGGTGGGGCATCCCGAGGAGGATGAGGTCCGGTCCGTCGGACTGTTCGTCGAAGATGGCGTCGCAGCCCGCGGTCGAGAGCAATCGGACGCCCCTGGCCTCCCCCCCGCCGGCCACCACCGACTGGATCGCCGCCACCGAGCGGGCGTTGCCGTGCCCGTTGGCCGCCGGGATCTCGGCCCGTCTCCACCAGGCGTGCCGGGGCATGGTGGCATCCAGCGGGGGGTTGGAAAATGCCCGCACCGCCAAGTTCGTCGGGTCGAGCGCTCCGAAGTCGATCGGCGGCGGCGGGATCACCATCGAGACCCGCCCGTCCTCGGCTTCGGGCAGGCCGATGAAGAAATCGGCTCCGAGGGGACCGGCCACCTCGCTGGCAAACCAGGCCCCGATGGTGACACCGGTGATCCGGCGCACCACCTCACCGATCAGGTAGCCCTGGGTGACCGCGTGGTAGCCCGATGCGGTGCCCGGCTCCCACCACGGCTCCTGGGCGGCGAGTCTCGACGTGCACAGGTCCCAGTCGGCCAGGTCCTCGGGTGCGAGGGGCTCCGTCCAACCGGCGAGGCCGGCCGTGTGGCTCATCAGGTGACGCACCTCCACGCCTTCCTTCCCCGCAGCGGCGAATTCCGGCCAGTACTTTGCCACCGGCGCGTAGAAGTCGAGCTCGCCGTCATCGGCGAGCATGAGCGCGCAGAGGAAGGTCATCGTCTTGGTGCTCGACCACACGTTGGTCAGGGTGTCCCGGCCCCAGGGCGCCGAACGATCCTCGTCCACATAACCGCCCCAGATGTCGACCACCGGCTCACCCTCGAGGAAGACGGCCACCGAGGCCCCCACATCGGTGCCCGCCTCGAGGCTTGCGGCCAGCGTGGCCGCAACCCTGTCGAATCGCTGGTCCCAGGTCCCTTGGACGTCAGCCATGACACCTCCCTTCACCGCCGGCCTGTCGCTTCCGATCGTCGGCCACGCTAATCCCCCGGGCCGGGACCGGCGCCGACAGGCCTCGGCCCCGGGGCCGGCAACCCTTGGTGGCACCGGCGCCAGCCGGGCGGTCCGGTGGCCGCAAAAAGCCGGCCGGCGCGCCGTCCGGCCCACCATTTCCACCCATTAGCCTGGTGAGCCGTGAGTGACCCCGCGGCCGCCCAGCTGACCCCCGACACCTACGACCGGCTCCAGGCCGAGCTCGCCGACCTGACCACGCGTGGCCGGGTCGAGGTCGCCGCCGCCATCGAGTCGGCCCGCGCCCTCGGCGACCTCTCCGAGAACGGCGACTACCACGCGGCCAAGGATGCCCAGGGGAAGATGGAGTCGCGGATCCGCCAGCTCCAGCGCCTGTTGAAGACGGCCACGGTGGTCGACGCCAGCCAGGCCGGGGACGGCACGGTCGCCGCTGGGTCCGTGGTCACGCTGCGCTACGACGGCGACCGCGAGGACGAGACCACCGACTTCTTCGTCGGTTCCATCGAGGAACGACAGGGGGATCTGACCGTCGTCTCGCCGGGGTCTCCGCTCGGCCGGGCCCTCATCGGACATTCGGCCGGGGAGACGGTCGAGTACGCCGCCCCCGGCGGCACCCTGAAGGTCGAGATCGTAAGGATCGGGGGCTGATGGACATGAGCGGAACGCCCTCGACGATGTCCCGCAAGGTCTGGGACCGCCACGTCGTCCACGCCGGCGTCGGCGACGAGCCCGACGTCATCTTCATCGATCTCCACCTGATCCACGAGGTGACCTCACCCCAGGCCTTCGACGGACTGCGCCTGGCCGGCCGCGGGGTCCACCGACCCGACCTGACCGTCGCCACCGCCGACCACAACGTGCCGACCACCGACATCGACCTGCCGGTCGGCGATCCGGTGTCGGCCCAGCAGCTCGCCGCCCTGGCCACCAACTGCGCCGAGTTCGGGATCACCTGCTACCCGATGGGCGATGCCAACCAGGGCATCGTCCACATCATCGGGCCCGAGCAGGGCCTCACCCAACCGGGGATGACCATCGTGTGCGGCGACAGCCACACCTCCACCCACGGGGCCTTCGGCGCGCTGGCCTTCGGGATCGGGACCAGCGAGGTGGAGCACGTACTGGCCACCCAGACACTCACCCAGCGCCGGCCCGCCGGCATGGCGGTGACCGTCGACGGAGCACTCCCTCCCGGGGTGACGGCCAAGGACCTGGTCCTGGCCGTCATCGGCCGGATCGGGACCGGCGGGGGCAGCGGGCACATCATCGAGTACCGCGGGCCGGCCATCCAGGGACTTTCGATGGAGGGCCGGATGACCGTGTGCAACATGTCGATAGAGGCGGGAGCGCGGGCCGGCATGATCGCCCCGGATGACACCACATTCGCATACCTCGAGGGACGGGACCACGCCCCCAAGGGTGCGGCCTGGGAGGACGCCCTGGCCGAATGGCGCAGCGTGACCACCGATGCCGGGGCCGTCTTCGACAAGGAGGTCGCACTCGATGCGTCCTCGCTGGTCCCCTACGTGACCTGGGGCACCAACCCCGCCCAGGTCACCCGGATCGATGCCCGAGTCCCCGAGCCGGACTCGTTCGTCGACGCCGGTGAACGGGAGGCGGCTGCCCGCGCCCTCGAGTACATGGGACTGGCCGGAGGGACCGAGATGCGCGACATCCCCGTCGACACCGTGTTCATCGGCTCGTGCACCAACGGCCGCCTCGAGGACCTGCGGGCTGCCGCCGACGTCCTCCGGGGTCGGAGGGTCCGGTCCGGGATGCGCGCCCTGGTCGTTCCCGGGTCCCACCGGGTGAAGGCCCAGGCCGAGTCCGAGGGGCTGAACCGCGTCTTCACCGCCGCGGGGTTCGAATGGCGCGAGCCGGGATGCTCGATGTGCCTGGCCATGAACCCCGACAAGCTGGCCCCCGGGGAACGGGCCGCGTCGACGTCCAACCGCAATTTCGAAGGGCGCCAGGGGCGGGGCGGACGTACCCACCTGGTCTCCCCCGAGGTAGCCGCGGCCACCGCGGTGGCCGGCCACTTCACCTCGCCCGCGGACCTCGGCTGAATGCGCGCCGTCCGGGTGGTGAGCGGAAGGGCGGTTCCCCTCGACCGGTCGGACGTCGATACCGACCAGATCATCCCGTCCGACTGGCTGAAGCGGGTCGAGCGCACCGGGTTCGGCGCCGGTCTGTTCAGCGAGTGGCGGGACGATCGCGACTTCGTCCTCAACCGCGAGGAGTTCATGGGCGCCACCATCTTGGTGGCCGGACCCAACTTCGGCACGGGGTCCTCGCGGGAGCACGCGGTGTGGGCGCTGCAGGACTACGGGTTCGAGGCCGTCGTGTCCCCGGGTTTCGCCGACATCTTCAAGAACAATTGCACCAAGTCCGGCCTGGTTCCCGTCCAGGTCGAGGCGGGGGTGGGCCGGGAACTGCTCGACGCAGTGACCGCGGATCCGTCGCTCGAGGTGACCATCGACATCGGACGGGGCACGCTGGACGCGCCCGCCGCCGGCATCGAAGCCGAATTCCCCCTCGACGAGTTCACCCGGGCCCGCCTGGTGAACGGCTGGGACGACATCGGGCTCACCCTCCGGTACCAGGACGACATCGAGGCCTACGAATCTGCCCGGCCGGCGTGGCTTCCCACGACCCGCTGAGCCCAATCCGGATTGGCCGCCCGCTCCACGGTCGCCGGCCCACAGGTGCCGGCTCAGGCGCAGTCCGGGATGGCCTCAGGCGCAGACCGGGATGACGGTGGCGCGGGAAAATCCACCGGGTCCCCGGCGCCGACTACCACGAGGGGCAGGGGGGCAGCCGACGTCGGGGGACCCGGTAGAGGTGGAGTTGCCAACAGCCATGCTGTTCCGGCAACTTCGATCTTGTTGCCTCCCGGTGGGGGGATGCTCGGATTTCAGTCAGATACGGGGACTCCGCGACAGAAGGTACACGAACGGGAGTCGCGAGACGCGTATCCCGGCGAGCCGACCACGCCACAATGCCCTGTGGTTCCGAACCCCGTTGGCATCGTTTCGCTCCCCGGTGCGAGTGCATGTGTGGATCCCCCAAATGATCCGCCGGTCGACCACTGCACCGCCGTGATCGCTGGCGGCTTACTGCACTGCTGCGCACATGGTAGGCCGAGCGGAACACCTGGTCAATGAATCCCAAACGGAATCCAGGGATCCGGAGCCGGAGAGGATTCGACGCCACCCGCTGCGGCCTGGGATGCCGGGCCCGGCTTCGTCAGATTTTGCGAGGGTCCGGTCCTACGTGGGCGAGCACCCAAAACCCATGTCGGGGAGACCCCCGGCACGAGGCGGCCACCTGGTGATGCTGGTACCGGGAGGCCGTCTCCTCTGACCTTGTCGATGCCGGTCCCGGGGTGACCGGCCCCCTCGTCGTCGGCCAATCGGTCGAAGGGGACGATCATGCGTCCCGACTCGTCCCCGGGTTGCGGATCAGCGCCCAGCAGGGCCCGGGCGGACCGCACCGCAGTAGGGTGACGGGATGGTGGGCGGCGTGTTCAAATGGACGAGGCGCCTGGCCGTGCTGGCGGCAGTGGCCGCCATCGTCCGCCGCCTCCTCGAATCGAGCCCACGGGCCGGACAGCCCGGGGGAGGGCCGGCCCCTACTGCCATCGGGGGGGACACCTGGCCCCCGGTGCCCCCCAAACCGGATCCGTCGGACTGAGCGGCCGACCGGCAGCCAGGCCGCCGTCCGGTCGGTTCCACGATCGGTTCACGGGCTGGTCGGGGAGAGACCGGGCTCAGTGCGGGCCGCGGGCCCAAGACGAGACCCGGGTGCACGCCCTGACCTACACGGTGTACTCGAGATAGAAGGCGTCCCGGCCCCTGCTGTTGGGCGCGCCGGTGCCTTGGGTCGTCCCGCCACGCCTGGTGGGCGGTGGGCGGTGGGCGGTGGGCGGTGGGCGGTGGGAAAGTGACCAGGGACACCTGCTCGCCATCCCCGGCCGCGAACGTCTTGAAGTCGACGAAGCCCGGCATCGCCCGGGCGGCGGCCTCCATCTCCTGGGCCGGTCGCCGGTAGGCCGATTCCGCTTGGGGCCGCCGCCGGGACCGGAACAGGTCACGACCTGGCCCGTGGCGAACGCCGTGACCCCTCCCCCTGGGTCGGTCACCGGGGTCGGGCCCTACGACTCGATGGTGTGCACGTCGCTGATGCCTGCGGCCCCTCGCAGTTGCACCAGCGCGTCCTCGGGGACCATCCGTTCGGTGGACAGCACCATCAGTGCGGTATGGCCGGTGGCCGACGGGCCCACCGCCATCGAGGAGATCGACACTTCCGCCGCACCCAGGATGGTGCCCACCGCGCCGATCATGCCCGCCCGGTCGTCGTTCCGCACCACCACCATGTGGGGGGCCGGGGGGACCTCCACGGCGTGGTCGTCCATCATCACCAGGCGGGGCTCGGTGCGCGGCCCGGTGAGCGTGCCGGCCACTGAGTGCTCGCCGCTCCGCAGGGTGATCAGGTTGACGTAGTCGTGGGCGGTCACCGTCGAGGTCTCCCGTACCTCGAGCCCGCGCTCGGTGGCCAACTGGGGGGCGTTCACGTAGGACACCGGCTCGGCGGTGCCGGCGGCGAACAGTCCCTTGAGGACGGACAGGGTGAGGATTCCGGTGCCCGCCCCGGCCAGGCCCCCCTGGTACTCGACCTCCAAGGTGGCCGGCAGCCCGTCGTTGAGGCCCGAGAGGATCCGGCCCAGCTGTTCGGCCAGCCCCATGAACGGGCGGACCGTCTCGGAGACGTCCGTGGCCGCCACATTGACGGCGAAGGGCACGAAATCACCGTCGAGGGCCAAGATGACCTGCTCGGCGATGGTGACCCCGGCCTTGTCCTGGGCCTCTGCGGTCGAGGCCCCCAGGTGGGGGGAGACCACGACCGACGGCAGCTCGAACAGGGGGGACTCGGTGGTGGGCTCCTTGGCGAACACGTCGAGGCCCGCACCCTGCACCTGCCCGGACCGGATGGCCTCGGCCAGTGCACCTTCGTCGACGATCCCGCCTCGGGCGGTGTTGATGATCCGCAGCCCCGGCTTGGCCTTGGCGAGGAGGTCCTTGCCGATCAGCCCCAGGGTCTCCGCGTTCTTCGGGAGGTGGACGGTCACGAAGTCGGACTCGGCCATGAGGGAGTCGAGGTCCATCAGCTCGACGCCCATGTGCCTGGCCCGGTCGGCCGACACGAACGGGTCATAGGCGACCAGCCGCATGCCGAACGCCAGTGCCCGCTGCGCCACCAGGGCACCGACCCTGCCCAGCCCCACCACGCCGAGCGTCTTGCCGTACAGCTCGACGCCCTCCCACTTGGACCGCTCCCACTTGCCGGCCACCAGGGCGGCGTGGGCCTGGGGGATGTTGCGGGCCTGGGCGAGCAACAGGGCCATCGCCTGCTCGGCGGCCGAGAGGATGTTGGATTGCGGCGCGTTGACGACCATCACACCGCGCTCGGTGGCGGCGGCCACATCGACGTTGTCGAGGCCGATGCCGGCCCGGCCCACCACCACGAGGTCCGTGCCAGCGGCGAGCACCTCGGCGGTCACGGTGGTGGCGGAGCGGATGACCAGGGCCTGGGCACCGACGACGGCCGTGACCAGGTCCTCGGGGGAAAGGCCGAGTTGCACGTCGACGCTGTGCCCGGCCCTGGCCATCAGGTCCAGGCCCGGCTGGGCCAGCTTCTCGGTGATGAGCACCCTACCCATGGGGTTCCTTTCTGTCTGTGGTCAAGAACCGGGGATCAGCCGGCAGCGCGGTCGCAGCGCGCCGGCCGCCCGCCCCACCCGCCCTCACGAAGCGTCGCTGAACAGCTTGGCCAGGCGGGAGACGCCTTCGGCCAGGTCGTCGTCGCCCAGGGCGTACGACATCCGGAAGTAGCCGGGCGACCCGAAGGCCTCACCCGGCACCACCGCCACCTTCGCCTCGTCGATGGCGATCTCGGCCAGCTCGGCGCTCGACCCCGGGCGGTGGCCGCGGATATCCCGTCCCAGCAGACCCTCGACCGAGGGGAAGGCGTAGAACGCCCCTTCGGGCAGGATGCAGGTGATGCCCTCGATCTCGTTGAGCATGGCGTGGATGGTGAGCCGGCGACGGTCGAAGGCACGGCGCATCTCGGCCACTGCCGACAGGTCGCCCGAAACCGCGGCCAGGGCCGCCCACTGGGACACGTTGGCCACGTTGGACGTCTCGTGCGACTGCAGGTTGGTGGCCGCGACCACTACGTCGGTCGGACCGATCATCCACCCGACCCGCCACCCGGTCATGGCGTAGGTCTTGGCCACCCCGTTCACCACGATGCAACGGTCGGTCAGCTCGGGCACCAGCACCGGCATGGAGTGGTGCTCCGCGTCCCCGTAGACCAGGTGCTCGTAGATCTCGTCGGTGAGCACCCAAAGCCCGTGCGCCGCGGCCCACCGGCCGATGGACTCGACCTCCGCCTTGGGGTAGACCGCCCCGGTGGGGTTGGAGGGCGACACGAACAGCAGGACCTTGGTGCGGGCGGTCAGGGCCGCCTCCAGCTGGTCGACCGAGGCCCGGAAGCCGCTGGCCGCGCCCGTCGGGATCACCACGGGAACACCGCCGGCCAGGGCGATGGCCTCGGGGTAGGTGGTCCAGTAGGGGGCGAGCACCAGCACCTCGTCTCCCGGGTCGCACAGCACGGCGAACGAATTGGCGATGGCCTGCTTACCCCCGTTGGTGACCAGGACCTGCGAGGCGGCGACGTCCAGCCCGGAGTCGCGGCGGGTCTTGACGGCTACCGCCTCGCGCAGCTCGGGCAGGCCGGCGGTCGGGGTGTACTTGTGGGACCGGGGATCACGGCAGGCCGCCGCCGCCGCGGCCACGATGTGCTCGGGCGTGGGGAAGTCGGGTTCGCCGGCACCGAATCCGACGACGCTCTCCCCCCGGGCCTTCAAGGCCTTCGCCCTGGCGTCGACCGCCAGGGTCGCCGAGGGGGAGACGGCGGCGACGCGTGCAGAGATCCGCTGCCCGGTCACGGCGCCGCCCGGTCCGGGACCCGGGCGCTGCCGGTTTCTGTCGGCTGGGCCATGGTGCCATGATTCCATACGTGACCGAGATCCCCGACATCGCCATCCCCTCCCACCTGCTTCCCTCCGACGGGCGATTCGGTTCGGGTCCCTCGAAGGTCCGCCCCGAAGCCGTGGCGGCACTGGCCGCGGCAGCCGGCGACTACCTCGGGACCAGCCACCGCCAGAAGACGGTGAGGTCGGTGGTGGCCAGCCTCCGCCAGGGACTGCGCCACCTCTTCTCCCTGCCGGACGGGTATGAGGTGGCCATGGGCAACGGCGGCACCACCTGCTTCTGGGACGCCGCCGTCTTCGGGCTCATCGACCGCAAGAGCCAGCACTTGAGCTTCGGCGAATTCTCGTCCAAGTTCGCCGCCGCCGCCGCTGCTGCGCCCCACGTCGGCGATCCGGAGATCATCACCTCGGAACCGGGGACCCACCCGGACCCGGTCGCCCGGGAGGACATCGACCTCTACGCCTTCACCCACAACGAGACCTCGACAGGGGTGATGATGCCGATCACCCGTCCCGGCGGTGCACTGTCCCCCGCCGAGGGCGGGGGGCTGGTGGCGGTCGACGCCACGTCCGGGGCCGGCGGGCTGCGGGTGGATCCGGCGCAGTTCGATGCCTACTACTTCGCACCCCAGAAGTGCTTCGGCTCGGACGGGGGTCTGTGGGTTGCCCTGCTCTCCCCCGCCGCCCAGGACCGCGTCCGGGCCATCACCGCCACCAAGCGGTGGGTGCCCCCCTCGTTGGACCTGGCAATCGCGCTCGACAACTCCAAACTCGACCAGACCTACAACACGCCGGCACTGGCCACGATCTTCCTCTTCGACGACCAGGTGCGCTGGTTCAACCAGAGCGGTGGCATGGAATTCTCGGCCGGCCGGTGCGACAGGTCCGCCGAGATCCTCTACACCTGGGCGGACAACTCGGACTTCGCCACACCGTTCGTTGCCCGCCAACAGGACCGCAGCCGCGTGGTCGGGACCATCGACCTGGTGGACTCGATCGATGCCGCCACCGTGGCCGCCGTCCTTCGGGCCAACGGGATCGTGGACACCGAGCCCTATCGGAAGCTCGGACGGAACCAGTTGCGGATCGCCATGTTCCCCTCGGTGGATCCCGACGACATCGCCTGCCTGTGCGCTTGCATCAACCATGTCGTGGGGGCCATCGCCGGCTGAGCCCAGCCACCGGCCATTGGACCCGGTCAACCGGCCGGCGGCTCCTCGCCGTCGACCACCCAGGTCGACCGGAGATCGCTCAGCCATCCGGGCAGCTCGATGGCCGGGTCGGGCAGGGGTTCGGCTCCCGCTCGGGCCAACGCCTCGGCGAACGCCGCGGGGTCGTCCCCCCACGATCGGGGGTCGCCCATCATCACCTCGAGGAGCACGGTACCTTCGGGCCCGGCCACGAACGGTCCGAAGGCGGCACCCAGGGGGAGCTCGACGTGGGTCCCGGCCTGGCAGTGCCGATCGCCGCACCACATGTCCCCGCTCAGAACGAAGAGCACGTGGGGGCTGTTGTGACCGTGGCGGCGGATGACCATCCCGGGGTCCCAGCGGGCGTAGAGCGAGAGGTACTGGGGGTCCGGGGAGAAGGCCAACCACTTCTCCCACACCGACGACGTGGTCCCGTCGGCGTTCCGGACGGCCTTCACCTGCTGCCAGGCCATGTCGGGATCGTCGAGATGCCGGAAGACGGCCTCGAGGCCCGGCACCTTCATGTCCCCTGGGCCTGCGTCGTCGCTCACCGCGCCCTCCTCCCGGTCCGGGCCGGGTCCATGCCCGCCGGTGGGCGGCGGGCCCCCGTTGTCAACCCCCGGAGATGTCCTGGACCTTCTGCTTCCCCGCGCTCACGAACGGCATCATCTCGCGGAGTCGGGCGCCCACCTTCTCGATGGGGTGGTCGAGGCCGGCCTGCCGCAAGGCCTTGTAGTTGGGACGGTCCCTGGCGTTCTCCTCGACCCACTCCCGGGCGAAGGTGCCGTCTTGGATGTCGGTCAGGATCCGGCCCATCTCGTCCCGGACCGCCTGGTTGATGACCCGGGGGCCCCGGGTGAGGTCGCCGTACTCGGCCGTGTCCGAGATCGAGTACCGCATGCCGCTGATCCCCTGCTCGTACATCAGGTCGACGATCAGCTTGAGCTCGTGGAGGCACTCGAAGTAGGCCGACTCGGGCTGGTAGCCCGCTCCGACCAGGGTCTCGTACCCGGCCTGCACCAGGGCGGTCAGGCCCCCGCACA
>DATKRZ010000013.1:0-56796 GCA_035531955.1 Acidimicrobiales bacterium | reverse complement strand
AACGCGTACCCGACATCGAGAGCGTCGGCGAGCCGGACCGCCTGCTCTCGCCCTTCATCAACGGGATCAAGCACCTTGACTGCAAGTTCACCCCGGTGGCTGTCGCACGCTGAACATGTCGGGGCTGTGGGTGCCGAAAATGGGCACTGTTGCGTTGAGCGCGACCGGAGTTAAACCCGCATCCATTGGCGCCGCCGAATGAGTATCAGTTTCGTGAAGCTCATGTCTTCACGATGCATTTCAATCCCGGAATAGCGGCTCACCTGATGCCTTACGAAAGGCCGTGCGGGTCAATGCGACAGCGCCAAGTGCCCTAAGAAGGATGTGTCAATTGGCGATCGCGGCTGCAGGTCTCGATCGCTCTATCTAGCGCTGTCCTCAGCTGGTTGAGCTGAGGACAGCCGACCACATCTCAGCCCATTGAGCTGAGACCGAACCCGGTACCTCAGCTCTAGAGGCTGAGGCCTGCCAGTTGACCTCGCCTCGATCGGGCTCGCACGGCTGAGTACGTCCGTGGACTCAGCCCTGCAGGCTGTTGAGATTCTGGCAAGAATGACCTCATGCTTAGTGAGGACGAGCAGAACAAACTGACGCTCGCGTGCCAGGCCATTCCGCTGACCTCCAACGTCTACCTCGCGACAGATCTTGTATCAACACTTCTCGACACGGTGATCGACTACCAGCAGCACACAACGACTGTCCGGAATGCGATAAAGCATTTTGAGTCCACTAGATGGAACGACGTGCGTACTCTCGATGACCTCGAGTCGTTTTTCAGCCGCTACCCGAACGACAAAGAAGGTAACACCGAACTGGCAACCTACCTATCGGGCTATAAGTTCTGGACTCGGGCAGGGCAACTCCGAGGGTTGGTTGCGTTCGTCAGACGCCTCGGAGTTGAGACCTTGAGGATCTTCGTTCCTGGGCAGAGTCGAGTTCGTTCTCTGATTTCGAGGGACAGGTCAAGGGGCTGGGGCCAGTTGTCTACCAGTGGCTTACGATGCGTCTGGGGATCGAGACGGTGAAACCGAATGTTCACATCGTTCGCTTCGTCTCGACCGCAGTCGGGCGGTCCGTCACTGAAAACGAGGCCATCGCAGGGTTGGTCCAAGCTGCCAGCGCGATGGGACTCAAGGCGAACCTCTTGGACTGGAGCGTTTGGGAGTCCCAGCGATCTTCACAATGACCTCTGCGATTCCCTGGAGCGTCCTCAGCTCTAAAGGCTGAGCACTATCGCCCCTGACCGGATCGATCCTCTTCTTGGCGAGACTAGACGGTGAGCGGCGTGAACCCACCCTTCGAGCGCAGGTCCTGGAGGCGGGCCGGTCCAGTGAAGTCCACCGACGACAGGTCCACCACATAGGTCTCGGGGTTTCCGATCATCCGGTAGGCATAGCGGGGTGTGCTGAGGTTCAGCACGGAGTCCCACACGGTCACCTCGGGCACGAGATTGCAGCCCATGGACTCCTGGATCGCCCCCGGCGGGATGTCGAAGGCATTGCACAGGTGTAGAGCCAGCTGCTCGGCCTCGTCGGCGTCCTTGGCCTGGGACACCAGTCGCAGCATGGTGAACAGACGTACGAACCGTGCCGTGGGTGTGTAGTCGGCCGGGATGCCGCGCAGGCCTTCACCCTGGCCGAGAGCGGACAAGGTGAGCCCGCCCACCACCTCTTCGGGAGGGTTCTCGGCCGAGACCCCTAGGAAGTTGCACAGGTTGGTCAGGTGCCAGTCCAGGAACGGGGCGTTGGTGGCCACGCCCACCGGGTTGTCGACCACCCGGGTGCCGTCCGGGTGGAACTCGATGGCGACCGAGCCGGTACGGTCGTGGACCAGGCAGTGCACGGGGGGCACGAAGCCCATCCCGGGGTCGACCCCGACGACGTTGACCCGGGCGACGGCCGTCTTTACCTCGTCGATCGTCGCACAGGTGCCGAGCAGGAAGGCAGCCAGGTCCACCTGGGCCAGGTTGGTCCCGTCCCCCAACGGGTCCCGGTAAGTGCAGTAGCCGCCCGGCATGTACAGGAAGTGGGCGCTGACGCCCTCGGTGTTGAGGCCGTCGACGAGCCAGTCGGCCTTGCCGAAGATCCCCATTCCCACCACACCGTGGCGGGCTTTCCAGGTGACGCCGTCGGCCGGCGAGGCGGTGCCGGCGAAGTCCGCCGGGAGGACGGCCAGCTGGGTGGGCATTCCCATCGGGAACTCCATGCTGCGGGCCGCCACGACGGTACCGTCAACGGCGGTGGGGAGCTTGAATGTCATACACATGTCTTGTCCTGCGCTTTCTTCGGTGGCCGGCTCGTGCGCCTGCGGCCAGGTCGGGTACCGGTCCCGCGGGCTCAGCCCGCCGTGGCGACCGGATCGGCGTCGGGCGCGGGAGCACCCGAACCATGGGAAAGGAGGGCGAAGGCCAGGATGCCCACCGCCAGGGTGACAACACCGCCGACGTACATCGTCATGGCGAAGGCGTGGCCGTAGGAGGTGACGGCGTCGTGCAGCGCCTGCTTGCCCAGCGACGTGGTGGGCGCGGTGCCCTTCGCCGCGAAGGTGTTGACGGCGTCGATGCCGGTGCCGATCTGGTTGGCCGGCACGCCGGCGTGTTCGAGCCGGTGGACCACACCACCAGTGGTCATGCGGTCGATCACGACCGTCGAGGTCGCCAGGCCCACCGTGTAGAAGATCTGCCCGAACGTGAGGCGGGAACTCGACACCGGGCCGAGGTGCTCGGGCGGGGCCTCAGCCAGAATGAGGCTCCCGAACGGGACGGAGGCGATGGCCACACCACCGCCGACAAGGATCAGCCCGGGCAGGAACCCGAGCAGGCCCGACGCCCCGTGGAACACGGCCAGCCACACGAAGCCGACGGCGCTGGTCGCCCCGCCGAGGAGGATGGCGGCCCGGTCGGACATCCCCTTGGACATCTTCCGTCCGACGACGAGGCCAGCGACGATACCCGACAGCATGAGTGGCAGCTGCCACACCGCCACCTGCGACGTCTTCAGGCCGTTCACGTACTGCCACAGGTTGGTCACCTGGAGGAAGGACACGGCGGTGCCGAAATTGAAGATGAAGCCGGCGCACAGTGCCGCCAGGAACAGTGGTGACCGGAACAGCGACATCGGGTAGAAGGCACCGTCGAAACGACCCTCCCACATGGCGAAGCCGGCGAGCGCGACGATCCCGAATCCGAGTGGCACCAGCGTCCGGGGGCTGGTCATGCTGTGGGCGAACTGGCTCACCGAGTAGAGGAACAGCACTACCCCGACCATCAGCAGGCCCTGGCCCGGGAGGTCGAGCCTGGCCCCCGTCACCCGTGGGACCTTGGGGAGGAGCACTGGGGTCGCCACGATGGCGGCCAGGCACATAACAGGGATGAGCACGTAGGCCATCCGCCAGTGCGAGCTGGCCAGGATGCCGCCGACGAACGTGAGGACCACGGTGCCGCCCATGACCACGGCCACGAACTCGCCCATGGCGGCTGCCATCCGGGCCGGCGCCACCACCGCGCTCATGAAGCCGAAAGCGCATCCGTAGACAGCGCCGAGGCCGACGCCGGTAACGATCATGCCGAGCATGTAGACGGCCGAGGTCGGGGACGCCAGGACGATCAGGTTGCCCAAGGCTCCGATCACGAGCGCGACCATCAGCACGTGCCGGCGCCCGAGGCGATCGGCCAGCAGGCCCGTGGTGATGGCCGTGGCGGCGATCGACATGGTCTGGAGGCTCGCCGCGAGGGCCTGGGTGCTCCCCGCCATGTGCAGGGCACGGCTGGCACCGACCAGCGCCGTCGAGGCGATGTTGGGGCACGCTCCCTGGATGGCACCGAGGAGGCCGAGGAACGGGACGGCGAGCTTGGAGATCGTGCGGGCCGGGATGGCCAGCGATGCCGAGGAGGACGCCGTTGCCGGCGCGGCGTCGGACTCAATGGCTGTGGTCATGGATTCCCCCTCAAAGGGGCTGCTCCACCCGCCGACGTCCTGCCGGCGGTCAACTGGGCACTCCGGTAGTGGCGAACCCAACGAATACCGAGTGCTGGGTCAATGCCAGTACGTAGGCCGGAGCGATGATCCCGGTCACCGCGGCCACGATCGGGACCATGCTTGCGACCTTCCTCACCGACGCCGAGTCCGCCCCCATGGTCCCCACCTCTTTCGCCGGAGGACGCTCGTCGCCGAGTGTTGGACATGGCACTCCTCTCGTTAGGAATGTCGGCATTTTCGCCGGATAGCTGTAGGGCAAGTTTGGGGTGAGAGTGGGGTAGACACGGGCTTCGGTGACCGGGGAACCGGGTCGGGGATTGCGGACGCCAGTGGGTATTGAACAGGTTGAGCGTCGTGCGGCAATTTCGGCAAGAGTTGAGTCCGTGCCGATCCTCGGACCCAGCCACGACTACGCCCACCCGGTCGAATCGGATGCAGCCTGGAGCGAGTCGTACTACTTCAATGCCTACGACCCGGCGTCCGATAGCGGCTTCTTCACTCGGATCGGAATCCGACCCAACGAGGGCACGATGGACGTCAGCCTTTCAGCGTGGCTCCCAGGAGGAGAGCTCGCTGAGTACCGACACGTAGTCGACCAGCACGAGATGGTGGGGCCGCCGTTAGAGGTGGGCGGCGTTCGATACGAGTTGATCGATGCCCTGAAGACGTGGCGCATCGTGGCTGATGTCGACGCGGTGGCGCGCACCTGCCATCCGTGGAACGGAGATGCCCGCCCGGTCCGCTTGGCCGTCAACGTGCAGTTCGATGCCGTCTCCCCCGGGGTGGGCACTGACGGACAGGGGACTCCGGGGCCTCGGAGTGATCAGGCTACTGCGGCAGCGGGCACGACCGGCAAGGGCCATCTCGAACAGGCCGGTCGGTGGACGGGCTCGATGACGATCGATGGTGTTCCCCACACCTGGAACGGTGCTCACGGCAACCGCGATCGTTCATGGGGTCCGCGCCGCTGGGGAGGTCCCCCGATGTGGCGGTGGTTCAGCATCAACATCGGAGAGTCGATGCACTTCGGCGGAATCCGCCTCGGCACGGCGGCCGGCGACCTACATCGCGGCTGGGTGTCTGTTGACGGCGAAGTGACCAGTATCAAGGAGTGGCAGCTGCGGACCGAGCTTGGCGACGACGAACTGACCCAGCGGGTCGTACACGCCGTCGCCGTGGACAAGCGAGATCGCGTTTACCAGCTGTCCGGCGAGGTACTGCGGGTGGCAGACATCGGGAGGTCGGGAGGCACGGTGGTCAACGAGGGGCTGACCCGGTGGACCTGCCGCACCGAAAGCGGCAAAACGGCAACAGGGTACGGCATCGCCGAGTACCTCCACCAGGTCGACGAAGACGGAAGACCCACCGTTCCGGTGGAGTAGGCGGTCCATCTACAGTCACCTTCCGCCGTCAGGTCAGCCAATGTGGTTGGCCCGCAAGAAGATCGTTCATTCAGATCCGATTGCCGCGCTAAGTGCCCTCGCTGACGATTCTTAGCTGGTATTGACTTGCAGTCCCATGGGAGCCGACCTACTGATAGCCATGTGTGCGCCACAAGCTGATGCACTTGCTCGATGTGTGGACTTCAGCTCCGCGAGCTGAGGGCCCTCCAGTCAGCTCGGGCGCCGAGAAGGCCCTGGTCGGGGAGACTCGCCTAAAGCATGGCGAAGCATAGGTATCGCTTGAGGTGGAAGGTCGTCTTCCGGAAAGTATTCCTCATAGAGCGCCAGAGCATCGTTGACAGAAGTGATCTGGCACTTTCCGAGTAGAAACTCGATGTCAGCTTCGTCTCGCCTTCCCCTACTCGCCTTCATTTTCATGGCCAGCAAGGTGTGCTCGTCGGCCACGACCACCTCGACACTTCCCACCTTGATGACCGGTCGCCATTCGGGCTCAGTGGCTATTGGGAAGTACACCTTCACCGAGTCGTCGAGCCAGTTGGATCGCAGGCCACGTCGTTCGGCGACTTCTGCAGCCACGGCCAGTACCTCGTCGGTCGGATAGCCGGACCCATCCACATCGTCCGTTGAAAACCTCGATTGGTACGCAAGAACCATGGCGGCACCCCCAACGAGATGGATCCGGGCAATCACGCCACGCTCATCCAACTCCTGGGCAAGCTCATGGAGTGCACCTTCTATCTCGTCCCGATCCATCAGACGCTCTCCAGTTCCTGTTTCGCTGCCAGGATGCCGTGCCGAACAAACGCTCCCGGGGCCGTTGCCAGCTCCCAGGCATGCAGCCCTCTATTGTCGGAGAGATACCAGAGCGGTCGAGTGAACCGGACCTTCTCGTTAGTCCAACGTGGAGTCGTCACGGCACGGGTGGCCGCTTCGTCTTCGACCACCGCTGCAATGAATGCGTCCCAGCGCGCGTCACCTGTCAGTCCTGGCGGGGTGCTCACAAGATGGGTGAAATCATGGGCGCTGGCGGAGGTGAGCGCATTCTTGAAATCGATAGCGGCCCTTAGGGCGGCATCTTCACGCAGCGCCTGCGACCAACGTTCGCCCTCTGCCCTGACCAGCAGGTCGCGAATTCGGTTAGCGGTGGCGACCGCACTCCGGGTAGGCAGCGGCTGCAGGCCTAGCTTCAATTCGTAGCCAGTCGCTTCCGCCAATCGACTGAGAAGGGTCATCGAAGGCTCTCGTCGCCCGGCTTCGATCTCGGCGATCGTCGGCTGTGGAACGCCAGCCCTGCCGGCCAGTGCGCGCTGAGACAATCCGCCGAGGCGACGGATATCACGCACGAGCCTGCTCGAAACCGACTTCCCATCCATGGACCTATGATACTGTATTACGTATCGGAACAATTTGCCCGTACGACGTTGGTCATCTCAGCACCGGAGTAGTGGAGGTGATGGTTCTGGAGCTCACCCTGCGTAGAAGATCGACGGGTTCAGAATCTGGCTCTCCCAGAGCAGATTCCGGTCAGCTTGCGTGAGGCGAGCCCGGTCAGCGGCGTCACTCCACCCGGCCCGGATCTCCGCGACGACTCGCTCGACGATCTCCTCGGCCTCGACTCGGTCGAGGAGATAGAGGTGGGCGGCGTCCACCAGGGGCGCCAGGCCGGATCGGCGCTCGCCATCGGGTCCGTAGGCCATGGCCTGGCTCGCCTCACCGGTCGACCGCTGTTGGGGGCACACGTCGTAGGCGGAGGTGAGCGTCAACCGCTCTGCTCGTCCATCCGAGAAGGCGGCGTGGTTTCGGGTGTGGTCATCGGTGTTGCCGACACAGATATTGAAGGCGATCCGTGAGAAGAGTTCCCGCAGCGTGCCTCCCGCATCAGTGAACCGCAGGCGGATCGCCTCAGTCAGCCCTGAGTATGTCGCATACCTGGCCCAGCGTTCATCGAGTTGCAGGATGGTCAGCGCGCTCACGGTCAATCACTGCGTCCTCAATGGAATGCACTTCGAACCAGGCTGCAATCTTCCGGAATCCAGTTCGACCTCTTGACCCAACGGTGACAGTCGATGTCTGCGCAGTACCTGCGCTAGGAAGTAGGCCGTCCTCTCTGCGGATACTCATCCCCGACGATCGTCTGAGCGTAGGGAGGTGCATTTGAGTAATGAAGTCGAGCTGAGCGCCGGCACAAGGTCCTCAGCCCCATGAGCTGGCCCACTCACCCGGGCGACGGCAACCTCCTCGCCGAGAAGTGTGATCCTGCTCTGAAGCAACAGGAGGCACGTCGAAAGCGCTGCTCGATCTCATGTCCCTGGCGCGTAGGAATATCGGTCCCCGGGCCAGTACCGGTGTCGGGAGAACCGGACCGGGCTGGCGTTGCCCGGTACGGAGAGCGACAGCTCCCCTGTCACCGGTTGCGCCACCGCAGCCATGGGGAACACCGCGGAACCTCCATGGGTGGTGACCGTGACCGCTCCCAGATGGGCGACGGTGCCATCAGGCAGGTCGGAGACGACTACGTTGTTTTGGCAGACGCTCGAGTAGCCATCGAAGGCCACGGTGTAGGCCGTCCTCCGGGCCTGCACCTCGAGGTACGGGTCAAATGGTGGCGCGATGCCCATGTGTAGATCGGTGGCGGCAAAGAAGAGGGCGCCGTTCACCCACACGCTGAGCCGGTTGTTCCCGTTTGTATCGACGGCCACTTGCAGGGGGCCCGCCGACCACGGGACCCCTTTGAGGACGTGTTCGACAGCATGGCTGAGATGACCCAACGAGTAGCCAACGGTCAGGTTGCGTTGGCCGTCAGCGAATACGTTCTCCGCCACCACGACATAGTTGATGTCCCCGTTCGTCACCGTCCGGCTGGTCTGCACGGCCATGACCAGCTCACCGACGGCCAGGGTGTGGGTGGCGCTGATCGGGGGTGGTGAGGCCGCGGAGAATTGGAAGACGCATGCCCGTGGGGTGGCCGAAGTCGTGGTCGCGAACCAGCCCTTGAAGTCCGGGGTGGGTTGTCTGACGCCGACGTGGAGTAGCCCTCCGCTGACACTGGCGATGCCGTTGGCGGATCCGGCGCTGCCGTTGGCTTGCCACCCCGCGTAGTGCGACAGCGCCAAAGAGGTGCTCCCTTGGAGGGGCTTGACGGTCGACCCTGGGACCTGAAAGGTGAGGTCGCGATAATCGGCCGGCTGGCCGGTGCCGGAGGCAGCCCCGCCGGGAGCCTGTGAGGGTCCGGCCGACAGGAGGGTGGCACCGCCGGTCCCGGTCACCGAGCGGACCTCGGCGATGGCCCCCTGGGCTGAGAGGGTGGTGTTGGCGAAGAGGGCGACCGCCAGCACCAGGGCCACGATCGGAAAGACGGCCACCGCCTTGCGGCCCCAGGACGGGTACCCGTGCCAGTCCCACTGCGCCGGCCGCTGGTCCCCCGGCAGTTCGTCGTCGGCGGGGTCCCAGGAGTCGATCAACTCGGGGGGCGCCGGGTGACCGTCAATGCGACCAGGCATGGGGGAGTCGACCATCGGAGAGGGCTCGTTCCGAGGGTCCTCAATGTCCACGGGAGGCTCAGAACGAGGCATAGAAGGACTCCTCACCTGCTGCCAATACCCGGTAGGACCCCAATCCGGTGATGACCGCGTAGACCGTGGTCCCGGCCAGCAGGCCCCACGCCCCGAGGGCAATGTCTCCCCCGTGCACCAACAGAGCGGTGGCCATCGTGGAGGTCAGGGCGCCAGCCACGGCTCCAAAGAGGGCAGGGGTGGGCCGGCCCAGAAAGAACAGATACTGACTGCACAGCATTCCGACGGGCACCATGGCGAAACCGTACGCCGCCACCTCAAGAGCAAGGAGCCCCCCCGGTGACCTGACCGCGGCCGTCAGCGAGGGAGGCAGGACTTGGAGGAGCAGGGGGGGAAGGGCCCAAGCCACGACACCGGACGCCACGACCACCAACCCGACGCTGCGGATCCACTCCCGGCGGAGAGCGCGCCGGGCCTGCGCCCATCGGTCGAGGGTGTGGCGCTCGAGGAGGGGCATGAGTCGTCGGCCGAACCGCTCGATGGAGGCGTGGACGAGCCCGAGCAGGACAACCAGCTCAAGGAGAGCGATGGCAACTGACCCCTGGTAGGTCGAAGGGTATAAGTACTGGTCGACTCCGAGTCCCCGGCCGTAGGCGAGACCGACCACCAGGGGGCTGACCAGGATCATGACGAAGTAGGCCAGGCCGTAGACGCCGTAGGGTGCCGAGTGCCACAACACGACGCGCAGGGCGGGCGGCTTGACGACCGTCACCGAGGCACCGAGCCCGGAGTCGACGTCGGTCCGGAGGGCCAGATAGCTGGCGGCGATGACCACCATGGCCCCAGAGCCCACGGCCAGACCGAGCAATTGGGCGTGCCGGACGTCGTTGGTGTCGCCGCTGAACAGATAGGCCCCGGCCAGGGTCACGACCAGGGCCAAGCTGGTGGCCAGGGCCAGGGTGTAGAAGCGACGGAGCATGTACAGCGGGGCCGCACTGAGCAGGAAGGCGAAGATGGCTACGGCGAACTCGGCGAAGATCTCACCCAGGTGGAGTCCGTAGACGGGTACCACGTAGACGGCATACGCAACGGCGATGGCCAACAGCCCTGTGGCCACCCCATAGACGAGGAACCGGGCCACCACCCACCGCACCAGCGGGTAGTTCTTCTGGAGGTAGTAGAAGGTTCCGCGGCGAGCCAACATCTGGGAGCAGGCCCCGGCGACCACAGCGGCGAGGAAGAAGGCCAGGGAGACCATGGCCGCCACCTGGGGCGTGGCGTTGAGCGACGACCACAGGGCCACCCGACCCACGAAGAGCACCACGATCGACATGATCCACGGGACGCCGTACCACGAGCCGGCCAGGTAGTCGTCGGCAAACCGCCGCCAGGTAGGTACCTCCTCGGGTACCTCCTCGGTCCTCGGCACGTAGTACAGGTAGGTCAAGTCGAACACGGTCAGGGCCAGGTCGAACACGGTGTTGAAGCCGAGGGCTCTGGCCCCGGTGGTCGTGTACCCCATCGACTCGAGGGCCACGGCCACGTCCCGAAGGTTGCGTGGCTCGGGGTTCCGGTCGAGAACTCGGCGGGCCTCCACGTGGAGATCGTCGAAGACGGAGGATTCGGTCCGAAGCTCGTCGAGGCTGCGCGCGACGCCGGCCACGGGACTTACGCGTGGGACGTCAACGATGGGGGACACGGGTCCGTACTTCGTCATAGAGCCCCCGATAGCCGTCCAGGAAGACCTCCAGGGTGTACGACTCCAGCATGGCCTGACGCCCAAGCTCGCCCAGCCGGGCCAGGTTCGACCGGTCGGCGGCCATGGCGCAGATTGCGTCCGCCAGCTCGAGCGGGCGCCCTGGAGCGACCAATTTGCCGTAGGGCGGGACGATCACCTCGGGGACGCCACCCACCTCGGTGGCCACCATGGGCCGGCCGGCCATTAGCGCCTCGACGGAGGCAAAGGGGAAGCCTTCCGAGATGCTGGACAGCACGGCGATGTCCCCCTCGTTGAGGGCCCGCCCGACGTCGGCCGTAGGACCTTTGAACACGCACGACTCACCCAATGCGAGCTGTTCGGCCAGGGCGTAGCAACTTCGGGCGTAGGCCGCGTCGCTCTCCGGGCCGTGGATCAGCAGTCGGATCCCGTCGATCCGGCCGCGGACGATCGAGAAGGCGCGGAGCAGGGTGTGGATGTCTTTCAGCCGCTCGAGGCGGGCCACGGCCACCAGGGTGAGGGGACCGTCGCCACTTCCGGCCGGCCTTTCGAGGGGGAACCGCTCCGGATCGACGCCGTTCGGCATGGGATGGATCTTGGACTCCTCGACACCGAGTCGCATCTCCCACGATGCGTTGAACCGGGCCACCGGTGCCACCAGGTCGGCGCACGAATAGGACATGGCCACGACGGCGGCGTAGAAGTTGGACAGAAATACCCGGTAGGGGCTGTTCGTTCTGGTGCGGCCGAGACTTAAGAGGCGCTCGCGGTAGTAGACCCCGTGCTCGGTCAGCAGGAACGGAATCCCGAACCGTTCCCGAAGCACGACGGCTGGGATGGCGCAGAACGCAGCTGCCGAGGCGTGCACGATTCCGGGGAGCTCGGGGGGGTAGTCGAGCGGAGCCAGGTAGCGGTAAACGGAACGGGCCAAGTCGATCGCCTCATAGGTGGTCAGCTTCCGGTAGAGCGGGTGGGCGGCGAGTGCGTCGCGGAAGAGGCGCCAGGTGCGACCGTCCCGCATTGCGAGCTTGAGGCTGAAACGCTCGGCGTACACCGACAGGGCACAGAGGGCGGCCACCAAGTCTTCGGGACCCCCCTCTCCCAGGGCGACCGAAACAACCAATTGGGCATAAGCGGGGAGGAACTCCTCGTCGAAGCGCCGGCCTGGTCGGCGCATCCGCCGAGCGATCCAGCCCGGGCGAGGGTTGAATTCGGCATTGTCCTCGGTTCCCCACAGCGGTACCTGCACGACGTGGGCCAGGTTGGGGGGTGACTCGTAGCGGGCGGCCATGTTGGTGTTGGCGACGACGGAGTAGACCACGAAGCGCTTCTCGGACAGGCCGGTCACCAGTTGATGGGCCCAGGTGCTCACACCTCCAGTCACGAAGGGGTAGGTGCCCTCGGTGGTCATCAGGATGTCGATGTCGGACCGGACAGCGTGGCCCGGATGCATCTCGGTCGCGGGACTCGAGGACGGCTGGCTCAGCAGGGAGGACGCGCTCACGGGGCTCAGGCCACGTCGTCAGTGGGCAGCCGGCTCCGGATGCGTCGGCGCCAGGGGCTCCTCCGTTCCCGGATCCTCGGCTCTCCGACCGATCCGTCGCCGCCCATCAGCGTGAATTCAGGGGCGGCGGCTGTCGAGTCGTCGGGCCGGTCGGAATCCCCTCCGGTGGACCGGTTGCCGGGTGCCATGAGGTCTTCGTCGGCTCGGAGTACGGACTCGATCGCCTGGGCCCGGCGGAGACCCTTGGTGGCCACGGAGAGGTTCTCGACGCTGAGAAAGCACTTGGCCGCCATGACCGCCGCCTCGCGGATGAACGGCAACGGGGTGCGGATGTCCTCGGAAACCCGCAAGTACTCGCGACCGGCGAGCCGCATCCAGTGATCCGAAGCATCTATGTTGCCGCCTTGGCGGGCGGCCAGGGCGGCTTGGCGGAAGGCGATGGCCGCTCGCTGCGGGGCCAGGTCCAATGCCCGCTCGGCCTCCTCCAGGAAGAGCGACTCCGCACGCTGAAACTCGCCGGCGTGGAAGGCATTGATCGCCGTCTCGAACAGGGTGGTCTCGCCATCCTCCATCTCGAGGACGGCGTCGACCTCCCCGGCGGCTTGGCGGCCAGCCGGAGCCAGCGCCACCTGATCGGTCGGGTCGGGGTCAGTGGCACCAGGGCCGACGGTCTCCTCGTCGAGATTCACTCGGGATCCCGCCCATGCTCGGGCGCCCCCGCCAAATTGTCCATACCAGAGAGATCGACCCTTCAGGGGGAACCTTGAGACAATCTGGCAGGGTCTGTGTCCCATCACCGCCACCGGCTCTCACCGGAAACATTCTGGTCAGGGCCGTTTCGAGCCGTGGTCCCTCCACGGCGAGGTCGATGTCAACTCGGCAGGCCGGCTACCAGGCCCGGGGGTCCCGCTGTCCCTTGTTCGACTCAAGGCAGGGGCAATCAGTAACGATGGAAAACGTGAGAGACGAGGAGCAGGAGAGCTGCCGAACGAGGGGGAGTGAAGGCTCGGGTCGGTAGGCTTCCCCTGACCCAGCTGAAGGCTTCGGTCAAGGTTCACCTCAGCCTGAACAGCTGAGGACGCCTGATTCATGGGAAAGGGCCGACGAGCCCAACCTCGCTCATTCTGACGCTGCCGAGGCCGTGAGCCCCTTCGAGACGGTGAGTCAGTCGGCGGCGGACGGGTGGAAACCGTGCGTCCTTACCTACCGTGACCCGAGCAGCAACTCGGTCACAAGCTGGTCGAGTCGTTCGTGACCATAACCAGTGCCGGCGATCTTGTCCTCCGAGTAAGTACTGGCAACGCTTCGTAACGCATCCAAGGCATCAACACCAAGGCCGCCTTCGGAGGTCGGCTCGTTGATGTCCTGGCGACGAGCGGTCGCCAGGGCCCTCGCAATGTCCGCGTCGGCATGGAATCGACGAACCTTCTCGCGGAGGATGAGGTATGTCCGCATGCAGCCGAGGGCAAAATCCCAGACACCGTCGTAGTCCTCGGTGCGGTAGGGGTGGGCGTCGAAATGACGCATGCCTGTCCAACCGGCATCTTCGAGCACCATCACCGTATAGAAGGCGTCCCGGATGCCCTCTGACCCGAAGCGGAAGTCCTGGTCGAACTTCCCGATGCGCTGGGCATTGAGGTCGATGTGGAACAGCTTGTCGTGCCACAAGGTCTGCGCCACGGCGTGTGAGAACGAGAGCCCACTCATCGTCTCATGGGCGAACTCCGGATTCAGGCCGACCATCTCCGGCCACTCCAGTTCGTTGATGAAAGCCAGGGCATGTCCGACGGTGGGAAGCAGAATATCGCCGCGGGGCTCATTGGGCTTGGGTTCGAGGGCGAAGCGCAGGTCATAGTGTCGTTCGCGCACGTAGGCGCAGCAGAGATTGACGGCCTCGGCGTAGCGGTCGAGAGCACCGCGAACATCCTTGGCGGCATCGGATTCGACGCCCTCGCGTCCACCCCACAGGACGAAGGTGGTTGCCCCCAACTCCGCACCTAGGTCAATAGCATCGAAGGTCTTGGCCACCGCAATGCGCCGCACGGCAGGATGGTTGGCTGAGAAGGCGCCTTCCTTGAACAGGGGATGGGAGAACAGATTGACCGTAGCCATGGGTACCTTGAGTCCGGTGACGTCGAGAGCTTGTCGGAAGCGCTTGAGGATGGCCTCACGATCGGAGGACGACGTGCCCCAGGGAACGAGGTCGTTGTCGTGAAGACTGACGCCGTAGACACCGAGGTCGGCGAGACGGTGGACCGTATCGACGGGGTCGAGGGGCGACCGGGTCTCGTGGCCGAACGGATCGCGCCCCGGGTTGCCGACGGTCCAGAGGCCGAAGGTGAAGTGGTCTTCCGGAATTGGATCCAAGGATTCGGGCATCGGAACGACTCCTTCGACTCGAGAATGGTTCAGCGAAGCGATCGAGGGCCCTCTTGACACTACCGAGGGTCGTCCGCAACCTGCCGGTGGCACCGCTGTGGTCGGCCGGCGACCGCTTGCGGGACGCCGAGACCTAGCCCAGACCTAGCCCCTGGCCTCCACAAATCTACTCCGGACCTCCTCCGACGTGACCGAGCTGGCTCCTGGGGCGGTGGCCGCTCCTTCTCGCAGATCCCATGCCTCAGCCACTTCTGTGGGATCCGATCCGGTGGCGAGGACGGCGGCTTGCACCGCTGCTCCTGCCGTGACGATCTCGTGTTCGTGCGGGACGGTGACGGGCCGGCCGGCCAACGTAGCCAGTATCTGGCGATAGGCCGAGGAGCGGGCTCCGCCGCCCAGAAGGACCAGCCGGCCGATCCGAGTGGGAACGCCTGCGGCCTCGAGGGCGTCGAGTCCGTCCAGCAGGCTGCAGACCACGCCCTCAAAGGCGGCCCGAGCCAGGAGCTCGCGGCTCACGTCGGACCGGATACCCCGCAGGGTCCCGGTCGCATCGGGACGGTTCGGGGTGCGTTCCCCCACGAGATAGGGCACGAGTACCAGGCCATCGGACCCCGAGGGGGCGGCGAGGGCCAGATCGTCGAGTCCGGAGTGGTCCACGGAGAGTAGTCGGCCGATGGCCGCCGTGACGAGCGTGGCATTGAGTGTGCAGACCAGCGGCAGATACCGACCGCTGGCGTCTGCGAAGCCCGCTATGGCTCCGGTCGGGTCTTGAACCGGCCGCTCGCTCTGGGCGAAGACTGTGCCCGAAGTGCCGATGGAGACGGCGGCTTCTCCCGGCCGCAGTCCGGTCCCGAGGGCCCCGGCCATGTTGTCGCCGGTACCGGCCGCGACGGGCGTGCCGACCGGCAGGCCGAGTGCGGCGGCGGCCTCGGCTGTAAGTGAACCGGCCTGATCCCATGGGCCGAGTACCGTCGGCAGCGCGTTAGCCCAGTCCTTATCGCTGTCGATCAATTCGAGTAGGTCGATCCGGTACCTGTCTCCTCTCGGGGACCAATACCCGGTGCCGGAGGCGTCGCCCCGGTCGGTGATGAACCGACCGGTCAGGCGGTAGGTGAGCCAGTCGTGCGGCAACAGGAGGTGACCGATCCTGGCGAACGTGTCGGGCTCGCACCGACGGAGCCAACTGAGTTTGGCGATGGTGAAGGCCGGTACGGGGACACTCCCGCAGGCTTCGGACCACTCGGTAGCGCCAAGCAGGGCAACGAGTCGGTCGGCGTCTTCGGCTGACTCGGTGTCGTTCCACAGTTTGGCTGGCCGGAGCACCTCACCGTGGCCATCGAGAACCACCAGTCCGTGCTGCTGTGCGGCGACCGCCACCGTGACCACTTCGCTGGCCCTCCCACCAGGTCCTGCCGACCCGAGGGCGGCCGCCATCGCGGTGGCAAGCGCGGTCCACCAGGCGTCCGGAGCTTGTTCGCTCCGAGGTGGAGCGGCAATCGGGTGAGCAGCCCGCCCCGCACCGATCACTTTCCCGGTGACGAGATCTCGTAGTTCTACCTTCGTCGACTGTGTGGACGAATCGACCCCGGCCACCAACGGCATGCTGGTGACGTTACAGTGACCTCAGGGCGGGGTCGGAACCAACCCATTGGCTCGGGCCACAGCCCCGATCCACGAGGCGCTGGGCTTGGGGCGACGGACGAATGTCTTCGGGTCGACACTGTGGAGCCCGAACTTGGGCCTGAATCCAAGTGACCACTCGAAGTTGTCCAACAAGCTCCACACGAAATACCCACGTATGTCCACGCCGTCATCGAGTGCGCGTCGCACCCCTCGCAAGACCTCTGAGATATAGCTGATGCGCTCTGTATCGTTGTCGGTAGCGATCCCGCTCTCGGTCAGGAGCACCGGTATATCGGTCATTGCCGCGGCACGTCGGGCGCAGTGCTCGACCCCCTGCGGCCAGTACTCATAGCCCATTTGGGTAAGAGGTACTCCTGGCTCATTGGGAGCCTGGCCCTCCGGTCCGAAGTGAACTCGCGAATAGCACTGGACCCCTATGAAGTCGTCGCCAGTGGTGGCCCGCATGAACCGGTCCTCGAGGACCTCCTGGGCAGCGGCGAGGACGTCCTCTCCGCCCGGGTCAGCCACCATCTCATCCATGGACAATGTCAGACCCACGGGGAACTTGCCCGGACCTGACCGCAAGGCGTCCACCGCCAGTCGATGAGCTTGCACCATGGCATCGTTGACCGCTAGATGACGGACAAAATCGTCCTTCACCCCGGGTGGCGAGGACCCTAGGGCATAGCCCATGACCCCGATGAGATTGATCTCGTTGATCGTGCAGGCCCATCCGAGGAGGTCACCGAGGTGGCTCCCCACCCGGGCAACGAACCGAGCGAAAACCTCGGGCGCATCGCCCGCCTCCCACCCTCCGCGTGCGGTCAGCCATGTCGGGGTCGTGAAGTGATGGAAGGTCACGACGGGCACGATATTTCGGTCCCGACACGCGGCGCAGATGCGGCGATAGTGGTCGAGGGCGGCGAGAGAGAACTCTCCCTCCGCCGGCTCGATCCGACTCCATTCGAGGGAGAACCGGTAGGCGTCGAGGCCCATGGCGGCGACGAGCTCGACGTCCTCAGGCCATCGGTGCAGCGAATCGCAACCGTCTCCGCTCGACTCGGCGCAACCTGAGTCTGGATTGTGCTCCCAGGCCCACCAGTCGTTGTTGACGTTGCCACCTTCGATCTGATGGGCCGCAGTGGCCGTTCCCCAAAGAAAGCCCTCGGGGAAGCTGAACTCTGGGGTCACGGTGTCGTTTGCGGCGCTCACGGCAGATGACCCTATCCCTTGAGCTCCTCCGCATGCGATTGAACGGAGCAAGTCGGAGAGGGGCAGATGTGAATGCTGATCGAAACCTGGAGCGCGTGCCGGTCGAAAACGGGAGCACTCCGGTCAGAAGCTACTTGGCGGCCTGAGCATCGTCGTCGGGTGCCGCCGGCTTCGCCCGCGGTGTCCGGGCCTTGGCGTCGTGGAGCCGGTAGCTTCAGCCTCTGGTCTCGATGATCTTGCAGCGGTGGGTGAGCCGATCAAGGGTGGCCCCCGTGAGCCGTTCGGACCCCAGCACCTCAGTCCAGGAAACTGGAAGTGGCACACGTGAGTTCTGGTGGATTTACCCTGCTGGCTGGGCAAACAAGGGTCGATCCAAGGTCCGCGCTTTTCGTGGTGAGATCAGCCATTGTGAGCAACGTCCATTTCGCCGGAGCGGACTACGCCACCGAGTGGCCGGGGTCCATGGAAGGTACGATCCGGTCGGGGCCGGGCGGTCGCGGCCACGATCGCCACCCGGGCTCGGGGAGCGCTAGCGACATCCAGGCTGTGCTGATCGATTGGGCGTGGCCGACCTGCACTCCGGTCTGCATTGCCAAGCTGTCGTTGCACGGCCGTGTTGTCTCGACACGTGGTGGCCCGAGTCGTAAGTTGGGCGCTGCGAGGAGGCACCGACAGGGAGGACCCATCATGGCAGCCGGCACCGGCGCACAGCAGGTTTCCAGGGCAAGGAGGGTGGGGACGGCAATCGCCGCAGCCCTCCTGGTCGCCTCGGGGTCGCTGGTCGCCCTGTCACCGACCGGGGGGGCCGCCACGCCCACCCGCACCTCGGCGCTCAGCTACCAGCTGTCGCTCGGCGACTCGCTGGCGGCCGGGACCGGTGCGTCGGTCCCGGCCAACAACTACGTGAACCTCATCGCCGCCCACGAGGCGGCACACTTCCCCGGACTCCAGGTCGAGAACCTCGCCTGCGGGGGCGCCACCACCAACTCGATGATCGACGCCGCCGATCCCCAGAATTCCCACTGCCAGACGTACACCGGTGGCACGCAGCTCAGCGGCGCTGAGGCGTTCCTCCGGGCCCACACGGGACAGGTCCCTTACGTCACCATCGACATCGGCGGCAACAACGTCGACGGCTGCCTCAACGGCAGCATCGTCAACCTCGGCTGCATCACGATGGGCCTCAGTCTGATCACTTCGCAGCTTCCGGTCATCGTCCAGGGACTCCAGGCGGCAGCCCCCGGGGTGCCGATCTTCGGGATGGACTACTACAACCCGTTCCTGGCCATCTGGGTGCTCGGCGGTGCCTCCGGACCGGCGCTGGCCACCGAGTCGGCAGCGCTCTCCTCCATCCTCAACGGATCGCTCGTCAACACCTACGGGGCCAACCACGCCGTCCCTGTGGACGTCCAGGGTGCCTTCGCCACACAGGACTTCGCCATGACCGGCACGTGGAACGGGGTCATCGTCCCCCAAAATGTCGCCAGGACCTGCGAGTGGACCCACATGTGCGACAGCAGTGGCCTGACCATCCACACCAACGACATCGGCCACGCCAAGCTGGCCGGGGCCTTCGACCAGCAGATCGACCGCTGGCGCCGCGGGGGCGGCCGGGGTGCCTGGCTCGCTGACGCGGTGGGCGGCATCCACTTGGTCGGCAACGCCACGTCCTACGGCTCGATGGCCGGCCAGCACCTCAACGCGCCGATCGTCGGCATCGCCGCCACACCCACCGGCCAGGGCTACTGGATGGTGGCTGCCGACGGGGGTGTGTTCGCCTTCGGGGACGCCGGCTTCCACGGATCGACCGGTGGGCTCCGACTCAACGCGCCGATCGTCGGCATCGCCGCCACAGCTACCGGCCAGGGCTACTGGCTGGTGGCCGCAGACGGGGGTGTGTTCGCCTTCGGGGACGCCACCTTCCTCGGGTCGATGGGTGGCACCCACCTCAACCAGCCGGTGGTGGGCATGGCCCAGACCGGCAGCGACCAGGGCTACTGGCTGGTGGCGGCCGACGGTGGCGTCTTCACCTTCGGGGACGCCGGCTTCAAGGGCTCGGCCGGGGGTACCACCCTCAACCAGGCGGTGGTGGGCATGTCGGCGACCGTCGACGGCAACGGCTACTGGCTGGTGGCGGCCGACGGTGGCGCGTTCTCCTACGGCGACGCCGTTTTCCACGGGTCGACCGGGAGCCTGGTGCTCAACCGGCCGGTCGTCGGGATGACCCTGCCGCCCGACGGCTTCGGCTACACCATGGGGGCCTCGGACGGCGGCCTGTTCGCCTTCGGCAACGCCATCTTCAACGGTTCGCTCGCCGGCAGTCCGCCGGCCGACCCGATCGTGGCCGTCGTCGGCACCTGAGCGCCCGGCGGTCCGGCGGCCGGGGCGGTTTTCGACGGTCGTATCGCTCACGGGCGCCGGGGATCCTGGCCGATGTCCAGCCTCGGTTACGGTCCGTCGAGGTCCTTACCGGGATCCACTGTTGGCCGGACCCGGAGCCCCGGACGGGTTCATCGGAGGTGACCTTCGCCGAAGCCAAATCAGACCTGACCCGATTGCTCGTCGAGTTCGGCCCTCCCCGACCGCCAAAGCCGGGTTATCCATTCCACTATCTATCTGGAGAACGACGAGAGACTGTGGTCCGTCCGCACCGAAGAAGGAGCCGGAAGCCCCGGATCTGGCATCGGAGCCCTCCTGAACTCCGGTGCCATCGGATCGTTGACAACGGAGTTTGCCAAGGCCCTTGAGAATCCGAAGACCTTTGTCAGTGTCGCTCGAGCAATACTCGACGCCGACCTTCCAGAGACTGTTCAAACGGATGTCCTTGACGCAGTGGGAATCCACCTCGACGGACCTGAGTTCGCCGGCACCAGGGTTCCTCAGACTGAGGGCAAAGAAGCGAGACCCCGGATTCCGACAGGCGGTGCTATTGGCCTACGAATACCGTTGTGCGGTCTGCGGGTACGACGGCCAGCTCATGCGCGAGACGGTCGGCATCGAAGCCGCCCACCTGCGGCGGTGGGCGGCCGACGGCCCGGACGAGGTTTCCAACGCCCTTGCGCTCTGCTCCATCCACCACAAGCTGCTCGACCGGGGTGTCATCGGCATCACCGACCGATACTCGGTCAATGTCTCGCAGCACTTCATCGGTCGTGCCCTGCAGCTGACGCGGTCGTGCTGCCTTCGTCGGCAAGGCTCTGCTGGCACCGCAGTCCGGACAACCGCTGCCGGATCCGCACCACATCTCGTGGCACACCCGTGAGGTCCTCCGCTCACCGGAGCGGGCGGAAGTGAGCCCGAGGCGCTGATCTGAGGCGTCGATCCCGGAACGCCCGGGGGTCACTCACCCTTGCTCGGCGGCGCGCCGACGGGCCTCGGCGAAACGGGCCAGTGCTTCGCGCCGCTCGACCGCGTGGTCGATCACGACGTCGGGCCCGGGACCCGTGCCGGGCCGGACTCGCCCGTCGACGGGGCGGTCCGGCGCGCCCAGCGCACCCAGGTAGCGGCTCACGTACGCACCCGTCGGGTCGAAGCGCTCCTGCTGGCGCGACGGGTTGAGCACCCGGTGGAACGGGGCGGCGTCGGTGCCCGTGCCGGCCACCCATTGCCAGCCGTGTTGGTTCGACGCCAGGTCGCCGTCGACCAGGTGCCACATGAACCACCGGGCCCCGAGTCGCCAGTCGAGGTGGAGGTCCTTCACCAAAAAGCTGGCCGTGACCATCCGCAACCGGTTGTGCATCCAGCCCTCGGCCAGCAGCTGGCGCATGCCGGCATCGACCAGGGGGTAGCCGGTGTTCCCTGTCGCCCAGGCCGCGAACCGCTCCCGCGCCCGCTGGTCCGTGTCCCAGCGCAGCCGGGCCCCGAACGCCTGGAGTGGCGCGCGGGCCGAGTCGGGTCGGTGCCAGAGCACGTCGGCGTAGAACTCCCGCCAGGCGAGTTCCGTCCGCAGGCGGTCGGCCCCGGGGCCCGGCCCGAGCAGGGCCAGTGCGGTGCGCGGGTGGAGGCAGCCGAAGCGCAGATGGGGCGAAAGGCCCGAGGTGCCCGCCACCCCGGGGAGGTCGCGGTCACGGTCGTAGTCGGCCAGCGGCCCGGCCACGAAGCGCTGGAGCCGGTCCCACGCCGCCGCAGGACCGGCGTCGGGAAGGGCGGCGGCGGGTCCCAGGGGGAGGCCCTCCCACCAGTCGGGGAGGCCGTGGGATCCCGGAGCAGCCGGCCCCGCCTCCAGGTCGGTGTCCCTGTCGCTTTCGAGGTGCCGGTACCGCACGTCGGGGACGGGAGACTGACCCGGCCACCCGATCGCCTCCCAGGCCCGCCGGTAGGCGGTGAACACCTTGAACGGCGTGCCCGCCGAGCTGCGCACCCGGCCCGGAGCGACCGCGTAGTTGGAGTCGACGGTCATCAGCTGACACCCGCCGGCCGACAGGGCCCGGGCCACCGCCGCGTCGCGGGCGGCGCCGTGGGGACCGAAGTCGGCGGTAGCGGTGACCGTGGCGGCCCCCACCTCGGCCGCCACCGCCGGGACGATGCGGGCCGGGTCGCCCCGGCGCACCACCAGGGCGCCCCCGAGCTCGGTGTCGAGGGCGGCCACGGCCGCGGCCAGGAAGTGCCGCCGGTTCGGCCCGGCCGGGCCGAGCAGGCCGGGGTCGGCCACGAAGAGGGCGACGACGCCGTCGGGCCCGGCCTCGGCGGCAGCCCCGAGGGCGTGCAGGTCATCCAGCCGCAAATCCCGCCGGAACCACAGGACGGCGCGGGCCATCGATCAGGCGGCCGTGGTCGCTCCGACCGAGTCGGCGGTCCGGGCGTCGGCGGCGACCGGTCCGGCACGACCCCCGCCCCCGCCGGCCCGGCGCCGGAGCATGAGCCGGAACACCACCTGGTGCACGGGCCACAGGGCCCACCAGTAGGCCAGGCCGAGGAGGCCCTTGGGCCGGAAGGCGGCCGCCTGTTCCACCCGCGGTGGCGCGTCGGTGACCCGGAGGCCGAGCCAGCCGTCCCCGCAGAACCACCCGACCGAGGCCAGCACCAGGTGGTCGGGGTCGGACCGCACCACTTCCCACCAGTCGGCCGCTTCCCCCGGGGTCAGCCGGTCGGGACGCCGGGTCACGAGGTGCTCGCCGAAGATCCGGCCGAACGCCAGGCGCAGCGCCCAGGCCCAAGTGACGCCGTACCAGGAGAGGTCCCCGCCCACCCGGGCCAGATCGTCTCGCACCGACTCGAGACGATCGGGGTCCACGGGCGCCGCGCACCGGATGGCGTAGACGCCGGTGCCGAGCCCTTCTGAGCCGTCGAACAGTCCAGCCGAGACCCGGTCAGCCTCGTCGCTGATGGCGCGGCGGACGGCCTCTCCGACCGGGAGGGGGGTGATGCCGAAGGCGGAGTAGGTGTGCTCGGCGTCGTGGACCACCACCTCGTTCGTCAGGCTCTCGATCAGCGTGTGGCTGATCCGCCTGTCGACGGGGCTGACCAGGTCCACCCAGCGGGCCGACAGCGAGGGCGTGACGAAGGGCACGGTGAAGATGCGCCGGGGCCGCAGCCCCCTGGCTTCGGCGTAGCGGCACATCATGGATCCGTAGTCGGTGACGTCGGGCGTGCCGATCTCGTAGACGGCGGGCGGGGCGACGAGGGAGCCGGCCAGGTAGTCGAGCAGGTCGCACTCGGCCAGTGGCTGCAGCCGGGTGGTGATCCACCGCGGGCAGACCATGACCGGGAGGCGCTCGGTCAACGAACGCAGCATCTCATAGGAGATGCTGCCGGCCCCGAGGATCACCGCGGCCCGTAGTTCCACGACGGGAACACCCGAGGCGGCCAGCACCGCGCCCACCTCCTGGCGGCTGTCCAGGTGTGCCGACAGGTCACCCCGGCCCAGACCCCCGAGGTAGATGATCCGCCCGACGCCGGCAGCCTTTGCGGCTTCGCCGAACGCCACCGCCAGCCGGCGGTCGCGGGCTTCGAACCCGGTCCCGCCGGCCATGGCGTGCACCAGGTAGTAGGCGGCGTCGGCACCCGCCAGGGCGGCGGCGGTGGCCTCGGCGTCGGCCACGTCGACTGCCACGGCCGAGATCCGCTCGCCGCTGGGCAGGGTGCCCGGGGTCCGGCCCAGGGCCAGCACCTGGTGGCCGGCCCCGGCCAACTGCTTCGCCAGCAGTCGGCCCACGTAGCCGCTCGCCCCGGCGATGGCGATCCGGCGCGCCGGATCCGTCACGGTCGTGCTCCCGGCACCGGCGTCTCGGTCCCGGTGCGCTCCGCACACCAGGCCAGGAGGCGTTGCGGGTCACCGGGCCCGCTCGGGTGGGTGACCGGGAAGCGGTGGACGGACCGGAGGCGCCGGTCGTGGAAGAAGCCCGCGGTGACCGGTGGCGCCCCTCTCGCCCGTGCTTCCGACGTGGGGCCGCCGGCGGCAAGCCACACGGCGGTATCGGCCCCTTCTGCGGGCGTGCGCAGCAGTGGACCCAGGATGGAGCGGAACGTGGGCAGGCCCTCGGTCAGGCCGGGCGTGTCGACCCAGCCCGGGTGCATGGCGTAGCTGGCCACCCCGGCCGGGGCGAACCGGGCCGCCCAGGCGTCGGCCAGCACCAGCTGGGCCCGCTTCGCCCGGGCGTAGGCGACGACGCCGTCGTACCCGTCGGGCCCGGCCTCGAGCGCACCGAGGTCGAAGCGCTGTGAGTACATGCCGCCCGAGCTCATGGTGACGATGGTGGCCGGGCCGCCGGCCGACTCGTCAGGTCCCGGGACCGGGGAGAAGAGCAGCGGGGCCAGGGCGGCGGTCAGGAGGTAGGGGCCGAGCACGTGGGTGGCGAGTGTGCGCTCCGAACCGTCGACGGTGGTCTGGTAGGTGCGGGTGAGCGCCCCGGCGTTGTGCACCAGGGCGTCGAGGCGCGCCGTGGTGTCGCCGAGGCGCCTCCCGAATGCGGCCACGGCGGAGGGATCCGAGAGGTCGACCAGGTGGAGATGGGCCCGGCCGGGGGCGACCGCCTCGACCGCATCGAGGGCGGTGGCGCCCCGTTCGGGGTCGCGGCCCACCAGGTGCACGTCGGCACCGAGGCCGGCCAGCGCGGTGGCGGTGGCCTGGCCGATGCCCGAGGTGGCCCCGGTGACGAGGGCCACCCGGCCTTCCATCCGGGGAGGCTCGCCCCACTCCTCCAACCGGCGGCGGAGCCCGATGCCGATGCGGCTGAAGCTCGGGGCCACCGTGGCCTCGGCCACGGCGTCGGTGGCCCGGGCCAGGGCGTGCCGGGCACTGCGCGCGTCCACGGTCACGCCGCCAGTGCGGCGCCCAGGCCGACGATGGCCCGGTCCCCGATGCGTCGGAACGAGAGGCCGAGCAGGGGGGTGAACAGGGCGGCCACACCCTTGAGTTCCAGGGTGGCGGTGTAGGTGAGGGTCGAGCCGCCCCCGGGGGCGGCAGCGACCTCGATCACGTCGGTGGAGCGAACCATCGCGTTCTCCGCGCTGAGCACGACCCGGTGGGGCCGGTCGAACTCGGAGATGCGGTACTCGAGCGGGACGGCCCGGCCGAAGGACCGGACCGTGAGCCGATAGGTGCTGCCCAGGGTGGGCGCCCCGGGGTCGGCCTCGGTGGCCCGGGTCACCCCGGGGTCCCATTCGGCCGCGTTGGAGAAGCGGGCCATGTAGTCGAAGACCTCGGCCGGGGGCCGGGGACTGGTGACGCGCGCGAGGTAGGTGGCCATTGGGCTAGCTTAGTACTAAATACACCGGGGCGCCCGCGGGACGTCCGGGGAGCGGGGTGCGACAGCACGGAGGAGAGAGCTCATGCGGATAGCCATCATCGGAAGCGGGGTATCGGGCCTGGCCACGGCCCACCTGCTCCGCGGACGTCACGATGTCGTCCTCTACGAGTCTGACGAGCGCCCCGGCGGCCACTCGCACACCCACCGGGTCGAGCTGCCGGAGTTGACCTGTGACGTCGACACCGGGTTCCTCGTCTACAACGAGCGCACCTACCCCCTGTTCTGCCGTCTCCTCGACGAGCTCGGGGTCGCCACCAAGCCCAGCGACATGAGCTTCAGCGTGGCCGACCAGCGCACCGGCCTCGAGTGGCGGGGGACGTCGGTCTCCACTGTCTTCGCCCGGCGGCGCAACCTGGCCCGGCCCGACTTCCTGCGCATGCTGGCCGACGTGGTGCGCTTCAACCGCCTGGCCCGGGGGCTCCTGGCCGACCCGCCGCCCGACAGCGTGACGCTCGAGGACGTGCTGGCCCCGCACCGGTGGTCGGCCGGGTTCCGGGACTGGTATCTGGTCCCGTTGGGCTCGTCGATCTGGTCGGCCGACCCGTCCACGTTCACCCGGATCCCCGCTGCCACCTTCGCCCGCTTCTTCGAGCGCCACGGGTTGCTCAACTTGCGCGACCAACCGAAATGGCGCACGGTCGACGGCGGCTCGAAGCGCTACGTCGACGCCATTCTGCGCCCGTTGCGCAACGAGGGCCGCCTCCGGCTCGGGACCCCGGTGGACAAGATCCGTCGCGAGGCCGGTGGGGTCGAGGTCGTGAGCGCGGCCGGGGTCGAAACCTACGACCACGTGGTGCTCGCCACCCACAGCGACCAGGCCCTGGGCCTCCTGTCCGACCCCGACCGGATGGAGCGCGAGACGCTGGGTGCGCTGCGCTACCAGCCCAACCGTGCCACCCTGCACACCGACGTCAGCCTGATGCCCACCGAGCGCCGGGCCTGGGCCAGCTGGAACTACCACCGCCTCGAGGCCGAGCGCGACGAGGCCACGCTGACCTACTACCTGAACCGCCTCCAGGGCGTCGACTCGTCCACCCCGGTCCTGTGTACCCTCAACCGTGACGACGCCATCGATCCCGACAAGGTGCTGGCCCGCATGCGCTACGACCATCCGGTCATCGACCCGGCCGCGGTGCGGGCCCAGGGCCACCGCCCCGAGATCAACGGCACCCGGCGCACCTGGTTCGCGGGCGCCTACTGGGCCAACGGCTTCCACGAGGACGGGGTGCGCAGCGCGGTGGAGACGTGCCGGGCCCTCGGGGTGACCTGGTGACCGTGGTGGGGGACGCCACCGTCACCGACAATGCCGACGTTACGGCACCGGCTGCCGAGGCGGTACCGGACGAGGCGACGGCCACCCGGCCCACCTGGCCGAGCCGGGACTCGAATGGCCTGCGCAGTTCGATGTATGAGGGGGTGGTCGCCCACACCCGTTTCGGCCCGGGTCCGACCCACTCGTTCAGCTACCGGGTGGCCATGCCGCTGCTCGACCTGGCCGAGGTCGAGGACGTCATGGGCCTGCACCCGGCCTGGTCGGCCCGTCGGGCCGCTCCGGTGCGGTTCCGGCGCGAGGACTTCCTGGGCGACCCGGCCGTGCCCCTCGACGGGGCGGTGCGGGACCTGGTGGACGAGCGCTGCGGCCGGCGTCCCGAGGGCCCGGTCGCCATGCTGGCCAACCTGCGCACCTGGGGCTGGCTGTTCAACCCCATCAGCCTGTACTTCTGCGCTGACCTCGCCGATTCGGCCGGGGACCCGGGGCCGATCAGCTCCCTGGTGGCCGAGGTGGAGAACACGCCCTGGCACGACCGCCATGCCTATGTGGTCGGCCCACCCGGGAGGCACCGCTTCGCCAAGGAGCTCCATGTGTCACCATTTCTCCCCACGGGCCTCGACTACCAGCTGCGCTACACCGCCCCGGGGGAGCGGCTGATCGTTGGCCTCGACGCGCTCCTGGGCGACCAGCGCCTCTTCGCCGCCACTCTCTCGCTGCGTCGCCGGGCGATCGACCGCTCCGCGCTCGGCCGTCTCCTGTGGCACTACCCGGCCATGACCCACCGCGTCAGCGCCGGCATCTACGCCCAGGCCGCCCGCCTCCGGCTGAAAGGCGCTCCGTTCTCCTCCCACCCGGCGCGCCAAACCCCGAGGACGGCGTCGTCACCAGAGGCGCCGACATGACCGCGACCCAATCGGCGCACCTCCGGGATGCCGAGCCGGTGCTCGACCGGCGCATCCTCCGCCACGCCACCGCGCGCGGCCGGCGTGCGACCGTCGGCCTGTCACGCCGGATCGTGCTGACGGCCGGCCGGCGCGCCAGTGGCGCGGCGATCGAGGTCATCGAGGGGAGCGAGCGGTTCCGGCTGGGCCGGGGCGAGCCCATGGCCACGGTGACGGTGCACGACCGCCGCACGTACGACGCCCTGCTGCGATCGGGATCGGTCGGTCTGGGGACCTCGTACGTGGCCGGTTGGTGGGATGCAGACGACCTCACCGCGCTGGTGCGGGCGCTGGTCCGCCACACCCGCCCACTACGCGAGCACCTGGACCGGCTGGGACGGGCCTTTGGCGCGGTGCTCGACGTGCCGGCCCGCCGGGCCACTCCGGGCCGCAACGACGACAAGCGCAACATCGCCGAGCACTATGACCTCTCCAACGACTTCTTCGCCCTCATGCTGGATGGGACCATGACCTACTCGTGCGCCGTGTTCGAGCCCCCCGGGGCGACCCTCGCCGAAGCCCAGAGGACCAAGATCGACCGGCTGTGCAAAAAGCTCGAGCTCGTGCCCACCGACCACCTGGTCGAGATCGGCTCGGGCTGGGGTGGCCTGGCCGTCCACGCCGCCACCCGCTACGGCTGCCGGGTGACCACTACCACCATCTCGGATGCCCAGCGCACTCACGTCGAGAAACGGGTGGCCGACGCCGGCCTGGCCGACCGCATCACCGTGCTCGGTCTGGACTGGCGGGACCTCACCGGCACGTTCGACAAGCTGGTGTCGGTCGAGATGGTCGAGGCGGTGGACTGGCGGTGGCACGACCGGTTCCTGGCCAAGTGCGCCCAACTGGTGGCCGAGGACGGAATGGCCGCCATCCAGGCCATCGTGATCGACGACCGCAGCTTCGCCCGGGCCAAGCGCCATCAGGATTTCGTGCGTCGCATGGTCTTCCCCGGCGGGTGCCTTCCCTCGGTGGCCTCGCTCACCACCAGCGTGGTCCGGGCCACCGACCTGCGTGTGGTGGACCTGGAGGACATCGGCCGCCACTACCCGGAGACCCTTCGGCACTGGGCGGACAACCTGGCTGGGCGCGCCGATTCGCTGGCGGCCCTCGGGGTGGGTGAGGGGTTCCGCCGTCTCTGGGATCTCTACCTCGCCTACTGCGAGGCATCGTTCCTCGAAGGCCACATCAGCGACGTCCAGCTGGTCCTGGCCAGGTCCGGGCCCGCCGGCCGGCTGTCCGCACGGCCCGGCTGACCGCCCGTCCGGGGCGCGGGCTCAGCGGGCGGCGGCCAGTTCCTCGACGGTCCGGACCAGTTCGTCGCCCCGCCGGCCGGTGAATCGGTCGGCTCCCAGGCGGAGCGCCTGGTCGGTGTCGGTGATGGCGGCTCCCCCGAGCAGCACCGTGGCATCGGGGAGTGCGGTGCGCAGATGGGCGATGACCCGGCGGGCCGAGGTCGTCGAGGCCCGGGTGGTGCAGGCAATGGCGACGGCCAACAGGTCGGGAACGTCCGCCAGCACCTGGGCCAGGGCGTCGGCCGGGGTGTCCGCACCGAGCTCGATGACGTCGAAACCGGCCCAGCGCAACAGGTCGGCGGCGATGGCCACGGGGGCCGAGTGCTGCTCGTCCGGCGGGGTGGTGATGACCACGCTGCCGCGCTTGGGCCCCCGGCGGGCGAATCGGGCGCCGATGCGCGAGATGAGCCGCACCGCCACCGCACTGGCCCGGTGCTCGTCGGCCACGGTGAGCTCGCCGGCGTGCCAGCGGTCCCCGATCGATTCGAGGGCCGGGGCCACCAGTTGGAGGAGCGCCTCGGACGGGGAGTGGTCAGAGGCCAGGGCGGCCTCGATCACGCCCCAGGCGCCGGGTTCGTCGCCGGCCAGCAGGCGGGCCTCGAGCCGGGCCTTGGTGGCGACGGATCGGTCAGCCGGGTCACGGGAGGCGCGGGGGGCCGCCGGTTTCATCCGGGCCAGATCGTCGGGGTCGACCTGCCAGGTGCCCCCCACCCGGGTGGCGGGGAGCTTGCCGGTGCGGACATAGCGGTAGACGGTCATGTAGTGCACACCCAACCTGTCCGCGGCCTCGAGCAGCGTCAACGGCTTCTTCGGCATCCCTGCCCTTTCGACTCCGACTCCGACTCCGACTCCGACTCCGGGACCTTGCCAATTTAGCAGTAAATAGCAGATGGACAGTCGCCCCGAACTGCGGATCCGGAGGTGGGGATGCGATTCCTCCGAGCGCGCCAGCCGCCCCGCCCTGGTGGGGAGCACGACCCTCGGCCACTGCTGATATTCTGTAGTCGTGGTACCACGAACAGCGAACAGAGCGTCAGGGTTGGCCGAGGCTCTCGCCCTTGCCGGGGTCTCGCCTCGCTGGCTTGGCGAAGATGCGATCGAAATCGCGGGCACGCGATTTGCCATCAGGCGGATGCCGGTGGTGCGGGAGAACGACGCAGTACTGCTCGCACATGTCTACGAGTCCAACCCCGGACGACCGACGATCGTCGTCTCCGACCGGATTTCGAAGGCTGCAAGGGCGGAACTGAGCCGGGTCGGACTGGCCTGGCTGGACCGCCGGGGACATATCTGGATCCGGACCGAGGGCCTGTTCGTGAATGCGGAACTACCTCTGACCACCACGCCGGCGTCCCGAAGGGTCGTCAGTGCGCTCAAGGGCACAGGCCTTGATGTTGCGATCGCACTGCTCTTGGATCCGGAAGGACCAGATGGTGTCCAGGTTCTGGCACGACGGATTGCCCGCTCCCCGGGTCGAGTGTCAGAGATCCTCTCCGAGCTCCGGACCCAGGGTCTGGTCGGTACGGACAACCGAGCCTTCGTACCCGAGCTGTTCTGGGCAGTCGCTGAGGAATGGAAACCCCGTTGGAATCCGATACCCGAGTCCCCTCCTCCCGAGCCGCTTGACCGGTTCCGATTGAGCGGCACCGAGGGTGCCGTTGCCCTTGGCGCTCCGCTGGCCACGGGCGGAGACGGATCATCGCCCAGGCTGTACGTTGCCGACGACACCGACCTCGCCACGGTGCTCGGTGCCTATGGGGCCAAGTCGGGATGGACAGGATCTGAAATCGCGGTGTGCCCGTCTCGATTCGGATTCACTTTGGCCTCGACCACTGCCAGGAGCGGCTTCTTGGTGGCGAACCAGCTCATTGTCGCCCTGGACCTTGCGCAGGACCGGGCCCGGGGTCGCGAGGTCCTCGAACGCTGGACACCGGAGGAGGCCCCCCGTGTCTGGTGAACTTCGCCTGTCGAACTCAGTAGTTGCCTCTCTGGTGGCGACGCTCGACGCACTGGCCCAGGCGGCACCGACCTCAGAATTTGCGGTGATCGGAGGGCTGGCGGTTCTTGCTCGCCTCGAAGGAGCTCATCGGGTCACTTACGACCTCGATACCGTCGCCACCCAACACGGGAACGCCCCGAGCGTGGTCGAGGCGGTTGTCAATACCGGTGGCGCCGACGGGTTTCTCCTGGGCACGAAGGTCGACTGCATCGCCGTTGGCGAAATTCCAGCGACCGACATTCGAGCGGAACTCCTTCCCGACGCCGAGCCGGACAGGGTCTTCGTATTGGCTCATCGTTGGGCGCTCGACATGGCCGAGGAACTGACGCTTGTTGTCGAAGAGAATGGCGCGGCCGTCTCACGGGTACGGTGCCGCTTCGCCACCCCGGCGAGCCTCGTGGCCATGAAGCTTCAGTCGGCGCCACGGCGTAGAGCGGCGAGGGCAGCAAAGGCTGGAGGAGACTACCTCGACCTCTTTCGTCTGGCGTCTCATCCGACCATGACGAGGCAGATCGCATTGGCTCTGAATGATGCTCCCCACGATCTGGGACCCTGGTGCATGCGGGAGATCCAACGCTGCATGATCGACGATGCGGATCGGACGGTCGGCATCATTGCTCGTTCTGGAGCGGCAGAGTCGACTGTACCCACCGTGGCCCAGATGCTGCGGACCGGAGAGTCCCTCATCGGCTGGCTCGATCAAGGGACCTGAATCTGAACGAATCTTGCTCTGGGCCACGACTCTGCGGCCCCGGGAGGCGAAGTGGTCGCGTTCTCCGGCAATCAGAGCGCCATGGTCGCATCCTCGTCGGGCCCGACTGGCTCCTCCCCCGCGCCGATTCGGCAGCGTCGCACCGAGCGGGCAGTATTCGGTGGTGATCGTTCTCCACGCCGGTTGGCTGGCCTCGGTGGACCGGCTCGCGGTGTGGGCAGAGGACTCCAGTCGGCCCCGCACGGCTCCGGTCCGCCGCGGGCGCCCTCCCCGGCACCCGCGCCCGAGGTCCCACCCCTTCGCGCTCGGCGCCGACGGTATCCGCTTCGTGGTCGGCGGGCTCGACGGGCTCGACGGGCAGGCGGCCGGCCTGGCCGACGCCCGCGAGGTGGACCTGACGCTCCGGCTGCCCGACGCCGGCGGGGGGCCGGTCGCCTCCCCATGGCTCGAGGACGAGGCCGCCGACCCGGCCGCCGGGCCCCGGCCCCCGATGGACACCCCCCCGGTCTGGACCGCCCCGGGCCTGGTCCTCGACTGGACGGATGCTTGGCAGGTCCTCTCGACCCCGGCGGCGGTGACCGGTGACCGGGTCCGGCCCCCGACCACCGGCCCGGACGGCACGGCCCTGGCCGGCGACTTCCGGTTCGCGGCGCAGGCGGCGGCGATGGTCCTCGAGCTCACCACCCGGGGGCGCCTGCTCCCCGCTCTCGAGTCGACGGCCGACGGGTGGCGGGCCCGGTGGCGCCCGCTCATCGACAGCCGTGACCGGGGTCGGATCGAGGGGTTGTTGTGGTCGTTCCCCCTCTCGTTCCTCGCCGCCGGCCCGCTCTCCGAGGGGCCGGACGCGGCCCCTCCCCACCCGGAGTCAGGGGCACACGGCGAGGTGCTCCGCTCCCTCATGTGGGCCCTCACCGACTCGATGGCCCGGCAGTTCGCCGGCGATCGGCCGTCGGCCCCACCGAAGGGTCGGACGAGGGCATCCGGTCCGACCGGCGCCTGGTTGAACGCCCTGGTCTCCTCCGATGGGATCGTGAAGGGCGACGGCGACGAGCTCGCGGCGCTCGCCGACCGGCTCCGGAGCTGGCAGGCCACGGCCGCCTCCGCCGAACCGGTGCGGACCTGCTTTCGGATCGTCCCTCCCGCCGAGGGCACCGGAGATCCCGCTGCGGACCTCGACGGCGGCGCCCGGCGGCCGGGACAGCCGGCGGCAAAGGGGGCCGGCCCGGCAGACAGGTGGCGGATCGAGTTCGCCCTGCAGGCCGTGGACGACCCGAGTCTCATCGTCCCCGCCGCCACGGTGTGGGACGACGGGCCCGAGCTCACCGCCCTGGAACGCCACGTGGCGCGCCCCGACGAGGTGCTCCTCCGCGGACTGGGCCGTGCCGCCCGGCTCGTCGACTCGCTGGGCCCTGCACTGGCCGAGATGGCACCCTGTGGCCAGACGACCGACGCCGCCGGTGTCCTGGCCTTCCTCCGGGACGGCGCCCCGGTGCTGGAGGAGGGCGGATTCGGGGTGCTCGCGCCACCCTGGTGGCGCTCCTCCAGGGCACGCCTGGGCCTGCGGCTCAAGGCCCGGACCAGCCCGAAGACCGCCGGATCGACGGGCACCATCGGGCTCGAGGGCCTCTGTGACATCCGATGGGAGGCGGTGCTCGGCGATGAGAAGCTCGGGCTGGCGGAACTGCGTGCGCTGGCCCGCCTCAAGCAACCACTCGTCCGGCTGCGCGGCCAGTGGGTGGAACTGCACGAAGAGGATCTGGCCGCCGCCATCACCGCCGTCGGGAGGAGAGGTGCAGGCACCGTGCAGTTGTCGGCCGGCCAGGTCCTGCGCACCGCCCTCGGGCTCGAGCCGGCGGCCGGCGGCCTGCCGGTGGCCGCGGTCGAAGCGGACGGGTGGCTCGGGGACCTCCTCGCCGGTGCCGACGACCGGCGCCTGCGGCCGATCCCGACCCCCGAGGGGTTCGACGGTGCGCTGCGTCCCTACCAGGAGCGGGGGGTCGGATGGCTGGCCTTCCTGGGCGACCTCCGCCTCGGGGCCTGCCTGGCCGACGACATGGGGCTCGGGAAGACGGCCCAGCTGCTGGCCCTGCTGCTCGTGGAGCGCGGCCTCGCCGGGAAGGCGCCGGCACGTCGGGGGCCGGCCGCGAAGGGCAAGGGGCGGGCGGCCGGGCCGGCCCTGGGCCCGACCCTCGTGCTGTGCCCGATGTCACTGGTCGGCAACTGGCAGCGCGAGGCCGCCCGGTTCGCCCCGAAGCTGTCCGTCTACGTCCATCACGGGCCGGACCGGCTGGCCGGCCGGGCCTTCACCCGCAAGGCCGTCGGGTCGGACCTGGTCCTGTCCACCTACGGACTGGCCGCCCGCGACCAGCAGCTGCTGACCGAGGTGGCGTGGCGGCGGATGGTGCTCGACGAGGCCCAGCAGATCAAGAACAGCGCGGCCCGGACCACCCAGAGCGTCCGGGCGATCCCCGCCGAACGCAGGATCGCCATGACCGGCACACCGGTCGAGAACCGACTGTCCGAGCTCTGGTCGATCATGCAGTTCCTCAATCCGGGCATGCTCGGCTCGGAGAAGGCCTTCCGCGAGCGGTTCTCCCTCCCCATCGAGCGCGACGGCGACGACGAGGCCGCCGCCCACCTCCGCCGGATCACCGGCCCGTTTGTCCTCCGCCGCCTGAAGACCGACCGGTCGATCATCGCCGACCTGCCCGACAAGCTCGAGATGAAGGAGTTCTGCAACCTGACCCGCGAGCAGGCCGGCCTGTACCAGGCGGTGGTCGACGACATGCTGGCCCGCATCGACGAGGCCGAAGGCATCGAGCGCCGCGGACTGGTCCTCGCCACGATGATGAAGCTGAAACAGGTGTGCAACCACCCGGCTCAGTTCCTGGGCGACGGGTCGTCGGTGGCGGGCCGCTCGGGCAAGGTGTCGCGCCTGGTCGAGGTGCTCGAGGAGGCGGTGGCCGAAGGTGACCGTTCGCTTGTCTTCACCCAGTTCACCCAGATGGGGGACATGCTGGACCGGCACCTGCGCAGCCGGTTGGGCTGCGAGGTCCTCTGGCTCCACGGCGGGGTGCCGAAGAAGAAGAGGGACGCCATGGTGGAGCGGTTCCAGGGCGCCGACGGCCCCCCGGTGTTCCTGCTGTCGCTCAAGGCCGGTGGCACCGGCCTGAACCTGACGGCGGCGACCAGCGTGGTGCACTTCGACCGGTGGTGGAACCCGGCGGTGGAGGACCAGGCCACCGACCGGGCGTTCCGGATCGGCCAGAAGCGCAACGTGCAGGTGCGGAAGTTCGTCTGCGGGGGGACCCTGGAGGAGCGGATCGACGCCATGATCGAGGCGAAGCGCGCCCTGGCCGACCGCATCGTCGGCTCCGGCGAAGGCTGGATCACCGAACTGTCCACCGAGCAACTCCGCCAGGTCGTCGCCCTGTCGGCCGACGCCGTGGGGGAGGACTGATGGCGCCCCGCCGCCCGCGCTCCCGTCGTCCCACCGCCGGCACCGGGCGCTCCGCCGAGGGGTGGTGGCCTCCCCCATCCAAGCCGATCGCGGTCGAGGGCGGGCTGCAGGCCCGGAGCCGGCGGGGGCGGATCGGGGACACCTGGTGGTCGCAGCGCTTCATCGCCGTGCTCGAGGCCTTCGGAATCGGCACCCGACTCCAGCGCGGCAAGCGGTATGCCCGTACCGGCCAGGTGCTCACCATGGAGGTCGCCCCCGGCCAGGTGAAGGCCTCGGTGCAGGGATCGAGGTCCAAGCCCTACCGGATCTTCATCGAGACGGAGGTGCTCACCGCCCCCGAGTGGGACGCCATCGAATCGGTCATGGCTTCGAGCGCGGTCTTTGCGGCCCGGCTGTTGGCCGGCGAGATGCCCGAGGAGATCGAAGATGCCTTCGCCGACTCGTCGACGTCACTGTTCCCGGCATCGGCCAACGAGTTGGACTCGGCCTGTTCCTGTCCCGACTGGGAGAACCCGTGCAAGCACATCGCCGCCGTCTACTACCTCCTGGCCGAGGCGTTCGACGATGACCCCTTCCTGATCTTCGCCTGGCGTGGCCGGACGAAGGAGGAGCTGCTCACCAGCTTGCGGGCCCGTCGGCGCCGCTCGGCGCCCGACAAGGGCTCCGAACCGCCGGGCCCGCCCGACGAGGCCGCCACCGCCCCGTTCGGCTGGCCGTCGGCTGATCCCGACCCCGGGGCCGTGGGGCGGCCGGCCCGTTCCATGTCCCTCTGGGGAGTGGACGCCGACCTGGCCGCCTTCGAGACCCGTCCCCGCCTGGCCGTCGCCCCCGATCTGGTCCTGCGCCAACTCGACCCGGCGCCGCTCGGCACCGAGGGGCCCCGGATGACCGAGGAGCTCCGTGCCCTCTACGAGGCGATCACCGCCGGTGCATCGGCTCTGGCTCTCGATGAGGAGCCGGAGTAGAGGTGGTCGGAAGAGCTGGTCAGCCGCCGGTGTCGAAGGGTGCGTCGCGCTCGCGGACGGCCCGCCTCAGTCCGACCTCGCCGGCCCGGGCGGTGAAGGACCGGGCTTCAGGCGAACGGTGGGCCACGGCGTCGTTGAGGGCGGCGAAGCGCTGGAGCCGGGAGCGGCCCATCAGCTCGACCCCCTCGTTGATCACCCGCTTGTTGGCCGTGAGCAGGTCCCGTCCGACCAGGGCGATCCGGGTGGCCAGGGCCAGTACGTGGTCGTCGAGCCCCGAGGCCGGCACGGCGGCCTGCACCAGCCCGATGGCGGCGGCCTCGGAACCGCTCACCGTGTCGCCGGTGAACAACAGGCGCTTGGTCCACTGGGGACCGAGGTGGTAGAGCCACATGTTGGTGGGGGGCACGCCCATGGACCGCACCGGGGGGAACCCGATCCGGGCGTCGTCGGCGGCCACCACGATGTCGCAGTGCAGGGCCAGGTCGGTGCCGCCGGCCAGGCAGTTGCCGTGCACCTGGGCCACCACCGGGATGGCACAGTCCCACACCTTGGCCCAGCCCGTTGCCAGCTCGGCCATGGCCGCCACGTCTCCCTCGATGCCGGCGGGCGCGGCCACCTCCCCGGACTCGGTGTCGTCGCCCAGGATGTCGTCGGGGAGGATCCCGTAGCCCGAGGAGAACGAGCGGCCGGACCCGCGGATGACCACCGTCCGCACGTCGGGATTGCTACCGGCGCGGACCACGGCGTCGAGCAGCTCTTGGATGCAGCGCGGGGTGAGCGGGTTGTGCTGGGCCGGACGGTTCAGGGTCAGGCGGGCCACCGCCCCGATCCGCTCGGTGAGGACGGCGGGCTCGCCGGTGGTCATCGGGTGGGTTCCGGCGGGAGCGGGGAGTCGACCGGGGCGGTCATCTCGAGCTCGGACTTCATCACCTTGCCCGCCTCGTTGCGGGGCAGCCGGCTCACGATGCGCAGCTGCCGGGGCACCTTGTAGTCGGCGAGTCGCTCGAGGAGGTGGGCCCGCAGGTCGGCGGCCGATGTGTCAGAGCCGTCCTGCACCACCACCCAGGCTCCCACATCCTCGCCGAGGACGTCGTGGGGGATGCCGGCGGCCACCGCGTCGATCACCGCCGGATGGGCGAACAGCGCCTCTTCGATCTCGCCGGGCGCGACGTTGTGCCCGCCCCGGATGATCAGGTCCTTGATCCGCCCGGTGACCCACAGGAACCCGTCCACGTCGAGGTAGCCGAGGTCTCCGCTGTGCAGCCATCCCTCCCGCCAGGTCCGGCCGGTCTCCGCCGCCGCCCCGTAGTACTCCCGGGGCGGCGCCGTCCCCCGTACGGTGATCTCGCCCACCGCCCCCGGCGGCACCGCTTCATCCCTGTTGTCGACGGTCCGGACCTCGACCCCGGCGAGCGGCAGCCCGACCGAGCCGAGGTGACGCCCGTGGTCGCCGGCGGGCGACCGGGTCACGGCGCCGAATTCGGCCAGCCCGTAGCCCACCAGGATGTCGGCGCCGGGCAGCCGGTCGGCGAGGCGCCGAAGCGTCGCCCGGGCGACAGGGGCTCCACCGATGGTGAGGACGGCCAGACCCGTGAGGTCCGCCTCGGCGAAGCGGGGGTGGGCCACGATCAGCTGGGCCATGGCCGGCACCACGAAGGACACCAGCGGACGGCGCTCCTCGACGAGCGAGATCCACCGGCCGGCGTCGAACCGGGGCTGGTACCACCCGCTCATGCCGCCCCTCATCGGACCGTAGACGAGCAGGGAACCGCTGGTCGTCGAGAACGGGGAGGCGGTCATGAAGCCCGCCCCGTTCCAGTCGGCCCGGCGGTCGGACGGGCGGTGGGGCTCGTGGCGGACGACGACGGCCTTGGGTGCACCGGTCGTGCCCGAGGTGTACATGAGGTCGACCGGCCCGCCTCCGCCGGGGGGAGGGGCCAGGGGCGATGGGTCGGGGTGGAACAGCGCCGACCAGGCGGCGGCTCCTCCTCCACCCCCGGTGGTGGCCACGGTCCGGATGCCGCCCGCCCGCTCGGCCAGGTCCTCCCACGAGGGGCCGGAGGCAGACCCGGTGCCGGCGAGGATGACTGCCGGCGCGGCGTGGGCCAGGATGCCCCGGAGCTCCGGGGCGGCCAACCGGGTGTTGACCGGCACGGCGACGGCCCCGGCGGTGTGCACGGCGGCGTAGGAGATGAGCCAGGGGAACGGCTCGTCGGGACCGATGGCGATGAGGACCCGCTCCCCGGGACGCAGGCCCTGCTCGCCCAGTCCCCGGGCCAGCCGGTTCGACCCGGCCTCCCAGGCGCCGAAGCTCAGGTCGGACCCGTCGGCCAGGTTGCGCCAGGCGGTCGCCTCGGGGTGGCGCTCGGCCATGGCGGCGATCCCGTCGGGGTCGAATCCTGGCACCGCCCTCTCCTTCCTCCCGCCCTCCGGTTCTCGTGCCGGCCCGCCGGTCCGGGGACCTGACCGCCCCCTGATGGCGGGGCGCCCCAAGCTGTTCAGTAGGGCTCGCATCCCTCGAGGATGCGACGGGGGTTGTCGATCATCATGGTGGCGATGTCCTCCTCGCCGATCCCCGAGCGCCGCATGGCGGGGAGGACGTCGTCGGGGATGTGGGTCCAGCGCCAGTCCTCCCACCCGGAGGCCATGGATGGGGGGAACCAGTCGACGTGGCACATCGCATCGTGGGAGAGCACGACCCGGTCGGCGTGCCCCCGTTGGCACAGCAGCCTGACCGACTCGATGCGCTGGGCCATGGAGAAGGTGCCGATGCCGAAATGGTCGAAGCCCACATAGGAGCCGCCGGCGATGACGGCCTCGTGGTACTCGGCGTCGAGGGTCCCCCCCGAGTGGCCGATGACCACCTGGCTGAGGTCGACGCCCTCGTCGGCCAGGATCCGCTGCTGCTCGATCCCCCACGGCTGGGGAGGGGTGGGGGTGTGGGTGGTGATCGGGGTGCCGGTCCGGCGGTGGGCCCGGGCGACCGCCCGCAGGACCCGTTCCACCCCCGGGGTGATGCCGGGACGGTCGGTGGCGCACTTGAGGATGCCGGCCCGGACCCCGCTGTCACCGATCCCCTCGCGGATCTCCCGGACGAACAGGTCGGTCATCGGCTCGGGGCCGCCGAGGACGGTGCCCGGGCCGCGGAAGTGGAAGTACATGGGCACGTCGTTGTACGTGTAGACGCCGGTGGCGACGACGATGTGGATGTCGGGCACCCGTTCGGCTACCGCCACGATGCGCGGGATGAACCGGCCGAGGCCGATAACCGTCAGGTCGACGATGGTGTCGATCCCGTGGTCCTTCACCTCTCGCAACCGTTGGACGGCGATGTCCCTGGCCGCCGCCTCGTCCCATTCCTCCGAGGTCTTCTCGATTTCGGGACTGAGGACGAAGACGTGCTCGTGCATCAGGGTCGACCCGAGACTGCCGCCGTCGACCGGTCCCCGAACGGTGTTCACCGGAGTCATGCCAATCCCCTTCTGCGCCACCCGAGTGCGCCTTCGGCCGGCCCCGGGCGACCGGCATCGTAGCGCCGGGCCGCATCGGGCGGTATCCGGCGACACGGCGCCACCGCGGCGCCGACTCCGTGCCGGCCCGGCCGGGCGGGCGTCGGCATCCGCACGACCGTGCGGGGGCAACCGTCCTGCGCCATGATGCGGACGTGCGCCAACATCGCTACTCCTTCGAGATGCCACACTCGGCGGCGAGGATCTGGGCGATCTTCCAGGACTACGACCGCTGGACCGACTATGCGCCGATGGTCCGGCGGGTCGACGTGCTCTATCCGGGGGACCCCGACCACAACGGCCGTCTCCGCCGGGTCATCTACAAGATGCCCCTCGGGCGTGAGGGTTCGGCCCTCGAGCTGGTCACCGACGTCGAGCCCGAGCGGGGCTACACCTACACGATGATCTCGTCGGGACCCGGCAACGACCAGACCGGACACGTCAGGCTCGAGCCCCTGGCCGCCAACCGCACCCGTCTCCACTTCGACGAGACCTACAACCTGACCTCGTGGCCGTGGCGTTGGTTCGAAGGGCCCATCTACCGGTTCATCAACAAGAACAACGAGGACAGCATGCGCCGCGCCTCACAGTGGCTGAGCGATCATCCCGACTACCGGGCCGATCTGGTCGACTCCTGAAACGGCACCGGGACCGTCGGATGTCAGGAAGGTGAGCTGATGGACCGACGGGTGCGCTTCGCGCGCGATCTGGCCGAGTCGCTGCGGGTGACCCCCGGCCGCCCGGTGGCACTGAAGGACTCCCACCCGGGGCACACGGGCGACCTGGTGACCAGGGACGAGTCCGCCGAGCTCCAGCGGGAGGGCCTGGCGCTGCTGGCCGACTACCAGGCCCGACTGTCGGCCCAGGACACCACCGGGGTGCTCCTCCTCCTCCAGGGCACCGACGGGGCCGGCAAGGACGGCACGATCAAGCACGTCATGAGCGGGGTCAACCCGCAGGGCGTGCAGGTCCGGAGTTTCAAGCAGCCCTCGACCATCGAGCTCGAGCACGACTTCCTCTGGCGCCACCAGCTGGCCCTTCCCGGCCGGGGCACCATCGGCATCTTCAACCGCTCCCACTACGAGGAGGTGCTGGCGGTCCGGGTCCATCCCGACCTCCTGGCCGCCGAGAGGCTGCCCGCGGCGGCCGCCACGGACGACCCGTGGACACGGCGGTTCCGTGAGATCAATGCATGGGAGCGTCATCTGGTCGACAACGGCATCCGCGTGGTGAAGGTCTTCCTCAACATCTCCCGCGGCGAGCAGGCGAGACGGTTCCTCGAGCGGATCGACAATCCGGACAAGAACTGGAAGTTCTCCGTCGCCGACATCCGGGAGCGCCGGCACTGGGACGAGTACCAGGTGGCGGTCGAGGACATGCTCAACCAGACCAGCACGAAGTGGGCGCCCTGGTACCTGATCCCCGCCGATCACAAGTGGTTCGGCCGCCTGGCCACCGCCGCGGTGCTCATCGCCGCCCTGGCGGAGATCGACCCCCAGTACCCTTCGGCGTCGCCCGAGGCCCTCTCGGAGATGGCGGAGGCCAGAGCCGGCCTGGTGGCAGAGATGGAAGGGATCCCCCCGGGTTGAGCCCGACTACCCCCTCCGGTCCCCGTCGCCGCCAGGCGCCGGCGCGGCCCGGGCCTCGACCACCCGATCGAGCCCTCGGCGCCAATCGACCCGGCACGGCCCGGTCAGCCCCAGCCGCCGGGTGGGGTCGGAGACCCTGCCCCGGTGGGAACCGGGGGACTCGACCACCTCCACCTCGGCCGGGAGGCCGGTGAGCTCACCCAGGTGGGCGGCCCACTCCTGGATGGTGACCACCTCGTCGCCGCCCCAGTTCACGATGGTGGCCGGCACCCCGGCTGCGGCCAACAGCGGTTCGAGCTGCCAGTTGATGTCGTCCTGGAAGATGGGGGTGTAGGGGCAGGGGTCGAAGCGCGCGGCGATCGGGAGGCCGGCCAATACCGCCTCGAGGTTGAGGGTGGGGAGGCCTCCGTTCGGACCGTACGAGGCGTTCATCCGGGCGATCACGGTGGGCAGTCCGAGTGACCGGGCCTGGTGGCGGGCCACCGCCTCCTGGGCGATCTTGGACACGGCGTAGGTCGGGGACCACGGGCTGGTGCCCCCGCCCACCGGGTCCCCTTCGACGAAGGCGTGCATCGGGTCCTCATCCGGCCGGTAGACCGACGAGGTGGACATGACCAGAGCGGCCTTGGCCCGACGACAGTGCTGCATGAGCAGACCGGTGCCCTCGGCGTTGACGGTCATGGCGTAGTCGTAGTCCGTCCCCGGTCCCTGGTAGGCGGCGAGGTGGACCAGGTAGGTGAAGTCGGTGGGCAGCCCGTCGAAGTCGCCCCTCCCGATGTCGCACGGCCGGGTGGTCACTCCGAGGGCGTCGACCCGCTCGCGGGAGGCGGGGTCGCCGAAACGGGCGATGCCCCACACCTCGTTCTCCTTGCTCAGGTACTCGGCCATGGGGAGGGCGATCTGCCCGGCCGGTCCGGTGAGGAGGATCTTCTCGTCGCTGAGCATCGCCGCCCTGTATAGCCAGCCACGGTCTCCGGGAGGAAACGGCCCGGCCATTTCACCCTCGCCTCCACCATCGCCGGGGCCGGCCGTCGATCCCGGGCCACCCGCGCCGGGGGTTGACAGGGCTAACAGAATTAGCTACCGTGGACTAACAACGTTAGCCGTCAGGGGTGGCCGACCAGGTCAGCCCAGGGCAAGGAGGAACAGAGATGTCGGAGGACCGCAGCGGGCAGCAGAACGGGCAGCAGAACGGGCAGCAGAACGGCCAGCAGAACGGCCAGCAGAACGGGACAGAGGGTGTGGGCGGCACTGGAGTCCACTACCGGCAGCCGGGCTGGTTCACCCGGAACGTGGCCAACCAGGCCGTAGCCGGCCTGACCCGGGCCGGGCTCAGCATCTGGGGCAGCCGCGTCCTCGAGGTGCGCGGCCGGTCGTCGGGCAAGGTGCAGCGCATCCCCGTGAACGTGCTGGAGCTGGACGGGAACCGGTATCTGGTCTCGGCCCGGGGCGAGGGTCAGTGGGTGCGTAACGTCCGTGCCGCCGCCGGCCATCTCGTCCTCCTGCTCGGTCGGAGGCGGACGAGCTGGGTCGCCACCGAGATCGGGGGTGCGGAGAAGACCGCCGTCATCCGGGCGTACCTGCGCCGGTGGAAGGCCGAGGTCGGGACCTTCTTCGACGGGGTCGACGCGGATTCGTCCGACGGGGAGATCGAAGCCGTCGCCGGTCGGCACCCCGTGTTCGTGCTCCGGGCCGCATCGTGACGGTGGCCGCCCAGGGAGTCGGCGCCACCCCACGACCGGAGGCCCGGCCACGCTCGGTCCGGGTGGCGGAGCTGGTGCGGGCGGCCCTCGACCTGCTCGAGTCGGAGGGGCCCGGGGCCCTGACCATGCGGAACCTGGCCGACGCGGTGGGCATCCGGGCCCCCTCCATCTACAAGCACTTCGACGGCAAGTCGGCCCTGGAGGTGGCGCTGATGGAGGACGGCCTCTTCGGGATGGGCGACGCCCTGCACGCCGCCCTGGCCGACCCCGACCCGGCCGACCCGGTCTCCTCGCTGCTGCATGCCTACCGGTCGGAGGCATCCCTCCACCCAAACCTGTACCGGCTCACGACGTCGTCGGCATTTCCGCGAGCCGACCTGCCCGAAGGCCTGGAGGACTGGGCGGGGGAGCCGTTCTTCCTGGTCACCGGCGAACGGCACCGGTCCCAGGCGCTCTGGGCGTTTGCGCACGGCACCATGATCCTCGAGCTCGACGACCGTTTCGTCGACGGTTCGGACCTCGACCTCACCTGGCGGGCCGGCGCCGCCGCCTTCGGTGGGGCCAGGGGACGCCCTCGACGGTCCCGCTGAGCCCGGGGCCGTCCGGCGGAGATCCGCCGGGAGCGGCCGGACCGGCGGTCGGATCCCGAGTCCCGGCCGAAGTGTCACAATTGCAGCCGTTGGTCGAAGCGAGAGCGATGAGGCGCGGCATGCATGCGAGGGAAGCCGGGCGACGGCAGGTGACCGGATGATCGCCACCACCGTCCACAGCGGGAACGTCGTGCTGGTGGTGGCGGTGTTCTTCGCCAGTGCGGTCGAGATGGTCGAGGCGCTGACCATCGTGCTGGCCGTCGGCGTCACCCGGGGGTGGAAGTCGGCCATCGAAGGGGTGGCGGTGGCACTGGGCGTGCTGGCCGCATTGGTGGTCGTCCTCGGCCCGGCACTGGTGCACTACGTCCCCCTCTCCGTCCTCAGACTGGTGGTCGGCGGCCTGCTGCTCGTGTTCGGGCTGCAGTGGTTGCGCAAGGCGGTGCTGCGCGCCGCCGGCCTGAAGGAGAAGCACGACGAGGATGCCATCTTCGCCAAACAGGTCGAGGAGCTCGCCGCCCCGGCCGGGGCGGCGGGTCGCGACGCCACTGCCTTCACCGTGGCCTTCAAGGGGGTGTTCCTCGAGGGCCTCGAGGTGGTGGTCGTCGTGATCACCCTGGGCACGACCTCGAACAACCTGGGACTGGCCGCGGCCGCGGCAGCGGCTGCGGTGCTGGTCGTGGCCGTCGTCGGACTCATCGTTGCCCGCCAGCTATCGGCCGTCCCGGAGAACGCCCTGAAGATGGCCGTGGGCCTGATGTTGGTGAGCTTCGGCACGTTCTGGTCGGGGCAGGGGGTCGGGGTGCACTGGCCCGGGTCCGACCTCGCCATTCCGGGGCTGGTGGCCGTCTACGGCGCCGTGGCATGGCTGCTGGTGAGGGCGGTGCGGCCCGTGGCGCACCACGAGCCGCAGACACCGGGGATACCGGCGCCGATCGCCGAGGCCGACCGTGGGTGAGGCGCCCGGTCCAGGCGGCTCCCGGTCCGCGGTCAGCCGGACGCTCGCCGCCTTCGGTCGGTTCTGGTGGGAGTTCCTGATCGGCGACACCCCGGAACTGTTCGTGGGGTCGGTGGCGATCGTGGGGACGGTGGCCCTCCTCTGCCTCGAGCACCCGGCCCGGACCTGGGCCGGGTTCGTCCTGGTGCTGCTGGTGGCCGCCCTGCTGGTGGCTTCGGTGTGGAAGGCGGCCCGGAAGGCGGCCCGGAGGGCGGACTGAGGCAGGCCGCCCCGGCCGGCCCCACCGGGGCCGTGGCGTCCCGGACGGAGGCGGACGGCTTCGTGGCCGGGTCCCGGCGTGGGACATGGATCCCGGGTCATGCCTCCCGGCGGCGGCGGCGTTGATCCGGTGGCCTCCTCGAGGATCGTTCGGCGCTGAGCCGCCCCGGCCCAGCGATTTTGAACGGATCTCGCCACCCGGACGTAGTCATGGGAGGGCAAGCGTCATGGGAAGGCAACCGCAAGGGCGCGGCACACGGGAATTGGGCGCCGATCGGGAAATGAGGTTTCGAAATGGGATCGGGCTCTCCGGCGGGTGGCAGGTCGAATCTCCGGACAGGTGTCGTCCGTTCGAACCGACGTCCGGCCCCGACCCCACTTTGGTCGGTCGGAGTCGCGCTCGGCGCCGTCCTGGTGGTGGCCGCCGCGTGCGGGTCGAGCGGGGCATCGCCGTCGACCTCGGCCGGCACCGGCGCCTCGACCACCGGCAAGTCGGCGACCACCGTGGTGGCGGCCAGCCCTCGAGGATCCCTCGGAGTGATCCTCGTCGACAGATCGGGGAGGACCCTCTACCGCTTCTTGCCCGACGGGACGGGCAAGCCGACCTGCACGGGCGCCTGCGCCGCGGTGTGGCCCCCGCTGACCGTCCCGGTGGGAACGATGCATGTGTCGGCATCGGGCCTCAGCGCGTCGGACCTCGGAACGGCCACCGGCACGGGAGGGGCGCTGCAGGTGACGTTCAAGGGTATGCCGCTCTACCGGTTCTCCGGCGACGCCAGGCCGGGCGATGCCAAAGGACAGGGACTGGGTGGAACCTGGTTCGTCGTCCCGGCCGCGGCATCACCGTCGGCGGCCCCGTCCACGACGACCTCGTCGTCGGCCCGGGCCCCGACCACCACCGCGGCGCCGGGTACCCAGCCCACGGACAAGGCCTCGACTCCGGCCACCGCCCCTCCGGCCACCCCGCCGGCCACCGCCCCTCCGGCCACCGCCCCTCCGGCCACGTCGCCGCCTACGACTCAGGGCGGTGGATACGGATACTGAATTGAATTGAATCGATGCTCCTGTCCTGCAATTATGTGGCTTCGGAGGGGACCCGGTGAAGAAGGCCGCGTACTGTGCAAGTCTGAGGCGGTACGGCGTCGTGAGGTCGGAATCGCGGGTCGCATGCAACTGAGGGGGTGCTCCGATCTCGAAACAATCCAAAGGTCAGATGCCGGAAGACGAACTGTTCTGGCGTTGGGTCATGGGCGTCTCGGCGGCGACAATCGTTCTTGCCCTTCTCGCCGTCGCCTTTGTGGGCGGTGCGGGACGCAAGGTGCTGTCCACCGTCGGAGTGATCTCGCCATCAGGAAACAGCCCCAACCAGACACTTCCGGCTCCACTGCCTCAGACCCAGTCACCGCTGGCCGGAGCCGGACCGGTGCTCGCCACAAAGCCGCTGAAGAATCCATTTGCGCTTCCATTCGTCCAACCCATTGTGGCGAAACCCTCTTCGCCGGCGGCGGTCTCGGTACCCGCCTTCCCGGTCTTCGGGTCACCGGCACCGACCGCATCCGGCTCGTCTCCGACGGTTGCCACGAATTCTCCGCAGCCGACGACCACCACCACGAAGCCCCAACCGCCGACCACCACCACCACGAAGCCCCGACCTCCCACCACCACCACCACCACGAAGCCCCGCCCGCCACCAACCACCACCACGACCACCGTGCCTCCCACGACGACCACGACGACCACCACAACAACGACCACGACGACCACCACCACGACCACCGTGCCTCCCACGACGACGACCACGGTGCCGGCCACGACGACGACCTAGCCGGTCCTGCGACCGTCGAGGGCGAGCATCGTTGGTCACTGCGTCCCGACGAGGCGTCGATGGTCACCGGGCCGGCAGGGCCCGGCCGATCCACCTGTCGGAGGTCGGTCTCGGCCGATGGCCTGTCGGCGTGCCAGGCGCCCGGAGCCGAACCGTGACCGTGGCCGACGCCGTCCTGTCGCCCGAGCCCCGGGTCGGGGAGGTGGACAGCGGCGACCGACGCCGGGGCAGACGGCTGAACCTGGCGACCCTCCTGCTGGCGGTCGGCTCGCTGTGGCTGGTGTGGATCGGAACCGGCGCACTGGCGCGTTCGAGTGGCGTCGGCACGGGTCTGGCCGCGGGCCGGGCTCAGCTCGTGGCTCCCATGATGGTGGCGCTGACCGCGGTGATCGCCGTCTGCGAGCGGAGATGGCCGGCCGAACGACGCGCACTGTTGGCTCCGGGCCACGTCCACGACGCTGCGTTCTTCGTACTGCACGTGGCTGCCTTCGTACCCTTCATGACCGTGCTCGGGGTGGCGTTCGCCGATCTGCTCCGAACCCACGCCGGCTGGATGGAAGCACCCGGGACCTCCTCGGTGCCCCGGTGGCTGCTGGTGGTGGTCACCCTGGTGCTGATGGACGGGGCCAACTGGCTCGCCCACCGGGCGGAGCATCGGTTCGCCCCCCTGTGGCGGGTGCATGCGCTGCACCACAGCCAGGAGGAGCTGAGCGTCCTCACCTCGTTCCGGGCCCACCCGCTCAGCCATATCCCCGGCTTCTTCCTGGCCACGGTCCCGGTGGTCGCCCTGATGGGGAGCCGGGGCATGGCCCCGCTCCTCATCACCGCCTACGTCTGCCTCGGGACCCTGCCCCACGCCAACGTCCCATGGTCGTTCGGGCCCCTGGGCCGGGTCGTGGTCAGCCCGGCCTACCACCGGCTGCACCACTCGGTCGACGGCCCCGACGGGCTCAATCTGGGCATCGTCCTCACGGTGTGGGACGTGCTCGCCGGCCGGGCGCGCTTCCCCGTCGGCCATGCCCCGGCCTGTCGGACCGGGCTCGCCGACCGGTCGGTGCGGATCGAGCAGGAGCCCGGCGGCCGCCGGCACCCGGCGATACTGCTGTCCCAGCTGGCCGGGCCGTTCGTCGACCGGGTCGACGGGGGCCGCATCCGGCAGGTGAACCGGGACCGGTGGGCGGGCCGGCGTCCCGGAATCCGGCGACGACGCCCGCGGCGTGCCGCACGGGTCGGGTCGTGCGATCATGGCCCGACCCATGCGTCCCCGCGGGAGGGCGTCCACGCGGTCCGGTCGGCAACCGACCGGACAGGGAGGGAGCAGCGGTGACCGCCGAGGCCAACAAGGAGAGGGTCCGAGCCTTCTGGGATGCGCTCTACGAGCGGGACTGGGACCGGATCGCCACGTTCTTCGGGGAGGACAGCGAGTACACCGACGTCCCCTCTCCGGCCGACGACGTCGCCCGGGGCCCCGGTCCCATCGTGGCCCGCCTGCGCCTCGGGCTCGAGCGGATCGCCGGCTACGAGCACGATCTCCGTCTGATGGTGGGCGAGGGGGACACGGTGGTGACCGAGCACTCGGAGACCTGGCACTGGCACACCGGCGAGCAGGTCACCCTCCCGTTCGTGTCCGTCCACGAGCTCCGTGACGGCACCATCGTCCGGTGGTGGGACTACTGGGACCTGCAGACGCTCATGAACGCGGCTCCGGACTGGTGGATCGCGCACATTGCCCAGGGGTACGCCTGACGGCTCCGCCCGCGGTCGTCAGATCACCACGACCGATCGCAGCACCTCGCCCCGCTCCATCCGGTGGAACGCCTCTTCCACGTCCCCGAGGGAGATCGTCTCGGTGACGAACCGGTCGAGATCCAACCGTCCCTGCAGGTAGAGGTCGACCAGCAGCGGGAAGTCCCGCGACGGGAGGCAGTCCCCGTACCAGCTGGGCCGCAGTTGGCCGCCCCGGCCGAAGAAGTCGATCATCGGGAGGTCGATCCGCATCTCGGGCGTCGGCACCCCCACCTGCACGAGGGTCCCGGCCAGGTCCCGCGCGTAGAAGGCCTGCTCCATGACCTCGGGGTTCCCGACGGCCTCGATGCAGACGTCGGCCCCGTTGCCGCCGGTCAGCGCCCGGACGGCCTCGACCACCTCCCCTCTCGAGGCGTCGACGACGTCGGTGGCGCCGAACTCCCGGGCCAGCTCGAGCTTGCCCGGGTCGAGGTCCACCGCGATCACCTTCGACGCCCCGACCAGTCGGGCGCCCGCTATGGCCGCACAGCCGACACCCCCACAGCCGAACACCGCCACCGTGTCCCCCCGCCCGACCTCGCCGGTCAACATGGCCGACCCGAGGCCGGCCATGACGCCGCACCCGAGCAGGCCGACCGCCTCGGGGCGGGCGGAGGGGTCCACCTTGGTGCACTGGCCGTCCGCCACCAGGGTCTTCTCGGCGAAGGCGCCGATGCCCAGAGCCGGGGCCAGCGGCGTCCCATCGGTGAGGGTCATCTTCTGGGTCGCATTGTGGGTGTCGAAGCAGTGCCACGGCCGCCCCCGCCGGCACGACCGGCACGCTCCGCACACGGCGCGCCAGTTGAGGACGACGAAGTCGCCGGGCGCCACCGACACCACGCCGGGCCCGACCGCTTCGACGATGCCGGTGGCCTCGTGACCGAGCAGGAAAGGGAAATCGTCGTTGATTCCGCCCTCCCGGTAGTGCAGGTCGGTGTGGCAGACGCCGCAGGCCTGCACGCCCACGACGGCCTCCCCCGGACCCGGGTCGGGCACGACGATGGTGGCCAACGAGACCGGCTTCCCCTTCGCCGCCGCCACCACGCCGCGTACCTCAGATGCCATGTCCCACTCCTCGTCGCGTCGGGCCACAGTGTGCCATGCCGACCACGGATCTTTGCCGGTTGCGGACTCAGGCCATGGTGGCGAGGATCTCCCCGATCATCTCCACGGTGGTGTCGGGATGGAGGAGGGCCAGGCGGCAGACGGGCTCGTCCTCCCAGGTCGTGGGCATGACGAACCCGATCTGATCCTCGAGCAGCCGGGCCGACCACTTCTCGTAGTCGTCCCGGTCCCAGCCGTTGCGACGGAACAGGACCACCGACAGCTCGGGCCGGCGCACCAGGTCCAGACGGGGCAGTGTCTCGATCAGGTCCGCGGTCTGGCGGGTCACGGCCAGCACCGTCTCGACCGCGTCGCGGTAGGCGTCGGTGCCGTTGACGGCCAGGGAGAACCACAGGGGCAGGCCGCGGGCCCGCCTGGTCAGGTGGTAGGCGTAGTCGCTGGGGTTCCACTCTTCGGGGGCGTCGCGGTGCAGCACGTCGAGATACGACGCGTCCTGGGTGTGGACGGCCTTGGCCAGGTTGGGCTCCCGGTAGATGAGGGCGGCGCAGTCGAAGGGGGCGAAGAGCCACTTGTGGGGGTCCACCACCAAGGAGTCGACCATCTCGATGCCGTCGAAGCGGTCCCGCACCGAGGGGGCGAAGAGGGCGGCACAGCCGTAGGCACCGTCGACATGGAACCACAGGGACCGCTGGCGGGCGACCTCGCCCACCCCGGCCAGATCGTCGATGATCCCGGCGTTGGTCGTGCCGCCGGTGGCGACCACCCCGATGGCGTCGGCTCCCCTCGGATGGCGCTCGATGGCGGACGAGAGAGTGGCTCCGGTCAGCCGGTGGTCCTCGCAGGGGACCCGGAGCGCCTCGACCCCGAGCACGGACAGGGCCTTGCCCACCGAGGAGTGCGCCTCCTCGCTCACCGCGATCAGCGGCCGCCGGGGGGAGCGCCCTCCCAGGCGGTGGGCGGCGGTGTCCCGGGCCACCATCAGGGCGGACAGGTTTCCGGCCGAGCCGCCCGAGACGAAGCACCCGCCGGCACCGGCGGGCAGGTCGGCCAGGCCGGCGAGGACGCCCAGGGCCTGGTTCTCCGCGGCCACCGCCCCGGCCGCCTCCATCCAGGAGGTTCCCTGGAGCGAGGAGCAGGCCACGACCATGTCGAACAGGAGCGCCGCCTTGGTCGGGGCGGCGGGGATGAAGGACAGGAAGCGGGGGCTGTCACACGAGACGACCGCGGTGGCCAGCTCCTTGTCGAACACCTCCATGACCCGGTGGGCGTCGGTCCCACCGGCGTTGATCAGCCCCCGCAGGCTCGCGTCGAGCGAGGAGGCCTGGGCCCCCCCGAAGTCCAGCGGCACGGGATCGAGCGCCAGGCGCCACCTGCAGTAGTCGAGGATCAGGTTGGTGAGCTGCTCGTCGTAGACGAACATCGGGTTCCGCATGGCGTCCTTCTCTCGGTGGGCACCATGTTCGCAGAGTTGATCCGGGCGCCGGATGCCCGAGCCGTTCAGGGACCGGCCCGGTGGACCGAGACCGCGTAGGCCCCGCCTGCCGCGAAGGGCTCCCGCGACCAGGTGGACCACCGGCCGGCGGGACGCAGTCCGGCCTGCCGGCAGTGGTCGTCGTAGGCGGCGAGCGAGTAGCCGCGGTCCAGTTGGAACCCGGCGACGAGGAGGCCGCCGGCGGTGAGGTGCCGGGCGCAGCCCGCCACCAGGGCGCCCTCGGTTCCCTCGGGCGTGAAGACGAGCACGTTCCCGGCCATCAGGACCATCTCGAACACCCGGCCGAGGTCGAACGCGGTGAGGTCCCCGACCGACCAGGTGAGGTCCGGAGCCAGCCGGCGGGCGGTGGCGATCATCGACTCGTCGCGGTCGACGCCCACGACCCCGATGCCCCTCCGGGCCAGCTCCCTGGCCACCCGGCCGGTTCCGCAGCCGGCGTCGAGGACCGAGGCGGGACCCAGCCGCTCGACGAAGTCGGCTTCTCCGTGGACGTCGGCGCCGGACGCCGCCAGGGCGTCGAACCGCTGCTGATAGGAGTCGCCGTCCCAGCTCATCGGCGAATGATGCCCCGGGCCGGCGGCCCGGTCATCCGGTGGTGCCCCACAGTGTCGGCTGTGACCGGTCGGGCGCCCCCAGGGGGTGGTAGCCGGGCAGCTCCGCCATCGGAGTGTCGAGGTAGACCTTCGCCTCGGGGGGCTGGGCGAACCGCCCGTGGCTCCACCGGACCTCGACGTGCCCGGCCACGGTGCGCACGGCGCCGTCGGGCCGGCTCCGGCAGGTGGCCGCCCAGTCGACCCGCGGCTGTCCGGCCACCGCCGCGGTGATGGTGAAGTCCTCCAGTGCGAACTCGTCCCGCCAGTCCCAGGGGCTCACCACGCGGTAGCGGGCCGGTGCCGCGGTCCGACGGTCGTGGCCGAGGACGAAGTAGGGGGCGCTGCCGATCCGCAACAGGCGCCAGAGCATGGTCTCGGGGGCGACTCCCGACGACCGAAGTTGTGCCGACCACCTCGCTGCCGAGGCGGTGCTGACGGCGCGGCAGAGATCGGTGTAGGCCGATCGCGAGGAGGCGTCGGGGTAGGCCTTGTCGGACAGGGCCGCCTTCAATGCGTCGAGCTGGCCGCGGTCGCACTGCGAGGGCAGTGACGGAAAGTCGGCGAGGCCGGCGGCCGACACGCAGGCCCGGTACAGCGCGGCGAACTCGTCCGGGGCGACCGACCCGTACCAGTCGCGCCGCTCCCAGTCACCCGTGGTGGCCAGCAACCCGTCGAAGACCCGGCCGGGGGAGGCGTTGGCCAGGATGTCCGACTCGTACTTGCAGCTCACCAGGTAGACGTGGTCGATGCGCAGGTCGACGGGTGCCACCTCGTCACCGGGCGGTCGCCGGCCGCCGGTCCAATCGATGGTCAGCGGGTGCCGTCCCCGAAGACCGTCGGTGGCGTCCAGCAGGGCCCGACCGTTGGCGAAGGACATGGACAGCTCCGCGGTGAGGCGTCCGGTCGCACCTATCGAGTCGAGGCGGTCCCAGACCGCACCCGGGACATGCAGCTCATCGGGGCGACCGGCAATGGCTGCGGCAGGGTCGGCGAACGGGAGGGTCCCGAGGGCCGTCCCGAGCTCGGTGACCGTGGTCCGGTCGTCGGGCACCGGCCTCAGCCCCCGACCAGATGCTCGCTGACCGACTCCCCGACCAGGACACAGCGGGAGGTGGAGCTGCAGTGGACCGCCGACAGGGGTTGGGCCGACAGGACGGCCAGCGCCGGTCTCCAGGGATGGCCGGCGGCCCCGGTGAGGACCACGACTCCGGCCTCGGCCGAGCTGGCCACCGAGCTCCCCACCGCGGCGCAGGAGTCCACCGACGTGCACGCCACGCCCATGAGGGCGGCGGCCACGGCCGGCACCGGCTGGTTCGACCAGCTGGCTCCGCCGTTGGCGGTGGTGAGCACCAGCCCGTGGCCGGTCCGTGAGGCGCTCAGCGTGCCGGCCGTCGTCCCCACCACCACGCAGTGGACGCCGGCGACGCCGGCCGGGGAGGTGGGGGTCGTGCTGCTCCCGGTGCCCGGGGCGGTCGGCTCCGTCGCCGGCGTGGTGGTCGAGGGCGTGTTGGGCAGGGCCGCACCGCCATTGCCGGCCCCGTCCAGACAGGAGATCCCGTCGAGGGCTCCGGTGCCCCTCGGGATGGGGAGGGTGGCCCACGCCGACCCGCCGTCGGTGGTGACCAGGACGGCTCCGGCGATGTGGTCCACGTCGACCGGGATGTGGGCGGTGACCCAGCAGTGCCGGTCGTCCGGGCACGAGACGGCCGTGGCGCCCGAGACGCCGGCCGGGAACGATGCCCGCTGCACCCATCCGGAATTGGCCGAGGCCGAGACCAGGGCCACCACGCCGGTGGCGACCGTACCCGTGGCCACGCACCGGAAGTCGGGCCGACAGGCGACGGCGGTGACGTCGAGGACGCCGGGCGGCGTGGGCGATGCGGTCCAGGTCGCACCGCCGTTCGAGGTGGCGATGATCGCGCCTTGGCCGTTCGTCGTCTGGGTGGTCTGGCCCACCGCGGTGCAGTGGCGTCGGTCGCTGCACGAGACTCCCGACAGGTAGCCCACCGTGGGTGGGATGACCTGGCTCTTCCATCGGGCACCCCCGTCGGCGGTGGCGATCACCGCCGCACCGTTCGGGGCACCGGCACCCCCGACGGTCGAGCCGACCGCCACACACCAGTTGGCGTCGGCGCAGTCGAGGCCGGTGAGGGAGTTGACGGGCGGCGGCAGGGCCACCGGGGCGAACGCACCGAGCCACGGCGAGCTGGCGGCGATCGGGGAGGCGGACGGAGTGCCGCCCGGCGTGGCGCCGCTACCGCAGGCCGCCGATGTCACCGCCAGGACCGCCACCGAGGCCGCCAGCCCGACGCGTCGGGCGGACGGACCCGCCGTTCTGCTCAAACGAGCCCGATCACATTCGGGCCCCGCCGCCTCGCCGCCGAATCCGTGTCGCCGGGAGGGCGGTGTCTGGTGACTCACGATGAACCCTGCTCGTCTCCCCCCGGACGGTGGCCCAGCGGCCCGTGTCGTCGGCGGATCGTCTCGACTGCCCAGAGATCTTGCCACGGCCACGAACGCCCGGGAGCGACCGTCAGGTGAGGCGACTCCCGTCTACCGTACGTCGGTGGTGTTCGTCCGTCGCGTCTCCGTCAGCCCAGGGCTCATCGACCGGCGCTCCCAGCGGTGAACCTGGTCGATCTCATCGTGGTGGCGGTGGTGGCATTGGCGGCGATCCAGGGCCTGCGCCTCGGCGCCATCGTCCAGGTGCTCTCCTTCGGGGGCTTCTGGGTCGGCCTCTACCTCGGGGCCCTCCTGGCCTCGGTCACCGTGAGGTGGGAACACGCCCAGTCGGCACGCGCCACGGTTGCGCTGGTCACCATGCTGGGTGTCGCCACCCTGTGCGGGGTGGCCGGCCGCGTCGTGGGCAATTTCGCCTTCCGCCGGGTCCACCGGGGCCTCGCCGGGTCCCTGGACTCGGTGCTCGGTGTGGTGGTGGCGGTGATCGCCTCCTTGCTGGCGGCGTGGGTGCTGGCCAACACCCTGGTGAACAGCTCCTCGGTCAGCCTCAACGCGTCGATCGACCAGTCGAAGATCATCCGGTCACTCGACAACGTGCTGCCCGCCCCGCCCTCGGTCTTCTCGCGGGTCCAGAGCTTCCTGTCCTCCGAAGGCTTTCCGCCGGTGTTCGCCCAGCTGGCGCCGGCCTCCGCCGGCCCGGTTTCGCTTCCGGGCGACGCCCAGCTCCAACAGGCGGTGGTCCGGGCCGAGGCGTCGACGGTCAAGATCATCGGGGAGGGCTGCGGGCAGATCCAAGAGGGGTCCGGGTTCGTGGTCGCCCCCGGCGTCGTGGTCACCAACGCCCACGTGGTGGCCGGCATCGGCCACCCGATGGTCGAGGACACCGCCGGCGACCACCCGACGTCGGTCATCTCGTTCGACCCGTACTACGACCTGGCGGTGATGCGGGTGGGCGGCCTGAGCGAGCCGCCCCTGGCGCTGGTTCCCGACCAGGTCGGGCGGGGGGTCGAGGCGGCGGTGCTCGGCTACCCGGGCGGCGGGTCGTTCACGGCGGTGCCGGCCGGGGTGATGGCCACCTTCGAGGCCGAGGGCCGGGACATCTACGGCCAGGGCCTGACCGTGCGCAATGTCTATGAGCTGCAGGCGGTGGTCCGCCCGGGCAACTCGGGTGGTCCCCTGGTGCTGCCGGACGGCCGGGTGATCGGGGTCGTCTTTTCGCGGTCGACCACCAACAACGACATCGGCTACGCGTTGACCTCGCCGGGAGTGCTGTCGCGCGTCGTTCGGGCCGAGTCGGTCCAGACGCCGGTGGGGACCGGCGCGTGCACCCCCGGCTGAGCCGCCGGCGACCCGGGCCCGCCGGATGCCGCCCGGGGCGGCCCCGGCTAGACATGGGGACATGACCCTCCCCATCGAGGACTACGGCCTCATCGGCGATCTCCACACGGCGGCGCTGGTGGGCCGGGACGGTTCGATCGACTGGCTCTGCCTGCCCCGTTTCGACTCGGGCGCGTGCTTCGCCAAGCTGCTGGGCGACGAGGATCACGGGTCGTGGAAGCTGTCACCCCGGGGGTCGCACCTGGCCTCCCACCGCCACTACCGGGGCGACACCTTGGTCCTGGAGTCGGAGTTCGTCACCGAGGACGGGACGGTCCGGGTCATCGACTGCATGCCGATCCGTGAGCGGCATCCCGAGGTGGTGCGCCTGGTGGAGGGGGTCCGGGGCAAGGTGGCCATGGAGATGACCCTGACCATCAGGTTCGGGTACGGACAGATCGTCCCCTGGGTACGCCGGATGGACGGGACGCTGCAGGCCATCGCCGGCCCCGACGGGCTGTCCCTGTGGACGCCCATCGAGTGCAAGGGCCAGGACTTCTCGACGATCGCCGAGTTCACGGTGTCCGAAGGACAGCGGATCCCGTTCTCCCTCAGCTGGTTCCCGGCCAGCGAGGATCCCCCCCGACCGGTCGATGCCGGCTACGCCATCCAGGACACCGAGCTCTGGTGGACCGACTGGTCGTCGCAGTGCACCTACACGGGTGACTACCGGGAGGCGGTCATCCGTTCGCTGATCACCCTCAAGGCACTGACCTACGAGCCGACCGGTGGCATCGTGGCCGCGGCCACCACCTCGCTGCCGGAGACGTTGGGGGGCAACCGCAACTGGGACTACCGGTTCTGCTGGCTGCGCGACGCGACCCTGACCCTCGAGTCCCTCATGCGCGGCGGCTTCTACCAGGAGGCGATGGACTGGAGGAACTGGCTCCTGCGGGCCACGGCCGGCGACCCGGCCCAGATGCAGATCATGTACGGCGCCGCCGGCGAGCGCCGGCTGGACGAGTGGGAGATCGACTGGCTCCCGGGCTATGAGCGCTCTGCGCCGGTCCGCATCGGCAACGCCGCCGCCGGTCAGTTCCAGCTGGACGTCTACGGCGAGGTGATGTCGGCGCTGTACGAGTCGCTCCACACCGGCGAGACCGGCGAGGGCAGGACCTGGGAGTTCCAGCTGGCGCTGATGGAGTTCCTCAAGGACGGCTGGCGCGAGCCGGACGACGGGATCTGGGAGGTGCGGGGCCCGAGGCGCCACTTCACCCATTCGAAGGTCATGGCCTGGGTGGCCATCGATCGGGCCATCCGGACCGCCGAGGACTACGGGATGGAGGGTCCCCTCGACCAGTGGCGGGCAATCCGCCAGGAGATCCACGACCAGGTGTGCGACCAGGGATTCAACGCCACCAAAGGGTCGTTCACCCAGTACTACGGCTCGGAGGAACTCGACGCCAGCCTCCTGATGATCCCGCTGGTGGGATTCCTGCCGGCACGCGATCCCCGGGTGCGGGGCACGATCGAGGCCATCGAGCGCGAGCTGGTGGACGGAGGGTTCGTGCTCCGCTACCGGACCGCCGACACCGGCGACGTGGACGGGCTGGCCGGGCGCGAGGGGGCCTTTCTGGCCTGCTCGTTCTGGTTGGCCGACTGCCTGGTGCTGCTGGGTCGGGACCGTGACGCCCGCCAGCTCCTCGATCGGTTGCTGGGCCTGCGCAACGACCTCGGGCTGCTGTCCGAAGAGTACGACCCGGTGGCGGGTCGCCTGGTGGGCAACTTCCCCCAGGCCTTCTCCCACGTGTCCCTGGTCAACTCGGCCTCCAAGCTCGCCGGGCACGAGAAGCCCACCTCCAGCCACGTCATGCTCGGGCTGGCCCGCCGGTCGCTGGCCCGCGGGAAGCGCGGATCGCGGACCCTGCACGCGGG
>DATKRZ010000012.1:0-30385 GCA_035531955.1 Acidimicrobiales bacterium | reverse complement strand
CGTGTCGGAGGGGGGACTTGAACCCCCACGCCCTTTCGGGCACTAGCCCCTCAAGCTAGCGCGTCTGCCTATTCCGCCACTCCGACGAAGTGGTTCCGATATCGCTATCGGGGCGCCTGGCATGGTAGCGCGCTCCGAGCTCGACCCGGCACACCCGGGGTCATGTCTATCCGTTCGGGCGACCCGGTTTCAGGGTGGTCCACAGCGGTAGGTTCCACAGGATTCCGTCTGTCGAGGCGTTGTACAGCACGTTTTGGATCTGGACCCCGTTGGCCACGAAGGCAGGCTCTCCGAACAGGGGCAGTCCCACCATCTGGTCCCAGAGCTGGTCGTCGATCTGTGCGTAGATGCCGTCGCCGGTGACAGGGTTCAGTGCCTGCGACGCCAGGGTGAAGTCCTGGTCCACCTGTGGATCGTCGAAGTTGCTCCAGTCCTGACTGATAGCCGAGCCTCCCGCCGCCGGCCCATCTGAGTACCAATCGGCGGTGGCGGTCTGGTAGGGGCTCGACACCCGCGTCACCAGGGCCAGGTCGTAGTTGGCCGGGCTGATGGCGCCGCCCGGCCCTGCGGTGCCGCTGACCGGGATGGTGACCACGGAGATCCCGGCGCTGCGGAGTTGTTCGCTGATCTGGCTCGCCACCGCGCCGATCCACGGGTCACCGAGCTGGACGACCATCCGGATGGTCAGCTTGGCCCCATCGGAGTTGACCCAGTTGTCGGCTGCATCCTGATGGAACCCGACGCTCCGGAGCAGCTGTCCGGTGGTGGCGAGATCGGGCGACGTGTAGCCGCCAGACGCCGACGACGGGGTGTAGGTCGATTGCGTGGCCGTGGCCAGGTGATCCTGATTGACGACGAGTTCGGGGTCCACCGCACCGAACGTTCGCGCCAGCAGGCTGTTGCGATCGACGGCATGGGCGATGGCCTGGCGGGTGGCCACCCGGGACATCACCGTCGACTTCACATTGAACTCCAGGTCCAGAAGATTCAGCGTCGGTCGGAGCACACTCTGGGTGTTTGGCATCGACGACGCGACTCCCACGCCCTTGAGATCGAACTCAGTGGGCTGCGCCACTCCCTCGTTACTGGAGGCCAGCGTGGCGGTCCAGGCCGATTGGCTGGGTGCGATGTCCACGGTGACCCTGTCCAACACGGCGGGCGTCCCCCACCACTTGGGATTCCTGACCAGCACCGCAGTCCCTTCCGGGGAGACCGATTGCACGATGAACGGGCCGGCGGAGAGATCGACCGCGGGGTTGAATGTGTCGAATCCATGGTTCCAGCCCACCCGACGGGCAATGTGGGCGGGCACCATGTGGTTGAACATCACCCGCCAGTCGGTGAACGGAGTGGCGAAGGTCACCGTCACCGTCTTCCCACCGTTGCTGGGCCTGACGGAGGCCACATCGCGGTAGCCGAGGGTCGAGCCCACCTTGAAGGGCTGCCCGTCGACATCGAGGCCGGTCCCCCGCTGCGACTGCCATGCATAGATGAAGTCGTCGGCGTTCACTGCCACCCCGTCCGACCAGACCGCCTTCGGGTTGATGACGTATTGGATGGTGAGCGGTGAGGTGGAGATGGCCTCGACGCTCAGGAGGAGGTCGGTGTTCACCTGGGGAACCAGTTTCGGAGTGAGCACATACGCGCTCGGCAGTACCGAGACGAGCAGCGTTGGGGTGCTGGACGCAGCGCCTTCCGGTGTGTTGGGGTTGAACCCGGACCAGGGCCGGTCGAGGTCGACGGTGGTCGCCCCCCCGGTGGCAGGCACCAGGGGGGACGGTGTCTGGACGTCGACCTGGCTGATCCGGTGGGACCCCAGGTGGTCGATGACGGCCACGAGCCCGATGATCAGAATGATGACGAGAGGCAACGACCACCGTGCGCGGTGCTTCCGCCAGAACAACGCGACACGGGCTCGGCGCTCGACGGCCTCGGCGCCGTCCAGGCTCACTGCAGGCGGAGGATGAGGATCAGATTGGTGAACGCAAAGATCACGGCCACCGTGACCGTGATCCGGTCGAGGTTCTTCTCGACCACGGTCGACCCGGCCGCTGCCGATCCCATCGACCCGCCGAACATGTCGGAGAGCCCGCCGCCCTTTCCGCTGTGCATGAGGATGAGGAAGATCAGTGCCAGGCAGGCCAGGACCTGTATCACAACGATTATCGCAGTCAGCACGCGTCCTCCCTCCTCTGGTTGTGGACCGGTGGAGACGCTACCAAACTCAACCCGCAGCCCGTGCCGCGGCCCTGATGATTCCCACGAAGGCAGCCGCGTCGAGGCTGGCCCCCCCCACCAGGGCACCGTCGACATCGGCGCCTCGGAGGAGGGTTTCGGCGTTCTCCTCGTTCACCGAGCCCCCGTACTGGACCCGCACCTGGCCCGCCGCCTCGGCACCGGCGCCGGCCCCGACCACCTCACGGATCCACTGAATGGCCTCCTGGGCATCTTCGGGGGTGGCGGCGCGTCCGGTGCCGATGGCCCACACCGGCTCGTAGGCGATGACCATGCGGGCCACCGACTCGGCCGGCAGCGTTCCGATGGCGGACTCGACCTGGCCGGCCAGCCGATCCTTGGTCAGCCCGCCTTCCCGCTCCTCCTCGGTCTCTCCGACACAGCAGATGGGGGTCATGCCGTTGCGCACGACGGCCCGGAGCTTGTTCATCACCGTCTCGTCGGTCTCACCGAACAGGTGCCGTCGCTCCGAATGGCCGACGATCACGTACTCCACGTGGAGTCTGGCCAGCATGACCGGACTGACCTCACCGGTATAGGCGCCCGAGTCCTCGGCGGCGCAATTCTGCGACCCCAGAGCCACGGGTATCCCCTCGGGCTCGATCACCGACTGCACGGTGCGGATGTCGGTGTAGGGGGGATGCACCGAGACGTCCACCGGGGCGACATCATCGGGTTGGAGTCGGAGGCCGAGGTCACGGACCGCGTGCAGGGCCTGGAGATGGTCGAAGTTCATCTTCCAGTTGCCGCTGATCAGCGGCCGGCGACGGACCGGCGCGGCGCTCACCGGCGGGGTGGTCCCGGCCGGGGGCCCTCCGCGACAGCCGGGGCATTCGGCGCTCCTCTGAGCGCCGCCAGGCCGGCCAGATCGCCATGCTCGAGCAGCTCGAGGGACGCCCCGCCACCAGTCGAGATGAAACTGATCCGGTCCTCCAGGCCGAGCTCGTCGACCGCAGCCGCGCTGTCGCCCCCACCGACCACGGTGTAGCCCGCACACTCGGCAACGGCGCGGGCGACTCCGGCCGTTCCGGCGCAGAACCTCGAGTCCTCGAAGACACCCATCGGCCCGTTCCACAGGACGGTCCCGGCCGTCCCGATCTCGCTTGCGTACTCCTCGATCGTAACCGGACCGATGTCGAGGCCCTGCCACCCGTCGGGGATGTCGTCACCGAGGGTGCGGACCTCCCCGCCCGAGCAGTCGCAGCCGAAGGCGGCCCCCGGTTCGAGGGCGACGATGTCCCTCGGCAGGAGGATCGACCGGCCTGACGCCAGGAGCGCACGGCAATCGTCAAGTCGGTCCCGGTCGACCAGCGAGTCTCCGACGTCATGCCCGGCCGCGGCCAGGAATGTGAACGCCATGCCGCCGCCGACCACCAGGCTGTCCACCCGATGGAGGAGGGCTTTCAGAACACCGAGCTTCTCAGCCACTTTGGCCCCCCCGACCACCGCCACGAACGGGCGGGCGGGACTCCCGAGGAGCGCGCCGAGGGCCTCGATCTCGTGTTGCAGCAAGAACCCCGCCGCGCTGGGCAGCCGGGTCGGCGGACCCACGACGGAGGCGTGGCTGCGGTGCGATACGCCGAAGGCGTCATTGACGTAGGCATCATGGCCACTGATCAGCTTCTCGACGAAGCCGGCATCGTTTTGGACCTCACCGGGATCGAATCTCAGGTTCTCGAGGAGCTCGACCTGCGGGGCCAGACGCGACAACTCCTCACGGACCGGCCCGAGGTCCCATCGGGCGTCAGGGGCGCCCTCCGGCCTTCCAAGGTGCGTACAGGCGGTCACCTCGGCCCCTCGGTCGAGGAGATAGTTCAGGGTCGGGAGGGCGGCCCGGATCCGAAAGTCGTCGGTCACCGAGGGCGGCTCGTCCGCGCACAGGCGCAAGGGGACGTTGAAGTCGACCCTGACCAGCACGCTGGCCCCGTCCAGATCCGGGAGGTCGTGGAGCAACGGCAGACCGTTCAGTAGTGGATTGTCAGCCCTGTCGCTCACTGCTCTAAGCCTCCCCCTCTGTCCCGCCCGGCCACTCGATGCCCTACGAACCGATACCGCCGACCACCAGCGACAGATCGACGAGCCGGTTGGCGTATCCCCACTCGTTGTCATACCAGCCCTCCACCTTGACCAGGGTGACCCCCGAGGCGGACGGCATCACCATCGTCAGCCCGGCGTCGAAGGTACAGGACGCGGGGCTGCCGACGATGTCAGAGGAGACGATCGGGTCCTCGGTGTACACGAGCACCTTGGACAGTGGGCCGGATGATGCGGCGATGGCGAACGCCTCGTTCACCTGCTCGACGGTGACCGTTCCGGGTACGACGGCCGTGAAGTCGGTGATCGACCCGTCGGGCACCGGCACACGCAGGGAGCTGCCGTCGAGCTTTCCGTTCATCGCCGGAAGGACCAGTCCGGTAGCCCGGGCCGCTCCGGTGGAGGTGGGGATGATGTTGACCGAGGCAGCTCGGGCCCGGCGCAGGTCCTTGTGGGGCAGATCGAGCAGGTTCTGGTCGTTGGTGAAGGCGTGGACCGTGGTGATCATCCCGCTCTCGATCCCGAACGCGTCGTCGAGGACCTTGACCATGGGGACGAAACAGTTGGTGGTGCACGAGGCGTTGGAGACGACGAAGTGCGCCGCCGGGTCGAAGTCCGCGTCGTTGACCCCGACCACGAAGGTCGCGTCGACACCCGTGGCCGGGGCCGAGATGATCACCCGGTTGGCCCCCGCTTCGATGTGGGAGGCCGCCGACTCCCGGGTGGTGAACAGCCCGGTCGACTCGATCACCACCTCGACCCCGAGCCGGTCCCAGGGCAGTGCCTTGGGGTCCCGCTCGGCCAACACGGTGATGGCTCCCGAGTCGAGGGCGATCGTCGAGTCGACCACCTTGACCTCGCTGCCGAACCCGCCGTGGGTGGAGTCGTAGCGCAGGAGGTGGGCCAGGGTCTCCGCCGAGGTGAGATCGTTGATGGCCACCACTTCGACGTCGGCCCCCAGCGAGCGGGCCGCCCGGAGATAGTTTCGGCCGATGCGCCCGAACCCGTTGATTCCGATCCGTACGGTCATTGCCTTTGCGCTTCACTCCTCCCGATTCCGTGCGTGCCCCAGGCACGCCATTGTCCCTGCCGATGCCCCTCTGACGAACGGAGAACCGCTCCCACGCTAGGGCATCCTGGCGGCCCGGGCCCTCATCCGAGCAGATCTGACAGGGCCGACGCCAGTTTGACCGGATCATGGGCCAGCCCGTTCGGACGGGAAAGCGGCCGGTCCACCACCGGGATCAGGGGACGGCCCAGGGCCATCCCGGCGGTATCGCAGACGGCTACATCGACCGAGACGCCGTGCGCCACCAGCGCTTCGAGGTGCATGCCGACGTCGAACGCCTCGGTCTCGGGGATCTGGGGCCGGAGGTTGCAGACGTACGCCTTCCGGGCGCTCGACCGATTGATGCCCTCCCGGATCCCGGGGACGGCCAGGGCCGCCAGCACGCTGGTGAACAGCGACCCCGGCCCGAGGACGATCTGGTCGGCCTCCTCCAGCGCCGCCACCGCTTGGGCGGGTGCCTCGGGGTCGGACGGCACCAGGGACACTCTCCGGATGTTGTCGGTGCCCATCACCGCGACCTGACCGGCCACATGTCCGCCGTCGGCCTCGGCCTTCAGCACGACCGGCTCGACCGTGGAGGGCAGTACCCGGCCCCTGACGCCGAGGAGCCGGCCCGCCTCTTGGAGGGCGATGACCGGATCGCCGGTCTCGTCGATGAGGCCGGCGAGGATCAGGTTGCCGAGGGCGTGGCCTCCGAGATCCTCCCCGGAGAAGCGGTACTCGAACGTCGAGGCCAGCAGGGAGCCCGGCTCGGCCAGGGCCACCAGGCATCGGCGAAGGTCACCGGGCGGAATGATGTGGAGGAGCTCACGGAGGCGGCCCGACGACCCGCCGTCATCGGCAACCGACACGATGGCCGTGGCCCGATCCGTGTAGCTGCTCACCGCCCGCAGGGTGGCGGCCAGGCCGTGTCCGCCACCGATGGCGACGACGCTCGGGCCCTTGACCAGTGCGTCGGCATCGGGTGGCCCGCTCACCGGTCGACGTCCCGGTGGAAGACCGTCGTGGGCATCCCGTGGTCGTCGAGCCTTCGAGCCAGCTCTTCGGCCAGCACCACCGACCGGTGCCGCCCTCCGGTGCAGCCCATGGCCACCGTCAGGTAGGACTTGCCTTCACGGACGTAGGCGGGGATCAGCGTGGTCAGGAGGTCGTCGAGCTTGTCGAGGAATTCGGAGGTCTCCGGTCGGTCGAGTACGAACTTCCGAACCTGCGGCTCGAGCCCGCTGTGGCTCCGCAGCGACTCGTCCCAGTAGGGGTTGGGAAGGAATCGGCAGTCGAACATCAGGTCCACGTCGAGCGGCACGCCGTGCTTGAACCCGAAGGAGAAAATGGAGGTCCGCATGGTGCTGCCGGGCTCGTCGCCGCCGAACGCCTCCATGAGCCGCGCCCGGAGCTGGTTGGTGTTCAGCTCGCCGGTGTCGATGACCAGGTCGGCCCGGTCGCGCAGCCGGCTGAGGAGGAGTCGCTCCTCGGCCACCGAGTCGACGACACCACGGGCGGCCTGGGGATGCCGACGGCGGGTCCCTTCGAACCTCCGGATCAGCACGTCGTCGCTGGCATCGAGGAACAGGATCCTCACCCGGTTGCGTCCTGCCTCGAGGCCGTCGACCGCCGGCAGGACGTGATCGAGGTCTCCACCGCCCCGGCCCACGACGAACGCCACCCGTTCCATCTCCGAGCCGGCGCCGTCCACCAGTTCGGACACCTTCGAGATCAGCGCAGGCGGCATGTTGTCGATGACGAACCACCCCATGTCCTCCAGTGCGGCCCCGGCGGTGGACCGACCGGCACCGGACATGCCGGTCACCACCAGATACTCGCTCACCGGTCCACTTCCTCCTGTCTCCCTCCGGGTCCATGCCGCGCCAGGGGCGTATGGAGCCTCTCGAAGACGGCGGCACCCACCTCGGCCGGCAACCACGATACGCCGAGCAGCTCCTCTCGGGAGGCGTTGCGGAGGGCAGCCAGCCCGCCGAACTGTTCGATGAGCCGCGTCCGGCGCCTCGGTCCCAGGCCGTTCACCCCGTCCAGGGCGCCGAGGGTCATCCGCTTCCCCCGCAGGGTGCGGTGGTACGAGACGGCGAAGCGGTGGGCCTCGTCCCGGAGCCGCTGCAGGAGGTAGAGACCCTCCGACTGCCTCGACAGGCGGATGGGCTCGGAGCTCCCGGGGCGGTAGACCTCCTCGAAGCTCTTGGCCAGGGAGGCAATGGGTATCCGCTCGGTCAGCCGCAGCGAGTCGAGCACCTGCACGCCCACGTGCAGTTGGCCGAGCCCGCCGTCGAGGAGGAGCAGCTGTGGCGGGTAGGCGAAGCGCCGCTTGGGTGGCCCTCCTGCGGGGACGGCCCCGGGGCCCTCGGCCGCCGCCCCGAGCCCGGGGACCTGGTCCTCGGCCAACAGGGAGGTGAGCCGCCGGGTCAGGACCTCTTCCATGGCTGCGTAGTCGTCGTTTCCGCCGACAGTGGCCACCCGGAAGTGGCGGTAGTCGCTCTTTTTGGGCAGGCCGTCCTCGAACACGACCATCGACCCCACGTAGTCGGTCCCCTGCAGGTGGCTCATGTCGTAGCACTCGATCCGGAGCGGAGCCTCGGGGAGCCCGAGCTCCTGCTGGAGCGATTCGAGGGCACGGGCCCGGCTGTTGTGGTCTGACGTCCGCTGCAGGCGGTGGCGGACGAAGGATTCGCGGGCATTGTGCTCGACCGTCTGGAGCAGCGCCCGCTTGGCCCCGCGGACGGGCACCCGCAGCGCCACCGGCCCGCCGCGCTGCCCGGTCAGGTAGTCGGTGACCGCGTCGGCGTCGGCCGGCATGGTGGGGACCAGCACCTGCCGGGGGACGCCTGCCACCGGATCGTCGTAGACGTCGACGAGCACCCGCTCCATCAGCTGTGGAGGGCTCAGGTCCTCGACCTTGTCCACGAACAGGGCCAGGCGCCCCACCACCCGGCCCGAGCGCACGTGGAACACCTGCACCGCGGCCTCCAGCTCGTCCTCGCAGAGGCCGAACACGTCGAGGTCCTCCTTCCGTGCCAACTCCATCTGGCGCACGGCGTCTGCCGCCCGCACCGCGTCGACCTTGTCCCGGAGCATCGAGGCCCGCTCGTAGGCGAGGGTGCCCGACGCCTCCCGCATGGACGCCTCGAGGCTCTTGACCAGTGGCCCGGTGTCGCCACTGAGGAAGGAGATGAGGTCGGCTACCAGCCGCTCGTACTCGTCGTGCTCGACGGCGCCGACACAGGGGCCCGAGCACCGTTCGATGTGGTAGAGCAGACAGGGGCGCCCCAGGCGCTGGTGTCGCCGGAACTTGGTGTCCGAGCAGGTCCGCACCGGAAAGGACCGGAGCAACAGGTCGAGGGTCTCGCGGATGGCCCCGACGTTCGGGTAGGGGCCGAAGTAGCGCACCCCCTTCCGTTTCCGCCCGCGCACCACCGCGGGCCGGGGCCATTCGTCCTGGACGGTAAGGGCCAGCCAGGGGTAGCTCTTGTCGTCCTTCAGGCGGACGTTGTAGCGGGGCTGGTACTGCTTGATGAGATTGTGCTCGAGGAGCAGGGCCTCGGCCTCGCTGTCCACCACCATCCACTCGACGCGGTCGGCCTGGCCGACCATCTGGGCCGTTCTCGCGGCCAGGCCACCCGGATCCTGGAAGTACGAGTTGAGCCGCTGCCGCAGGGACTTCGCCTTCCCGACGTAGAGCACCCGTCCGTCCCGGTCGACGAATTGATAGGAGCCGGGGCGGTCGGGAATCGATCCGGGGGCAGGACGGGTGACCACGCCACCAGTGTGCCGTGTCCGGGCCGGAACCCGGTTCACCGCGCCGTGGTCGGCCCGGGGGCATAGGATGGAGCTACGCCGGCCTGGTTTCCGGCGACATCTACCGCTCCGGGGCCGACAACCCCGCGGACGGGCGACCAGGCTGTCCCCGCCGGCCACTCACCGGAGCGCCTCCCCGAGGAGGTATACCCGCATGCTCCGGCTACAGACAGCGCTCCCCGATCGCTACACGAAGGCGGGACCCGAACAGCTCACCGAATGGATCGGTGCCGCCAAGACAGAGCTCGGCTCGCGGCTGATCATCCTCGGCCACCACTACCAACGCGACGAGGTCATGGCCTGGGCGGACGCCAGGGGTGACTCCTTCGGGCTGTCCCGGATCGCCGCCGATCAGTCAGAGGCCGAGTTCGTGGTCTTCTGCGGGGTCCATTTCATGGCCGAATCGGCCGACATCCTCACCGGCGACCACCAGCAGGTGATCCTCCCTGACCTCAACGCCGGGTGTTCGATGGCGGACATGGCCGACATCGACGCGGTGGAAGAGGCGTGGGAGACGCTGGGCTCGGTCACCGATCTCGACCGTGTGGTCCCGGTGACCTACATGAACTCGTCCGCTTCGCTCAAGGCGTTCGTGGGCCGCAACGGCGGCTCGGTCTGCACCTCCTCCAATGCCCGGGCCGTCCTCAGCTGGGCCCTCGGTCCGGACGGCGACGGGTGCCGTCGGGGCGATCAGGTCCTTTTCTTCCCCGACCAGCACCTCGGGTGCAACACCGGCTTCGAGCTCGGCTTCACCGCCGCCGACATGGCGGTCTGGAACCCTCGCCTCGACCGGGGCGGTCTCGAGGACACGAGGCTCAAGTCGTCCGCCTTGCTGCTGTGGAAGGGGCACTGCTCGGTCCACCAACGCTTCCGGCCCGCCCACGTGGACGCCTTCCGCGCCGAGCACCCCGATGGGATCGTGGTGGTCCATCCCGAGTGCGCCCACGAGGTGGTCGAGGCCGCTGATCAGGTCGGGTCCACCGACTTCATCATCCGGGCGGTGGCCGAGGCAGCCCCCGGGTCGGTGATCGGGGTCGGGACCGAGATCCATCTGGTCAAGCGGCTCGACGACGAGACCCCCGACAAGACGGTGGTCTCGCTGGACCCCCTGGTCTGTCCGTGCTCGACCATGTTCCGTATCGACGCCCCCCACCTCGCCTGGGTGCTCGAAGGATTGGTGGCCGGGGTGACCCGCAACCGGATCACCGTGGACGAGGAGACGGCCGCCTGGGCCCGGGTGGCCCTCGAGCGGATGCTCGCCACCACCTGAAGGGCCGGGACGGATCGCCTACTTGGTCGCCGCCACCCGCGATCGGGCCGTGGGCCGCTTGGCGCCCTTCGGCTTGGAGCGGGTCCGGGCGGGCCTGGACCGACCCCGCCGGATGCCGAGCAGCGGGGCCAGGACTTCGCCGGTGTAGCTGCCCTCGGCCGCCGCCACCTCCTCCGGCGTGCCCGCGGCAACGATCGAACCGCCGCGGTCTCCCCCCTCGGGCCCGAGGTCGATGATCCAGTCGGCGCTCTTGACCACATCCAGGTTGTGCTCGATGACGATCACGGTGTTGCCCTGGTCGACCAGGCGGCTCAGCACGTCGAGCAGCTTGCGCACGTCGTCGAAGTGCAGGCCGGTGGTCGGCTCGTCGAGGACGTAGAGGGTGTGCCCGGTCGAGCGGCGGCTGAGCTCCGAAGCCAGCTTGACCCGTTGGGCCTCGCCCCCTGACAGGGTGGGCGCGGGCTGTCCGAGGCGGATGTAGCCCAGGCCGACGTCGACGAGCGTCTGCATGTGCCGGGCGATCGGCGGCTGGTGGGCGAAGAATCCGAGGGCCTCCTCACAGGAGAGCTCGAGGATGTCAGCGATCGTCTTTCCCCGGAAGGTCACCTCGAGGGTGTCCCGGTTGTAGCGGGCCCCCCCGCACACCTCGCAGGGGACGTAGATGTCCGGGAGGAAGTGCATCTCGATGCGAATCGTGCCGTCCCCCGAGCACGCCTCGCAGCGGCCGCCTTTCACGTTGAAGGAGAAGCGACCGGGCAGATACCCCCTCACCTTGGCCTCCTGGGTCTGGCTGAACAACCGGCGGACGTGATCGAAGACGCCGGTGTAGGTGGCCGGATTGGAGCGGGGTGTCCGGCCGATGGGCGCCTGGTCCACCTCGACCACCTTGTCGATGTTCGCCACCCCCCTGATCGTGCGGTGCAGGCCGGGCAGTGTCTTCGCCCGGTGCACCTGCTTGGCCAACGACCGGAGGAGGATGTCGTTGACCAGGGTCGACTTTCCCGATCCCGAGACCCCGGTCACCGCCACCAGCCGTCCCAGGGGGAACTCGGCGTCCACGTCGTGCAGGTTGTGCTCGCGGGCACCCTCGACGACCAGGGCCTCCCCGCTCCCCGGGCGGCGAACCGCCGGGACCGGGATCGATCGGGCCCCGGAGAGGTACTGGCCGGTCAGCGAGGCTTCGTTGGACTGGAGGCCGCCGGGCCCGGTCACCGGACCGGAGTGCACGATCCGGCCGCCGTGCTCGCCGGCCCCGGGTCCGACGTCGACCACATGGTCGGCGACCCGGATGGTCTCCTCGTCGTGCTCGACCACGATGACCGTGTTGCCGAGGTCACGCAGGCGTTTGAGGGTGCCGATCAGACGCTTGTTGTCCCGCTGGTGGAGCCCGATGGAAGGCTCGTCGAGGACGTAGAGGACACCGACCAGCCCGCTGCCGATCTGACTGGCCAGCCGGATGCGCTGGGCCTCGCCGCCCGAGAGCGTGGCCGCCGAGCGGGCCAGGGTGAGATAGTCGAGCCCCACGTCCAACAGGAACTGCATCCGCTCGCGCACCTCGCGGAAGACCCGGTCGGCGATGAGGTGGTCACGGTCGGACAGATCGAGGGAGGCCACCACCTCGACCGCCTTGCCGATGGACAGCGAGCACAGAGCGAAGATCGAGTAGCCGCCCACGGTGACCGCCAACGATTCGGGACGCAGGCGCGCTCCACCGCAGGCCGGGCAGGGGACCTCCCGCAGGAAGCTCTCGAGGTTGTCCCGGAGGAAGTCGGACTCGGCTTCGGTGTGGCGACGCTGCAGCCAGGGGACGATCCCCTCGTAGGCGGTGTGGAACGACCGCTGACGCCCGTAGCGGTTGCGGTAGCGGAGATGGACCTGCTTGTTGCCCGTCCCGAACAGCACGAGCTTCTGGTCCGACTTGCGGAGCTTCTCCCAGGGGTCGTCGATCGAGAATCCGCCCAGCTCGGCGGCCGCCGCCACCATCCGGCTGAAGTACTCGCTGCGGGCCCCCGACCATGGGGCGAGGGCCCCCTCCGCCAGTGACTTGGTCGGGTCCGGCACCACCAGCTCGGGGTCGACCTCGTAGCGGGTGCCGAGGCCGGTGCACTCCGGACAGGCCCCGTAGGGCGAGTTGAAGGAGAAGTTCCGGGGGGACGGGTCCTCGAAGCTCAGACCACAGTGGGTGCAGGCCAGGTGCTGGCTGAAGGTGATCGCCTCCTGTTCGGTGCCGTCGCTGTCCACCACCACCACCTCGGCCACCCCGTCGGCCAGCGAGAGGGCCGTCTCGAGTGACTCGGTGAGCCGTCGGTGGATGTCGTCCCGGCGGATCAGGCGGTCGACCACCACTTCGATGGTGTGTTGCTCGTAGCGGGCCAGATCCACACTCCCCCGGTCGGCCAGCTCGACCGTGGCGCCGTCCACCCGGACCCGGGCGAAGCCCTGCTTGGCCAGGTCGTCCAGCAGGGCGCCGTACTCCCCCTTCCGTCCCCGCACCACCGGGGCCAGCACCAAGAAACGGGTCCCCTCGTCCAGAGCCAGGATCCGGTCGACGATCTGCTGGGGGCTCTGGCGGGCCACCGGGCGCCCGCAGCTCGGGCAGTGCGGTTTGCCGATCCGGGCGTAGAGCAGCCGGAGGTAGTCATAGACCTCGGTGACCGTCCCCACCGTGGAGCGGGGATTGCGCGACGACGACTTCTGGTCGATGGAGATGGCCGGGGACAGGCCTTCGATGAAGTCGACGTCGGGCTTGTCCATCTGGCCCAGGAACTGTCGGGCGTATGCGGAGAGCGATTCGACGTATCGGCGCTGGCCCTCGGCGTAGATGGTGTCGAAGGCCAGGGAGGACTTGCCCGACCCTGACAGCCCGGTGAACACGATCAGCCGGTCGCGCGGGAGGTCGAGCGAGACATCCTGGAGGTTGTGCTCGCGTGCGCCCCGCACCACCAGACGATCAGCCATCGGTCGAGAATACCGGCGCGGAGGTCACGGTCCGGCGGTCAGAGACCGACGGTGGCGTCGACGTCGGCGGTGGCGCCGGCGAGCACGGCAGAGCCGTCCACCGGGTCCCGGACCAGGAGGGACCGCAGCTCGGTGACCTCGTCGCGGAGCAGTGCGGCCTCTTCGAACCGCAGCTCCTCGGCCGCCCGGTTCATCTCGGCGTCGAGCCGGTGGATGAGGGCGGACAGCCCGTCGGCGTCGGGACCGAGCTCCAGGACCAGCTGGGCGGCGGCCGCTCGGGGATCCCCTCCTCCGGCCCGTCCCCTCTGGGCCCGTTCCGCCGCCGACCGGCTGTGGGGCCCGGCCGTGACCGCCGCCGAGCCGAGGCCCTCACCGCGTACCCGCTCGAGGATGTCGGTCACCGACTTGGTGATGGAGCGGGGGTCGATGCCGTTGGCCTGGTTGTAGGCGATCTGGCGGGCGCGCCGGCGCTGGGTCACGCCGATGGCCTCGGTCATCGAGTCGGTGATCCGGTCGGCGTACATGACCACCCGCCCGTTGACGTTGCGGGCGGCCCGCCCCATGGTCTGGACGAGGGAGGACGCCGAGCGGAGGAAGCCCTCCTTGTCGGCGTCGAGGATGGCCACCAGGGCCACCTCGGGCAGGTCGAGCCCCTCGCGGAGCAGGTTGATCCCCACCAGGACGTCGAACGCCCCGAGCCGCAGCTCGCGGAGGATTTCGATGCGGGCCATGGTGTCGACGTCGGAATGCAGGTACTGGACCCGGATGCCCTGCTCGGCCAGGTAGTCGCTCAGATCCTCGGCCATCTTCTTGGTGAGGGTGGTCACCAGCACCCGGTGGCCGCCGGCCACGGTGGCGTCGATCCGCTCGCGCAGGTCGTCGATCTGCCCGGTGGTCGGCCGGATGTCGACTTCGGGGTCGACCAGCCCGGTCGGACGGATCACCTGCTCGACGATATTGGCGCTGTGCTCGAGCTCCCACGGCCCGGGGGTGGCCGAGAGCATGATGGCCTGGCCGGTCCGCTCGATGAACTCCTCGAACCGCAGGGGCCGGTTGTCCATGGCCGACGGGAGGCGGAACCCGTGGTCGACCAGCGTCTCCTTGCGGGAGCGGTCACCCGCGTACTGGCCGCGCAGCTGGGGCACGGCCACGTGGCTCTCGTCGACGACGACCAGGAAGTCCTTGGGGAAGAAGTCGAGCAGGGTGAAGGGCGCCTCGCCCGGCGCCCGCCCGTCGAGGTGCCGGCTGTAGTTCTCCACTCCGCTGCAGACGCCGGTCTCCGCCAGCATCTCGAGGTCGTACTCGGTGCGCATGCGCAGGCGCTGGGCCTCGAGGAGCTTGCCGGCCCCGGTGAGCTCACCGAGGCGCTCACGGAGCTCGACCTCGATGCTTTGGACGGCCCTCTGCAGCCGCTCGTCGCCGGCGCCGTAATGGGTGTTGGCGAAGACCACCAGCTCCTCGAGCTCGTCGCCGATCTCCCCGGTGGTCACGTCGAAGGGGCGGATCCGCTCCACGGTGTCCCCGAAGAACTCGATTCGGACGGCGTGGCTCTCGTAGGCCGCGTGGATCTCCAGGGTGTCGCCCCGGGCCCGGAACTGTCCTCGGGACAAGGTCACGTCGTTCCGGCTGTACTGGAGGTCCACCAGCTGCCTGAGCAGCGCCCGCTGATCGTGCGCCTCACCGGGGCGGAGGGCCACGATCCGGTCGCGGTACTCGTCCGGCGACCCCAGTCCGTAGATGCAGGACACCGAGGCCACCACGATGGTGTCCGGCCTCAGCAGCAGCGAGGAGGTGCAGGCGTGGCGCAGCCGGTCGATCTCGTCGTTGATCGAGGAGTCCTTCTCGATGTAGGTGTCCGATGACGGCACATACGCCTCGGGCTGGTAATAGTCGTAGTAGGAGACGAAGTACTCCACGCGGTTGCGGGGGAAGAAGTCCTTGAGCTCGGCGGCCAGCTGGGCGGCCAGGGACTTGTTCGGCTCGATGATCAGGGTGGGCCGCTGCACGGCCTCGATGGTCCAGGCGATGGTGGCGGTCTTGCCCGATCCGGTGATCCCCAGCAGCGTCTGGTAGCGGTCGCCGCGCCCCAGGCCCTCGACCAGTCCGGCGACGGCCTGGGGTTGATCGCCCGCGGGACGGAACGGTGAGACCACCTTGAACTCGGGCACCTTTCGATGGTACCGGGAGGGTGTGACGACCCCGTCAGGCTCCCTCCGCCCGCATGGCCTCCAGGACACCCCAGACCCGCTCCACCTCGTCGGTGAGGTGGCTGTGGTCACCGGCGTTGTCGATGACCAGGTCGGCGCCGGCCAGTCGGGAGGCACGGTCGGCCTGGGAGCCGATCCGGGCCTCGGCATCGGCCCGGTCCATGCCCCGGAGTCCGACCAGGCGCTCCAGGGCCACCTCGGTCGGGGCGTCGACCACCACCACGACGGCCAGGCCCAGCAGCTCGCGGTGGACGGCGCGCAACAGCGGGATGTCCAACACGACGATCTGGTCGGTGCCAGCGTAGCGGTCCTTGCGGGCGATCATCTCCGCGCCGATGGCCGGGTGGGTGATGGCGTTGAGGTCGGCCAGGGCGTCGGGGTGCCCGAAGGCCAGCTCCGCCACCCGGGGGCGGTCGATCCGGCCCCGTCCGTCGACGATCCCCGGTCCGAACCGGTCGATCAGGGGCTGGTAGGCCGGTCCGCCGGGTTCCACCACCTCCCGGGCGATGAGGTCGGCGTCGACCAGCTCCGCCCCGTGCCCCACCAGCAGGTCGGCCACCGTCGACTTGCCGGCACCGATGCCGCCGGTCAGCCCGACCGCGAGCATCCCCGCCCCCGAGGTCGGGCCGGGTGCCGCGGCCGGGACGCGGTGGGGAACTCCATCGACCGCATGGTACTCAGCCCGTGCTCGGTTCGGGATCCCATGGACCATCTGCCGACTTGGCGGTAACGTGCCCCCACGGCCGGTCGGGCCTGTGGCAGAGTGCATCCGTCCGGGGACGGCCGGAATTGGGCAGGGGGAGAGCGAAGGGGGATGTCCATGCCATCGGGTAACGAGATCAGCCGCCGCAGCTTCCTGTCGCGGAGCGCAGTCGCCGGCGGCGCGGTCGCCCTGGGTGCCGGGGCCCCGAGCCTGCTGGCCGGCTGCTCGTCCAACTCCGGATCGACGGGCAGCCCCCCGACGGGCTCGAAACCGGGCGTCGGCACGGGCACACCCAAGCGGGGTGGGTCGCTCACCGTCGGGACGCTGGCCGAAATCGACGGGTTCCTTCCGGCCACCAACCACTGGGACACCAACGGGTACCTGTATGCCAACGCCGTCTACGACCCCTTGATGGCGGTGGCGACCGACGGCACCATCAAGCCCTATCTGGCCCAGTCGATGACCGGCAATTCCACCTTCGACACCTGGACCATGACACTGCGCCCGGGCATCAAGTTCCACGACGGGTCGGACCTCACCTCGGCGGTGGTCAAGGCCAACTTCACCGCGCTCCAGGCCTCGCTGCTCACCGGGGTAGCCCTCAAGCAGGTGGCATCGGTCACCACGCCCGACGACATGACCGTCGTGTACACGCTGACCGGGCCCAACCCCACCTTCCCGTCCGGGCTGACCACCCAGGTCGGCTACATGGTGGCCGAAGCGATGCTCCAGGCGGCCGCCGCCCATCCCTCGACGGCGCCCAAGCCGATCGGCACCGGGCCGTTCGTCTACTCCCAGTGGCAACCGAACGACCACTTCACCGCCACCCGCAACCCCAGCTACTGGCGGAGCGGCTTCCCCTATCTCGACCAGATCACCTTCAAGCCGATCCCCGACACCGTCCAGCGCGAGGCGTCGCTCCGCACCGGGGTGGTCGACATGATCCAGTCCACCGACGCCAACACCATCAACCGGTTCTCCGGATCGGGCGGGTCGGGCTACCAGCTGGTCGACACCCGTACCGGGGTCATCGGCCAGCCGACCATGGCCTTCCTCATGTTGAACACCGCCGTCACCCCCACCAACGACCTGCGGGTGCGCCAGGCCCTGGCCAAGGGCCTGGACGTCGCCACCATCCAGCGGCTCTTCGGCGGAGGCTTCGCCAAGCCGATCAACGGGTTGTTCCTGCCCGACTCGCCTTACTACAGCAACACCGGCTACCCCACCTTCGACCCCGCCGGGGCCAAGGCGCTGGTCAACGAGTACAAGGCGCAGCACGGGACGCCCAGCCTGCAGCTGACCACCATCACCGACCCGCTGCTGGGCAAGCTCATCCAGATCGTGCAGCAGATGTGGAACCAGGTGGGCTTCAACATCACCATCCAGCAGGTACAGCAGGCCAACATCATCTCCGACTTCGTGGTCGGCAACTTCCAGGCCGCCACTATCTACCAGTTCGGGGCGGTGAACCCGGACCTCAACTATGTGTGGTTCAGCACCACGACGATCTCACCGGTGGGACAGATCGGTCTCAATTTCCCGCGGAACAGCGACCCCCAGATCGAGACGGCCATGCTCACCGGCCGCCACACCACCGACACCGCCACCCGGGTGACCGCCTACCAGACGGTCAACGAACGGCTGGCCCAGGACCTCCCCTACCTGTGGATCGACCAGTACCTCTTCTCCGAGGTTGCCCAGGACCGGGTCCAGAACTTCAACAACCCGATCCTCCCCGACGGGAGCCCCCAGTACCCCTACAACGAGGGCATCTTCGTCCCGACCCAGATCTGGCTGACCTGATCGCCCCCCGGCCATCGGTTCAGCCACCCCGACTCCATGGGCAAGTACCTCCTACGACGGTTCATCCAGCTGGTGGTGGTGTCGTTCATCATCTCCGTCCTGGCCTTCCTGTTGATCCACCTGCTCCCCGGCGATCCGTCGACCGTCATCCTCGGGGCCAACGACACCGCCCAGAACAAGGCGATCCTGCTCCACCAGCTGGGCCTCAACAAGCCCCTGTGGCAGCAGTACACCACCTGGATCACGGCCATCTTCCACGGCGACCTCGGCCAGTCGTACCTCAATCACCAGTCGGTGACCCACATCCTGGCCACCGGGGCGCCTATCGACATCGAGCTGATCATCATCTCCCAGATCATCGCCTTCTCCGTGGCCATCCCCATGGCCCTCATCACCTCCCGGCGGCCCAACCGGCCGGTCGACAACATGGCCACCACCGGCACCTTCGGGATGCTCGCCCTGCCCCCCTTCGTCATCGCCCCGATCATGGTGGCCATCTTCGCGGTGGGGCTGGGCTGGTTCCCGGCCACCGGGTACGTGCCGTTCACCCAGGACCCGGCGGCCAACCTCCACAACATGATCCTCCCCTCGCTGGCCATCACCGCCGGGTCGATCGCCGTCTACTACCGTCTCCTGCGGTCGGACCTGATCAGCACCCTGCAGGAGGACTTCATCACCATGGCCCGCTCGAAGGGGCTGTCCTCCCGTTACATCATGTGGCGCCACGCATTCCGGCCCTCCACCTTCTCGCTGTTGGCCGGGGCGGGGGTCAACATCGGCGCGCTCATCGCCGGAACCTTCGTGGTCGAGTACCTCTTCGCCCTCAACGGATTGGGGTATACCCTGGTCCAGGCCGTTTACCAGCGGGACTACCTTGTTGTCCAGGGCATCGCCCTGGTGGTGGCGATCGCCTATGTCATTCTCCAGTTCATCATCGACTTCATCTTCACCGTGGTCGACCCCAGGGTGACCCGGGGATGACCGGTGCCTGACGACCGCGAGCTGGCCGAGACCCATGCGAGCACGGGCCTGTTGGGCGACTGGGTCCCAGGCACCGCCGCCATGGACGAGCTGGTGGTGTCCCGCCAGAGCGAGTCCCTCGACTCAGACGACATCCTGGTCAAGAAACCTCTCGGCTTCCTGTTCTGGTTCGCCCTCAGCTGGGTGGGCCTGGTCGTCCTGCTGGCGGTGATCGCCGACCTCCTGCCTTTGGCCAACCCCAACTTTCAGAACTACTCGGCCATCAACGCCAGACCGAGCTTCCATCATCTACTCGGCACCGACGACCTGGGCAGGGATCTGCTGAGCCGGGTGATCTACGGCTCCCGGGTCTCCCTCATCGTCGGGTTCGCGGCGGTGACCATCGGCATGCTCGTCGGCGGGACCCTGGGGCTGATCTCCGGCTACAAGGGCGGGAGGATGGACACCTGGCTCAACGCGGGGGCCTTCGTGCTGCTGGCCTTCCCGGCCATCGTGGCGGTCATCGCCATCGTGGCCTTCTGGGGGCACTCCCTGTACAAGATCACCATCATCCTCAGCGTGGCGGTCATACCCCTGTTGTACCGGGTGGTGCGCGCCTCGAGCCTGTCTTTCGCCAACCGCGACTTCGTCATCGCGGCCAGGACGATGGGGGCGACGTCGACGAGGATCGTGTTCCGGGAGATCCTCCCCAACGTGATCCCGGCCGCCGCCGCCTTCGGGCTGATCACCGTGGCCGGGGTCATCGTGGTCGAGGGCACCCTGGCCTTCCTCGGACTGTCGGTGGCCCTCCCCACCCCGTCGTGGGGGAACATCATCTCGGAGGGGGCGACCAACGGCAATCTCCAGGTGAACCCCTTCATCATGCTGTGGCCGGTGCTGGCCATGTTCCTGCTGTTGCTGTCGATCAACCTGATCGGCGACCGGCTCCGACAGCGCTTCGACGTCCGCGAAGGCCTCCTGTGACCGCCCGGCGCCAGGCGAAGCGCGGGCGGGGCACGCTCGAATTCGCCGATGTCGGCCATGCCGACGACGGGCCCCTGCTGAAGGTCGAGGACCTCCACACCTGGTTTCGGACGTCACGGGGGACGGTCAAGGCGGTGGACGGCGTGTCGCTCTCGGTGGATCAGGGGCAGACCTTGGGGATCGTCGGGGAGTCGGGTTCGGGGAAGACGGTCCTGTCCCGTTCGATCATGGGCCTCCTCCCCGTTCGGGACGTGGTGAGGAGCGGGACGGTTCACTTCGCCGGCCACGAGCTGACGGCCATGAAGCCGGATCAGCTCCGCCAGGTGTGGGGTGCGGAATTGAGCATGATCTTCCAAGACCCGATGACCGCCCTCAATCCGGTCAAACGGATCGGCCGGCAGGTCACCGAGTCCCTGCGGCTCCACCTCGACATCGACCGCGCCGAGGCCACGGCCATGGCCATCGAGCTCTTCCGCTCGGTGGGCATACCCTCCCCGGAGCAACGGGTGAGGTGGTACCCCTTCCAACTCTCGGGGGGTATGCGACAGCGGGTGATGATCGCCATCGCCCTGGCCTGCGCGCCGCGCCTGGTGATGGCCGACGAGCCGACGACCGGGCTCGACGTCACCGTGCAGGCGCAGATCCTCGACCTCCTGGGCGAGTTGCAGCGCGAGCGGCACATGGCGGTGATCCTGGTCACCCACGACCTCGGTGTCGTGGCCAGCCGGGCCGATGAGATCGTGGTCATGTACGCCGGGCGCATCGTCGAGCAGGCGCCGACCCGCACTCTGTTCAGCGACACCCGGATGCCCTACACCCGCGCCCTGATGGACTCGATCCCCCGTCTGGCCGATCCCAGCGGGGTCCGGCTCCATGCCATCGCCGGCCGGCCCCCGGACATGATCCACCCCCCCAGGGGCTGCCGCTTCGCGCCTCGCTGTCCGTATGTGCAGGACAAGTGCCGGGAGATCGAGCCTCCACTGCGCACGGCCGGCTCCCCCGACCATCTCTTTGCCTGCTGGTTCCCCTTGGTGAACGGCGTGTCGACCGCTCCGATGGAGAGCGCCGGAGCCGGGGCTCCCCCGACGACCCCAGCGACCTCTGCCCGCGCTCCGATCCCGTTCGGCGACACCGCCATCAACCCCGATGCCGAGGTCCAGTCACCGTGAGCGTCCCCTCCGTGGACGAGCTGACAACGGGGGCGGACGAAGTCGACATCGTGCTCCGCGTCGACAACCTTGTGGTGGAGTTCCGCAGCGGCCGACGGACCGTGCACGCGGTGTCGGGGGTGAGCTTCGTCGTCAAGCGGGGCGAGACCCTCGGCCTGGTGGGAGAGTCCGGATGCGGAAAGTCCACCACCGGCCGGGCCCTGGTGCAGGTGCAACCCCCCACCTCGGGAAGCGTCATCTATCGGGGACAGGACCTGAGCCGCCTGTCCAACCGGCAGCTCCGCCGGATCCGGACCAAGATCCAGATGATCTTCCAGGACCCGATCTCGTCGCTCAACCCGCGGCGCCGGGTGCGCGACATCGTGGCGGAGCCCCTGAACATATGGAAGCGGGGCACCAAGAGCGAGCGGGCCGACCAGGTGTGGAAGATGCTCGAGGCTGTCGGCATCGATCCCGACGCAGCCGGGGACCGGCGCCCCCAGGAGTTCTCCGGGGGGCAGTGCCAGCGCATCAGCATCGCCCGCGCCCTGATGGCCAATCCTGACCTGCTCATCTGCGACGAGCCGGTCTCCGCCTTGGACGTGTCGGTCCAGGCCCAGATCCTCAATCTGCTGGCCGACTTGAAGGAGCGTTTCGGGCTGACCATGGTCTTCATCGCCCACGATCTGGCCGTGGTCAAGAATGTCAGCGACCGGGTGGCGGTGATGTATCTGGGGAAGCTGGTCGAGGTGGCCGATTCGGACGACCTCTACCGGTCGGCCGCCCATCCCTACACCGAAGCGCTCCTGGCGTCCATACCCGAGCCCGACCCCGACAAGCGCACCGACCACACCGCGCTCTCCGGCGAGCTTCCGTCTCCGCTGGAACCTCCTTCGGGATGCCGGTTCCGGACCCGGTGCCCCTACGCCCAGCCCGTCTGCGCTGAACAGGAGCCACCCCTGCGGGACATCGCCCCGGGCCACCAGGTGGCCTGCCACTTCCCCCTGATCGCAGAGGTGGGCAACGGCTCACGGGCGAATGCCGCGGTGGATGCGCAGTACGCCGCGGCTCCGACCACCTCACTGGACGTCTGACAACCCGGGCCGAGCGGCGGCCCTGCTGGGCCGGGGCCGGGCTCAGTCTGCGGGCTCGTCCGGAGCCTCTGCCACCGGCACAGTGGCGGACGGCGGCTCGGGGGCCGGCTCAGCGGGGGCCGGCTCAGCGGGGGCCGGCTCCGGGGTCGTGCCGTCGGCAGCCACCGCGCCCTCGGCGGGAGCGGCATCGGCGGCGGGGGCGCCATCGGGGGTCTCGTCGCCCGGGCCGTGCTCCGCGACGTAGTCGGCCCACGCCGCTTGCGCCTCGGTCTCCGGTGTGAATTCGGACTCGGCGAACTCGAACGGCCCGACGTAGTTCCCCTCGGCGTCGTAGGCATGCTCGCCGAAGGCCTCCCGGTACTCCTCGGACACCTCGCCGCCCTCCGCCGCCTGCTTGATGGACAGGCTGATCCGCCGGCGCTGGAGGTCGATGTCGATGATCTTGACCCAGAGCTCTTCGCCCGGGGTCACCACCTGCTCGGGCAGGTCGACGTGGTGGCCGGCCATCTCCGAGATATGCACGAGGCCCTCGATCCCGTCCCCCACCTGGACGAAGGAGCCGAACGGGACCAACTTGGTGATTCGTCCGTACACCAGCTCACCCACCTGGTGGGAGTTGGCGAACTCCTGCCACGGGTCGGTCTGGGTGGCCTTGAGGGAGAGGCTGATGCGCTCCTTGGACAGATCGACGTCGAGAACCTCGACATCGATCTCGTCCCCGACCGAGACGACCGACGACGGATGGTCGACGTGCTTCCACGACAGTTCGGACACGTGGACCAGCCCGTCCATGCCCCCGAGGTCCACGAATGCCCCGAAGTTGACGACCGAGGAGACGGTTCCCTTGCGACGCTCGCCCGGCTTGAGGTTGACCAGGAACTCGCCGCGCTGCTCCTTCTGGGTCTCCTCCAGCCACGCCCGCCGGGACAGCACCACGTTGTTCCGGTTCCGGTCCAGCTCGATGATCTTCGCCTCGATGACCCGACCCACGTACGGCTGCAGCTCGCGCACCCGGCGCAGCTCGACCAGGGAAGCCGGGAGGAAGCCCCGCAACCCGATGTCCACGATCAGGCCGCCCTTGACCACCTCGATCACCGGGCCGGTGACCACCTCGTCGGACTCCTTCAGCTTCTCGATGGTCCCCCACGCCCGCTCGTATTGCGCTCGCTTCTTCGAGAGGATCAGCCGGCCCTCCTTGTCCTCCTTCTGGAGGACGAGGGCCTCGATCGCCTCCCCGAGCGTCACGATCTCCGACGGGTCCACGTCGTTGCGGATGGAGAGCTCGCGAACCGGGATGACGCCCTCGGACTTGAAGCCGATGTCGAGGAGGACTTCGTCCCGGTCGATCTTGACCACGGTGCCCTCGACCAGGTCGCCGTCCTCGAACTCGACGATGGTGCCGGCCATGGCATCCTCGAGTGACGCTCCGCCGAGATCGTCCTCGGTGACGGACCTGGGAATGTAGGCCCCCTGCTCATCGAAGGTGCCCATGGCCTCAGGTGACAAGAGGGCCGTGCCTTCGGCTACGACGTGTGTATCGGACATATTGGTAGGTAGCTCGCTTTCCGGACGGATCGCCGCGACCCGTCAGGGGCCCGCGGCGGCAAAGGTAGCGGTCACACCGTTGTGACCGGGATTCGATCGTACTCCACCGCTCCCCGCCCCGAGGCGGCGCATCGGCCGGCGGCGGTGCTCAGGCCCCCTTGGCCTCCGCCCACGACGAGCCCCAGGCCATGGCCACTCTCAGCGGGACGGCCAGGTCGGCGGCGCCGGTCAGGGCGCGTTCGGTGAGTACAGCCACCCGTTCGGCCTCGTCGGGAGCCACGTCCACCAGGACCTCGTCGTGGACCTGGAGAACGAGGTCGGACGCCAGGCCCTCCTCCTCCAGGCTGGCATCGAGGCGGATCAGGGCCACCTTGAACAGGTCGGCGGCCAGGCCCTGGATGCCCGCATTCATCGCCTGGCGTTCTGCCGCCTGGCGGACCTGGAAATTGGTGGAGGCCAGATCGGGCAGTGGGCGGCGGCGCCCGAACGCCGTCACCGTGTAGCCGGCCATCCGCGCCTCGGCCACTGCCCGCTCCATGTACGCCCGCACCGACGGGAACCCCTCGAAGAACGCCTGCAGGATCGACTGGGCCTCCTCCACCGGGACCGCCAGGCGCTGGGACAGGCCATAGGCTTCCATCCCGTAGGCGAGGCCGTAGGACACCATCTTGGCCGTCGACCGCTGAGCGTGGGTGACCACGTCCCGCTCCACCCCGAACACCCGAGACGCAACCGTTCGGTGGATGTCCTCACCGGCGGCGAAGGCGGCGGTCAGCCCGGGATCACCCGAGAGGTGGGCGATGGCCCGCAACTCGACCTGGTCGTAGTCCGCCACCAGCAGGCGCCGGCCCGCCGAGGGAACGAACGCCTCGCGGAAGCGGCGGCCCTGCTCGGTCCGGACCGGGATGTTGTGGAGATTGGGCCGGTCCGACGACAGCCGGCCGGTCCGGGCCACCGTCTGGCGGAAGGTGGCATGGATGCGCCCGTCGGAGGCCACCTCGGCCGCCAGGCTCTCCCCGTAGGTCGAGCGGAGCTTCTCGACCTCCCGGTAGCGCAGCAGTACCTCGACGATCGGGTGCTGGTCCCGCAACAGCTCCAGTGTCCGGGCATCGGTCGAGAAGCCGGTCTTGGTCTTGCGGACCGGGACCAGGCCGAGCCGGTCGTAGAGGACCTCGCGGAGTTGCGGCACCGAGTTGACGTTGAAGGGCCCACCGGCCAGCTGTTGGAGCGAGGCCTCCAACGACCGGCACTCCTCGGCCAACCCGGCGGCGATCGATCGCAGCACCTCCTGGTCGACGGGGATCCCGACCACCTCCATGCGGGCCAACACCCGCACCAGCGGCAGCTCGATGTCGTGGTACAGCCCGCTCTCCCCCACTGCGTCGAGCGCCTCCACCATCGGAGCGCGTAGCCGCGACAACACCGCGGCCAGGCGGGCCGCAGGGAGGTCCGCTCCATCGGGGCCGCCCCCGGCGCCGTCCTCGCCGACCGGAGCGGCTTCAGGTGAGCCGAGGGCGAAGGATCCCTGGCCCTTGCCTCCCAGCCCGTCGTCGACCTCGACGCCGAGGAAGCGCGCCGCCAGCTCGGCGATGCGGTAGCGGTCCGTCGACGGGTCGAGCAGGTAGGCGCCCACCGCCGTGTCCATGGCCAGGGAGGCGATGTCGACCCCCAGGGGCATGAGCGACCGCATCAGCTCCTTGGCATCGTGCGCCACCGCGCCCACGCCGCCGGGACCCAGGCCGTCGGCCAGGGCGGCGAGGACCACGGGCTCGGCCAGGAGGTCCGCCGGTCCGACACCGGCCGCCCCGAGCTGGACGGTCGCGGCCGAGCCGTCGCCGGGCTCGCAGGCCAGGGTCAGCCGGTCCAGCGGGGAGCGCCCCGGATCGCCCGACCACTGGGCGTAGAGGGCGACACCCCGGCCGGAGGCCCGGGCCGCGTCGAACAGCCCCGCGATGGCCTCGACGGCCGCGTCGACCGTGTCCGGGACGGTCACGGCTGGAGCGGCCAGCCAGGACGGTTCCCCCTCCAGCGGGGGCTCCCCTCCCTCCGCCGGCAGCCCGGCCGGAGCGCCGGCGGTGGCCGCCCCTCCGGACCCGGTCCCCGACTTCCCGTCCGCTGACAGCCCGAAGGCACCCTCCTCCATCAACGTGGAGAAGCGGGGCCAGAGGGTGCGCAGCTCGAACTCGTCGAAGAAGTGTCGGGCCGTGTCCTGGTCCCAGCCGCCCAGCGTCAGCTTGTCGACGTGCACGTCGAGGGGCACGTCCCGGATCAGGGGGATCACCTCGGCGTTCATCCGCACCCGCTCGGCGTGGGCGGCCAGGTTGTGGCGCAGCTTGGGCGAGAGGTCGTCGAGGTGGGCAAAGAGCGCGTCGAGGTTGCCGTATTCGTTGACCAGCTTCGCCGCCGTCTTCTCGCCGACCCCGGGCACCCCGGGCAGATTGTCGGACGGGTCGCCGCGCAGGGCGGCCAGCACCGGGTAGCTCTCGGGTCGGACCCCCGTCCTCTCCTCGATGCCGGCTTCGTCGTAGAGGGCGTAGTCGCTCACCCCCCGCCGGTTGTACAGCACCCGGACGTAGGGGTCCTCGACCAACTGGTACGAGTCGCGGTCGCCGGTGACGATGATCACCGGGTGCCCGCGATCCCGTGCCTCCGTGGCCAGCGTGGCCAGCACGTCGTCGGCCTCGAAGCCCTCGGCGCCCACCACGGGGATGGCCAGCGACTCGAGCAGCGCCCGGATCATGGCGAACTGGGGCGGGAGATCCGGGGGGACCTCGGTCCGTCCGGCCTTGTAGTCGTCGACGATCTCGTCGCGGAAGGTGCCACCCGGGAGGTCGAAGGCGACGGCCAGCCCGACCGGCCGGTGGTCGCGCACCAGGTTCACCACCATGGAGGCGAAGCCGTGGAGGGCGTTGGTCACCACGCCGGTGGTGGTGGCCAGTTCGGCGGGGAGGGCGTAGTAGGCCCGGAAGGCGAGCGACATGCCATCGAGCAGGATGAGCGGCCGAGTCGCAGGCCCACCCGCGGTGTCCTCCCCGGCGTCGGGAGGCGGTGTCCCCTTGGGAGTGGTGGCCATGACAGAGGTCGCCTAGGGCGCCAACGCGCCCTCGAGGACCTGGCGGGCGATGTCGATCATCCGCGAGCGGGTTCCCATCGCCCGCTTCTGGATGAAACCGAACGCCTCGGCCTCGGACATCCCCGACCGCTCCATCAGCACGCCCTTGGCCCCTTCGACCAGGCGCCGGGTCTCGAGCTTGTCCTCGGCACTCGCCGGGTGCCCGGTGCCCCCGTGGTCGGTCCCGGCGGCCTCGGCGTCGATGGCCCACTCCTGCTCACATCGGGTCATGGCCTGGTCGATGGCCGGGATGAGCTCGATGCGCTGGAAGGGCTTCACGAGATAGGCGGCGACGCCGGCCTCCCTGGCTTCGTCGATGAGGTTGCGCTGGCTGAAGGCGGTGAGGATCAGGACCGCGACCTTGAGCCCGAGGCCCTGGATGGCCCGGGCCGCAGCCAGCCCGTCCGAGCCCGGCATCTTCACGTCCAAAATGGCCAGGTCGGGTTGATGCTGGCGGACCAGTTCCACCGCCTCGTCGCCGCGACCCGTCTCGCCGACCACGTCATATCCCTCGTCGAGCAGGATCTCCTTGAGATCGAGCCGGATGATCGCCTCGTCCTCGGCGATGACCACGCGCCTGGTCATAGTGGTTCAGGTCCTTCCAACTCGGGCACCGCCGGCAACGGCTGCCGACATGACTTTGGGCACATCCACGACACACCGACCCTCGGCGCTCATCCCGGGCCGACAACCAACCGGCCGAGCAGGTCCTCCTGGCGATGTTGGAGGCCGTCGATCCGGCTCACCAGGGCATCTCGGGCCTGAGCCAAGACCGTAGCGTGCCGGCCGGCCTCGTCGTGCTCCCTGGATGCCTCAGCTGACTCGGCCACCAGGGCGCGCAGGCGGGTGTCGTCGGCAATGTCGTTGGCCACCTCCAGCTGCTCATCGAGGACGGCGAGGTCGGTCCGGGCGCGCACCAGCTGCTCGTGTACGTGACTGAGCCGGCGTTCGATGGTGGCGCGACGCATGGAACGGCAATTCTACGCATGGCGCCGCGTGCCCACCGCGTGGACCCGCCGAGTGGCCCGTGACGCCCTGGAGGACCAGGAACATCCCGCGGGCCATCGGTCAGGAGACCGCCCGCCGACGACCTTCCCGGGAGGCTCGAGCTCACGAGGCCTCCATCACCACCCGGCGCCCCGGATGACGGGCGAGGGCGTGGGCTTCGGGCGCCGGTCCCATCCCCGGGCCCGGGGGCACAGAGGCGGCCAGCGCACCGGCCGACCCGCAGCGCGAGAGCCGGGGGCCCGGCACCACATCGTCCCGGAGGTAGGTGGCGGCCGGGCTCAGGTCACCCGGCCAGGCAAAGCCGGCCAGCGCGCCCAGCGTGGTGTTGACCGCCCTCGCGTAGCCGGATTCGAACATGCCCCCCATCCACAGCGGCACGCCCGCCGCGGCACAGGACTCGATGACCTGCAGCGCGGCACCCAGGCCACCGAGCCGGGCTGGCTTCACACACACAACCGAGCAGGCCCCCATGGCCAGTGCCGCCACCACGTCCGCGGGGGAGCCGAAGCTCTCGTCGAGACAGATCGGCGTGCGCATCCGTACGGCCAGCCGGGCGTGGGCAGCCAGGTCCATCCGGTCGAACGGTTGCTCGAGGCAGAGCAGGTCGAATCGATCGAGGCCGCGGAGGTGGTCGTCATCACCGGCGCCGTAGGAACCGTTGGCATCCGCCTGCAGTCGGAGGCCCGGCCAGGAACGGCGCACGGCCTCGAGGTCTCCGACATCGGTGCCCGGGGCGACCTTCACCTTCACCCGGGCGAAGCCGGCCTCGACCAGCTCACCGATCCGCTCCACCAACCCGGCCGGGGACGGAGCCAGTCCGGCCACGGCGCCGAGCTCTACGGTTCGCCGGTCCACCCCGAGCAGTTCCGCCATCGAGCGGCCTTCGGCCCGCAGGTGGGCGTCCGCCACGGCCATCTCGAGCGCGGCGAAGGCCAGCGGCGTGCCGGATGCGAACTGGCGGACCGGGCCCAGTGCCGAGGGTGGGGGGAGCCTGTGGGCGTCGCCCGCGACCTGTTCGAACAGGGCGGGGACGATGGTCCGTTCGAGTGCCTCCGACGCGACCGAGTCGTCCTCTCGGTCATAGCCCGCGTCGCCCAGTGCCGCGCACTCCCCCCAGCCCTCGACGGCGCGGCCACGGCTGCGTCCTGACACCTGGACGAAGACGAGGGGTCGGCGGCGGTGGATCCCCTTGGCCGTGGCGATCGGGCGCACCAGCGGAAGCTCGGTCATCCACAGTGTCACGGCATCGAGCTCCACCGTGTGCCCCGACCCGATCCGGCGCCACCTGCCGGTCAAGCTCTCATCGGCGGTCAAGCGCCGATCGATCTCCGCATCACCCACCCGGGAGAGCCTACGGTTTCGGCACCCGGCGCCGGCACCCGGCGCCCGGCGTCATCTACCCGGCGCCGTTCCCATGCCCTCGGTTCATGAGACCCGGCCGATAGGCTGCGCCCCCACCGGCCCGGGTGGCGGAACGGCAGACGCGGTGGACTCAAAATCCACTGTCCGAAAGGGCGTGCGGGTTCGAATCCCGCCCCGGGCACCGGACGGGATCGGCGGTGTCCTATGTCCTGAATTCACACACCGCCCCGGGCACCGAACAGCCATCTACCGGTGGTCGCCCGGGCCTCGAGCTCGACTGTCCACACGGTCCCCATCCGCCGTCCGGGGTCGGCCACAGCCGGACACTGCCTTCGCGACGACCGCGTCCGGGACGATATGAGGTAATCGGCGATCGGAATGCCAGCGTTGCCGGTGGCGGGCCGGCACCGACCCGGTGACCGACGGGTAATCACCCTGCCCCACCGAGGTCGTGCCACACTTGTCCGTCCATCGGTGGCCGGATCGGGCACGATCCATTCGAGAGGAGTCGGCAGGTGCTGGCCTTTACCTTCCCAGGACAGGGATCGCAGCGGTCCGGGATGGGCCATTCCTGGGTCGAGCACCCGTCCTGGGAGGTGGTGGCCGAGGCGTCGGACATCGCCGGGCGGGACCTCACCGCCCTGCTCCTGGACGCGCCGATGGAGGAGTTGACCCTCACCGCCAATGCCCAGCTGGCCACCTTCCTGGCCAGCCTGATCGTGCTGGACGCCGTCGAACGGGTGGGCCTGTTCCCGGGCGCCTGTGCCGGCCACAGCCTCGGCGAGTACACCGCCCTTGTGGCATCCGGGGCACTGTCGCTCTCCGACGGCACCAGACTGGTCATCGAACGGGGCGACGCCATGCAGTCCGCGTCCGATCAGCGCCCCGGCACGATGGCCGCCCTCATCGGGATCTCCGACGAGGACGCCGATGCCGCCTGCCGGCGGGCGGAGGACGAGGTGTGGGTGGCCAATTACAACGCACCCGGGCAGGTGGTCGTCGCCGGGACGGTGGCGGGCGTCGCCGCGGCCACGGAGCGGGCGAGAGAGCTCGGCGCCCGCAAGGTGCTCCCCATCCCGGTGTCGGGCG
>DATKRZ010000011.1:0-63857 GCA_035531955.1 Acidimicrobiales bacterium | reverse complement strand
CATGCCCACCACGGGCCGGTTGAGGGCGGACCCCCCGTGGGAGCCGGCGAAGACGGCGTCCCCGTAGGCGAAGATCCCGCCGTCGGCGGCCACCAGCCAGTAGCCGCTCCCCGGGTAGGCGGCGACGAAGGGGATGATCACCCCGGCGGCGGCCGGGACGGCCTGATAGGTGGCGAGGAGATCAGGACTGCTCGTTGACGGCAGGGTGAAGGCACCCGGATCCGCCCCCGAGGTCAGTTGGAACGACAGCAGTGCGGAGATCGGGTTGGCGGATCCGCGGTCGAAGAGGGCGGAAGACGGCGCCTGCCCCAGGGCCAGGATCGCCTGGATCACCAACGCCGTCGAGTCGGGATCGGTCGAGCCGGGAGCGCCCGGAGCGTTGGGGAAGAAGCCCCACCCCCCGTCGGCGTCCTGCGCGCCCGAGATGAAGCTCAGCGCCTTGGCCGCGCCCGCCGGTCCGAGGGCCCCCTGCGCCTCGAGGCCCTCGATGGCCACCGCAGTGGAATTGGTGTCCGGGCCGGCGAAGGTGGCCGGGCTCCCGTTGCAGGGGTTGGTCACGGTGATGTAGGAGGTCCACCCCCCGTCCGGGCACTGCTGCCCGGTGAGCCAGGCCTCTGCCGCCGCCACCGGCGCGGACGCGGTCATGCCCACCGCGGCGAGAGCGGCCAGCGACAGGCCCTGTCGGAACGCCCCGTCGAACGTGGGGTCCTGAACCCCGAAGAGCCCCGCATCGGGGCCCGGGCCTCGTTGGGTGGCCAGCAACCGGGCCACGAGGTCGGTCCCGCCGAACGTCCGGGGGTCGACACCCAGCGCGTGCGCGTCGAGGATGAGCAGGGCCAGCTGGCCGGGGCCGTCGCCGCCGGAGACCGTCACGTACGGGTCCACGTGCGATTCGAGGAATCCGAGCGCAGCCCGGGTGCCACCCAGGTCGGCGCCGGCACTGGCCAGGGCCAGGACGGTGTTGGCGGTGGCGGTGAGATCGGGCTGGCCGGGAGAGGTCGTCGACAGCACGTAGCCGGCCGGCGTGAGCTGGCTGGCCAGCCAGATGGCGCCCTGTCGGGCCGCCGGGGTCGGCGGGAACACGGACCGTGCCGATGTCGGTGCGGCGGCGGCTGCCATCGACGGTCCCGCGACGATGACAGCGGCGAGGCACAGCAGCGAGGCGGCGGACACCGAGAGGCGGCGGATGGACATGGGATGGAACCTCGTTTCGAGGCAACGACCCGGAATCCCACGACGCCTGCCGCAACCGTGACCGACCGAGTCCCTGCCGTAGTTCTCGACGGACATTGGACTCAACCAGGCAGTGCGCGGCACCCCGGCTTGTGACGGGCCTTCGACCCCATCACCCACGGTTGCGGACCAGCGCCGGAATTCGACCGGCTTCCCCGATGCACTGCCTCTGTTGTGGAGCCGACCATATCAGGGCCGGACCGCACAGACCAAGGAGCGGTCAGCCGATGGCGGGGATCGCCGAACCGACACCGACGGCGCGGAGATGACGGAGTACTTCGCGGTAGGCACGCCACGGGCTCCGTTCGGCGTAGGCGATTCGGCGATCAGCGCAGAAGGGCCGGACCACCTCGCGCGACCGGCGCAAGTTCGGCCTCGGCATGGTGGGAAACAGGTGGTGCTCGATCTGGGTGTCGAGCCCACCGAAGACGAAGCCGGTCAGCGACCGGCCGGACAGGTTGCGAGAGGTCAGTACCTGCCGGCGCAGGAAGCCGAGATCGTCGGCGCCCGACACGGTGGGCATCCCCACATGGTTGGTCAGGAAGCTCACGCCCAGGTAGAAGCCGAAGAGGGCCTGGGTGACGCCGATGAAGACCACCGCACGGACCGGACTGAGGATCAGGAACGGGAGCACGAAGAACACCACCCCGTGGAGGGCCAGCAGCCCGGACTCCACCAGGCCGGCCCGGTCGCGGCGCCGAGCGAGGGCCCTCACGCTGGCGACGTGGAGGTGCAGGGCCTCGAGGAAGAGCAGGGGGACCAGCATCAGCGCCTGCGACCGGGCGAACCACCGGCCGAACCCTCCGCGTTCGGACACCTGCTCGGGCAGGTATACCAGTGCGCCCGCTGCCAGATCGGGATCCCGTTCCGGACGATTGGTGTTGGCGTGGTGGCGGTTGTGCTTGGCGAGCCACCACCCGAAGCTGAAACCGGTGAACAGGTTCGCCACCACCACGCCGATGGCGTTGTTGTTCCGGCGGCGCCTGCATATCTGGTGGTGCCCCGCATCGTGGCCGATGAAGCCCAGTTGGGTCAGGACGAACGATAAGCCTGCGGCCACACCCAGGTTCCACCAGCTGTCCCCGAGGAGGACGGCAACCGTGGCCAAGGCCACCAGGGCACACAGTGCGGTTCCGATCTTGACGGCGTAGTAGCCCCGGCGGCGGTGGAGCAGTCCCCCCTCACGGACATGACGTGACAGCGCGGCGAAGTCCTCACGGCCCGACGCGGCCGGCGAGGGGACTGCGAACTGCATGGTCATGGCGTGTCTCTCGGTCCGTGCGGTGCGGGTGGGTGCTCCGAGGTGCAGCCGATGCCGCTGGCCCGGAGGCGATGGTCTGGACCCTGCCGCCGAGCACTGCGCTCGTCGGCGACCGAGCCCGTCAGCCAAGCTGGGGTGGCGAGACAACTCACCGATCCGAACCGAAGATGACCAGCCCAGCTTACGCCTGAAAGCGGGGCGCCGTGCGTCGCCCCCGTTCCGCCCCCGAATCGACCGGGCCGGAAGCACGGCCCCTGTTCTGGGCCAAGCCGTTGGGCGTGGCCCGGTGGCCCCGGTGGCCCCGGTGGCCACGGTGGGTCAGGAATCGTAGCGAGCGGTCGTCACCTTCGACGGCAGCAACAGGACGACGATGAGCGTGATGAGCGAGAAGAAGATCCCGAGCACCAGCCAGCCGAAGGCGTGCCTTCCCTTCCGCTTGGCGATGTTGTAGATCCACACCAGCACCAGGATCCAGATGAAGAGCCCGACGATGGACCAGATGGCCTGGAGACCCGGGCTGGTGGCGGAAACCCCCGCTGACAACAACAGGGTCATAGGATGCTCCTCGATCGTCCCATCCGCGCCATGGTACCGGCCCGGACCACCTCCGACGTGGCGACCCGGATCGTCCCGGGCGTGGGCACTCGTGGCCCGGAAGCGCCTTCAGCCGGTCCGTCATCGCTGCCACCGAACACACTACGTTTCAGATCGGCGCCACCGGGCCGATCGGGACGTTCTTCGAGCACTTTCCGGCTCCAGGCCGGATCGGATCCAGGGAGGGACCAATGGCAGGCAGCACTGCGGGAAACGTCCGGTCGAGGAACCTGATCCTGGCGGCGATGATCTTCGCGGTGTCGATGACCTTCATCGACCAGACCATCGTGTCGATCGCCGTGCCCCAGATCCAAAGGGAGCTCGGGCTGACCAGTACCGGCGTCCAGTGGGTCGTGAACGCCTACCTCTTGTCGCTGGCCGCCCTCTTCGCCTTCGGAGGCAGGCTGGCCGACACCGTGGGGCACAAGAGGATGGTGGTGCTCGGCGTCATTGTGTTCGCGGCCGCTTCGGCCATGTGCGGGCTCACCCCGAAGGGGAGACTGGCCGAAGCTTGGATCGTCACCTTCCGGGTCGTCCAGGGTGCCGGCGGAGCGATCATGTTCCCGGCCGCCCTGGCCATCGTGGTCCATACCTTCGCCCTCCGCGAACGGGGCAGGGCCCTGGCCCTGTTCTTCGGCATCGCCGGGGGGCTCACCTCGGTCGGCCCGGTGCTCGGCGGCTACCTGACCCAGTGGACGTGGCGGGCCATCTTCTGGGTCAACATCCCGGTGGCGATCATCGCCCTGGTGCTGATCGCCGTGTCCAACCCGACCACCGTCTTCCGGCCGGCCCGGATGGACTACCGGGGGCTCGTTCTCATCGCGAGCGGAGTGGCGCTCAGCGTGTTCGGATTCCAGCAGTCGTCGATCTGGAGCTGGAGCAATCCGGGCATTTGGCTGTGCATCACCGGTGGGGTGGCGCTCCTGGTGGTGTTCTACTTCGTCGAGCTCCGCACACCGTCGCCCCTCATGCAGGTGAGGATCTTCCGGGCCCAGGCCTTCCTGGTCGAGAACATCGTGCTCGGCATCGCCATGCTGGCGTTCGTTCCGGTGTTCTTCTTCAGCAGCGAATATGCGCAGATCGCCCTGGGAAGGTCGGCCTCGCAGGCCGGCCTCTACCTCCTGTACTTCTTCATCGGCTTCGTCATCGCGGCCCAGGTCGGAGGGCGGATGCTCGATCGGATCGGGGCCAAGCGACCGGTGGTGCTCGGTTGTGCGTTGGCCGCGGTGGGGTTCGCCCTCTGGGCGGGGAAGGTCACCCAGCTCGACTTCCGCACACAGGAGTGGTTCGTCGTCATGGCCGGAGCGGGCATGGGAATGATGCTCGGCCCGGCCAGCACGGATGCCGTCAATCGGGCCTCGAGGCTCTCGTACGGGGAGGCGACGGGGATCACCCAGACCGTCCGCAACTACGCGGCCAGCCTGGGGCTGGCCATCCTCGGCACGATCCTGGTCACCGAGATGCGGTCCCGGCTCGCCGCATCCCTGGTCGGCCGGGGGGAACCACCGGGTCAGGCCGCCGTGGAGGCGTCGCGCGTCGCCCAGGGACAGGGCGGAGGCCACACCGGGGCGATCCCCCACTTCGTGCGCCTCGACTTCGCCTATGCCACACGCACGGTGCTCCTGGCGATGGCCGGGGTGATGGCGGCGGCGGCCATCGCCGCCCTTCTCGGGCTGCGCGCGGGTGTACAAGCGGAGCCAGGGCCGATCGAGACCAGCCCCGAGCGAACATCCCCCGCCTGACCCGGCCAGCAACCGCATGTTCTCTTCGATCTGGCGTCCGGATCCGAGTGCGGTCAGCCCTCCAACACCTGCGGCGGCGGTAGTCCCTCGGCCTCGCACAGTGCCCGGTACGCGGCCAGTGTGCCGGGCCCGTCGAACACGCTCTCCACGGCGCCCTGCGCATCCAGGTTGAGATTGGCGCCGTACATCTGGAACCACACCCGGGTGTCGTCCTCGACGCACAGCAGGGTGTGGACCGAGCCGGCAGGCTCGTAGAGAAATGAGCCCGCCCGGTTGACATACCCGTACTCCTTGTACTTCCACCCACCCGAGACGGTGTAGGCGTACACCGGACCGGTGTGGCGGTGGGTCGGCACCTCATAGCCGGCCTGGAAGATGTTCTCCACGATCCAGAGGCCTTCCTCGGCCTTGACTTGGATGACCTTCAGCTTGCTGCCGTCGCCGATATCGACGAACGGCAGATCGTCTGCTCCGATGTGGACCGCACCCGGTACGGATTCGACGGTGGTCATGGCACTCCTCCCTGGCTCGTCCGCCACGACGTGGCGACCTCCCATTGATACCAGGGGCGGCGGAATCCTCGCTCGACAGACTCCGCGCTGGTGTCCTACCCGGGGGCCAACGGGCCCAAACAAGGTGTTCCCCCGCCCGCCGGCAGAGACCCCGGCTCCGCCGTCGTCAAGCCCTGACCGCGCCGTGGGCCTCCCAGAACTCGCTCAGGCGGCCCTGGGTCTTCACGATCCAGATGATGCCCCCGACGACGGGGATGAGGACCCAGAAGCCGGTGGCCGCCGACACCGGAGCCGGCTTGCCCTCCCTGGAGTAGAGATTCCCGATCTCGTGCGGCAGGAGGAACACGTTCACCACGCCCAGGAGGATGGCGAACAGAAGTCCCAGCCCGCCACCGATCCCCTCGGCGCAGTACGCCTTCATCTCCTTGAAGGAGGCGTACTGCCAATAGAGGGAGTAGATCCCGAGCGTCACCAGCGAGAGCAGGATCACGACCACCGGACTCCTGACCCTCGCCACGGCAGTGCCAGCCATTCTCGGATCCCCTTCGCGGTCGCCTGTCGGCTCGGGGGCGAGCCTGTCCGGCCGTTGACGTTCGTCCATCCTACGCCACTGGCCAGGGCTTTCGGGGATGAGCTCCCCCGCCGGGCGCCCCGGGCGGGCGCTACGGTGGACTCATGACGAAACTCGGCGTCCAGCTGCCCAGCTTCTCCGGGCCCGCCCCCGGTGACCTGTTCGAGCACGTCGTCGGCCTGGCCACCTCCGCCGAGGCATCCGGGTTCGACTCGGTCTGGGTCATGGACCACTACTTTCAGCTTCCACCCCTCGGCGGACCGGAGCAGCCGATGCTCGAGGCCTACACGCTGCTGGGAGGGTTGGCGGCCCGTACCCGTCATGTGCAGCTGGGCACCCTGGTGACCGGGGTGACCTACCGCAACCCCGGAATCCTGGCCAAGATCGTCACCACCCTCGATGTCATCTCACGGGGGCGGGCCATACTCGGAATCGGCGGCGCCTGGTACGACGTGGAGCACCGGGGCCTCGGCATCGAGTACCCGACCGATCGGATCCGCCTCGACATGCTCGAGGAGGCGGTCCAGATCTGCCGGGCCATGTTCACCGGCGACGACGTGTCCTTCACCGGCGAGCACTTCCGGCTCGACCACGCCCGCAATCTGCCCAGGCCGGTGCAGGAGGGCGGGCCGAAGATCATGATCGGCGGAGGCGGCGAGAAGCGGACCCTGCGACTGGTGGCCCAGTACGCCGACAAATGCAACGTCACCGGTGACGTCGCCACACTGGCGCACAAGATCGCGGTGCTCCACCAGCACTGCGCCGATCTCGGCCGCGATCCGGCCGAGATCGCCATCACCTGGATGTCCCCGCTCATCTTGACCGCTTCCGACAAGAGCACGGCCGAAGCACGCGAGATGGTGGCCGCCAGCGGGTCCCCCGAAGAGATCGCCGGGTTCACCATCGGGCGGCCGCAGGAGATACCCGACCTGGTGGCCGGTCATCTCGAGGCGGGCGCCGACGAGTTGATCTTCAGCGCCCCGTTCGCCGACGCCGACGGAATTGCCGCCCTCGGGGAGGCCTTCGGGCTGAAGGGGCCGGCGCCGGCCTAGCGGCACAGGGAACCCCGGTGCGGCCACGCCCCACATCCCGATCGGAGCCGCTAGCGTTTTCGAGGCGGGTGGACGAGGATGAGGAGCAGGGAATTTGACCCTTGAAGCCGAGCCCTCTTCGGCGAGCCGTTCGCCGCGCTGCATCGGCACCGGGGAAGCGCCGCGCCGGTCTGGACGAGCACCGTCCATCGGTGAGGAGCGACCATGAGTCCACCGAGTCCGGCTGATGTCGCCCCGATCGGCGATTGGAACCGGCTTCTGGACGGCCAGGTCGCCGTCGTGACCGGCGGCGGTGGGGAGGGGATCGGTGCGGCCATCTCGACCCTCTTCGCCGAGCACGGTGCACTCGTGGAGATCGCCGAGGTTGATGCCGAACGCGCCGGGCGCACCCGCCGGGCGATCGAGGAGGCCGGTGGAACGGTCAGGACCCACGTCGTCGACGTCACCGAACCAGACGGCGTCGAGCAACTGGCCGCCGAGGTGCTCGAGACCCGCGGCCATGTCGACGTGCTCGTGAACAATGTCGGCGACTACCGGCCACTCGTCCGATTCGAGGAATCCACCTCCGCCTCGTGGGACGCCATCTACCGCGTCAATCTCCTCCATGTCCTGGCGGTGACCCGAGCCTTCATCGGAGCCATGGCTGCCCGGGGCCGGGGCTCGATCGTCAACATCCACTCGGTGGAAGGACTCCGGGGCTATCCCGGCGACCCTGTCTACGCGGCCATGAAGGCGGCCGTCGCCCACTTCACCACCAGCCTGGCCGTGACCATGGGCCGATCAGGGATCCGTGTCAACGGCATCGGACCCGACCTCACCCAGACCCCGCAGGTGGACTACCTCGCCGGGTTCGGGGACCACGAGGACCTGTGGCGTTCATGGGCGCCGGTGGGCCGCCTCGGCTGGCCGGAGGACCAAGCCCGGGTCGCCCTGTTCCTGGCGTCCGACCTCTCCGGGTTCGTCACCGGTCACAACATCCCGGTGGACGGCGGGACGAAGGCGGGTGGAGGCTGGTTCTACTCCCCCACCGCAGGTCGATTCGTAAACCGGCCGAAGGCCCTGTGACAGGCCACCGTGACCTGGGCCGCTGAGCCGGGGACCGGCTGACGCCGCGCCCCGCAGAGGGCTCCCCGCCCTGCCTGGCGGCACTGGTGGCTGCTGCCAGCGCTCAAGCGGCGCCGTCGAGCGGACGATACCTCCACTATGCACCGAGGAATGCCGTCGCCTGACGGGACCCCCCTCCCGTCGGGGGCACGCGGCCCATCCCCGCTGAACGGCCCCTGGCGGCGGGCCCTGGCGGCGGGCCTGCTCGGCCCGGCCCTCGGCCTCGCCGGCCTGCTCGGCCTCGTCCAACCGGACCCGGCCGGAGCAGCCACCGTCAGGGTCGGCTCCGGTGCGAACCTCACGCAGATCGCCCGCACCTACGGCACCAGCGTCCATGCCCTGGTCGCGCTCAACGACATTGCCGACCCGAACATGGTGCTGGCCGGCACGGTGCTCCAGGTCCCGACGGCGACCAGCGCCGGTTCGGACCCGGCCGCCCCTTCGGGCACGACCAGCATCGTGGTGTCACCGGGTGACAGCTTGTGGACCATCGCCGTCCGCTACGGCACGACGGTGACGGCGATCGCCGCGGCCAATGCAATCGCCGACCCGTCCCGTGTGACGATCGGACGCCATCTGACTATTCCGGCAGCCGGCAGCATCGGCGCGTCGGCCGGGGGGAACGCCCCATTTCCGGCGACCGGGCAGAGCCGGGGGTTGCCCGCGGCCCTGCTGGCCCACCCGACCCGCATGGCCCTCATCCCCCTGTTCCACCAATGGGCAGACGCCTATGGCGTGCCCAGATCGCTGCTCGAGGCCACGTGCTGGTGGGAGTCCGGTTGGCAGATGGCCGTGGTCTCCTCCACCGGCGCGGTCGGCGTCGGACAACTCGAGCCCTCGACCGTCCGCACCCTGCGTGTCAACCTCGGAGATCCGACGCTCAGTTCCGCCAGTGCCTCCGACAACATCGAGATGGCCTCTGCCTACCTCCATCAGCTGCTGGCCCAGACGGGGGGGAACGAGGCTCTGGCGCTGGCCGGCTACTACCAGGGCCTGGCATCTGTCCATCAACGCGGGATGATGTCCTCGACGGTCCAGTACGTGCACGGGATCCTCTCCTACCTGCCGTCGTTCTCATAGGGGACCACCCTGGGGCGACCCTCGTCGTCACTCGGAGGCGATGGCCGCCAGAACGTCCAACTTCGCCGCCCGGCGCGCCGGCCAACTGGCCGCGGCGAGGCCCAGGAGCGCCGACAACACCAGGAACACGATCAGGTTGGTGAAAGGGACGACGATGTCGGTGATGCCCTGCTGTTTCAGCGAGGCGGCGAAGGCAGTGCCGAGCGCCGTACCGACGACGACGCCGATGAGCGCCCCGAACAGCGAGAGGATCACGGCTTCCGACCTGATCATGGACTTGACCTGCCGGCGCTTCATCCCCACGGCCCGGAGGAGGCCGATCTCATGGGTCCGCTCGAACACGGAGAGCATGAGGGTGTTGACGATGCCGATGAGCGCGATGAGCACCGCCAGGGCCAAGAGGGCGTAGACCAGGCCGAGCAGCTGGTTGACCTGGTTCTGCTGGGCCTTCTTGAACTCGTCCCGGGTCTGGATCTTGAGGTCCGGGTAGGTCTTGAGCCCGGCGTCCACGGCCGCTCCGACATTGGCGGTACTGGAGTCGGTCCGGAGAAGCACGGCCACCGGGAGCGGGCTGTTGAAATGGGAGAGGAAGAATCCGTCGCCCACCACGAAGTTCCCGAGCAGGGCGTTGGGTTTGAAGATCCCGCCGATGCGCATCGTCGAAGTCCCCGTCTGCGCGAACTTGACCGGAACCCGGGAACCCACGCTGAGATGCTTCGAGTTGGCCGTGTTCGAGTCGATGAGCAGCTCACCTGCGGCCATGGCCGGGGCGCCGCTTCCTGAGTCGATCCGCAGGATGACGGTCGCCGGCAGGTTCACGGGAGAGACGGCCGTCAGACTGGACAGGGACTGCTGGAACTCGAACTCGCCGCTGTAGACCGTCGAGACGGCGACGACACCGGGCACCCGGGCGGCGGCGGCCGCCACCGAGTCGCTGAATCCCCCGGGGCCCTGGCTCGAACTGGTGATGATGTAGTCCGCGGTGACCGCATTGTCGACGCTGCTGGTCGCCGACTTTGACAACGAGGCGCCGAAGACAGCAATCGTCGACACCAGCGCGAGCCCCACCATCAGCGCCGACGCGGTCTGGGCGGTGCGACGGGGGCTTCGCATCGAGTTCTCCCGGCCCAGCTTGCCGGAGATCCCGAGCAGGCGGGCCAACGGCCGCCCGATGATACTGGCCATGGGCCGGGCCACTACAGGCGCCAGCATGCCGATGCCGATGAAGACGGCGATGGCGCCCACCCCGACCAGCTGGATGGCCGGTCGAGTCAACCCCACCGCTAACGCCCCGACGCCGACGACGGCGATCACGCTTCCGATCACGATCCGGCGCTCGGAGGACTCCGCTTGCCCACCCCGGTAGTCGGCCAGCGCGGCCACCGGAGGGATCCGCACCGCCCGTCGGGCCGGGCTGACAGCAGAGACCACCGTCACGCCGACGCCGATGAACAGGGCGGCGGCGACGGTGCGGGGCTGGAAGACGAGCGGGCCCGACGGCAGGGTGATCCCGAACCCCTTGAGCAGGGCCTCGAGACCGGTGGCGGCCAGCACCCCCAGCCCCAGCCCGGCCAGGGAGGCGACGAGGCCGAGGATGGCGGCCTCGATGAGCACGGACCGGAACACCTGGCGGCGGCTCGCCCCGACGATCCGCAGCAGGGCCAACTCGCGGGTCCTCTGGCCGACGAGGATCGAAAACGTGTTGAAGATGGTGAATCCGCCCACGAACAACGAGATGAAAGCGAATACCAACAGGGCTGTCGAGAAGAACGACAGCGCCTGGTTGATGTTGTTGGAGGACTCGTTCGCCACGGTCTGGCCGGTCACCACCTCGACGCCGTGCGGAAGAGCGCTGGCGATGTCGCGCTGCACCTTCGCCTTGTCCGCCCCGGGACTGGTCAGCACGTCGATGGCGTTGTAGCGACCGGTCAGATCGAAGAGATTCTGGGCCGTGGGCAGGTCGAATGCCGCCAAGGTCGCCCCTGCGAGGTTGTCGGCGGTACCGAACTTGACGATCCCGGACACCTTGAACGTCTGGGGCGGGCCGCGCAACAAGATGCGGACCCGGTCGCCCACGGCGAAGTGGTACTTGTCGGCTGTGCCCGCATCCATGGTCACGTCGTTGGGTGTGGTCGGGGCCGCCCCGCTGGTCAGGCGGAGCGACGAGAGCTGCGAGTTGGGGTCGAACGACAGCCCGAGGGTCGGCGCACCTCCCGTGGTGATCGCCTTCCCGTCGCGTGCCACGAACTGGGCGTAACCGCCGACAGTGCCTTCGGCGAAGGCCACTCCGGGGACCGCCCGGACCGTCGTCGCTATGGACTGCGGGATCGGCTTGCGGACGGCGCCGCCGCCGCCGGTGTTGTCGGTGAAGGCGGCCACCCCCCGAACCTCGAAATCGACGTTCTGGTAGATCTGCCCGAAGAGCGTGTTGAAGGTGTTGTGGAGCGTGTCGGTGAGCACGAGGGTCCCCGAGACGAACGTCACCCCGAGCACGATGGCCAGCGCGGTCAGCGCCAGCCGCAGCTTGTGGGCAAGGAGGCCCTTGAGGGTGACCTTCCACATCTCAGGTGCCGAGCCGCTTCATCTGCTCCAGTACCGAGTCGGCGGTGGGCGAGGAAAGCTCTCCTTCGACCCTGCCGTCGGCCAGGAACACCACCCGGTCCGAATAGGCCGCGCCCCTGGGGTCATGGGTGACCATCACGACTGACTGGCCGAGCTCGGTCACCGACCGCCGGAGGAATTCCAGCATCTCCCCCGATGAGTTCGAATCGAGGTTTCCGGTGGGCTCGTCGGCGAAGACCAAGTCGGGTCGTCCGATCAGCGCCCGGGCACAGGCGACGCGCTGCTGCTGGCCACCGGACATCTCGGTCGGCCGGTGCGAGAGCCGGTCACCAATCCCCAGCTGGTCCACGAGGTAGTCGAACCACGCCCGGTCCACCTTGACCCCGGCCAGGTCGGCTGGAAGGGTGATGTTCTCTCCGGCGGTGAGGGTGGGGACGAGATTGAACGACTGGAACACGAATCCGATCCGGTCCCTGCGCATCTGGGTCAGCCCCGCATCGTCGAGCAGTCCGATCTCCTGGTCCCCCACGAAGGTGCGGCCCGAAGTCGGCGAGTCCAGGCCCGCCATGCAGTGCATGAGGGTCGACTTGCCCGATCCCGACGGGCCCATGACCGCGGTGAAATGCCCCCGTTCGAATTCGACGTCGATGCCGTCGAGGGCGCGGACGACAGCATCGCCCTTGCCGTAGGTCTTCACGAGGTCGATTGCGCGGGCGGCCGGAACGACCGGGGACGCCTGGGACCCGGACGAGGTCTGGTCAGCGAGGGCCATCAGATTCCCTTTCTTCACCTTTCGGGGCAGGGCGGGGGGCCACACCCCCGATCGGACTCGAGCGGGGTCCCCACCCGGTAAAGGCCGGGGCGGGAACGCGATCACACGACAGGCAGCGTTCCGCCCTTACCCTCGCATTATGGACCACGCCGCGGGCGGCGGCTACCTCGGTGCCCGGACCGACGGCAGGTAGCATGGGGCGATCCCGACGAAGGGGGAAGAGTCGACCATGGGCATGCCAGCAGACGTCGGCGTGGTGGACACCATGTTGGGGTTCCCGCATCCCGACATGAAGCAGGTGTACCGGTTCATCACCCGGCAGACCAAGGACACCGAGTCCAAAGAGGAGTTCGACTTCCCGGTCGAGTACATGTTCAAGGATGTCCCCGGCAAGGCGCTCGAAGGCTCGGACGACCCGGTCGGAGTGACACTCCGGGAGATGGACCTCTGGGGCATCGAAAAAGGGATGATCGGAGTCGGTGACCCTGCGGGCACCGGAGTCGCGGCGCTGAAGCGGCATCCAGACCGGTTCATCCCGTCGTCGACGGCTGACCCCAACGACGGAATGGCGGGGATCGGCCGATTGGTCTCCGAGTACGAGACCTTCGGCACACGGGCGGTGGGTGTGTTCCCTGCCGGCACTTTCCCCCAAGTCCCCATCAACGACAAGAAGATGTACCCGCTGTATGCCAAATGCGTGGAACTGGGAATTCCGATCTTCTGCTGTGCGGGGATCCCCGGTCCGAGGCTCAAGGCTGCCTGCCAGCACGTTGAGCTCATCGACGAGGTCATGTTCGACTTCCCCGACCTCGTCTTCGTGACCCGCCACGGTTGTGAGCCGTGGACGGAACTCGCCGTCAAGCTGATGCTCAAGTGGCCGGGGCTGCACTACTCGACGAGCGCCTTCGCTCCCAAGTACTACCCGCAGGACATCATCGACTACGCCAATACCCGGGGCGCGGAGAAGGTCATCTATGCCGGCTACTTCCCCATGGGCCTCTCGATGGAGCGGATCATGACCGAGATGCCCAACGTCGGATTCAAGGACGACGTGTGGCCGAAGTTCCTGCGCACCAATGCCCTGCGGGTGCTCGGCCTCAATTAGCCGATTGCCGGCGGTCGGGGTCAGCGGATGGGCGTCGTCGAAGCAATGGCGAGTGCCATCTCCTCGGTGTAGCGGACCGAGCCCAGCGGCCCGTTCTCCTGGCCGACGTCAACCGTCTCGTACTGGCGCAGGATCACCCCGGTCTGCGTGGAGATCCAATAGTCGGTGGGATTCACCCCCGATGCACCTCCGGAATAGAAGAGGGTGACCCGGGTGTGAAGTGCCGGAATCCTGCGGCGGTCGACGGTGACCGATGCCGTCCCCACGACCTCTCCGGTGAAGGCGACAGTACCGTTCGACGCGTGGCACGTCGCGTACCACCGTTCGCCCGGGGAGTGGTCGGGTGGGACCAGGTAGGCGGTCATCGGGCAATGGACGGTCTCGACGGTGCGGATCCCGGCAATCTCCTCGTCCGACATGGCCGACGCCATGGCCATTCCGTCGCCTGGCGACGGGCACTCCACCAATCCCTCGGTGTGCTCCACGAGGGGCGCCCACGTGACCGTGGCGCAATTCGACTCGTTGACGATCATCTCGGTGAGGCCCGGGAACGATCGGTTGATCCCACCCAGGCTGAGATGCTCGTCGCCGGAGGTCCAGTACCGGTAGACCCCCGGCGGCGGGAGGCCCGGACTCCGGTTGGACTTTCCCTGTTGGCCTTGGCGGTACAGGCGGAGGGCCTGTCGCAGATCGACTTGTGTGCCCGGGCTCCGGAGTGCGAAGTACCACAACCCGGCCGCCACGGCGATGATGAGGACACCGACTCCGATGCCCAGTACCCACAATCGGTGGTGGGTGGCCCAGTCCAACGCCGGCACGCTTACCTCCATGGCTGTCGCTTGGCAAGGTTTGAGTGGAGCACCACCACTCTCCCATCTCGGAGGGGGCCCCATCCACTGGTGCCGCACCGGAGGCCGAGGAGCCGGTTCGCCTTTGGTGATGTGGGCTGGGATCCGACGCCCGTTACCCAACCACGGATGAATTCAAGGCCCCCCTTTCGTCAAAACTGGCGCCGTCCTGGCGTGGAGTTCGTCACCGGCCCGCACTGCCGGATGACCCCGTGAACTACCTTGGTCGGATCGAGCGTATGACCGAATCGAAGGTGTGACCGTACCGGTGAGCGTCGATCCGGCGGATGGATCCGGCACCCGCGACGGCCGGATGCGCTTCATCCACCAATTGCCGAAGGCCGAGCTGCACCTCCACATCGAAGGGACGCTCGAGCCCGAGATGATGATGGCGCTGGCCACCCGCAATCGCATCTCGCTTCCTTATGACGACGTGGACGCAGTGCGGCGCGCCTATGTCTTCGAGGACCTCCAGTCCTTCCTCGACGTCTACTACGCCGGGTGCGCGGTGCTCGTCACCGAGCAGGACTTCTACGAACTGACCATCGCCTATCTGGGCCGGGCCGCAACCCAGGGTGTCTCCCATGTCGAGGTATTCTTCGATCCACAGACGCACACCGACCGGGGTATTCCCTTCGGCACGGTTGTCGACGGCATCTGTCGCGCCTTCGACGAGGGTCGGCGCCGTTGGCGGATCAGTTGGCGGCTCATCTTGTGCTTCCTGCGCCACCTGGGTGCCGACGCGGCCATGGCCACCCTCGACCAGGCACTTCCGTACCGGCACCTGCTCACCGCCGTCGGTCTCGACTCAGCCGAGCTCGGCTACCCCCCTTCGCACTTCGAAGCCGTGTTCCGCCGGGCCGGCGTGGAGGGACTGCCGGGGGTGGCCCACGCCGGCGAGGAGGGCCCACCGGCGTACATATGGGAGGCGCTCGACCAATTGGGTGTCCTCCGAATCGACCATGGGGTGCGGTGTTGGGAGGACCTGGCTCTGGTCGACCGGCTGTTGGCCGACCAGGTGCCGCTCACCGTGTGCCCCCTCTCCAACGTGAGGCTCGGGGTGTTCCCCGATCTGGGCCACCACAACCTCGCGGTACTGCTCCGGCACGGTTTGCGGGTGACGGTGAATTCGGACGATCCGGCCTATTTCGGCGGCTATGTGGCGGACAATCTGGTGGCGGTGGCCGAGGCGCTCGATCTCGACAGGAACGAGATCGTCCAGCTGGCCCGCAATTCATTCCTCTCCTCGTTCCTCGACGACGCCGACAAGCGCCGCCGCCTGGCCGATGTGAATGCCTTTGCCACACCTGGTTCCTGAGCCGAACCCGAGGGTACCGGACCGTACGGATCAGGGGGGCGGGGACGCTGCCAGCGCACTCAGGGCCGCGTCAGTGGCGCGTTCGGTGGCCATCTTCGCCGCCTTGGCCATCCGTGCCATCGCTGGGAGTCGGCCCGGCCGCCGGAGGACGTAGGAGGCGATCGCCTTGGCATTGGGCGTACCGTCCTGGTTGCTGAGGCGGAACACTTCCTCGTCGACGCTTCCGTCCGTGGCCCGGTCGCTGATCGTTCGGAATACCGACCAGGCGATGCCCCGGCCGTCACAGACCCGGGCGATGGCGGCGGTCTCCATGTCCAGGGAGACCACGCCGTCGGCGCGCAGCCCGGAGAGCACCGCGGGGTCGGTGATCAGGTCGTCGGACGTCCACATCTTGCCGTCGGGGCAGCCGTCGCCCAACGGGGCCGGCCGGAACTCGGCGCCGGTGCTGGCGTCCACGACCACCTCGGGCAGTATCAGGGCCCCGATGGCCGTCTCGTCATCGACGGCGCCGGTGATCCCGACCACGACCACCCGGGTGACTTCCATGGCCCCCAACAGGCGCTCGACCCCCCGGGCTGCCAGCGAGGTCCCCATGCCGGTGACCATGGCCACCACCGGGCGGCCGTCGAGCTCGCCGACGTGGGCATCGAGGGACCCGATCCGGGTCTTGTGGAGCGAGAGCCTCCTCTTCAGCGGGGAGAGCTCCATCGGTATGGCGCAGACGAAGGCGATGGATCCCGACATCGGAGCGCTCATCCTATCGGTCACGACCAGGATGGCGAGGGGCAGCCGACGTGGACGGCGCCGACGCGCCGATGGTCGGAAGCCCGAGCGGCCGAGGCCGCGCACCGGTACTGTTCGCTCCATGACCTCCGGGTTGGCCATATGACCCTCGAAGCCCGGCAGTACCGACGCCAGGGGCTCGAGGAGCACTTCGAGCTGAAGTCCATTGCCACCTGACACATTCCGAACCGCGGCGGAGGTCGTCCTCGCCCGGGAGCACGACACCAATCCGGGCCTGGTCTTCGAGGGCCGGCGCTGGACCTGGGCCGAGGTCGTCGCCGAGATGGCCGCCCGGACCAGCTGGCTCGCGGTGGTGGACCCTGACGGTCCACCCCATATCGGCGTCCTGCTCGACAATGTGCCCGAATACCTGTTCACGCTGGGTGCGGCCCTGCTGTCCGGATCGGTGGTCGTCGGCCTGAATTCGACCCGCAGGGGCGAAGAGCTGGCCCGGGACATCGCCTTCACGGACTGTGGGATCGTCCTCACCGACGCCGCCCATCGGCCCCTCCTCTCCGGGCTCGACCTCGGTCAGGCCCGCGTCGTCGACATCGACCATCCCCCGCCCGTGGATCCGGAGGGCGCCGCCAGGTTGACCGGACCATCGCCCGACGACCTGGCTCTCCTGTTGTTCACCGCCGGTTCCACCGGTGCCCCCAAGGCGGTGCGGGTCTCCCAACAGCGGGTGGCCCGGTCGGCGACCGGAATCGGCTTCACTCCCGATGACGTCCTCTACTGCGCCATGCCGCTCTTCCACGGCAACGCCCTCTTCTCGAGCGTGTTCCCGGCCATGGGCAGCGGCGCCTCGATCGTGCTTCGTCGGCGGTTCTCCGCATCCTCTTGCATGTCCGAGATCCGGTCGACCTCGAGCACGTTCTTCGCCACGATCGGCCGCGCCCTCTCCTTCATCGTAAGCACGCCGCCCGACCCGAACGACCGCGACAACCGGCTGAAGGTGGTCCTCGCCCCGGAGTCCTCGATGGCCGACGCAGCCGCCTTCGAGCGCAGGTTCGGGTGCCGAGTCATCTCGGGCTACGGCTCGAGCGAGAACGCGGTGGTCTTCGTCCCCCGGACCGGCCTGCCTCCCGACGCCTTGGGCGTGCCCTTGGACGGCCTCGACGTGGCCATCGTCAACTCCGAGACAGGAGAGGAGCGCGAGGCGGCCCGGTTCGACGGATCGGGTCAGATGCTGAACGCGGCGGAGGCGATCGGAGAGATCGTCGGGCGAAAGGCCCTCGGACGCTTCGAGGGCTACTACAAGAATCCCGAGGCAGATCGCCAACGGTCGCGGAACGGCTGGTACTGGTCCGGTGACCTCGGATACCGCGATGAGGATGGGGTCTTCTACTTCGCAGGTCGGACGATCGACTGGATCCGGGTGGACGGTGAGAACTTCGCGTCGGCCCCCCTGGAACGGCTGTTTCACCGATTCAACGGGGTGAGCGGGGTGGCGGTCTTCGGTGTCCCCGACGAGCGGACCGCCGACGACCAGGTCATGGCCGTCCTCGAGCTCAGGGATCCGTCGGCATTCGATCCGTCGGCATTCGACGAGTTCCTCGGGGCCCAGCCCGACCTCGGGACGAAATGGGCGCCGCGCTACGTTCGCCCCGTCGGCTGCCTACCGGTGGGCCCGACCAACAAGACCGACAAGCAGGCGCTGCGGGAGGTGGGCTGGCGGGCCGGCGACCGGGTCTACTGGCGGCCTGCCCGTGGTCAGCCGCTCCGGGTCATGTCCGCCGAGGCCGTCGACGAGCTCGAGAAGGCGATCGCTTCCCATCGTCCGACCGGCCGGCAGGGCAGACCGGCCTGAGCAGGCAGGGAGCACCGGAGCCGGTGCTTGTTGCCGGTGCTTGTTCGGGGTTGGGGTCGGCCGGACATTAGATTTTCCCCGTGGACCTGCCCTTTGCGCCCCCTCCAGGTCTGGCGTGGACAGGCGTCTCGCCCCGGCTCGCCCGGATGCGGCGGACCCTGGTCGCGGCCCTGTTGGTCCCGTGCGCCGGCGTGGCGTGGGGAGTGGCCGCCGCATCATCCCTTGGCGGCCTGGTCACCGCCATCGTCGGCGTGTCGGTCATCACCTGGGCGTGGTTCGCGGTCGGGCGCAACTTCCGCTCGTGGGGCTATCTCGAGCGGGAGGACGATCTCCTCGTCACCCACGGCGCAATGTTCAAGAAGCTGACCGTCGTCCCGTACGGTCGGATGCAGCTCGTCGATGTGAAGGCCGGGCCCATAGAGCGCGCCTTCGGGTTGGTGAATGTCAAACTCCACACCGCAGCCGCCACCACTGATGCACAGGTGTGCGGCCTCACCGCCGCCGACGCCGGCTCGCTTCGGGACCGGCTGACCGCTCGGGGCGAGGCTCATGCCGCCGGTCTCTGACCCGGTCCCCGGCCACGTTCCCGGCGGGGCCGAGGAGACCTACCGGCTGCACCCGCTCACTCCTGTCGCGCTCGGTGGCCGAATCCTCGGCTTTCTGGTGGCCGTGACCCTGCTCGGACTGGCCGAGCGCGGATCCTCGGGCGGCCCCCGCTGGCCTCAGGTGGCCGTGTTCGGGGGACTGGCGGTCCTGGTGGTCGTGCGCGGCATCGTCACCGTAGCGGTCACCAGCTATCACCTGTTGGGGGGCGAGCTCCGCATCGACAACGGTCTGTTTCAGAAGCAGTCCAAACGAATCCGACTGAACCGGATCCAGAGCGTCGACGTCCTCGAGCCGTTCTCTGCCCGCATCTTCGGCCTGGCCGAGGTCAAGGTGACCACGGCCGGAAACGAGCGGGCCGCCATCCGCCTCCGCTACCTGGCGCTGCCGTCGGCCCAGGGCCTCCGGGCCGACCTCTTGAGCCGTTCGACCGGTGCCGGGGACGGCGAGGGCGAGGCGCCGGAGCGGACGCTCATCACGGTGCCGCACGGCCGGCTTGTCGGATCGGTGCTGCTCCAAATGGTCTCCTGGCGCCTCCTCCTCCTGGCCATCGGACCGGCGCTGGCCGTCGTCGGGCGGAACAACGGCCATCGGGCCACCGCCGGGGTCGGTGTCGCCATCTTCATCTGGTTCGCCGTCCTGATCGCCCACGCCATCTGGCAACGGCTCAATTTCCTCTGGGAATTCACCGTCGCCGAATCTCCGGACGGGCTCCGAGTCCGCCACGGGCTCCTCTCTACGAGCCGCCAGACGGTGCCGCCGGGGCGGATTCAGGCCATCCTGATCCACCAGCCGGTGTCGTGGCGCCCGTTCGGGTGGGTGCAGGTCCGGATGAACGTGGCCGGGTACGGGCGGACCGGCTCGGTCAAGCGGGCCACGCTCATCCCGGTGACCGATCGGCAATTCGCCGAGCGCCTCGTCGGCTGGGTCCTCGGCGGCGTCGCTCTGGGCGATATCCCGCTCAGCCGCCCGCCCCGCCGGGCAGCCTTGCGGGCCCCGCTGTGGTGGCGGGCCCAGTTGGCCGGGGCCGACGACCGGGTGTTCGTGGCCCGCCACGGACTCCTGTCGCGCACCATCGACATCGTCCCCCACCAGCGCGCGCAGAGCCTGCGGATCACCGAAGGTCCGGTCCAGAGGGCGCTCGGCCTCGGCTCCTTCCATCTCGACTCGACCCCTGGCCCGGTGAGGACCAGGGCGGCCAACCGGGACGCCACTGAGGCACGCGCCATGCTCGACAGGCAGATCGAGCGGGCCCGAACGGCGCGGGCGGTTGACTCGAGCCGGTCCACCCCGGCGCCTCAGGTGACCTGAGCCGCGGCCGTCGTTCAGCCGGATCGCCGGGTGAGCGTCAACTCGGACACTCCATATTCCTGTCCTGTGACGGCCCGATCATGCCGGATCCGGCCACCTTGACACCGGCACCACGTGCAGGTCGTTGTCAAGTTTACCTTGACAAAGTGTCAGATGGCAGAGTACCTTGACGTATGATCACGGACGCCGAGACACGGGACGAACCGGACGAGCCGCGCAAGGTTTCGCCGCTGATGACCGCCACCTGGGAGGCGGCGACGACGGATCCTGATCCGCTCGCTGCGCTGGGCGCCTCGCGTGCCCTTGTCGGCCTGCTCTCGACGTGGGAGGCCCAGCTGGTCGGCGAGGCCGTTGCCGCCGGCGCGACGTGGGAGGCGATCGGCGGGACGGTCGGCGTCAGCCGCCAGGCGGCATGGGAACGGTTCCACGGTGATGTCCACGAATTTCGGCGTCGCGTGAGGGCTGACATGCACGAGCTTCGCAACCGGCATCGCCAGGAGGTGCTCGAGCTCCGGGAGTCGATCAAGACAGAGGCCAGGGCGAGGCAGCGACCCGATCACTGACCGGGTCGCTGTCGACCGGCTCAATCGCTGGTTCGCTGGTTCGCTCGTTCGCTCGTCTGGCCGCTAACCGGGGACGGCCCACCGACGGGCCAGGCCGGTGACCCAGCGATCCGCGGTCTCGGGATCCTCAGGAGGGCCCTCCACCACCACGAGCTCGTCGACTCCCAATTCGGCCAGGACGGGAAGATCCTCCACGACGCCGTCCCGCATGGAGACCGCTATCTCCACAGAGGCCGGATCCCGGCCTGACCGCTCACATCTGGCAACCAGGGACCCGATGCGTTCGTGGATTTCGCTCCGGGTCAGGTTGAAGCCGTACCAACCATCGCCGTACGCAACCACCCTGTCCAGGGCTCGATCGCTGTTTCCCCCCAGCACCACCGGTATACGCCCTTCGCTGACCGGCTTGGGATGGCAGCGCACATCCTGGAAGCGAACGAACTCGCCCTCGTACGACGCATCACGGTCGCGCCACAGGGTCCGCATGACCTCCACATATTCCTCGGTGCGCCTGCCCCGTCCACCAAAGGGGACCCCGAGAGCGGCGAACTCCTCGGACGACCAACCGATCCCCACGCCGAGGGCGAACCGTCCCCGTGAGAGCACGTCGAGGGTGGCTGCCTGCTTTGCCACCAGTATCGGGTTGTGTTCTGGGAGCAGGAGGATTCCGGTGGCGAGTCGGATCCGCGATGTGACGGCGGCGGCGAAGGCCAGTGTGGCCAGAGGATCGAGCCAGTCGGCGTCGGATGGGACGGCGATCCGTCCGTCGGAGGAGTAGGGGTACGGCGCGTCGGGTCGATCGACCATGACGATGTGCTCTCCCGACCAGAGGGTGGCGAACCCGGCCGTGTCCGCAGCCCTAGCCACCGCCTCGATCACCGCTGGATCGGCTCCGGGACCGATGCCCAGTGCGTGGAGGCCTACGCGCATGTCCTCATCATTCACCAAGTGGGCAGGTCTCGAAGGGGGCGGCCCTCGAGCTCAGGCACAGGCTGATATCCATGCCGCCACCGGGTCCACGACCTCGGATGTCCGCTCGGGGACACATCGGGACGACGTCGGGTCGTAGCGTGCCCCGATGACGCCGGCGTGATCGGTGTCCACCTCCCTGAGCACCGACCTCCAGCCCCATTCCTGGAGGGCCCTGTGTGAGTCCCTCGACCGTTGGACAGGGACGATGGAGTCTTTCGTCCCGTGAATGAGAACACATGGGACCCCCGTATCGCCGGTCCTCCCTGCGGCCAGCGGCGAGTCCGTGATGGGTGACCTGTCATAGGCACCGGCGATTCCAACGAGGGCGCGAGGGCGCCAGCCGTCGACGACCCCAGGATGAAGCATGACATCGGCAGCGGCGTTGGCTCCGAGAGACCAGCCGGCGAGTGTGATCCTCCCTCCGTCGCCGCCCCACTCTCCCGACCTGCTCTGCGTGAACGACAGCGATTCCAAGAGATCCCGTCTCCCCCTGGTGAAATCGTCGGACTGCCAATCCGGCACGAGGCACAGACAACCCCTCCTGGCAACCGCCCTGGCCAGACCGGCCAGTGCATCTCGCTCGTTTGGACCGCTTCCGTGCCAGAGCAGAACGACCGGCAGGTCATGGCGATCGTCCAACGGTCGGTACACGTCAAGAACCCTTCCGTCGTGGTGATCGGCACTCTGAGCGTATGGAACTGCCCGCTCCGCAGGTGCCGTCACCTGCCTGCCTCCATCCGCTCAGGAGCGTCGTCCGAGGAACGCCAGCAGTCTGGCCTGCTCGTCGGCATCGGCCGACACCACGACCTCCGGGCCGAATGCCTGCGGGCTGCGCAGCATGTCGCCGAAGGCGGCGGCCTGCTCGCTCACCCTGGCGATGTCCTCCGGATCCAGGTCCTCATCGAGGCCGGCGGCCCGGGCGAGGTCCCATCCATGCACCACCAGGTCCATGCACAGAAATCGGCCGACCGCGGCCTCGAACGTCGTTTTCCCGGCGAACCCCTCGAACTCGGCATTGGCCTGAACAGGATCCTCGAGGTCGCGCTGCACGACCGAGCGGGCAACGTTCCACGCCGCCAACGGGTCGTCGACCGGGTCGGGCAGGTCGCCGATCTCCCGCCCCACGAAGCCGACGAACATCCCCTGGGTGGAGATGACGTGTTTGACGACGTCCAGTGCCGTCCATCCGGCACAGGGCGACGGGTCCGACCACCGGGCCTCGGGGACCAGCGCGATCTTGGCGGCGAAGGCATCCGCCAACCGGCCGTAGCGCTCAGAGATCTCGGTCATGGCCGACAGTCTGCCAGAGCCGCCGACCTTCCGGGCTTGACCGTGGGCACAGGAAGATGGCGGATCACAACTGGCATAATCGGGTCGTGGGGAAATCCGCATGAGCATCGCCACCCGCCGGGAGACCCTGCTCCCCGACCCCGACCCGCGGCCCGTGCGGTTCACCGTGATCTCCGTAGACGACCATCTGGTCGAGCCCCCGGACATGTTCGAGGGCCGTCTCCCCCGGCGATTCGCCAGCCTGGCTCCGAAGGTCGTCGAGAACTCGAAGGGCCACCAGCTGTGGGAGTTCGACGGCACCCGCTACTCCCAGGTGGGGATGAACGCCGTCGCCGGACGCCGGCCCGAGTGCGTCAGCCTGGAGCCGACCCGGTTCGAGGACATGCGTCGGGGGTGCTGGGACATCGACGCCCGCATCGTCGACATGGACATCAACGGGGTGTGGGCGTCCCTCAACTTCCCCTCCCAGATCACCGGGTTCTCCGGCCGGGTCTTCTCCGGGGCGAGCGATCCCGACCTGGGTCTGGCCGTCACCCGGGCATGGAACGACTGGCTCTACGAGGCATGGTGGCAGCCCTACCCCGATCGGATCATCCCCTGCGGGATCACCTTCCTCGCCGACCCCGAGCAAGGGGCGAAGGAGATCCGGCGCAACGCGACGCGGGGATTCCGATCGGTCACCCTCCCCGAACGCCCCCACCGGATCGACCTGCCCAGCCTGTTTTCGGGCTACTGGGACCCGATCGTGGCGGCATGCCAGGAGACCGACACGGTCATCTCGCTCCACGTCGGGTCGTCGGGAATGCCCGACATGCCCGACGACAGCCCGATGGTGGCACTGGGTGCGACCCTGTTTGGCCAGATGTCGTTGTCGGCCTGCGCCGAATGGCTCTGGTCGGGCCTGCCGGTGCGCTATCCCGGAGTCAAGATCGCCATGAGCGAGGGGGGCATCGGCTGGGTGGCGATGCTCCTCGACCGGCTCGACAATATCGTCGACCGCTCGGGATACGGGCGCGACTACGACGTCTCGGGCCTGCTCCCTGCCCAGGTCCTCGAGCGGAACTTCTGGTTCTGCACCATCGACGATCCGTCCACCATCGGGACCCGCCATCGGATCGGCATCGACCACATCATGGTGGAGGTCGACTATCCCCACGGCGATTCGACCTGGCCCGACACCCAGGCGGTCATCGAGCGCTGCTGGGGCAATCTCCCGGTCGAGGACCTCAGGAAGATGACCCACGAGAATGCCGCCCGGCTGTACCGATGGCCGCTCCCGGCCACGGTGGTGCCGTGACCAGGGTGCTGTGACCAGGGTGCCGTTCTCCCCCACCGCGGACTTGCTGCTGCCCGAGCTCACAGCGCGTCAGGAGATCGTCCTCCTGGCCCGCACGTTGTGGCGCGAAGGCTACGACGACCATCTGGCCGGGCACATCACCTACCGACAGCCGGACGGGACGCTCCTGTGCAACCCGTGGCTCCTGCTCTGGGACGAGTTCCGCGCCGAGGACGTCCTGGTCATCGACCTCGAGGGACAGCTTCTGGAGGGCAACTGGCCGGTCCCCTTGGGCATCCCACTCCATCTCGAACTCCACCGGCAACGAGGTGACGTGGCGGTGGCGGTGCACAGTCACCCCCGGTTCGCCACGGTCTGGGCCGACCTCGGACGGATCCCCGGTTGCTATGACCAGAGCTCCGCCCTGGGCGGGGGCGAGCTGGTCATCGTCGACGAATACGACGGGCCGGTCGACAGCCGGGACAGCGCGGCCCGGGCGATCGCCTCGATGGGGACGGCGGACATGGCGCTGTTGGCCAACCACGGCGTCTTTGTCACGGCCGCAAGCATCCGTGCCGTCCACCAACGCGCTGTTGCCCTGGAGTACCGCAGCCGGCGAGCATGGTATGTCGAGTCGTTGGGAACCGGCCGCGAGCTGCCCGAGGCGACCCGGTCGCTCTTCAAGGGGTCGGACGGGGAAGGGTTCATCGGCTTCTTCGAGGCAATGGCCCGACAGGAGCTGCGGCGCGATCCGACCCTGCTCGATCCGACCGGCTAGTTGCCGGATCAGCCGGTCTCCGATGTGATGATCCTCCGCAGATGGGCGCCGGCTCCGGCCGCACTCAGGTCGAGGAGGTGCTGGAGGGACGCCAGGTCGGAGGGGTCTCGTGCATCCCACCGCTGTGGCGGACGACTCCGGCCGGACTAACCCACTGAAGCGAGGAAGTCCAAGAGGGCCGCATTCGACTCCTGGGGCTTCTCCTGTTGCACCCAGTGGCCGGCCCCGTCGACCGTCGTCATGCCCCGGAAGTCGGGGAGCATGGAGTCCATCTCACCGGCCGCACCGGGCATCATGGCGATGACCGGATCGAGGGAGCCGGTCAGGAACCCTACGGGCATGGCCAGGGTCGAGGGCGGGATGTCCTTCCCCCTCTCCCAGTTGGCGTCGATGTTCCGATAGAAGCTCAGCGGACCGAAGAAGCCTCCGGCGGCGAAGGCGTCGGCGTACACGGCCACGTCTTCCTCGGTGAGCCAGGCCGGGAGCTCACTCGGCGCCTGGCGGAGGATGTCGAGGAACCCTGTTCCCTCTCGGGGGGCGTCCACCAGGGCCTGACCCTCGGCCATGCCCTCTCCCCCGGCCGAATAGAGCATGTTGCGCAAGAAGGTGTGGGGGTCGGCCTCCAGTTCCTTCTCCGCCGGCCCGACCGGTTGGAAGTAGAGGATGTAGAAGAACTTGTCGGCGAAGATGGCCTCGAAGATCGAGGTAGGCGGTGCGGGTGACTGGGTGAAGGGGACGCTCATGTTGTAGATCGACGACATCCGGTCCGGATGGAGCTTTCCCATCTCCCACACCAGCATGGCTCCCCAGTCGTGGCCCACGAACGCTGCCCGGCTGTGGCCGTAGTGATCGAGCAGGCCGCAGAGGTCGGCCGTGAGCCGATCCGACCCGTACTCCGTCACATCGCCCTGGGGGCGGCTGCTCCTGCCGTAGCCCCGGAGATCGGGCGCCAGGGCGCGGTAGCCGGCGTCCCCCAGGACGCCGAGCTGGTGGCGCCAGGAGTACCAGAGCTCGGGGAAGCCGTGGCAGAGGACAACAGGAAGGCCGTCGGCCGGTCCCGAGACGGCGACGTGCAGGTCGATCCCGTTCGCCCTGATCTGCTCGTGGGTGATCTCAGACATTGGCGGACTTGCTCTCCTTCTCCTCCTGGTGCTTCACGATGGCGGACATGACCGCGGCACCGGCGGCCCCGATGAACTCGGGCCGGTTGTCTGCGGCCCAGTCCCGGCTGGCAGTCAGGGTCCGTGATGACCCTTGGAAATGCGGGGCCACGTAGCGGGCGATCAGCTCGTAGGAATGACGGGTGGCGGCGGTGTCGGCCCACTCGTGGCCCATGAGCAGGAAGGTTCCGAAGCCATTGGACTGGGCACGCAGCCGTTCCACCTGGTTGACCGCGTCCTCCACCGTCCCGATGACCGCGAAACCCGAGGCATTGAGGGCGTCGACCAGGGTCTCGTGATTGGTTGTGTCCGGAGCCAGCGGGAGGGCGGCGACCCGCTGGAAGTAGTCGACCCATTCGGCCAGACCAAACCCGACGTCCTCGATGGCCTGCTCCTTGGTGTCGGCAATGTGCATGGGTCCAACCAGCCGCCACTTGCTGCGGTCGACGGTGGTGCCGAACTCGGCGGCCCGCTCCTCCATCACGTCCCAGTGCGCGCCCAGGATGTCGAAGCCACCCGCCGAGGTGGCACCGATCGACAAGAGGCTGCACCCGAAGCGCCCGGCCGCCCGGGGCCCGGCCGGCGACACCTGTGCGGCCACGGCCACTTCAGGGAAGGGGCGCTGGTACGGTCGCATCTGCAGACGGGCCTTGACCAGTTTGAACCAGTCCGTCTCGTAGCTGACCGGCTCGTCGCCGGCCAGGAGCAGGAGCATCGCCTCGAGCGACTCCTCCATCATGTCGCGCTGTCTGGCCGGGTCGATCCCCATCATGAAGGCGTCCGACGGCAGGGCGCCCGGACCTACCCCTATCATCAGCCGGCCCCGGGTCAGGTGATCGAGGAGGACCAACCGGTCGGCCAGCATGAAGGGGTGGTGGTAGGGCAACGACGACACCCCCGTACCCAGCCGGATGTGCCGGGTCCGTTGTGCCGCGGCGGCGATGAACACCTCGGGTGAGGCGATGATCTCGTAGCCGGCCGAGTGGTGCTCGCCGAACCAGGCCTCGTCGAAACCCAACTCGTCGAGGTGCTCGATCAGCTGCAGGTCGCGCTCGAGCGCCAGCGTCGGGTTCTGGCCAACCGGATGGAACGGGGCCAGGAAGATCCCGAATTTCAGCTGGTCAGTTGCGTCCAAGGTGGGCATGCAGGCGCCTTCCTCTCATCACGGGCACTCGTCGCGGGTTCATTGCGGGTTCACCAGGATCTTGCCGTGACCGCCCGGGGTCCTCAGGGTCTCGAAGGCGGCCGGGGCGCCGGCCAGGCCAACCGACGACGTCACCAGCAGATCGGCACCGGGCACCCCGGCACCCAGCCGCGCCAGGGTGGCGGCGAACTCGGCCGGCTCGTAGCCGAACGAGAACCGCAGCTCGATCTCCTTGGTCACTGCGACGAAGGGCTCGAAGGAGTCGGTGTGCATGCAGACGCCTACCACCACGATGCGGCTGCGGGGCGGAGCCCCGCGGATCAGTGAGCCCAACATGCCGGGCACGCCCACCGCCTCGAAGATCACCGGGTCGGTCAGCTCGCCGCCCATCATGGACGCTGCCGCCCGTTCCATGATCGTGGTGTGCACCCCGAAGGCGCTCCAGCGCTCGTGCGGCGACCCCTCGGCCGGGTCGATGACCTCGTCGGCTCCGAATGCCTCGGCCAGCCGCCGCCGGGTCGGCGAGTAGTCGGCCGCCATCACCGGGCCGTGTCCCCGACCCTTCAATGCGGCGATCACCGCCAGACCGACCGGCCCGCACCCGACCACCAGGCAGGGCTGGCCCGCCTGCAGCCCGGCCAGCCCGACGGCGTGCTCGCCCACGGCCAGGGGCTCGGTGAGGGCGGCGACAGGGGTGTCGAGGGAATCGGGGACCGGGAGGAGGAGCATCTCCTGGAGCACCAGGTGCTCGGCCAGCGCCCCGGGGTAGGTGTTGGAGTAGCCGATCTGCTCGACGCCGTTCGATCCGACGATGACCGGCACCGAGCAGACCCTGGTCCCCACGGGGAGCGCTCCCGCCGTGTCGGGACCGTGCTCGACCACCTCGGCGCAGAACTCGTGCCCGAAAACGGTGTCGAGGGTCGGGTCGAGCGCCGGCACCCCGGCGCTGGCCATCAACGTGGTGAAGTGGGCGAAGTCCGCCGATGCGTGCAGGTCGGACCCGCAGATGCCTGCGGCGAGCGAGCGGACCACGACATGCCCGGAGCCCGGCGAGGGGTCAGGCACCTCGCCTACGACCAGCTCTCCATCCCGGATGACGGCGGCTCGCATCCCTCTCCCATCCCGAACGGATCGCCTCCCGTCCGGATCGTCGCTACGTTGGCCCCGTGAGTTTCACACAACCCGTGGGTACGCGCCCCTTTGCCGGTCGCGTGGCCCTGGTGACCGGGGCGGCCCGGCCCCGGAGCATCGGGAGAGCCACCGCGCTGCGGCTGGCCCGCGGCGGGGCGGCCGTCGCCTGCCTCGACATCGCCCGGCCCTATGCGGACGCACCCGCCCACGGCACGGCCAGCGGCGACGATCTTGCCGGTCTCGTCGACGAGCTCCGCGATCTCGGTGGCGGTGTGGCCACCGTCACAACCGATGTTGCCGATGAGACGGAGGTGGAACGCGCCGTCGCCCAGGTGAGCGAAGCCCTCGGCCCGGTCACCCTGGTGGCCAACGTTGCCGGCGGCAGCGGTCCGGGTTTCGGGCTGGGAGCGCTCCTCGATGTGCCGGCCCCGGAGTTCCGCCGCGTCCTCGACGTCAACGTCGTCGGCACCTGGCTGGTGTCGAGAGCCTGCGCCAGACGGATGATCGCGGTGGGACGACCGGGTCGCATCTGCAACGTCTCGAGCCAGGCGGGCAAGCGCGCGTTCCCGTTCCTCGGCGCGTACTGCGCGGCCAAGGCAGCCGTCATCCTGCTCACCCAGACCCTCGCCGCCGAGCTCGGCCCGAGTGGGATCGCGGTCAACGCGGTGTGCCCGGGCACGGTCGACACCGACCTGATCAACAAGGATTCGATGTTCGAGACCCTCATGGGTGGGCCGGACGGCCTGGCTACCTATATCCAGCGCGAGATCCCCCTCGGCCGGCTGCAGAGTGCCGACGAGATCGCCGCCGCCATCTGCTGGCTGCTCTCCGATGATGCCAGGGGTGTGACCGGCGAGGCGCTGAATGTCAGCGCCGGACAGACCATGGTGTAGCGGTGCCGATCCTGGAGCCCCGTCACGACCTCGCCCATCCCGTGGAGGCGGACACGGCGTGGAGCGAGTCGTACTACTTCAACGGGTTCGATCCCGGCACCGACTCCGGTCTTTTCACCCGGATCGGGATCCGTCCCAACGAGGGGACGATGGATGTCGGCATGTCGGTCTGGCTGCCGGGCGGGGAGCTCGCCGAACTCCACCAGGTGAAAAGCCAGTCCGACATGGTCGACACCGTGCTCGAAGTTGGAGCCGTCCGCTACGAGATGCTCGAGGCCCTGAGGTCATGGCGCATCACCATGGACGGTGAGGTCCCCGCCCGACCATGCACCGCCGGATCGCGGGCCTCCCGTCCCGTGCGCCTGGCGCTCGACGTCTGCTTCGATGCGCTCACACCGGCCATCGGCACAGACGGCCGGACCCGGGGCGGACCCCGTTCGGCGCAAGCGGCCGCCGCCGCCGGAACCGTGGGCAGGGGCCACCTCGAGCAGGCCGGCCGCTGGTCCGGCTGGCTCGAAGTCGACGGCGTCCGCCACCCCTGGACCGCTGCCTACGGCAATCGCGACCGCTCCTGGGGACCCCGGCGGTGGGGCGGGCCCAAGATGTGGCGCTGGTTCAGCATCAACCTGGGCGAGCAGATGCACCTCGGCGGGATCCGACTTGGCACCGACGCCGGTGATCTGCACCGGGGCTGGGTCTGGGACGGCGCGCGGGCCGCCAGCATCGCCGAGTGGCGCCTGCGCACCGAGCTGGCCGACGACGGGGTGACCCACGAGGTGGTACACCTCCAGGTGGTGGACAAGGAGGCCCGCACCTACGACCTGCGCGGTGACGTGCTGCGGGTGGCCGACATCGGGAGGCCCGGTGGCACCGTGGTCAACGAGGGACTGGCCCGGTGGACCCATCGCACACCCGGCGGCGGCGAGCTGACCGGATACGGCATCTGCGAGTACCTGCACCAGCTCGACGGCAGCGGGAGGCCTGTCGTCCCCGTCGACTAGTGGGACCGACTCCTGAAGAGGTCTCCGACATCCTCAGCCGGGCGCTCGGGGGCCCCGTCCGTAATCTGAGGCGTCTCTCCGGCGGTGCTTCCCGCATCACGAGCTCGTTCGAGCTGGTTGCCGGGGACGGCACGGTGAGCCGGCTCATCGTGCAGCAGGACCGGGGAGACGGGGCCGGGCAGGGAGGCCGGGCCGGCACCGAGGCCGCCCTCCTCCGGGCGGCCCGGGCTGCGGGCGTGCCGGTCCCCGGGGTCGTGGCCTCGAGCGACGCGGCCGGCCTCCGGGCAGGGTGGCTGGTGGTCGAGTGGCTCGACGGGGAGACCATCCCCCGCAAGATCCTCCGCGACCCCGAATGGGCCGGTGCCCGTACCGCCCTGACTGCCCAGTGCGGGATGGCGCTGGCCGCCATCCACTCCATCGACCCCCACACCATCGGAGGGCTTCCCCCGCGTGACCCGTTGGGCGATCCCCTCCCCCTGCTCGACGGTCTCGGCGAGGTCCGCCCCGCCCTCGAGCTCGGCGTCCGGTGGCTCGACGCAAACCGCCCCCCTCCAGGACGGTGGGTCACCGTGCACGGCGACTTCCGGAACGGCAATCTGCTGGTCGGTCCCGACGGCCTGCGCGCCGTCCTCGACTGGGAGCTCGCCCATGCCGGCGATCCGGCCGAGGACATCGGGTGGCTGTGTGCCCGCGCCTGGCGCTTCGGGGGGCCGGACCCGGTGGGCGGGTTCGGAAAACTGCCCGTGCTCCTCGAGGCCTATATGGCCGACGGGGGTGGGGCGATCGGTCCGGAGCGGGTCGCCTGGTGGCAGGTCTACGCCACGGTCAAGTGGGCGGTCATCTGCGCCCTCCAGGCGTCGGCCCACCTGAGAGGCACCACCCGCTCGGTCGAACTGGCCGCCATCGGCCGGCGGATCTGCGAGAGTGAATGGGACCTCTTCGTGGCGCTCGGGGTGGTGCCGCCGGGCCCCCACACCACGCCGTCGGCAGCCGGGACGCCGTCCGCCACGCACGCGTCGCCCACAGGGGCGGTGGCTCCCGCTTCGGTGGTGGCGCCGTTCGGACGGCCCACTGCCGCCGAGCTGGTCGAGGCGGTCGGCGAGTACCTCGACGGAGGGCGGGCGGGGGCGGGCGGGGACGGGCCCGGTGCACGTTTCGAGGAGCGCGTTGCCTCCAACGTCCTCCATACGGTCGCCCGCGAGCTCGAACTGGGCCCGGAACTCTCCGCGGCCCATGCCCGGCGTCTGGCCGGCCTCGGGTTCGAGAACGACCGTGACCTCGCCGCCGCCATCAGGTCGGGCGACCTCGGCGGCGCCTGGCACGAGGTCGCCGTGGCGCTGGCCGCGTCGGCCCGCGATCAGTTGCTGGTGGCCAATCCCTCCTACCTGGAAGGGCCCGGGCCGTCAGCCGAAGAAGACCTCGGCCTCGGCGAAGAGTTCGGGTGAAACCAGCTTGAGCTCGGCGGTGGCCTCCGACAGGGGTACGAGGTCGATCGACGTCCCGTGCAGGGCCACCATCTGACCTGTCCGACCGGCGTGCAGGGCATCGACGGCATGCAGTCCGAACCGGGTGGCGAGCACCCGGTCGAAAGCCGTCGGGCTGCCCCCGCGCTGCACGTGCCCGAGGACGGTGGCGCGTGCCTCCTTTCCGGTGCGGCGGCCGATCTCGGACTCGAGGAGGTTGCCGATGCCCGACAGCCGCTCATGGCCGAAGGCATCCAACTCCCCGCGGCGCACCGACAACGTGCCTTCCACCGGAAGCGCTCCCTCGGCCACCACCACGATGGGCGCATAATGGCTGGCGAACCGGTGCTCGATGAACGCACACACGGCGTCGATGTCGAAGGGTCGCTCCGGGATCAGGATCACGTTGGCCCCTCCGGCCAGGCCCGAGTGCAGGGCGATCCAGCCGGCATGGCGGCCCATCACCTCCACGATCAGCACCCGGTGGTGACTCTCAGCGGTGGTGTGGAGCCGGTCGATGGCCTCAGTGGCAATCGTGACCGCGGTGTTGAATCCGAAGGTGTAGTCGGTGGACCCCAGATCGTTGTCGATGGTCTTCGGGACCCCGACGACCGCAAGGCCGGTCGAGGCCAGCCGGGTGGCCACACCCAGGGTGTCCTCACCCCCGATGACCACCAGGCCCTCGACGCCAAGGCTGTGAACCGTGTCGAGGACGCGGCGCTCGCCGTCTCCGAAGGAGTAGGGGTTGGTCCGGCTGGACCCGAGGATCGTCCCTCCACGCGGCAGGATGCCCCGGACGGCGGCAACGTCCAGGGGCATCGTGTCCCGTTCCAGGGGCCCGCGCCAGCCGTCACGGAAGCCGACGAAGTCGTCGCCGTGGACCTGGACCCCCTTTCGGACCACTGCCCGGATGACCGCGTTCAGACCGGGGCAGTCGCCACCGCCGGTCAGCACACCGATACGCACGACTGTGAGCGTACCCAGGTCGGGCGGCCCCCCGTCGCCCAAGGCGGATGCTGCTCGAGAATGCCGAAGCAGGCACCGGTCGGTGCGGAGAGGAGGACCGACCGAAGAGTGGACTGGCGGGTGGCGGCACCGGCCACCGTCTCGGAACGCGCCTGTCGGGTGGGCCTCGTCTCCACAGGAGACTCACAGGTGGCGCACGACTGGCGACAAGGTTTTTCAGCTCGAATGTGGTTTTCTGGAATCGGTCCCGGGCGATCGGATCGGGACCATCAGAAGGATTTATTTTCGTGGCCTTGGCCACCGTGAAGCGGAGCGATAAAGGTGCGATCTGAGCGCAGAACCTGGTCCGGTCGGAACCGAATGGTGGTGACCTCCGCCGTCGCGCTGGTACTGGTCGGTGCCGTGTTCGGGACGTGGTTCGCTACGAAGAGTTCGAGCGCCGCCACGACGGGGGTCACGACGACCACCACGGTCCAGACCGTCTCGACGGGCACGATCTCCCAGACCGTCTCATCCACCGGGACGGTCGAGCCGGCCAGCCAGGCCAACCTCAACTTCGCGGTGTCCGGGCAGGTCACTGCGGTCAACGTCATCGCGGGCCAGGTGGTCGCCGCGGGCCAGGCCCTGGCGACGGTGGACAGCTCCGCGCTCGCTGCCTCACTGGCAGAGGCCCAGGCCACCCAGGCCAACGACCAGGCCCAGTTGGCCACCGACCAGGCCAATGGCGCCTCCGCCACCCAGATCGCCCTGGACGAGGCCAACGTCGCCTCGGCGGAGACCCAGGTCTCGACGGCGCAGACATCGCTGAACGATGCAACCCTGGTGTCGACGATCGCGGGGACAGTGGCCTCGGTGAGCCTCACCGTCGGCCAGCAGGTGTCCGGGTCGACTTCCTCTTCGGCATCGGGCGTCGGCTCGACAGGTACGAGTAGCTCCGGGTCGAGCCCCTCCTCCACCAGTGGATCATTCGCGGGCGGTTCCGCAAACGCCGCCGGCTCCTCATCCTCGGCAGCGTCAAACTCATCGAGCGCGCAGGTCGTCGTCGTCTCCACGGGCTCATACATCGTGAATGCCACGCTCAACAGCACGGAGGTCTCCCAGGTGCTGGTCGGCGACCAGGCGAGAATTATCGTTTCGGGCTCCACGACCCCGGTGTACGGGACAGTGGGTTCGGTCGGGCTCCTGGCCACCACCACCTCGGGCGTGTCGTCCTTCCCGGTGGTCATCGACGTTACCGGCAGCCCATCGGAGCTCTTCGGCGGATCGAGTGCCAACGTCTCGATCATCGTGAAGGAGCTTCAGGACGTCATCGTGGTGCCGACCACCGCCATCACATATAGCGGTGGTGCCACGACGGCGACCCTCGACTCAAACGGGACCAAGGTCACCCAGGCCGTGACCATCGGGACGGCGTCGGGTGGGCAGACCCAGGTGACGAGCGGCCTCTCCGTCGGAGAGAAGATCTTTGTGACGACGGTCTCGTTCCGAGGGCCGCTCGGAACCGGCAGGGGCGGCTTCGGCGGGGGAGGCTTCGGCGGGGGCGGTGCGGGCGGGGCCGGCTTCGGCGGGGGCGGGGGCGGCTTCGGTGGGGGCGGTGCGGGCGGGGCCGGCTTCGGTGGGGGCGGCTTGGGTGGGGGCGGAGGCGGATGACCACGCCCGAGCACCCTCGCCATCGAACAGGCGGTTCCCATGAGGACACTGGGGAGGTTTGGGTGGACAAGACCGCGACCTACCCGGTGGTCCAGCATCCGGTGACCGAGGCCGACGACGTATGGAAGACGTATCGGAACGGATCCCTGGAGGTCGATGCGCTCCGCGGCGTCTCGTTCGCGATCCAAGCAGGCGAGTACGTCGCCATCATGGGACCCTCGGGATCGGGGAAGTCGACCCTGATGCACATCCTCGGTTGCCTGGACGTTCCCAGCTCGGGCACGTTCCGCCTGGCCGGCGAAGACGTGAGCACCATGTCCGAGGAAGGTCTCGCCCATGCCCGGAACCGGCGGATCGGCTTCGTCTTCCAGCAGTTCAACCTGCTCGCCTCGATGTCGGCCTGGCGGAACGTAGAGCTCCCCCTGCTCTATGCCGGAGTCGAGCGGGCGGAGCGCCAGCGGCGTGCCCTCCATGCGCTGGAGCGAGTGGGACTCGGCTCCCGGGTCGACCACCGTCCTGGAGAGCTTTCCGGCGGGCAACAACAGCGGGTGGCCATGGCCCGCGCCCTGGTCACCAACCCCGACTTGATCCTCGCCGATGAGCCCACTGGCAACCTCGACTCGGTTTCCGCGGCCGACATCCTCGAACTGCTCGATGAGCTCCACCGCAGTGGGCGCACCATCGTGCTCATCACCCATGAGATCGATGTGGCCGAGGCGGCCGACCGAATCATGCGAATAAGGGACGGACAGATCCTCGACCAGGAGCTGGCCGGCAGCACGGCTCTCGGTCGATGAACCTTCTCGAGACCTTTCGGACCGGCATGGATGCCGTGGTCTCCCACCGTCTCCGCTCTGCGCTGACCGTACTGGGCATCATGATCGGGATCACGGCAGTCATCCTGACCGTAGGGCTCGGCGAGGGTGCGCAGCAGCAGGTGACCTCGCAAATCTCGGCACTGGGATCGAACCTCCTAACGGTGACGCCAGGAAGCACGACCTCGAGTACGGGGATCCGTGGTGGATTCGGCTCCGCGTCGACGCTGACTGTGGGCGATGCGGCCGCCCTCACCTCGAAGGTCGTGGCCCCGGACATCAACGCGGTGGCCCCGGCCACGACGGTCTCGGAAAGCCTGGTGGCAGGCACGACCAACTGGACGACCACGGTCGTGGGCACCGACCCCTCGTGGTTGACCGTCCGCGGCCGATCGATGGCCGAGGGAAGGTTCATCGCCGCTCACGACCTGTCTACGCGTGCCGACGTGGCTGTGCTCGGCGCGACGACCGCTCAGGAGCTGTTCGGTTTCCGCGACCCGGTTGGCCAGACGGTGAACATCGCAGGGCAGCCCATGTCGGTCGTCGGCGTTCTCAACGCCATCGGTTCGTCATCGACCTCATCGACCTCGTCGAATCCGGACGATCAGGCCATCGCTCCCTTGACCACGGCCTCCGCTCTGTTCTTCGGCGGCTCGAGTCGCAATGCGGTGAGCCAGATCCTCATCCAGGCGACGTCGGCCGGTACCCTGTCGGCCGCCTATCAGGAGGCGGACGCGGAGCTGCTGAGCCTCCACGGAATCACGACGGCAGCGAGCGCCGACTTCACCATCACCAGCGAGCAGCAGGTCCTTTCCGCGGCCACCTCGGTGGACAAGACACTGACCATCCTGCTCGGCGGCGTGGCCGGCATCTCTCTCCTGGTCGGCGGCATCGGCGTCATGAACATCATGCTGGTCTCGGTGACCGAGCGGATCCGTGAGATCGGACTCCGCAAGGCGCTCGGCGCCACCCCCCGGGTCATCCGCCGGCAGTTTCTGGTGGAGGCTTCCGTGCTCGGTTGCGTGGGCGGCGTCCTCGGTGCCGCCCTGGGCCTCTTGGGCGCCGAGATAGTCCCGCACTTCATATCCAACAAAATCACCATATCTCCCGTGGCCACCTTGATCGCCATCATGATCGCCATCGGGATCGGCATCGCTTTCGGCGTCTATCCCGCTGGACGGGCCGCCCGTCTGGCGCCGATAGACGCACTGCGCAGCGAATAGTCCCCGTCAACTCCAGCACACCAGAAGGAAAGAGAACATGACCAACCCAGCCAGACCATCAAGCCCGGTTGCTGACCCCGGTCACCGCGCCGCGGACCGTTCCACCACACCGCGACGAGTCCTCGCAGTGGTGGCGCTCGGAGTCCTTGGTGCCGCCCTGGCCGCGTGCGGGTCCGCTTCGTCGGCTTCCACTTCATCGAGCTCGTCCACTACCGGTGGTTCTTCGTCGGGGAGCAATGGCGCGACGCCGCGGCAGCTCCCCGGCGCCGCTGGCACCATCGCATCCATCAACGGGACGAGCCTCGAGGTGCAGAACCCGATCACCGGTCAGACCACCGTCAACTACACCCCGAGCACCATGTTCCGCCAGACAGTGCCTGCATCTGCAACTGCTGTGACCGTCGGCTCCTGCATCTCGGCATTCGGGAAGCCCAGCTCCGGCTCCTCGTCGGGCGGCCGCGGCTTCGGCATTCCGGTCACGGCGACGACGGTTTCCGTCTCACAGCCGGTTTCGGGCACCTGCTCAGGTGGCTTCGGCAGCAGAGGAGCTCTGGGTACCAGACCTGGTGGGGGAGGTGGGTCCACCCCAGGGACTGGGAGCCGGCCGGTCGGTGCACGACCGTTCGGTAACGGGCAGTTCGGGATTGCATCCGGCTCGGTGACCGCCGTCAATGGCTCAGAGGTGACGATCAACGAGGTCAATCCGGTAACCAAGGCGGCGTCCAGCGTCACCGTCACCCTGACGGCCTCGACGACATTCACCACGACAGATCCGGCATCATCGACCGATCTGGCCGTGGGCAAATGTGCGCGAGCCAACGGCAGTGCTGACACCACAGGCGCCATCTCGGCGCGGTCGATCACCATCTCCACAGCCGGCCCTAACGGATGCACCGCCGGATTCGGTGGTGCTCGAAGCGGTCTCGGGGGTGGCGGAGCCAGTGCCTGAACGGGTGGGGCAGCCACCGCCGGTTGCCGGGGAGTTCGCGGACGAGCCGGCCGGCCCCACGGGACTGCCCGCCGATCGGCCGGACCACGAAGTCGCACCGAATCGGCCCACCCATGAGGGGTTGATCTCGCCCTTCAGGGTCATCGTGCTCGTGGTCGTGTTGGCCGCTGCGCTCGCCGCATGGGCGTTGACCCGCCCGTCCTCGCCCTCCTATCGGAGCACAGTGGTGGGCACCGGCACCGCGGTGGCGACGCTGAACTCGGTTGGCACGGTGGCTCCCGTCGATCAGGCGAGCCTCGACTTCAATGTCTCGGGGACGGTTGCCAAGGTCGACGTCGCCGTCGGCCAACCAGTCACGGCTGGCGAGGAGCTGGCGACCCTCGATACCACACCGCTGGAGAACAGTGTGGTGACCGCGCAGGCCACCCTGGCCTCGGCTCAGGCCACACTGGCCAGCGACGAGGTGAGCCAGACGTCGTCGATGACGGTCGCCTCTCCGACGAACTCCTCGACGTCCACGACGACACCCCCACCGGGATCGGCAACCACGAGCCCTGGCACTCAGGAGATCGCCAAACTGCAGGCGGCCCTGGTGGCCGATCAGGCGCAACTGGACGCGGACGCGAAAGCAACAACCGCGGCCCTGGCTGGAGCGACCACCGTGTGTAGTGCCCAGCTTCCGGCCACGACGGCTGTCGCAGGGCCGGGATCCACCCCGCCGCCCATCTCCACGACGCCCGGCGCACCGGGTACGGCGCCGTCCTGCCCGCAGGCACTGAGCGCTGCCTCGGACGCCCAGGCCAAGGTCTCCGCCGACATCACCACGCTGGACAAGGACGAGGCGGCACTGACGTCCTCCCTCGAGGCAGCGGGATCCGCCATCGGATCCACACCCAGGAGCTCGAGCACTGGGACCGGCTCCCCCGGATCGGATACTGGTGCCTCCGGGGTGACCTCTCCAGCGACCGGTGGATCGACGAACAAGGCGGTGACATCCCAGAAGCTGGCCCTCGATCAGGCTTCCATCGACGTGGCCCAGGCCGGTCTCGACAACGCGCAGCGTGCCCTTGGAGACGCCACGCTCGTCAGCACGATATCGGGGACCGTGGGCTCGGTTACGCTCGCCCCCGGGGCGTCGGTGACCGCTGGGTCGACGACCGGCGCTCCGGGGGTGGCGGTCATCGGCTCGGGCTCGACCTACCAGGCGACGACCACCGTCCCTGTGGACAAGATCGGCCAGGTCGCTGTCGGACAGCAGGTGCTTGTCACCCCGGACTCCACCGGTACCCAGCTGAGCGGGACGGTGACGGCCGTCGGGGTGTTGGCAACGTCCGGGTCGACGTCGACAACCTACCCGGTGACCGTGACCCTCGAGGCGTCAAATCTCGGCCTCTACTCCGGTGCGGAGGTGCAGCTTGCGATCATTACCGGAAGAGCTGTCGGGGTCACAACCGTTCCTTCGTCGGCCGTGCGGACAGTCGGATCGACGCACCTGGTGACGGTGCTCGACGGTGCCACGCCCAAAGTGGTCCGGGTCACGCTCGGAACCGTCGGCTCCCTCTTGACCCAGGTGACTTCGGGAGTGAGGAGGGGCCAGCTCGTCAGCCTGGCCAACCTGAATCAGCCAGTGCCCTCCTCGTCGACCACGGGCACCCGGACGGGCTTCGGCGGCGTGGGCGGAGCCGGAGCGTTGTTGGGCAGAGGCGGTCTCACGGGTGGCGTCAACGGAGGGTGACCGAATCCACATCCCCTGGGTGCCTGTCGGGCCGGTTGGACGGCGGCGCCCAGTTGCAGATGATGGCGATCTCGCCCGGCTGCAGGCACCCTCTCGGTCCGGTACTGCCGCTACCGGGAAGCCCGACTCAGCGGGCGATGCGCAACCGTCGCGTCAGACGGACTCGCGGAACTTCGCGCCGGCCGCCTGGGCCGATAGCCGTCCATGATGTCGACTACGGGGACGATGTCGAATTCGAGCCACGTGACGAACTTCGAGACTCCGTCCAGGAGACCGGACTGATTGGCGGTCTCGATGACGGCGAAGCCGCCCTCACCGTCGACGCGACTGAGGAACTCCGACCATTTCTGATCAGCCGGGGTCTGCCACTTGGCGAAGGCTTCAAGAATTGACTTTCCGTCATCGTGGTTCTGCTTGGCAGTGCCCTGCACGCGTCTTCCAACTCATCAGATACTTCGCCATGAATCCCGCTCTTCCGCGTGGTCCCCGCAGTTCGGGGCACCTCCAGGCGATTGTCGCACACATCCGGGCGAGCCGCCTTTGAGGGGCGACCGTTGTGTACAACCGGCGACGGGGCAGGCTTCCGATCTGGCTATGTGTCAGGCGTTGGTCACGGAGAAGATCTACAGTGCCGCTATGTCGATCAGAAGATGCGCTCTGGCGCTCTCGGTAGTGGCGTCAATGCTCGCTGGACCCGTACTGGCGCCAGGTGCTCCCCCAGCAGGGGCTGCGGTGCCGTCGCTTCCTTCGGTTGGCTGCCGACCAGCGACTGTGCCCGTTCAGAACGGGAAGACCCTCAGTTTCTCCGCCGCTGGAGAAACTGGTAGCTACCTGGTGGAGGTGCCGTCCGCTGAGCGAACGGGCCACCCGTTGCCTCTTGTGGTGGACCTTCACGGCTATAGCGAACCCGCTGCACTGCAGGCTGACCTCACCCAGTTCGGTAGTTACGGGGCCACGAATGGCTTCATCACGGTCACTCCCCAAGTGAACGAGCGGGTGCAACACTGGGTTACGACGCCCGGGAGCCGTGATCAGAAGTTTCTAATCACACTCTTGGGTCACCTGGCCAGCACATTGTGTGTCGACAGTCACAGGGTCTACGTGGCCGGATACTCGAACGGTGCCTTCATGGCGTCTGCGCTTGCCTGCAGCGATGCCAGCAGGATCGCCGCCGTGGCCACCGTGGCCGGGATCGAAGCCACCTCTGCGTGCCGTCCTTCTCGGCGGGTTCCGGTGATTGCGTTTCACGGCACCTCGGACCCATTTGTTCCATACGGCGGTGGGATCGGACCGGCCGCCAAGCAACTGCCCGCACCAAATGGGAACGGGACGATCGGATCCCATCTCAGCTCCAAGGTCGGCCAGGGCATTCAACAGAACGATCTGCCGATCCCAGCGGAAGAGGCTCGCTGGGCCGCCCGGAACGGTTGCTCGAAATCCCCGAAGACTTCCTCGGTGACGAGTGACGTAACGCTGATTGCCTACAAATGCCCCGGCTCTGCGACAGTGGAGTTGTACAGGGAGAACGGAGACGGCCATATCTGGGCGGGAAGCGTGGCGATGCTCGCGATTGGGTCTGTCGTGGGAAAGACGACGTTCTCCATCTCTGCGAACCAGCTGATATGGAAGTTCTTCGAGAGTCACCCACTCTGAGACAGCTCCATTCCGTGGTGGAGAATCGGTCACCGTCGCTCACGCCACCCCTACCGCCTTCCGTTGCCACCGGAGACGGCCGGCAGACCGCCCGGTTCGAAATAAGCTGCACAAACCCACGAGTCCGCTCTGGAGGTTCACCAGGTGGGCGCTGGGCATGGGTCAACTGTCGGCGTCAGCACGATCTCGAGCACGATCAACCGAATCACCGGGACGGTGCGTCGGACCCGACCTGTCCAGAGCTCCTTCCGTGAGGACCGCCGAGGAATGAGGAGCCAACTTATGCGGAAGTGGCTGATTCGCTACTCGATTCCGCTCCTGGTGGCGCTGATCGCTTCGACCATATTGGCCATCACTGGTTCGCCGTCGGGCGCTCAGGCGGCCACGGCATTGAACCCGATCACGTTCAGGCCGTCCGGGGCAGACGGGAACGCCGACCTGGACATACAGAGGGCCAACGGGAGGTCGGGGCCTCGGCAGGCGTACTGGGGTGTCGTGTCGACCGTTGGTTTTGACAGGAAGGGCTACTTCCACGTTCGGACTGAAATTGGTTCGGTCGCCACCGGATCCCTCACGATGGGAATCGCCGGCCGCATCAACGGCAACGCCACCTCGACTGACCCTGCATCCCCGATCGACACCCTCGATTGGGTGCACGAGACCCCGTCGATGGCCTATGACGCAGTGAGGAAGACCTGGGTGGTCGTCTACTACAGCTATCCGAAACAGCACCCGACCATGAACGACGTCTATGGCAACGCACTGCCGCAATACAGCTGGATCGCACGGAAGGTGATCCCCAACAGGACGGGCATCTCCTACTTGAGGCCCAACCTGGACAAGATGCCGGCGAAGGAAGACCGTGTCCTCTGCGCTACCGCCTGTTCGGGCGCCCTGTACAACTCGACTCGAAGCTGGGCGAAAGGAATACCTCAGTCAGTCGGGACGATGGACGGCGTCACCTACATCCTGTATGCGGAGCCGGGAATCATCGCCGACGCCGCCGGGCACATCTGGATGTCGATCACCGGCATGCACAACATCGGGACCGTTGCCAACCCGGACTTCGTCGGTGACGTGCTGCTGTTCAAGTCGACCAACGACGGAGCCAGTTGGAAGTTCATCGCCCGGACCCTCAACTACACCGATGCTGCGCAGGTCGGAGCCTCCTACTACACGGGATCCCAGCTCCACGAGATCGGATCAAACGTGTACCTCGACGTCAGCCCGGCACTTTCCTCCAATGGGACGTACCACGGGCTGGTGGAGTTCAAGTACACCTCATTGTCCAACGGCACTGTCGTCCATAGAGGGTCCCACCCGAAGGCGTACTATTCCGCAAATGACCCCTCGTGTCCCCAAGTCGGTTCGGGAGGCTACTTCCCCCCGACGGGACGACACCAGATGACCATCGTGTGCACGGGACAATCGACTCACGCCTTCAAGGTCTACGAAGCCGACTGATGCTGATGGTCTGGTCTCATCGGCGTCCGCTGACGAGCAGCCGCGATCAGAGAATCACACCTCTTGAGCTGTCACGGTTCTCGCCCACGCAGCTCGTCGACCGGGGACCCCCGGATTTTTCGGCCCCGTCCAGCGGCCCGGAGTGCAGTCAGCGCGCCGTCCAGCGAATTCACAAACGTCTCGATCGATTGTTCGACGGTGGCCGGGTGGGTGTCGATGTCATCGCCGTCTGAATTCTCCTCCTCCAGGTGGACCTGCCCAGATATGGCGGACGGTTGAATTCCCGGGCAGTGGCGGCCGCGTGCTCTTTCCGGCTTCGGTCTCAGCCGTAACGCGGCAAGCTTGCTCTCCAACGGTCGTCTCGGGCGGATCCATGACCCTGTCCGTTCAGATCCTCGACTGTCTCGTCGGTCACACCCACTCGGGTCAACCGTAGTGCCGGAGAGAGGGCCAGACTTCGCTCCAGCTCGCGTACTGCTGGGTGCATAGGTAGATTGGGTCCCCCCGTTCCTCTGTCCATACGTTGTTCGGTGTCTGAACGGAGGCGACCAGGCGAACGCGACGGAAGACCCCCAGGAGTACCGATTGGGGGATGTTGACGGCAACGGTGGCAGAGTCGTTGCTCATGCCGCCCGGTCCCCACCACCAGTAGGTGTTGTGCCCACTGTGCGCCGACGGGAGGTGATATCGGGGCCCGTAGAGATCGATGGCTCCAGCCGCGCCGTAGTCCCCGGTGAGCAGCACGAGGCGGGATCGTTCGCCCGGCGGCAACGTGTTCACGATTCCCCCCACCTGCCGCACGTAACTGGGCCAGCCAACGGTCGCACTCAGGTCCTTGTTGATCTGACTCTCCCACGAGCCGGTGGGCAGGGTGGATTCGGGCGGTAGGGGCAAGGTGAGCGGAAGCGCCACCACTCCCCCGACCGCCATCAGGGCGATCCAGCCACGGACCCGGCCCGGCTTCCCCTTGGACCGCAAACGGCGCTCGGCCGCCACACCTCCAGCGGCAAACAGGACGAAGTAGATGCCGGCCAGGTAGTAGGACTTGGCCCCGCTCAGGGTGAACCAGGCGGCGAGCACCACGTAGCTCAGGGCCAGAGGGCGCCAGCGGGAACTCCGCCACAGGTGGGCGAGACCGGTGATCCAGAGCATGGACAGAGCCGGTCCGACGACGATCAGCTGGGCAGGTAGAAAGCCGATGGAGGCGCCGAGGGTCGAATTCTCTGCATGCAGGCTCCTGAGCATCGACAACTGCGCCCACCCGTGCTGGGCGTTCCACACGATGTCCGGCGAGACGATGACGAGGCCGATGGCGGCCCCCATCCACGCATGCCTGGACCAGAGGAGTCGGCGGTCGGATCCGGTGGCCAGCCCGATCACCAGCGCCAGCACCAGGAACGCCACGTTCAGCTTGTTCAGAAGGGCCACTCCGGTGGCCGCCCCCAGCGGCACGAACCACCGGGTGTCCGAAGTCCGGATCACGCGCAGCGCGAACCAGGTGATCAGGGCCCAGAAGAAGCAATCGAAGGCGGTGGTCGACAGCAGGTGGAATGCGGCCAGTAGCTGCGCGGAGGTCGCTGCGGCCACGGCCGCGATGGTCTGGGCGCAGCGTCCCCCGCCCAATTCGCGGGCCATCAGACCCGTGAGCACCACCGACGCCGCCCCAGCCAGTGCGGGGAGCAGCCGAAACGACCACGCAAACGGGCCGATGAGTCCGTTTACCATCCAGGCCACGGCGGGGACCAAGGGCGGTTGGTCGACGTAGCCCCAGGCCAGGTGGTGGGCGCAGGCCAGAAAGTAGAGCTCGTCCCGGTGCAGGCCGTAACGCGGTGATGCCAACAGCTCGATGACCAAGAGGGCGGCTGCGGCGGCCAGCACGGGTCCCCGGGCCAGCCGGGGCAAGGCGCCCGACCAAGAACCTTGCGCTGCGCCTCGGGAACCGCTCGGCCGGACGGTCGCCAACGAGTCGGTCACGGGTCGGCCACCAGAGCCTTCGACACGAACGCGATCACCGCGCCCCGACTGCCGGCGCCGGAGAACCGGGCCTCATCGAAGCCCTCCAGCCGGTGCCAGGCGTGCCAGGTCAGCGCTTCGACCGCTACCTGGGCACTGAGCTCGGGATCGCCGAATCCGTCGAGCCGTCCCTCGGCGGCGCGCCGCTGCACATAGCGGGCGAACCGGGACAGGTGAGTTCTGCGCTGTCCTCCGAAGTAGAACTCCCGGATGGCCGGGACATCCTCCGCGCACTTCTCGAGCACGGCCAACACCGGCCACAGTCTGGAGATCATGGTGTACATCTCTTCGAGGATCTGCTCCAGCTCCGTGCCGACATCATCGGGCGCCTCGGCATGGAGCGCAGCCCGAAGCACCGGTGTGGCCCCGTCGCGCGCCAGACCCGAGCGGACTGCCTCCAACGTCTCGGCCAGCCGAGGAGCGGTGATGGGCACCTCGGGCAAGGCGTCCTTCTGCGAGGCGAAGAAGCCGGTGAGGACGGCGTGCAGCAACGCCTCCTTGCTGTTCACGTAGGTGTATACCGATCCGGCAGACAGGCCGGCTGCGGTGGCGACATCGGCCATCCGGGTCCGTTGATACCCGACGCTCCCCAGCAACTGTCGACCCGCCTTGGTGATGTCGCGAAGTCGATCAGCCGGCTGTCCCCGTCGCATTGTCCAAGTATTGACTGACTTGCTCATTCAGTCAATGGCGCCAGTGGATTTGACCCTTGCGAATTGCCGCAAGGTCCTCAACATGCAGTTGCCCATGCCTCGCCTGAATTGATCGAAAAGCGAGAAATCGCAGGTCAGCACCCCTTCCACAAGGGGCGATGCCCGCTTGGACAGGAATGGCCACTCCTCACCAGAAACCGCCCGAAGCGGCTGGGTGCAGTCAGGCTGAGGGTGTCGTCAGGGAGCGCTCGCCGAGCGACCGGTCCGGCACCAGACCATGGTGTGGTCCGGTTGGCCCTCCTGCGTTCACCCGCCGGACATGGCCTGGACCGCCCGCTTCTTCATCTCCTCGGGTGGAACGTCCTCCACGTGGGAGGCCACGTTCCAGCGGTGCCCGAACGGGTCCTCGAACTGTCCAGACCGGTCGCCGTAGAACCGGTCACCAACGGCCGTGATCTCCCTGGCGCCGGCCTTGAGGGCGGCCCCGAAAGCCTTGTCGACGTCTTCGACATAGACCATCAAGGTGACCGGGGACCCGCCCAAGGTCCTGGGGCTCGGGGCGCCCATGCCCGCAACCTCATCGGCCAACATGACCAGCGAGTCGCCGATCGCCAACTCGGCGTGTCCCACCTTGCCGTCGGGCCCGTCCATTCGGACCCGCTCCTCTGCACCCAGCACGTTCCGGTAGAAGTCGATCGCGTCGTTGGCTCCGTTGACCGACAGGTAGGCGGTCACCCGGGGGTAGCCACCGGGAATGGGATTCACATCGGCCATGGTCGTTCCTCCTCGTCTTGCTTGTCTTCTCTGTTGCCAAACGGCGACGTCATCCAAACGGTGCGTTGCACATACGGCGCGTTATGCAAACGTACGTTCGATTGTGAACTTAGCGAGTGGCCCGGGGCTGGTCAAGGGGGGAAGGAGCGACCGAGGGGGCGGGCGGGACCCGGCGGAGCCGGACGGCTCACGATGCCTCGTCGGGGCCCGGCGGCCAGGTACGGCGCACGAGGACCCGGCCCACACGGTGGTCCCTCCCCTTCTCGAGCACGACGTCGGCCAGGTCGCGGGTCGGCGCCACGTTCTCCCGGAGGTTCACGAGGTTGATCCCGGACCAGGTGGACTCGGCGATCGAGCGCGCCTCGGCCTCCGACAGCCCAGCCAGCCATTGCGAAAATGCGCCGGGCCGCAGGGGCCTGTTCGTCCGAAGCGCCAGCAGTCGCTCGCCGAACCACAGGGCGACATCCTCCTCGGCGGCGTCGAGATACAGGCTGAAATCGAAGAAGTCCTGGAACGACACCTGGTGGCGGCCCCCGCCCCCGGTGCCCGCCTGGAGCGCATTGAGCCCTTCGACTACCACGATGTCCGGACGGCGGATGACCTGCTCTCCGGCGACGATGTCATAGGACTCGTGCGAATACACCGGGATCCTGACCTCCGGCTCCCCGGCGCGGATTGCGGCGAGTGCGGCAATCAGCCGGCCCTGGTCGTAGCTCTCCGGGAATCCCTTGCGCTCCATCAGGCCGCGCGCCTGCAATTCCCGGTTCGGGTGCAAGAAGTTGTCGGTGGCCAGGACGTCGACCTTCGGACGCCCTGCGCCCCCGCGGAGCAGGGCCTGGAGCACCCGGGCAGCCGTGCTCTTGCCGCCGGCGACGCTGCCGGTGATGCCGAGGACGAAGGGCTGCCGACGGGCCCTCTCCGGGAGAGGTTGGACGACCTCGGCGGCACCGACCCGGACGGCGATCGGCCGGACGGCGATCGGCCGGACGGCGATCGGCCGGGCGAGAATCTGGCAGAGCGGGCCATAGACGTCGGCCACCTCCCCCGACGCCATCGCCGCGCCGGCGGCGACGGCCAGTCCGAGGTCCGACTGGGAGGGCGGGTTCGGCGACCGCCGGCCGAGGGCCGCCCACTCCTCCCGGGTGAACACCTGGAACCCGCCGTCGCCATCGGACCCGTGCACCGCTCAAGTCTGCACGCTTCCGCCACCCCCGGTCCGGCTGTCCCTGACCCGACCCACGCCCGGTGGTGGGGCAGGGCCCGCGGCACCCGTTTGACCACGGCCGAGGGTCCGCTGCCAGACTGGGCCCATGCGCGTCCACCTCATCGACGGGACCTACGAGCTCTTCCGTCATTTCTTCGGGCAGCCGCCGCGGGCCGCTGACGACGGCAGTCAGATCGGTGCGGCCCGCGGCGTGGTCGTCTCGGTCGTCGGCATGTTGTCGGACGGTGCCACCCACGTCGGTGTGGCCACCGACCACGTCATCGAGTCGTTCCGCAATGAACTCTGGCCGGACTACAAGACCGGGGCCGGCATCGACCCCGAGCTGCGTTCCCAGTTCCAGGTCCTCGAGGCCTCGCTGGTCGCGCTCGGCGTCACCCTATGGCCGATGGTCGAAGTCGAGGCCGACGACGCCCTGGCCTCTGCCGCCTTCGTGGCGGAGACGGACACCGCGGTCGAACAGGTGGTCATCTGCACGCCTGACAAGGACCTGGCCCAGTGCGTCGTCGGCGATCGGGTCGTCCAGCTGGACCGGCGGAGCGGCACGGTGACCGACGAAGCCGGGGTCTGGGCCAAGTACGGGGTGGCACCCCGGTCGATCCCCGACTGGCTCGCCCTCGTCGGGGACTCGGCCGACGGGTTCCCCGGTCTGGCCGGATGGGGCAAGCGTTCGGCCTCGACGGTCCTTGCCCACTACGGGTCCTTTGACGACGTCCCTGACGACGTCGCCGACTGGGATCCCGAAGTCCGGAGCACGGTCCGGGGAGCGGCCAGGCTGGCTGAACGACTGGCCGACCAACGCCCGCAGGCCGAGCTCTTCCGGGACCTCGCCACCTTGAGGGTGGACGCCGGATTGCTCGCCGATGTGGGCGCGCTGCGATGGCAGGGCCCGACCAAGGAGTTCGACGAGATCTGCCGCCATTTCCGGGACCCGGCCCTGGCCGAGCGGGCGGCGCGGATCGCCGCAGGCTGACCGGCCGTCAGCTCTTGGTCCCGAACACCTCTGCGAGCTCGGTCGGGATCGGCGTGTCGAGCTGCGCGTAGGTGCACGATGCCGGGTGGCGCTCGGGTCGCCACCGGCTGAACGAGGTGGCGTGGCGGAAGCGGTCGCCTTGGAGATGGTCGTAGGACACCTCGGCCACCAGCTCGGGCCGCAACGGCTCCCAGCTCAGGTCCTTGCCGGCGCTCCAGCGGCTCTGGCCCCCCGGGACCCGACCCTCGGGCTGTTCCCCGGCGCGCCAAGGATGGCTCTTCAACGCATCCGGGCGGAAGGGCTCGAGGGCGTCGACGAACTCCTTGCGCCGGGCGGCGCTGAACCCCGAGGCCACACCGACATGGTGCAGTACCCCCTCGTCGTCGAAGAGCCCGAGAAGCAGGGACCCCACCACTCCGCCCTCCTTGTGCCACCGGAAGCCGCCGACCACACAGTCGGCCGTCCGCCCGTGCTTGACCTTCAGCATCACCCGCTTGTCCGGCTGGTACCGGAGGTGCCCGGCCTTGACCATTACCCCGTCGAGCCCGGCGCCTTCGAATCGCGAGAACCAGTCACGGGCGACATCGGGGCTGGTGGTCACCGGCGTCAGGTGGATCGGCGGCCTGGCCGGCTCGAGCGCCTTCTCGAGGGCTCGCCGCCGGGCAGAGTAGGGCTCCGCCTGCAGGTCGGAGTCGTCCAGGGCCAGCAGATCGAAGGCCACGAAGGAAGCGGGGGTGGTCCGGGACAGGAGCTCGATGCGGGAGGCGGCGGGATGGATGCGCTGCTGCAGAGCGTCGAATTCGAGGCCCGCGGCCCCGGCGATCACGATTTCGCCGTCGAGCACGCACCGGTCCGGCACGTTGGCGAGGAGTGATCCGACCAACTCGGGGAAGTACCGGGTGAGCGGCTTCTCGTTGCGGCTGCCCAGTACCACCTCGTCGCCGTCGCGGAAGACGATGCAGCGGAACCCGTCCCATTTCGGCTCGTAGAAGAGGCCGTCTCCCTCGGGGAGCTCCCGGGCCAACTTGGCCAGCATGGGGGACACGGGCGGGACCACTGGTAGTGCCACCGGTGAATCGTAGCCGGGTCGCCCGGACCGACAGATGCCCGGCTAGGCGGCGTGACCGGCCGTCCAGGCGAGGAACTCGTCCATCGGAAGTGTGTTCATGACCCGGTCCGCCGGAACGCCCACCTTCGCCGCCTGCTCGCAGCCGTATCGCTGCCATTCGAGCTGGCCGGGGGCGTGGGCATCGGTGTCCACGACCACGACGCAGTCGAGCGAGAGCGCCAGGGCGAGCAGGGCCTCCGGCGGATCCAGGCGTTCCGGCCGCGAGTTGATCTCGACCGCGGTTCCTGTCCGGGCGCATGTCCCGAAGACGGCCTCGGCGTCGAAGGTCGACTGCGGGCGACCGCGTCCGGCGAGGATGCGACCGGTGCAGTGCCCCAGGATGTCGGTGTGCGGGCTCTCGACGGCGCGCACCATCCGCTCGGTCATCGCCGCGGCATCCATCCGGAGTTTCGAGTGGACGCTGGCCACGACGACGTCGAGTTGCGAGAGCAGGCCGTCCTCCTGGTCGAGCGACCCGTCCTCGAGGATGTCGACCTCGATCCCGGTCAGGATGCGGAAGGGAGCAAGCTCGGCGTTCAGCTGGGCGACGATCTCGAGCTGTTGGCGGAGCCTCCCTGCGTCCAGTCCGTGAGCGATCGTCAATCGGGGGCTGTGGTCGGTGAGCGCCCAGTAGAGGTGGCCCTGCTCCTTGGCCCCCTCCGCCATCTCCCGGATGGGGCTCCCCCCGTCCGACCAGTCCGAGTGGCTGTGGCAGTCGCCGCGCAGCTGCTCGAACAATTCGGCGGCCGCCTCGCTCATCGCCGGGGGTTGCACCGATTCGAGCTTCTCGAGATAGGCCGGAGTGGCGCCGCGTAGGGCCTCGGTGATCACCTGGGCGCTGGTCTTGCCCACCTGGGGGATCTCCTTCAGGCGGGCGGGCGACATCGCCTCCAGGTCCTCGACCGGGAGGTCGGCGATGGCCGCGGCGGCGCCGCGGAACGCCCGGACCTTGTAGGACTCGGCCCCGTCCCGCTCGAGGAGGTAGGCGATGCGGCGAAGGGCGGCGAGCGGCTCCATCACCTCAGTCCCGCTTGGCCCGGCTCGGGGCCACCCGGGTGGGCTCGTCGGGTTGCTTGGGGTACTCGGGCGGCCAGGGGGCGTCGTGCAGCCCGTCGAGCCGGTCCCGGTCTGCCATGTCCAGCAGCGGCTGCAGCGACTGGGGCCGGTCGGCGATGCCTGCCCAGGGGTCACCTCGTCGCCGAACGAGGTCGGGAACCGTCCGGATGGTCAGCCCCTCCGGGTCGACCGTGTCGATCTCTTCCCAGCTGAGGGGCGTCGAGACCTGACCGCCGACCCGGGGTCGTGCGAACCACGCGCCGAAGACCGTCTTGTGGGGCGCGTTCTGATTGAAATCGACGAAGACCCGCTCCCCTCGTTCCTCCTTCCACCAGTTGGAAGTGATCAGGTCCGGATGCCTCCGCTCGAGCTCGCGGGCCAAGGCGATGGCGCCGGCACGGACCTGGTAGCTGTCCCATCGGGGTTCGAGCCGGACGTAGACGTGGATCCCCCGGTTCCCACTCGTCTTGGGGTATCCAGCCAGCCCGAGCTCGCCCAGGAGCGATCGCACCTTCGCCGCGGCCACCCGGACCTCGTCGAACGAGGTGCCGGGCTGCGGGTCGAGGTCGATGCGGAGCTCGTCGGCGTGCGAGGGGTCGTCGGCCCGGTAGGGCCACAGGTGAAGGCCCAGGCAGCCGAGGTTGACGGCCCAGAGGACATGGGCCACGTCGGCGATGACCAGCGCATTCGACGTCGTGCCGTTCGGCGTGCTCACGACGGTGGTCTGGAGCCAGTCCGGGGCCCCGGAGGGCACCCGCTTCTGGAAGAACGACTTCCCACCCGCTCCCCCCGGGAACCGCTCCAACAGCGCCGGCCGACCGGCCGCCGTGTTGGAGAGCTCCCCCGAGATCTCGACGTAGTAGTTGGCGAGGTCGAACTTGGTGGCATCCAATTCGGGAAAGTAGACCTTCGCCGGGCTGGAGATCTCGAGGGATCGGCCCGCAGCCTCGATGACCCGGACGTCCTTGGCAGCCACGGACTCACGATATCCGGGACCCGACGGCGCCGTGCCCCGAGCGGATGGGGCACGATGAAGCCATGGCACACGACCACAAGTTCCGTTTTGCGGCCCAGCTCGGCACCGCGCCCGGAGGCACGGCCCGATCATGGGCCGACCAGGCGCGCCGCGTCGAGGCCCTCGGGTACTCCACCCTCTTGATGCCCGACCATTTCGGCGACCAGTTCGCCCCGGTACCGGCTCTGGCCGCCGTGGCCGGGGCCACCACCACGCTCCGCATGGGCTCCCTCGTCTTCGCGAACGACTACCGGCATCCGTTCGTCCTGGCCAAGGAGGCGGCCACGCTCGACGTGCTCAGTGAGGGTCGATTCGAGCTGAGCCTGGGGGCCGGCTGGATGCGCACCGACTACGAGGAGGCCGGGCTCGCCTACGACCCGCCCAGGGTCCGGGTGGAGCGGTTCGAGGAGGCGGCCATGGTTCTCCAGGGGCTCCTGCACACCGACGGCGCGTTCTCGTTCGACGGCACGTACTACCAGGTTCACGGCCACTCCCTCACGCCCCGTCCGGTGCAGCGGCCCGGCCCACCCCTGATCATCGGCGGCGGCGGCCGGCGGGTGCTCTCGTTCGCCGCCGAGCACGCCGACATCGTCAGCATCAACGTCAACCTCCGGGGGGGGACAGCGGGTCCGGAGACCGCCCCGGACGCGTCGCCCGAACGCACCCGTCAGAAGGTGGCCTGGGTCAGGGAGGCGGCCGGCAAGCGCTTCGCCGATCTCGAGCTCAACGCCCTGATCGGCTTCGTGGCGATTACTGACGACGCAGCCGGGATTGCCGCCGCCATGGCTCCTCATTTCGGGATCAGCCCCGACGCCGCCCTCCACGTTCCCCTGGCCCTGCTCGGCACGCTCGGCGAGATGGAGGACGAGCTCCAGTGGCGTCGCCAGGAGTACGGCATCTCCTACTGGTCGATCGAGGCCGGCGACTGGGAGGCACTGGGACCGCTGGTCTCGAAGCTCGCCGGCACGTGACCGTGCACCGGAGCGGCGCGAGCGGTTCCGGGGGCCGTGCGGCAGCTGTCGATTTCGACCGTCCGGTACGTAGAAGGGAGGAGGGACAGAACGAGCTGCCCTCCCACACGAGAGGAGAAGGTCCATGACGAAGTACCTGCTCTCAGGCAGCACCGATTGGGGTGCCGAACCCCCGGCTGCCGACCGGAGGGAGAACGCCTACCAGGCGGTCGGACGGTTCAATGCCGACCTCCAGGAGGCGGGCGCGTGGGTCTTCGCAGGTGGGCTCCAGCCACCCGGCAACTCCGCGGTCACCCGGGTCGAGGACGGCGAGGTGCTGACCACCGACGGCCCGTTCGCCGAGACCAAAGGGCAGCTCGGCGGGATCTGGATCATCGAGGCACGGGATCGGCGCGCCGCCCTCGACTGGTCAGCCAAAGCCTCAGCGGCGTGCGGCAACCCGGTCGAGGTGCGCCCCTTCCAAGAGGTGCCCGAGCCGTAGCGGTGTCACCGGTCGAAGACGGGGGGATCGAGCTGCTGTTCCGACACGAGTCGGGACGTGCCGTCGCCGCCCTTGTCCGTCGCTTCGGCGACATCGACATTGCTGAAGAGGCGGTTCAGGAGGCATTCGCGGTGGCGGTGCAGCGGTGGCCCGTCGAGGGCCGGCCCCCGAATCCGGCGGCGTGGATCATCACCACGGCCAGGAACCGCGCCATCGACCGCCTGAGACGGGAGGCGACCCGGCATGACCGTTACGCACAAGCTGCGTTGCTCCACGAACGTGACGGGGAGCGCACGGAGGATGGACCCGTGAGCGACGACCGGCTCCGACTGATGTTCACCTGCTGCCATCCGGCCTTGTCCACCGGCGCCCAGGTGGCGCTCGCCCTCCGGCTGCTGGGCGGGCTCCAGACCCCGGAGATCGCCCGGGCCTTCCTCGTCCCCGAGGCGACCATGGCCCAGCGGCTCGTCAGGGCCAAGCGCAAGATCCGCGATGCGGGCATCCCCTACCGAGTCCCCGACGACGCGGCGCTGCCCGATCGCCTCCGGGCCGTGCTCGCCGTCGTCTATCTGGTGTTCAACGAGGGCTACACGGCGACCACCGGCGACGACCTGGTCCGGTCGGAGCTCTGCCTCGAAGCGATACGGCTGGCCCGCATGCTCGCCGAGCTCATGCCGGACGAGCCCGAGGCCCACGGCCTGCTGGCCCTTCTGCTCTTCACCGAATCGCGCCGTGCCGCCCGTACCTCCGCCGACGGGTCCCTCGTCCTCCTTCCCGGTCAGGACCGATCGCTCTGGGACGCAGGTCTGATCTCCGAGGCCCAGGCGTTGGTGCGGATGCTGCTCAGGCGGAACATGCCCGGTCCTTACCAACTGCAGGCCGCCATCAGCGCGGTGCACAGCTCGGCCCTGAGTGCGGCGGACACCGACTGGGGGCAGATCCTCGAGCTCTACGACCACCTCCTGGTCCACTCCCCCACCGCGGTCGTCGCCCTCAATCGGGCCGTTGCCGTAGCGGAGGTCGATGGAGCGGCTCGCGGGTTGGCCGAGGTCGACGCACTCGACCTCGGCTCCTACCACCTGTTCCACTCCACCCGTGCCGACCTCCTCGCCCGGCTCGGGCGGACCAGGGAGGCCCGGGATGCCTACGACCGGGCCATCGACCTCACCGCCAATGCCGCCGAGGTCCGGTTCCTCCGGGATCGGCGCCACCAGCTCGATGCGAGATGGGGGTCGTAGCTCCCGGGCGTGGGCACCTCAGGCCTCGCCGTCCGGTTCAGTCGGGGGGAAGGTGCTCGAGGACATCGGGCGGCAGCTGTTCGATCACCTCGGGGGTCAGCTGGTCCTTCACCGCCTCGGCGAGCCGCTTCGAACGCGACCGGAGGGAGAGCATCTCGGAGTACTGCTGGTCGTCGCCCTTCATCCCGGAGACCAGTGGCGAGTACGAGATGGAGGCCGCACCGACGAACATGACCACCAGCGAGATCGCCTCCAGCGGGCCGAAGATGCCCGCGGTCCGGAGATCGTCGCCGAAGAGCCCGATGCCGATGGCCAGGCTGGCCAGCGGATCGACCAGGACCAGGGCTGTCTGGGAGGCGGCGATGGGGCCCGCATGAAAGGCGTTCTGGGCCAGGAACAGGGACACCACGCCGCTGACCGCAAGGGCGTAGGTCTGCCAGTGGCCGAACATCTGCGTCCAGTCCCCGGCCACGAAATCGCCCACGGTCTTGATCAGCGCGGCGGTGAAGGCAAAGCCGACGGCTCCGGCCGCCCCGAACATCGCCGCCCGCCACCAGCGTGGACCGCGCAGGGCCAGGAGCACCGTCAGCACGATCACCCCCCCGGAGATCGAGCCCACCACGATCCAGCCCCCACCTGTCGGCACCTGACCGCCACCGCTGGGCTGGGCGAAGACCAGGAATCCGGCCAGCCCGCCGGCCGCGGCGAGGCAGCCGAGCCACTCCCGCGCCCCGATGTGGAACCGGAACCAGGTGGCCAGGAGGAGGACGAGGAACGGAAGCTCGGTGGTGAGGATGGGCTGGACCTGGCTCAGGTCCCCGAGGTGGAGCGCCACCGCCTGCATGAGGAACGAGGCGACCATGAACGCGAATCCGAGCAGCCACACCCCCCGCCTCAGGGCGTGGGTCAACAGGCTCAGCCGCAGGGTCGACTCTTCCGGCGCATCCTCCACACCCATGCGCTGGAGGATGCTGGTCAGGGCATTGGCCAGGGCGGATGACAGGGCGAGCAGGTAGGCCACGGCGCTAGGGACGACCCTTCGGCCGTGTCCCCGCGATGGACGCCCTCATCACCCCGACGCGGGTTGCAGGTGATCTGGCTCGCATGATCCCATGGCCTTCCGTTCAACCGTCCACGGACACCGGTCCCCTGGTCCATCATGGCAACGGAACCCGCCCAGAGGTTCGATGGGGCTCTGGGAGGCAAGGGGCCCACCCGCTCGGGGCCGATGGCGCTACCAGCAGGGTAGCCGGGACATCGGCCGGGTCCTTCGTTCCCCTGCCCGCCGGGCCGAGGGCGGGCCGGCTCGGCTCATGCCGGGTGCTGGCCCCAGTAGGGGCGGTCTCCGAATCGCTTCTCGAGCAGGATGAAGACGGTCCCCCAGGGGTCGTGGAACCAGGCCGTGCGCAGCCCGGCCACTTCCGCAACCCCGGTCGTGAGGAAGGCGACACCCCGACTCTCGAGTTCGCCCCGGGTGGCGACGACGTCATCGCAGACCAGTCCGACGTGGCTGAGGCCCGGGCGGGTGATCCCCGGCGGCTGCCGGGCGTAGGCAAACGCCGCCGCGGGGTACTCGATCAGCTCCAGCACGTGGTCGTCGGCACCGACCCCCACGATGGCCGCCCAGATGACCACCGGGCTCGGGACCAGTTCCCCCATGTCCCGCTCGATGGCAGCCCCGTCCATCCGGTAGGGCGGCGAGAGGACACGGAGCCCGAGAACCTCCGAGTACCACCGGGTCGCGGCCTCGACGTCACCGACGCATATGGCGGCATGGGCCATGCCCGCGAACATCACCCGAGCCTAGGCTCCGAAAGGCACGTCACCGGCAGGTCGGCACGACCCGACGCCATGGCCGGAGGACCGATCGACCTGGTCAGGGGGCCACCGCCCCGCCTGACAACGGTGATTGACAAGCTATCTGCCAATGGGGAGAATGAGCCAGGCAGGAGGGTCGCGACGGGCCAGCAGACGGTCCTCGGACCGGTGGCCCGGCGGTTCGCCACGGTCCATGACAGGGGGAACCAGGGATGTATCGCACCGGGCAGGTTCGAGCGATGGGTGCTGCAGCTGTCCTGATCGGGGCCGCGACATTGCTGATCCAGTTTGCACAACCGGTTGATGCGGGGGCCAAACCCCTGTCCCCACCGGTGTTCTCCAGTAAGGCGGCGGCCAAGGCCAAAGTCGACGTGCCGTTCGCCTTCACCGTCAAGGCCAAGGCGAACCCGATCGCCGCCATCACCGAGATCGGCCCCCTGCCGGTGGGCGTCACCTTCGGCGACAATCACAACGGCACGGCCACCCTCTCGGGGACCGCGCCGTTGGCAGGCACCTACACCATCTGCCTCCAGGCCGCCAACGGCCTCGGCACCACCGACCAGACGCTGACCCTGACCGTCAAGTCGAGGCTGCCGTTGATCCGCCACGTCTTCGTGATCATGCTGGAGAACCAGGGCTACGCGGCAACATTCGGGTCTCCGGCCAGCGACCCCTACCTGGCCACCACCCTGCCCGGCCAGGGCGCGCTCCTCGAGAACTACTACGGCACCGGGCACTTCTCCAACGACAACTACGACGCCTTCGTGTCGGGCCAGCCCCCCAATGCCTCGAGCCAGCTCGACTGCGGCACCTACAGCGAGTTCCCTCCCGGGTCGGGTCAGGACGCCCAGGGCATCCAGCAGGGGACGGGCTGCATCTATCCCAGCGCGGTCAAGACGGTGGCTGACCAGCTGAGCGGCGAAGGACTCAGCACGAAGGGCTACATGGAGGACATGGGCAACGTCCCGACACGGGAGTCCGCCACCTGCGGACACCCGGCGCCGGGCGGAGCCGATCCCTCGTTCGCCGCGGTGTCCGGGGACGGATACGCAACCCGGCACGACCCGTTCGTGTACTTCCACTCGATCATCGACAACCCGGCGGTGTGCAACCAGAGCGTGGTTCCGCTGGGCACCACGACCGGGGCGCTGCCGGCGGGGACGCCCGCGGGAGTCACCGGCCTGGCCACCGACCTGGCCTCCATCGCCACCACCCCGAATCTGAGCTTCATCACGCCCAACCTGTGCAACGACGGCCACGACTACCCGTGTACCAACCAGCCGACCCCGTCCACGTCGGCGGCCGGGGATGTCAACTCGTTCCTCGCCACCTGGGTCCCGCTGATCACCAGCTCACCGGCCTTCCAGAAGGACGGCCTCCTCGAGATCACCTTCGACGAGGCCGAGAGCCCGGCCCTCGACAGCACCGCCTGTTGCGGCGAGACCCCCGGTCCCGGGGCCAGCGCCGGTGGCAACGGCATCACCGGTCCGGGGGGAGGAAGGGTCGGCGCCGTCCTCCTCTCGCCGTTCATCACACCGGGGAAGGTGATCAAGAGGACCGCCTTCAACCACTACTCGTCGCTGGCGTCCATCGAGGACCTGTTCGGCCTGGCCCGGCTGGGCGAGGCGAAGACCGTGGCCACGACCTTCGACAGGGGCATCTACACGAAGTAGCCGCGGCACGGTTCGAGCCGTCTGACCCGCCCTGGGTTTGCCGACCCCCGGGTTCGGCCGTCAGAGGCGGTACAGGCGTGCCGCGTTCTCACCCCAGGATCTTGCGCTGGACCTCGGGGGTCAGTCCGGACATCTTGTCGGCGACCGTGCCGAGCGGATCCGGGTAGAGGCAGGTGGGATGCGGGAAGTCGGTCTCGAACAGGACATTGTCCTCGCCCACCGACGAGATCAGTGCGGGCACGTTGTCCTTCTCGAAACCAGAAGGTGGCATAGATCTGCCGTCTGAGGTACTCGGAGGGCATCATTCCCAGCTTCTCGAGGTCCTTCGGGGCGTTCTCCGACATCTCGCAGTCCAGGGCGCCCAGTATGAAGGGGATCCACCCCACACCGCTCTCGACCGAGACGATGTTCGGCTCCGGGTGCCGGTCGACCATTCCCGACAGGATGATGTTCGTCACGACCCGGGCGTTCCCGATGAACAGCAGGGCGCCGCCGATGGCCAGCTTGGTGTCCTCGGGTTGGCAGTCCCACGGAGGAACCGAAGTAGGTCATCGTGGTCAGGCTGGCGCCGATATGGAAGTGGACGGGCAGGCGGAGGGCCGAGCAGGCCTCCCAGAGCGGATACCACGCCTGGTTGGCCAGGTCGGGCGCGCCGAGGTCCTGGGGGTCCGACGTCAGGTTGACCCCCCGCAGTCCGAAGTCGGCCACCCGCCCCGCCTCCCGGATGCAGGCATCGACATCCCACGCCGGGAGCACGGGCATCGGGAGAAGCCGGTCCTTCGACTCGGCCTGGATCTCGGCCATGGGCGCCGGCAACCCGGCGGCGGGCACCGGGTCGAGCTCCGGATCGGGCGGATCCCATGGAGCACCGCCGGCTGCGGTCACCGTCCCTCCGACGACCGTACCTCCCTGACCATTCCGACCAACGGGTGAAGCCGGTCTGCCAGCGACCTGCGTCGTCCGGCCCTCGACAACCCCAGCTTGCCCTCGTCCGGGCCGTGTAGGCCATTGCCTTCCTCTCGGTTCGGCACGGGTCTGCTTCAACCGCAGGGGCGTGATGAGCTGATCGCCCATGGGTGGCCCGGTCCTCAGACCAGCCCGAAGGTATAGGTGGTCACGCTCTGGGCGGGGACCTGAATGGCGCCGTCAGCTCCGGCGACGGCCACCGGGGCGAGGTCCTGGGTGGCGCTGGTCCGGAAGCCACCGGTGCAGTGTGCGCCCACACCACCCGGCAGTGCCATGCGCAGTCGGGCGGGAGCGGCCCCTGCCCCGTTGTTGTTCACCACCACCACCGTCCAATCGCCGTGGCGCTCGAAGGCCAGGACGTCGAGCCCGGCGGGCACACCCGACACCCGATGGCGCACGGCTCCGGGCCGGACGTACCGGCTGAAGTTGCCGAGCACCGAGTAGCGCTTCGTCCGATAGACGGCGTGGTTGCCGTCGCTCCGGTAGTTGGGGTCGTAGTACAGCAGACCGTCGTTCCATCCCGATCCGTTCAGGACCGCCGGACAGGACCGTTGGGCGACAGGATCGCATCCGAGCTGGCTGGAGAGGGCCGTCCACCAGTCGAACTGGGAGTCCCCGATCACGGCGATGTCCTGGTAGATCGTGTCGGCCAACCACAGTCCGCTGGTCATGGTGGGGTCGTACTGCTGGCCGAACCCGACGAGCGGCCCCCTGCCGTCATAGCAGCAGATCTCGGTCATCCAAAGGGGCAGGCCGAATCGGGTCCCGAGGGTGGCGACCGGGGCCGCCTGGGCGTCGGTCGGGTACTCGTAGGCGTGATGGGCGAGTGCCGCCACCCATCGGGCGGTGCCCGGCACCGGCAGCCACTGCGGTACCTCGGGCAGGAACTGGAAGGCGGCCAGACTTGACTCGTCGGCGATCACCCGGGCGAAGGGTGCCCGTTCCTCCAAGGCCCGGCCCAGGTCCGCTACGACGGCGGCCCGCTGACCGACCGGGACGGCCATACCCTCCTGCCCGCATGACCCGAAGCTGTTGTCGGGCTCGTTCATCGGGCTGATGTAGGACAAGGTGATGCCGTCCGCCGAGCGCAGGTGGCGCGCCACCTCGGCCAGGTAGGCGGCGTAGGCGGCTTCGTCACCGGGGATGAGCTCGCCGCCACAGCTCTTGCCGTCGGTGGTCAACGATGGAGGGGCGCTGTTGACGAAGCCGGTCAGGACCGGCACTTCGTGGTCCCGGGCCAAGCGGAGGAATCGCATGCCGCCCGGGTCGGCGGACCAGTCATAGACGCCGGGAGCGGCGAGGAAGGTCTGCGGCGCCCGGGACGGATCGGTCACCCCGACTCCCCCACCGCCGATGTTGTAGCGGTAGGAGCTCAGAGCGATCCCGGTGCGGGAGAAGAGCAGATCGGCCACTCTGTCCTGGACCGCCCGGGGGAAGTGCTCCAGGTCGCTGGGCCACCACGCCCCCGACGCACCGAATCCGTCCATGGTCTGGGCCGCGGTCGGGCTGACCACGGCGGCAGGTACCGTGGCCTGGACATCTGATCGCCGACCGGAGCCGGAGGCCGCCGGGGCGGCGGTCAGGGTCCCCCCGATCAGCACCGAGGCCGCCACGGCCGTGACCAGGGCGCACCGGCCGCCACTCGTCGTCCACGGGGTCACTGCGAACTCCTTCGCTCGGGATCCGGTGTCATGTCGTAGGTGATCCAGGTCGTCCGCTTCGCAACCTTTTCGTAGGCGCCCCGGGCCCGGTAGTTGCCGTCGGCCGTCGTCCATCTGACGATATCCCATCCTCGCTCGAGAGCAAGCCGGTTCATCTCCGCAAAGAGCGCCTCGACGGCTCCGCCTCCCCTCCACTCCGGTGCGACGAAGAGATCGTCAAGGTAGCCGCAGACAGAACCCCTCAGCGGACGGACCCATTCGCGGAGATGGGCCAGTCCCCTGGGTGGGCCAATCTCGATGCCGGTCTCGTCTGCCTCCACGGCCACCAGGGCCTCGACCTTCCGGTCATCGTGGATCCATCCCCAGATCAGGCGCTGGTGCTCGTCCGACGTCGGCCACCGGTAGAAGTCCGAGTAGCCCCTGAACAACTCCGACCACGCGTCGAATTCGTCTTCGCGCACGGGGCGCACTGTCCAATCCGAGGGCAAGGGGAGGACCTCCGCGGGCCAGGGTCGGGAACGATGGTAGTGCCGTCCCGACCGGTCCCCGCAGCCCATCAAGTCAGAAGGGGAGGCCTTCGATCTGCAGCTCCGAGGCCGGCGGGGAGGCACCGTCGACGAACCCGGTCCAGCAGGTCACGAGGGGCATCGTCACCCGCCCCGAGGGCTGATCCGCCGTGACCCCGTGCCCGAAGACCTCCCATCCGAGGCGCCGGTAGAACGGCACCCGCTGGGTGCGGCAGAACAGCAGGCCGATAGGACTACCCAGGCTCCCCATCCTGTTCATGGCTCCCGTGACGAGCTCTCCGCCGACGCCCCGGCCCCGGTGGTCCCGGTGCACCAGCACTCCACCCAGGCCGACAGCTTCGACCGCTCCACCCGCGGCGCGGACCCGCACCGCCACCCAGCCGGCATGGGCGATCAGGCGGCCGGCCTCCATCATCCCGACGTGGCCGCTCTTCTCGCGCCAGGCAATGCCCAGGGAGTCGGTCCCGTAGGGATCGACCTCACCGTCTTCGATCAGTGCGTTGTCGCCCGGACCGAAGTCGGGGAGATCGGCGAGCTCCACGGAGCTCAAGGTAGCCGACCGGGCCCTGCGGCTCGCTCAACCCGTCGCGATCGCCCCCACATGGGCTGCGTCCCCGAACTGCGCAGACTGGTTCCCCCCCCGATCCTTGGCGACATACATGGCGCGATCGGCTTCGCTCAGGAGCTGATCGGTCGAGGCGCCGGGGCGGTGGAACGTGATACCGATGCTCAGCGTGGCGGACAACGCCCGCCCCCCCGCCAACACCGGTCGACCGGCCGAGGCCAGCATCCGGTCGACGAGCTTCACCACCTCGCCGTGGTCGGCGAACTCTTCGACGAGCACCCCGAACTCGTCTCCGCCCAGCCGCGCTGCCGTATCGGACTTCCGCACGCACCTGGCCAGCCTGGCCGCAGTTGCCTGGAGGAGCAAGTCCCCCGATGAGTGGCCCAAGGTGTCGTTGACGGCCTTGAGGTTGTCCAGGTCCACGAACAACACCGCCAGGTGGCCGCGGGTGCGCTCGATCCGGGCGACTGCGTGCTCGAGGTGGTCCTGGAAGAGGGCACGGTTGCCGAGCCCGGTGAGCGAGTCGTGGAACGCCTGGTACGACAGTCGCTCCTCGAGGCGCTTGCGGTCGGTGACATCTCGCGAGCTCCACACCCGTCCGACGACCTCACCCCCCACCCACTGGGGCTTCGAGGCGCATTCGAAGACCCGGCCGTCGTTGAATTCCACCAAGTCGGAGCTCTCCGCCTCGGGAGCACGCTGGAGGTCGTCGAGCTTGCCCACGAGCGCCTCCGGAGCGACCAGGCGATCGCTGAAGAAGCTTCGTACACCCCTGATGGCGCCCTGTTCCGCGGCCGAGTCGGAGAGTCCCCACATCTCGGCGAACCGGCGATTGAAGCTGACCATCCGACCTGTCCGGTCCACGACGACGATGCCGTCAGCCGTCGAGTCCAAGGTGGCCCTGAGAAGTGAGAGGGCATTGCGCAGCTCGAGCTCGGCGAGCACCTGTGCGGTGACCTCGTGGCCGGAGACCACGTAGCCCCCGACCGTTGGGTCATCCATCAAATTGACCAACGCCAACTCGAACGGGACCGCTTCCCCTTTCCGGTGGAGCAGGGACAACCGCACCTTCACCGGATCGGCGGCTGGTGCACCACCGGTGGCACGCTTCACGGCCGCCTCCAGGGTGGAGCGGTCCTCAGCGTTGACCAGCGAGGCAAACGGACGGCCTTCGATCATCTCCGGATCGTGCCCGAGCACCCGGGTGAGGGCTCCGGAGACCGACTCGATCGTCCCGTCCGGCGAGACCAGCATGGTGACCGCAGCCGAGTTCTGCACCAACGAACGGGAACGGGCGTCGTGGTCGTGGGCCAACTCGAACCGCCTTCGCTCGGTCAGATCGCGCAGGCTCAACAGGACCGCACCGTCCTCGAACCACGGGACGGGGGCGCCGATCAACTCCACCAGGCACCAGCCGGCCGGTGTGGCCAGGCGAACCTCGATGGGTGACCCGATCTCCTTGCTGTGCACGCTCATCAACGACAGCAGCACGAACTCCAGGTCCTGCGGATGAACGAGGTCGAGCCCGGACATGCCGACGGCATCATCGAGAGGCTGGCCGAACAACCCCTCCGCGGCCCGGTTCGCCCACTTCACCCGACCCTGGGCGTCGATGACGATCGTTGCATCGGGAAGCTCGGTGATCATCCTGGCCAAGGAGCGATTATCTTCCGCCACACTCATGCATCGACCACACGCGGGGTGGCCTTGAGCCGGGTTCGGTGAGTTCCGAGATGGATCCAGCCCCATCCGGCGTTCCAGGGGAGAGGCGCTGGCCGATGGCGGCGACCTTGATCGTCGCCATCGCACTGCCGCTTCTCCTACCTGCGAGGTTCAGCCTGGGTCCGAGGTGGGTGGTCCCCATGGTCGAGGCGGCCTTTCTGGTGGCCCTGGTCCTCCGCCGACCCGGGGCGCATCGATCGCCGGTCGACGCTGGTCCGAGCCCTCTCCGTCGGGCTGGTGGGGATCCTTGCCCTGGCGGCCACCGGCGTCACCGTCCGACTGGTGATCGACCTGGTCAGAGGCGGTCCGGAGACGAACTCACCCGGGCAGCTGCTCCGCGTCGGCGCCGTCGTGTGGGCCTACACCGTCATCACCTTCTCCTTCCTCAACTGGGAGCTCGACGGGCAGGGTCCCGAAGCGCCCGGGCAGCGCCCGAGTTTCCGGACTGGGCGTTTCCCGAGCACCTGAAACCCCACTTGGCCCGTCCCGGATGGCGGCCCGAGTTCTTCGACTATCTGTATCTCGGGTTCACCAACGCCACCGCGTTCAGCCCGACCGACGTCATGCCGCTCTCCCATCGCGCCAAGCTGGCGGTGGCGCTCCAGGCGACTGCCTCCCTCGTGATGCTGGGGCTGGTCATCGCGCGCGGGCGGTCAACATCTTGAGGTAGCCCGTGAAGTGCAACCGGACTCGGATCAGGAGCCCCTTCGGCCGGTCGACATTCGAGCTTCCTTCGCCCTGGTCGATCTGCGCCGGCCTACGGGGCGAGGCGGACCACCTGATGCAGGTCGGCGATGGCCATCCAGCCACGGGTGCTCACCGCAATTCCCCGGAAATCCGCATCCGTCGTCGGATCGGCGGCTGCGGACAGACCGGTGTAGACGACCGCCACCGTGGGAGCGGGAGCACAATCGACACCGGGTGGGCACGCGGACGACGCTGCCTCCCAGGCGGACAAGTCGACATAGCCGATCGTCGAAGCTCCGCCGAATGCCGGCTGGGCGTCGTCGGAGAGACTGAAGTACAGCTTGCTG
>DATKRZ010000010.1:0-10841 GCA_035531955.1 Acidimicrobiales bacterium | reverse complement strand
CCACCTTCGGACGGATCGACATCATGGTCAACAACGCCGGCGTCGAGACCCGGACCTCCGTGCTCGACACCACCGAGGAGCAGTACGCCAAGGTGATGGACATCAATCTGAAGAGCGCCTTCTTCGGCACCCAGCTGGCGGCAGCCCAGATGATCGCCCAGGGCGGGGGCGGCCGGATCATCAACATGACCTCCGTGCACGAGGACTGGCCGATGCCCGGCAACGCCGCCTACTGCCTGTCCAAAGGAGGCATGCGCATGCTGACCCGCACCGCCGGTGTCGAGCTCGCTCCCCACGGCATCCTGGTGGTCGGGGTCGGGCCCGGGGCGGTGAACACCCCCATCAACAAGGCGACCGTCGCCGATCCGGAGGCGCTCCGCACCCTCGATGCCGCCATTCCCATGGGTCGGCTGGCCGAGCCGGAGGAGATCGCCGCCCTGGTGGCCTTCCTGGCCGGCGACGGTGCCAGCTACCTCACCGCCACCACCATCTTCGCCGACGGAGGGCTCATGCAGAGCAGCCCCGGGCTCTGAGGTCGGCAGCCGTCGGTAAGGACTGAGCGGCCGGCGCCGGATGCGGTCAGAACGAGGCGCAGCCGGGCAGGACCTCCGCGCCGAGGAGGTCCAGGTGGTCCAGATCGTGCAGGTCCAGCACCTGCAGGTAGAGGCGGCCCGCCCCCACCTCGGCGAAGGTGGCCGCCTTGGCGATCACCTCCGCCGGCGTACCGCACAGCCCGTTGGCCCGCAGCTCGTCCACCTCGCGCCCGATGGCCTTGGCCCGGGAGGCGATCTCCGAGTCGTTGCGACCGCAGCACACCACCTGGGCGGCCGAGAGGACCAGCGACAAAGGGCTCCGGTCAATGGCTCGGCAGGCGCCCCGCACCCGTTCGAACTGATCACCGGTATCGGCCAGGGAGGAGAACGGCATGTTGAACTCGGACCCGAAGGTGGCGGCCAGCCTCGGCGTCTTGTGCCTCCCGCTCCCGCCCACGATCACCGGCGGGCCCGGCCGCTGGCGGGGCTTGGGCAGGGCCGGGCTGTCGGTCAGCCGGTAGTGGGCCCCCTCGAAGTCGTACCGCTCCCCGACCGGCGTCGACCACAGGCCGGTGACGATGGCCAACTGCTCCTCGAGCCGCTCGAACCGCTCGTTGAGGGACGGAAACGGGATGCCGTAGGCGGTGTGCTCGGCGTCGTACCACCCGGCGCCGAGGCCCAGCTCGACCCGGCCGCCGCTCATGGCGTCGACCTCGGCCACGGCGATGGCCAGCGGGCCCGGCAGCCGGAAGGTGGCCGCCGTCAACAAGGTGCCGAGCCGGATGCGGCTGGTCTCCCGGGCGATGCCGGCCAGGGTCACCCAGGCGTCGCTCGGACCCGGGAGCCCGTCCCCGCCCATGGTGAGGTAGTGGTCGCTCCGGAAGAAGGCGTCGAACCCCAGGGACTCGGCCCGCTGGGCCACCACCACCAGGTCGTCGTAAGAGGCCCCCTGCTGGGGCTCGGTGAAGACGCGCAGAAGCATCTCCCCGGTCTAATCGGACGGGCGGGCCGGTGGGACCCGGACCCGGGACACCACCCGGCCGATGGCCACCACTCCGACCACCCTGGCGCCGCCGAGGCGCAGGGCGGCCGCAGCGCTCTGCGCCCGGGCCCCGGTGATGGTGCTGTCCTCGACCACCAAGACCCTCCGGTCCCGGAGCCAGGCCCGGTCGACCCGGCGGTCCAGGGCGAATCCGCGGCGGTCGGCCACCAGGTGGCCGGTCGGCGCCGGGCCCCGCACCAGCAACGGCCGACGGAGGCGATCCAGCTGCGGGACGCGTGAGACCACGGCGTCGACCGGGGCCCCCGCCGGCCGGCGGGACGACGGCACCGTCGCCACCGCGTCCCAGGCCGAGCCGAACCGCCGGCGCAGCCGGGCGGCGTCGGCACCCAACCACTCGGCTGCCAGCAAGGCGAGCTGTGCGGCGCACTGGCGGCGGACCTCGTCGACCGGGGCGTCCTTGTACCCCCGGAGCCGGCGATGCACGTCGTCGCCCACCCGGCAGTCGGTCATCGCCACGGCCGCGACGAGCGGCATCTGCAACTGGCGGACCAGGGCCCGACAGCAGAAGCAGACGGCGAACGGCTCCCGGGTGGGCCCTTCGCACACCCGGCAGGCGTCGACATCGGTTGCGGGAGGGACCACGGCGCTTCTCTGTTCTGCACTGTCCTGCGGACCGGCCGGGCCGGTTTCGGGTGGCGGCGGCGCCGGCCGGGGTCGGCCGCGCCACGACGGCGGGGTCGGGGCCGTGCTAGGGCCCGGCGGACCCGCGGTGGAGCAGGAACGTCCCGGTCGACCGGCTGACCCTGCGGTCCTTGGCGTCGCTGACCGTGGCTTCGGCATAGGCGACCTGACGGGCCAGGCGGACGACCTCGCCGCGGAGCCGATAGGCCTCCCCGACCAGGGCCGGGCGCATCGTCTCGACCTTCATCTCGAGTGTCGCCCGGGTGCGGTCGCCGCCGGCCAGGGCCGCGTTGATGGCGAAGTTCATGGCCGCGTCGAGCAGCAGCCCGTGCACCCCGGCCTGCACGATCCCGTGGGGGTTGCAGGCGGCCGCTGACGGCACGAATGTGCCGGCCACCCACCCGAGGTCCTCGCCGTCGACTCCGTAGTCGTCGAAGGAAGCGCCCACGGTGCCGATGAGCTCCATCCCACCGTCTCCCAGCCAACGATCCATGTCCTTGATCCGACCCGTCACCTCCCCGACCGTAGTGCCGGGCAGTCTCAGGGGTCAGCGCCGGGCAGTCTCAGGGGTCAGCGCCGGGCAGCCTTACGGGTCCTCCCCCGGGCCGGCCAGCTGCACCTCCGGGCCGGGATGACCCGGATCCGGGTGTCGTCGGCGCCCTCCGACAGGTACGATCGGTCCGGCAGAGCCCACCACCAGCCGAGATCGGCCGGCAGGCGCAGGCGCCGCCGGACCAGGAGGAGACAGATCATGACCGACGCCGTCATCGTCGACGCAGTCCGCACCCCGGGTGGCAAGCGCAACGGGAAGCTCCGCAACTGGCACGCCGCCGACCTGGCCTCCGAGCCGCTGAAGGCCCTGGTGGAGCGCAACGACCTCGATCCGGCCCTGGTCGACGACGTGATCATGGGCTGTGTGATGCAGGTCGGCGAGCAGTCCCTCAACGTGGGCCGCAACGCCTTGCTGGCGGCCGGCTATCCCGAGTCGGTGCCGGGCACCACCATCGACCGCCAGTGCGGATCGTCCCAGCAAGCCCTCCACTTCGGCGCCCAGGGGGTCATCGCCGGCGCCTACGACGTAGTCATCGGGGCCGGGGTGGAGGTCATGACCCGCACCCCGATGGGTGCCTCGGTCGTGCGCGAGCTCGGTTATCCCTTCGGGCCCCGGATGATGGCCCGCTATGCCGAGCGGGGCGGACTGGTCAGCCAGGGCGAAGGGGCCGAGCTGATCGCCGACCAGTGGGGGATCACCCGGGAGCAGCTCGACGAGTTCGCCGTGCGCTCCCATCACCGGGCCGCCCAGGCCACCGCCGAGGGCCGGTTCGAGCGCGAGCTGATCCCGGTGGCGGTCAAGGACGACGAGAGCCGGGCCGATACCGACGAGCTGATCACCACCGACGAGGGGATCAGGCCGGACTCGTCCGTCGAGGTGCTGGCCAATCTGAAGCCGGCCTTCCGTCCGGAGAACGGCAGGGTCACCGCGGGCAACTCGTCGCAGATCACCGATGGCGCCTCCGGCGTGCTGATCATGAGCGAGGAGAAGGCCTCCTCCCTCGGCCTCACCCCGAGGGCCCGCTTCCACGCCTTCTCGGTGGCGGGCAGCGATCCGATCACCATGCTGACCGGGCCGATCCCGGCGACCAGATCGGTGCTGGAGAAGGCCAAGCTCACCCTCGATGACATGGACGTGATCGAGATCAACGAGGCCTTCGCCTCGGTGGTGCTGGCCTGGGAGAAGGAGCTGGGCGCCGACCTGGACAAGGTCAACGTCAACGGCGGGGCCATCGCCCTCGGCCACCCTCTCGGGGCCTCCGGAGCCAAGCTCATGGCCACGCTGGTCAACGAGCTCGAGCGGACCCAGGGCCGCTATGGTTTGCTCACCATGTGCGAGGGCGGCGGCATGGCCAACGCCACGATCATCGAGCGCCTGGGCTGAGCCGCTAGGCGGGCCCGGTGCCCGCCTGTGCCCGGGGGCCGACTCCGGCTCAGTGGTAGCGGGCGGCCACGGGTCAGTGGTAGCGGGTGGCCAGCAGGAGGCCGGCGAAGATCGCCCCGATTGCCGCCACCAGCCACAGGTTGTTCACGCCACCGGGAAGCAGCCCGGCGTAGTTGAGGATGACCACCAGCACGCCGACCAGGAACAGCGCGATGATCGAGATCCCCATCCACTTCGGACTGGTCTTGGCATTCTTGGGAATTGGAGGCGTGTACCGCTCGCTGCGTACCGGGCCGGCGGCGGTGGTGCGCCCGCCGGTGGAGCGACCCTTCTTCTGAGCCCGGCCAGGGCCGGGCTTGGCCTTGGTTGCCATGGCACCGAAGAATAGCCAATCGTCGATGCACCTTCCTCGTCGGGGCGTCGGTTTGGTGCCGGAACGATACGATCGACAGACCATGGGGGTCAAAGTGCTGGTCATCGACAACTACGACTCGTTCGTCTACAACCTCGTCCAACAGCTCGGGGAGCTGGGGGCCGACCCCGTCGTCCACCGCAACGACGCCATCGACATCGAGACGATCAGGGCCGCGTCCCCCGACGCCATCCTGATCTCACCGGGGCCCGGCCGGCCCGAAGGCGCCGGCATCAGCCTGGCGGTGATCCGGGAGTTGGGGGGCGAGTGCCCGATCCTCGGTGTGTGCCTCGGCCACCAGGCCATCGGCATGGCCTACGGCGCCCGGGTGGTGGCTGCGCCCACCCTCATGCACGGGAAGACTTCCGCCGTCCACCACGACGGCAGGGGCGTCTTTGCCGGGCTCCCCGACCCGTTCGTCGCCACCCGCTACCACTCGCTGGTGGTCGAGGAGGGCACGGTGCCCGAAGCCCTGGAGGTGACCGCCACCACCGCGGAGGGGGTCATCATGGGCCTGCGGCACCGCACCCTCCCGGTCGAGGGTGTCCAGTTCCACCCCGAGTCGTTCCTGACCCCGAGCGGGCCCACCCTGCTTTCGACTTTCCTCGCCTCCGCCACCGGGCGCTGAGCCACCGGGTCCTGAGCCCTCGGGCCCTCCACCACCGAGGCTACGGGTGGCCCGACCTCGAGTGCGCATTGGTCGTCGAGGTCGTCGACGAGCTGGGCGAGGTCGTGGTGGTGGTGGTCGTGGTGGTGGACGGCGTCGTCGTGGTGGGAGGAGGAGGCCCGGCCGAAACCACGATGTCCACCGGGGTGTTCGGCGGTACCTGCGTCCCCGGGCCGGGGTTCTGGGAGATGACCACGCCGGCGGGCTGCGGCGAGGACTGGGATGTGACGTTGCCGAGGATGAATCCCTGCTGGCCGAGTGTGTTACTGGCCACGTTCTGGCTCTGGCCGATCACCGACGGCACCCGTGCGTTGGCGGGGCCGGAGGAAACGGTGAGGGTTACCGAAGTGCCTTGGGGAACGCTGGTTCCCGAAGTCGGGTTCGAACTGAGCACCGTGCCACTGGGCGAGGGGTCCGTTCGGTACGCGACGGTGAAGGCCAGGCCGGCGGCGCGCAGATTGGCCTCGGCGGTGGCCAACGTTGTCTGGGTGATGTTGGCGGGCACAGTCACATGCGGGACGACCGCCACGAGCAGGGTGACAGTGTCGCCCTTCTTGACCAGGGAGTTGGGGGGCGGGTTGGTGGAGATCACCGTGCCCGGCGTCTGACTCGACACCTGGTTGGTCGCCCTGACCACCAGGCCCTCGCCGGTGAGCTTGGCCGTGGCCGGCGCCACCTGCTGACCGGTCACCGAGGGCAGGTTGAAGGAGGCCGCCCCCCCGAAGTAGCCGAGGTTGCGGCCCAGGAAGTAGCCGGCCACCAGCAACAGCACGATCAGGACGGCAAGGATGATGGCGTAGGTGCGGGTGCGGTTGGACCCGCCCTCCTCCTCTGCGGGGGCGGCGTCCGGGTCGGGTGCGCCGACCGCGCCCACCACCTGGGTGGCGTCCCGGTCGCCCACCGCGCCGACCACCTGGGTGGTCCCCGCCACGGCCAGCATGGCGGTGGCATCGCTCATGGCCAGCACGGTCCGGCCCTCGTTGAAGCGGAGCAGGTCCGCCCGGAGCTCCTCGGCCGTTCCGTAGCGGTGCGCGGGGTCCTTGGCCATCGACTTGAGGATGATGGCCTCGAAGGTCGCCGGGATGGACGGGTTGAGCTCCCGTGGGGTGGCCGGATGGTCCCGTACGTGCTTGGAGGCGACCGCCACCGGGGTGTCACCCAGGAACGGCGGCCGCCCGGTGGCCATCTCGTAGAGCACGACGCCGAGGGAGTAGATGTCGCTCCGGGAGTCGACCCCGACGCCCTCGGCCTGCTCGGGCGAGAAGTAGGTGGCGGTGCCCATCACCGCGCCGGTCTGGGTCAGGCTCTCCTCGGTGTTGACGGCCCGGGCGATCCCGAAGTCGGTGACCTTCACCTGGCCCTCATCGGTGATCAGCACGTTGCCCGGCTTGACGTCGCGGTGCACGACCCCGTGCTTGTGGGCGTAGCCGAGCGCGGCGGCCACGTGGGCCCCGATGTCGGCGGTCCGCTCCGCGGTCAGGGGCCCGGCCGTCTTCAGAATGGCGGAGAGGGGACGGCCGTCGATGAACTCCATGACGATGAAGTAGGTGCCGGAGTCCTCTCCCCAGTCGAAGACCGGGACGATGTTCGGGTGGGACAGGTTGGCGGCGTTCTGGGCCTCCCGGCGGAACCGCTCGACGAAGGACCGGTCGATCGACAGTTCGGGGAAGAGCACCTTGAGGGCCACCGGGCGGTCGAGGAGCCGGTCGTGGGCGCGGTACACCTCGGCCATCCCGCCCCGGGCGATCAGGTGGTTGAGCTCGTAGCGCTCGGAGAAGACACGCGGCGTCTGGGTCGGGTCCATGTGGGTCAAAGCCTATTCCTGGGTTCGCTCGGGTTACGGGTTCTCATCGTTCCTCGTTCGCTGTCGGGGCGGTGTCGGTCGGGGGAGGCCGTCGGTCGGTGGCGGTTTCAGACCGGGGATCGGTGTCACGGTGTGGCCGCCAGCGCATCACCGAGGATGGTCTTCATCGGCGGCCCCGAGACCGAGGCCCCCGTGTCGTTGCCGGGCTGGTTGGGCACCACCACCGCCACCGCCACCCTGGGGTTGTTGGCCGGGGCGAAGGCGATCATCCAATCGTTGGTCAGGGTGGCGTTGGGGCCGGTCTCGGCCGTGCCCGTCTTGGCCGCCACGTTCCAAGCGGCCGGGAAGCCGACCTGGGCGGCCGTGCCCCGGGTCACCACGCCCTGCATCAGGGAGGTGACCGCCGACGCGGTGATCGGGGTGGTGGCGGTCAGCCAAGGCTTCGGCGAGTAGGACTCGACCAGGTTGCCCTGCGAGTCACGGATCTGGGCCATCACGTGGGGGGTCATGATGACGCCCTGGTTGCCGATCCCCGCGGCCACCAGCGCCATCTGCAGTGCGGTGGCGGTGACGTTCTGCTGCCCGAATGCCGAGTAGGCCTGCATGGGCGCGTTGTTGGCCAGCTGGGCGACGGTCGGGAAGTTCGACGGGTTGACACCGGGCAGGTCGAGGGGGATGCGCTGGTTGAACCCGAAGGCCTGGGCCTCGCTGTTCAGGTTGGTGGCCCCGAGCAGCATCCCCAACTGGGCGAAGGCGGTGTCGCACGACTGGGGCAGGGTCACCTGCAGGGTCCCGCCGCATGCCTCCGGGCCGGTCGGGCCGGTGCGGCCGTAGTTGCACAGCGGGATGTTCGACTGGGGCAGCGGGATACAGGTCGCGACGGGAAAATCCTTCTTGGCCAGGGCCGGCTGGTGGTCGTAGACGGCGGAGGAGGTCACCGTCTTGAAGGTGGACCCTGGCAGGAAGCCGTACTGGAAGGTCCGGGAAACCAGCGGGCTCTGGGGACTGTTGGGCGTGAGGGCGTTGTAGTAGCGGATCACCTCCTCGGAATTCTGGGACACCAGTGGTCTGGGGTCGAAGGTGGGATTGGAGTACATGGCCTCGACGGACCCGGACTTGACATTGATGACCACGGCTCCTCCGGCCTGGGAGGGGCTCCCGCTGGGGTCGGTGGCATCGACGGCGCCGGCCACCTGGTTCTGCAGCTGGGTATTGATGGTCAAGATGACATTGTCGGTGGTGGTGCGGTTCACCAGGAGGTCCCGCAGGGTCTTGGCCGGGCGGGTGTGGGACTGGAGGAAGCTGTTGTACTCGGCCTCGACACCGGTCCGGGTCCCGAAGATGGTGTCATAGCCGACGATCTGGGAGAAGGGTACGGCCGTGTTGGGGTTGTAGACGCGCTGGTACTCGTAGTACCCGGTCTTGGTGGGCACCGAGGTGGCCAGGTTGACTCCATCGGCCGAGAGGATGTCGCCCCGGGGCTGGCTGCGCTGCACGGCCAGGATGTGCGGGTTGTTGGGGCTGTCGGCCAGCGAGGTGGCTCTGAGGACCTGGATGTTGTTCAATTGGAGGAACAGGGCCACGAAGCAGAGCAGCATGAACACGCCGAGCCTTCTGATCCGCCTTTCCATCAGACCCCCTTCGTCGTGGTCGTCGACGGGGCGGCCGGAGTCGGTGGTGGCGCCCCACAGGAGGGACTCGTGGTGTTCTGCTGGCAGACCAGGTTGTGCACATAGGCCCGGGCACTGGCCACCGAAGACTCCTCGACCCCGGCGCGGAGCGCCGGCAGATAGGCGGATGGGACATCAGCCGTCGTGACGCCGGTGGACTCCACCTTTTGGGGGTGGTACCAGAGAAGCCCGCCGATCCTGCCCTGGTAGACGATGAGCTCGTTGTCGGTGACCCGCACGAAGTAGGAGTTGGTGTCGTACCAGCGGATGGCGGCGAATGCCCCCGCGATCACCGCGGCAAACAGGATGACGAACAGCAGGGTCCGGACGGTGATCAGCCGCCGTCCGCGCGCCATTCGGCGCTCGCGCCGCTTGACCCGTCGGCGCTCCCGTCGGCTGGGTGGGGCCTCGTCGGCCACCGACACCGGGTACGGGACGGCGGCGCCGTCCGAGCGCCCGTCCTCCGGCGGCAGGGGGCTTCCGAAGTCCGGGGCCACCGCGGCCACGGCGGGGAGGGCGCCGTTGTCATCCTCTCCGACCACCACGTCGACCACCACGACGGTGATGTTGTCGCTGCCGCCGTGGGTACGGGCCGCCTGGACCAGAAGTTCGGCGGCCTGGTTCGGATCGGCCACCGAGGACAGCACCTCGCTGATCTGATCGGGCTCGAGCTCGTTGGTCAGGCCGTCGCTGCACAGCAGATAGCGGTCGCCGCGAACCGGCTGGATGCGCCATAGGTCGACGGCCACGTCGGTGGCCACGCCGAGGGCGCGGGTGAGGATGTGGCGGTGGGGGTGTACGGCGGCCTCGTGCGAGGTCAGCTCGCCGGTCCGGACCATCTCCTCGGCCAGGCTGTGGTCGGTGGTGATCTGGGAGATGGCGCCGTCGTGGAACCGATAGGAGCGGGAGTCGCCCACGTTGACCAGGGCCAACACGTCCCGACCACCCTCGTTCACCAGGGCGACGGCGGTGAGCGTCGTGCCCATCCCCCGCAGTTCGGGGTTTTCGAGGCTGTGCTGCCAGACCACCGCATTGGCCTCCGTGACCGCCTCGGAGAGACCCGCACCGGTGGGCTGCCTTCCGAAAGCCGCCAACAGGGCATCGACAGCCAGACGGGAAGCCACCTCGCCGCCGGCGTGGCCACCCATGCCGTCGGCCACGGCGAACAACGTGGTGGTCTCGACGGCCAGGTCCTGATTGACGGAACGGACCAGGCCGGTGTCGGTCGCCGATCCTGAGCGGAGGATGGTCATCTCATTTTCCGACTTCGAATACGGTGCCCCCGACCTGGAGCAGGTCGCCCTTCTCGAGCCGGGTGCGCTCGTTGATGCGCACGGTGTTGACCCAGGTGCCGTTGGTGGAGCCGAGGTCTTCCGCCCAGATGTCCCCGTCGAGCCGGAACAGCCGGGCGTGCAGGTTCGAGGAGTAGCTGTCGTAGTCGATGGGCACGCCGCACCCGGCGGCGCGCCCGACGGTGATCTCGTCGCCGATGTCGTAGGTCCGGCCGGCCTGGTCCTCCGGACGGATCACGTGCAAACGCAGCTGCCTTCCCTTGCGCCCCTTCCCCCCGACGACCGGGTCGGCGTCGGCGTCCTTTCGGCGACGACGACGCTTCAGCGGGCGGACCTCCACCCAGACCGCTCTGACCACCCACATGAAGAAGAGCCACATGAGGATGATCACGCCGTACTCCAGCGTGCGGAATACCGGCGTGTTGTCTGTGGGCGCGGGAAGCGAGACCAGCAGCAGATGCATGCGCGCTCAGACGCCGGCCGTCACGAGGCTTCGAACCGGAGGACGGTGGTTCCGATGACAATCTCATCTCCGTCGGCCAATTTCCGATCCCGTACTGTTGCCCCGTTCACCCGGGTGCCGTTGGTCGAGCCCAGGTCGACCACGACCACGTCATTCCCCACTCGCCGGATCTCGGCGTGCCGGCGGCTGGCGTTCGGGTCGTTGACCACCACCGAGCTCTCGGGGAGCCTGCCGATGGTGATCGGCTCGGGGCCCATGACGACCCGGTCCCCGTCGGCCAGGACGATCGAGGCCGCCGGCAGGCCCGACGGCCCCTCGTGGACCTCCGACACCACGACGAAGCGGCCCCGCCGCTGCCGGGTGTCCTCCAGGATGGACAC
>DATKRZ010000009.1:0-8266 GCA_035531955.1 Acidimicrobiales bacterium | reverse complement strand
CAGCGGTCGAGATCTCCGGCCACCGACCGGTGGTACCCGACGGCCCGCACCCACTCGTGGGGCGCCAGGGGGGCGGCCGCCGACACCAGCCGTCGGGCCAGCTGCTCGGGGGAGGTGGTGTCCGGAGGTCCGGCCGGAACCGAGTCGGCGGCCGCGGCCAGTGCCCGCAGGTGGAGGTGGTGATCGTGCAACCCGGGGATCACCGCCCCGCCCCGGGCCTCGATGACCTCGTCGGTTCCTCGGGTGTCGAGCCCGGGGGCCATCTCGACGATGGTGCCGGCATCGAGACGGAGATCGGACGCTCCGACCCCGGGGATCTCGGCTCGACGGATGAGGAGCGTCATCAGCCGGGGGCGGCGAGCGCCCCGGCGCACCTGGACATGGCCAGGTCGATGAGCTGCCCCCCGCCGGAGCCCGCCGCGTCGAGCACCGCCAGCGCGCCGAAGAGCCCGGACACCGGATCGGCGATGGCGTCTCCGACGAAGACCGGATCCCCGGCCGGGTCCCGTCCCACCAGCCCACCGGCCACCGCGGCATCGTCGCCGAACGCCACCCAGTCACGACCCGGTTCCCGTCGGCCGTACCCGGTGATGCTCAGCCAGATGCGCCCGGCCCGGGGTGCCACCGCATCGGCATCGACCCCCAGCTGTTCGAGGGCCCGCGGCCGGGAGGCCTCGATGACCACGTCGGCGCTTTCGAGCAGTGACCGGAGCCGTTGGCGTCCGGCCGGATCCGCGAAGTCGAGGACCTCGGTGCACTGATCGTCGGGATGCAGCCACCGGTAGAACGCCGGGACGGCTCGGGCCCCGTCGGGGCGGGCGCGGCTCTCGACCTTCACCACCTCGGCCCCGGCCGAAGCCAGGATCTTGGCCGCAAGGGGCCCGGCCCACATCGCCGAGAGATCGACCACCCGCATCTCCGACAGCTTTCTCTGCGGACCCGGGGGCCACCGTTGGTCGATCTCGCAGGGTCGGGTCGGGGACCGCGGGCCGGCCAACGGGCTCACCGGGAGACCGAGCAGCCGAGCATCAGCCACCAACGTCGACGTCGTGCAGGTGGACGCGTACCGCTCCACCTCCGGCCAGGGATCGACGCGCATCGATTGCCCGATCAGTGCCCCGAAGAGGTCGGCGTCGACGGGCCGGGCCAGGTTGACCGCCACCCAGCCGTCGAGGGTGCGGCACAACCGGCAACTTCCGTTGGCTGAGGTACGACCCGGCGGCCGCAGGTCGAGCAGGGTGGCCCGCACCGCGACCATCGACTCCCACACGATGCGGGTGGATGCGCGATGTCCGCGCAGATGTTCGTTGATGTCCTCCGCCAATGCGTCGAGTCGGAGGGCGGCGAGCGCGGAGGGGACCAGCTGGTGACGGTCGGTCCAGGGAGCCGGCTGGCGATCCCTCACCGGCGCGGTGGCCAGTCCCTCATCGCTCGGCATATCCACACGTTAGGGTCGCATCTGATGGCGGACACACATGCAGCCATGTTCGATATCGCCACGTTGAACGATCTGTTGCGAGCGGCACGGGATGGTTTCACCGAGGTGCTCGGGGCCCTGGTCGAACGGCCGCTGCTGGTGGTCGATCTCGACACCCCGGGTGAGCTCGACGGGATCGACCGGCACCCCCTGCTTCCCGGCGTCATCGTCGGGGCCAGCCGCACCGGCGCGGTGGACGGACCGCTCGACGGCGTCGACGTGGCCTTGACCGGGGCGACCGATCCGACCGCCCCCTGGGTGTCGGTCACCGACCTCGACGCCGGAGTGGAACAGGTGGTGGCGGCGGTGAGCGCATCCCCTCGGGTATCGGTCTTGCTGGCCCAGGTGCTGCGGTCCGGCCGCCCCGATTCCATCGACCACGATCTGGTGATCGAGTCACTGGCCTACTCGACGTTGCAGGGTGGCTCCGAGTTCCGCCGGTGGTTGAACAGTCGGCCGGCGACTTCGGCACGCCCCGACGTCGGAGCCACGGTCATCGTCGACCGCCTCGATGATCGGCTGTCGATCACCCTCAACCGGCCCCGGGTCCGGAACGCCTACGACGCGGCCATGCGCGACGAGCTGTGCGAGGCGTTGCGGATGGTGGGGGCCGACCCGTCGATCATCGGGGTCGATCTCATGGGATCCGGCCCCGACTTCTGCAGCGGCGGAGACCTGAATGAGTTCGGCACCGCCACCGACCCGGCGACCTCGCACCTCATCCGGACCGCCCGGAGCGCGGCCCGGTTGCTGGGGACGGTCGGCGACCGGGTCGCCGCCCACCTCCATGGTGCCTGCATCGGCGCCGGCATCGAGCTCCCCGCCGCCGCTGGGCGGGTGATCGCCGAGCCCGACACCCGCATCCAGTTGCCCGAAGTGGCGATGGGCCTCATCCCCGGGGCCGGCGGGACCGCCACCCTGCCCCGGCGGATCGGGCGGCAGCGGACGGCGTGGATGGCGCTCACCGGGCGGGATATCGACGCCGAGACCGCCTTGGCCTGGAATCTGGTCGACGAGATCAACCGGCCATAGCCGCGCCCGGGGATGGTCCGGATCCCGTCGGTGTCCTACGGTGGGCCGATGATCCGCTACTCGGTCGGAGAGGACAGCGTCGCCCGCCTGGTCCTCGACCGGCCCGATGCCAAGAACGCACTGACCGTGGAGATGCGGGACGAGATCGTGGAGCGGGTTCGGGAGGTCCGTGCCGATCCGGCGGTCAGGGCGCTGTTGATCACCGGGGTCGGCGACTCCTTCTGCGCCGGTATGGACCTGCGGGCGTCCACGGTGTCCAATGCCGGGGGTGCCGGGTTCGACCCCCGGACCACCAGTGAGGCGTTACGGCGCGGGGTCCAGGCGTTCATTCGCGAACTGTGGGAGCTCGACAAGCCGACGGTGGCCGCCGTCAACGGGACTGCGGTCGGTCCCGGGGCGCATCTGGCCCTGGCCTGTGACTTCGTCCTGGTGTGCGAGGAGACCCGGTTCATCTGGTCGTTCGCCAAGTGGGGACTCGTGGTCGACGCCGGGGGCGCCTATCTGTTGCCCCGGCTGGTCGGTCTGCCCCGGGCCAAGGCCATGGTCATGTTGGGAGAGGGAGCCCGCGGCGCCGAAGCGGTCGACGACGGCCTCGCCTACCGCTGCGTCTCCTCGGCCGACGAGCTGGCCGGCGAAGCATCCGCGTTGGCCGCCAAGCTGGCCGCCGGGCCCACCCGGTCGCTGGGCCTGTCCAAACAACTTCTCAACCGCACCTTCGAGAGCGACCTGCCCGGCCTGCTCGACCGAGAGGCGCACTTTCAGGCCCTGGCCGCGACCTCCCCGGAGATGGCCGAAGGCATGGCCGCCTTCAAGGATCGCCGTCCAGCGGATTTCCGCCACCTCCCCTGATCGGACCGCCGACCAGGTGGTGACCGGCGCCGACGGGCTACAGTTCCTGAAAAGCTGGTTCTCACTTCAGCATCGGCCGGGCCGGCAGGGTGCAGAGGTGCCGAAGGAGGAAACACAGATGTCGCAAACGGAAGAGACGACGGCCTACGACCCGATGGGGTTCATGGATCCGGCCGTCAGCGCCGATCCGCAACCCTTCTACCGGCTGGCCCGGGAGACCGGCGCGGTGGTGCCGGGTACCTTCGGTCCCCAGATCGTGCGGCGGGCCGCGGCTGACTATGCCCTCCAGCACCCCGAAGACTTTTCCTCCGGCATGGGATCGGTCGACCTCGGCCAGTCGGTGCCGCTGATCCCGCTGCAGGTCGATCCGCCCGAGCACCGGAACTACCGCCGGCTGCTCGACCCGATCTTCGCGCCGCGCCAGATGAACGCCCTCGAGCCGGAGATCGCCCGTTTGGTCAACGAACGCATCGATACGTTCATCGAACGCGGCCGGTGCGACTTTGCCTCGGAGCTGGCCGTGCCCCTTCCCTCCTCGGTGTTCCTGGCCCTGGTCGGACTGCCGTTGTCGCAACTCGATCTGTTCCTCAGCATGAAGGACGGGATCCTGCGGCCGGCGGGTGACGGTCTGGACGAGATCGTGGCCAATCAGAAGGTGGCCGCCCAGCAGATCGAGGCGTATTTCACCGACGCGGTGAACGACCGCAAGAAGAACAAGGGGGACCACGACGACATCCTCACCTTGTTCCTCGGGGCCGAGATCGACGGCCAACGGCTGACCATGGACGAGATCGTCGGGATCTGCTTCCTGTTCATCCTGGCCGGCCTCGACACCGTGACCGACAGCCTCGAGTGCTTCTTCGCCTATCTGGCCCAGCACCCCGACCAGCGCCAGCGCATCGTCAACGATCCCTCGATCATCCCCTCCGCGGTCGAAGAGCTCCTCCGGTGGGAGACGCCGGTGACGGCGGTGCCCCGCCTGGCCACCAAGGACATCGACCTGGGCGGCTGTCCGATCAAGAAGGGTGACAACATCGGAGTGAGCATCGGTGCGGCCAATACCGATGACGAGGGCCTCCCCGATGCCGGCACCGTCGACCTCACCCGGAACCCGAACAAGCACCTGGCTTTCGGGGGTGGCATCCACCGGTGCCTCGGGTCCCATCTGGCCCGCTTGGAACTGCGGATCACCCTACGGGAATGGCATGAGCGGATTCCCGACTACTCGCTGGCCCCCGGCGCCGAGCTGGCCTACATGGCCGGGCTGCGCCAGATCGACGAGCTCGACCTGGTGTTCCCGGCGTCGACTTCGGGAAGGTAGGCCGCGGGTGGACCTGCGGTTGACCGACGACCAACAGCTGTTTCGGGAGACCACCAGGAAGTTCCTCGAGACCACCTCGCCGCTGGAGACGGTGCGCGCGCTGGCCGACACCGAACCCGCCGGCTTCGACCGGAAGTGGTGGAAGCGGGGGGCCGAACTGGGCTGGGTCTCGATGCTGGTGGCCGAAGACGACGGGGGAGGGTCCGTCTCCGGCCATGGCCTGCTCGACCTGGTGTTGGTGGCCGAGGAGATGGGTCGGCTGGTCTCGCCCGGACCGCTGGTCCCCACCAACGTGGTGGCCGCGGCCATCGCCCGCTCGGGTAGGCCGGATCAGCGCCGGCAGCTGCTTCCCGATCTGGTCAACGGCGACACGGTCGGCGCCTGGTGCCTCGGGACCGCGGTGGCCGGCATCGGGACCGCGGGTGGACGGGTGGAGGCGGTGGGCCAGGGCGACGGGTACGTACTCGATGGATCCACCGGACCGGTGGAGGCGGCCGGCCAGGCCGATCACCTGCTGGTCACCCTCGGCGACGGGGACAGTGTCACCCAGCTCCTGGTGGCGGCCGATGCCCCCGGGGTGACCGTGGTCCCCGCCCACGGGCTCGATCTGGTCCGGCGCTTCGCCCAGGTGCGGTTCGATCAGGTGGCCGTCGGCCCGGACGCGGTACTCGGGGCAGCCGGGGGTGCCGCCGGCGACGTGGAGCGGCAGCTGCAGATCGCGGTGGTGCTCCAGGTGGCGGAGATGGTCGGGGCGCTGGATCGGGCCTTCGAGTTCACCGTTCAGTACGCCTTCGACCGGTACTCCTTCGGCCGGCCGCTGGCGTCGTATCAGGCGCTGAAGCACCGGTTCGCGGACATGAAGACCTGGCTCGAGGCCTCACAGGCGACCGCCACCGCCGCCGCCCGGGCGGTGGACTCCGAATCGGCGTCGGCTTCCGAGCTGGTCAGCGTGGCCAAGTCCTATGTCGGCGAGCGGGGACCGGCCATCCTGCAGGACTGCGTGCAACTCCACGGCGGTATCGGGGTGACCTGGGACCACGATCTCCACCTGTACCTCCGCCGGGTGGTGACCGACAGTACCCAGCTCGGGACCCCGGCCGACCACCGGGAGCGGGTGGCCGTGGCCATGGGGATGTAGGGGAGGAACGATGAGCACCACCGACACCGACGGCATCGCCGAGGCCGGCACCGACGACGACGAGTCCGTCGAGTCGTTCCGTATCCGGGCCCGGGCGTGGCTGGCCGACAACCTGCCGCTCCTGCCCCACGGGATGACCAATCATCAACTGGCCCGGGAGGACGATTCGGGCCAGGAGGCCCGCCGGCTCCAGCGGATGTTGTTCGACGGCGGATTTGCCGGCATCTGCTTCCCGGTGGCGTACGGCGGGAAGGGTCTGTCCCTGGCCCACCAGCAGGCGTTCACCCACGAGTCCCTGCCGTACCGGATGCCGACGGTGTTCAACGTCCCCACCTTCACCATCCTGGCCCCGACCCTGCTCGACTTCGGCACCGAGGAGCAGAAGCTCCGGCACATCCCGGCCATACTCCGGGGCGACGAGATGTGGGTGCAGTTCCTCTCCGAGCCGAGCGGCGGTTCGGATCTGGCCGGGTTGGTCACCCGGGCCACCCGGGACGGTGATGTCTTCATTCTCAACGGCTCCAAGATCTGGAGCTCGGGGGCGTTCCGGTCCGACTACTCGTTGTGCCTGGCCCGCACCGACTGGAAGGTCCCCAAGCACCGGGGCCTGACCATGTTCATCCTCAAGATCCATCAGCCGGGGGTCGAGGTGCAGCAGATCAGGATGGTGAACGACACCGCCGAGTTCTGCCAGGAGTTCTTCGACGATGTCCCGGTTCCCGTTGCCGACGTGGTCGGCGAGGTCAACGACGGCTGGACGGTGGCGTCCCGGCTCCTCTACCACGAGCGCAACGCGGTGGGGGGTGGGTCCCCGTTCGCCAGCGGGCGGCCCAACGCCGGCGGGGGACAGGGGGGCCAGCGGAACGACCTGTTGGAGCTGGCCCGGGCCACCGGGCAGGCCGACGATCCCCGGATCCGCCAACTGGTGGCCGAGGCCCGGGTCAACGACCGGGTGCAGGGCCAGCTGGTCGACCGGATGGCCACCGGCATCCGCACCGGCGCGTTTCCGGCCCCGGCCGGGGCGTTGACCCGTCTGTTCGCCGGCACCAATGGCGAGCGTCACTTCGACATCGGCCTCGAGATCATCGGCCCCCGGGCCAGCGCCTGGCTCGAGGACGACCCCGAGAACTGGGGAGTGGAGTATCTCAACCGTCAGGGTTTGAGCCTGGGCGGGGGCAGCACCGAGATGCAGCGCAACATCATCAGCGAGCGGGTGCTGGGGATGCCGAGGGAGTATGCCGCCGACCGCGACAAGCCGTTCGACGAGGTTCGCCACAACTAGGCCTCCGAGGTTGGCCTGGAACCCACCGGGGTGACCGCCGGAGCCGGGTCCGAGGGACACGGTTCCCCTACCGCATCTGCTGCCGAGCGGCTCGGATTCGCGGACGTTTGAGCCGCGCTCGATACGTCTTTCCAGATTCTTTTCCTTACGCCTCGCTCTGCAAGGTTTCGTGCAAGGTTCCGTGCAAGGTTTTGTGCCAGGTACCAGGGGAAATACGGCCTTTCGATGTCACACCCCCCTGTTGGAATGGGCGGCATGAAGCTCGATGTTCTGAGCGAGGATGTGAAGGAGTTGATTGAAGACGGGCCGCGCTCCGACCCAGAGTCGATCGCGACCCTGCTGCGCCTGCGCAGCCAGATCGACGCCTATGTCACCGCCTCGGTGGGAGAGTTCGACAAGTGGGGAGCCTGGGCCCTCGACGGGGCCCGGTCGGCGGCCGGCTGGATGGCCAAGACGGGCAACCTGCCGAGGGCCGAAGCCGGACGGATGGTGAAGCGGGCCCGGACTCTCGATCTGCTGCACGAGTTCGCCGACGCCTGGAGGGAGGGGGACATCGGTGCCGCCCACCTCGACAAAGTAGGCAACCCGGCCCGCAACCCCCGGACCCAGTGCATCTTCGAACGCGACGAGGAGATGCTGGTCGGCCAGGCCCGGACCCTGCGGTTCGAGGACTTCGCCCGGGCGGTCGACTACTGGGAACAGCTGGCCGACCCCGACGGCACCGAGGAGTCGGCCGAGGAGCGGAAGAACCGCCGGGACGTCTATCTCGGGCCGGTCGGCGACATGTACCTCGGGAAGATGACCTTGGACCCCATCTCCGGGGCGATCGTCTCGGGCGAACTTGATCGCCTGGAGGCCGAGCTGTTCGAGGAGGACTGGAGAGAGGCGAGGGAAAGACTCGGCTTCGACCCCACCGTGTCCGATCTGGCCCGGACCCCGAGCCAGCGCCGGTGCGACGCCCTGGTGGAGATGGCCACCCGCTCGAGGACCGCCCCGCCCGACGGCATCCGTCCGAGACCGCTGTTCTCCGTGCTGGTCGACTTCCCCACCCTGTGTGGGCGGGTCTGCGAGCTCGAACAGGGCATCGCCGTCACCCCCGGGTCATTGGTTCCCTGGCTGGACCGGGCCGACATCGAGCGGGCGGTCTTCGAGCCCCCCGACCGGGTC
>DATKRZ010000008.1:0-5425 GCA_035531955.1 Acidimicrobiales bacterium | reverse complement strand
CGTAGGTGAGCACGTCGAGCGCCACGACGGCATCGTCGGGGTGCCGCTGCACCCAGTACCGCACGAAATTCGACCCGATGAAGCCGGCACCGCCGGTGATGAGCAGTCGCATGATCGGGGAATGTTACTCGGGGGCGACCCTACCGCCGGAGGCGCCGGGCTCACCGGCGGATCGAACGTGGACGACGTCTCCGGCGACCACGCGGCGAGCGACGCCGTCGACCTCGACCACGAGGTGGCCCTCGGAGGTCAGGTCGGTGGCCGTGCCCTCGAAGCAGTCATCAGCCAGCTCGACCCTGACCCGGGCCCCGATGGTGCAGCAGCGGGCCCGGAAGTCACCGGCTTGGCCGATCCGGCCGGACTCGGTGGCCAGGTCCGCAACCCTCGGCTCCAGGGCTCGGAGCAGCGACTCGAGGACCTCGGAGCGATCAACCGGACGCCCGACCTGCTGTTGCAGCGAGGTGGCCGAACCGACCAGGCCGGCGGGCAGGTCGGCGTCGGCGGCCGGCCAGTTCACGTTCATCCCGATGCCCACCACGATCGGGGGGCCGGGGCCGCCGGAGCCGCCGGAGCCGCCGGAGCCGCCGGAGCTGCCGGCGAAGGGGGGCGGTGGGAGGTGCGCCGCCGCGCCGGCGTCCGCCTCGGCCAGCACGCCGGCCAGCTTCCGGCCGTCCGGGGCGAGCAGGTCGTTGGGCCACTTGACCCCCGGCTCCAGGCCGGTGACCGTCATCACGGCGTCGGCGCCGGCCAGTGCCACCACCGCGGCGGCCAGGTGCCTGTGGTCGGCTGGGAGGCCCGGGCGCAGCAGCACCGACATCAACAGGTTCGCACCGGCCGGGGCCTCCCAGCGGCGGCCCAGGCGGCCCCGGCCGGCCGATTGGTGCTCGGCCACGGCCACGACACCGTCGGGGGCCCCGGACCGTGCCTCATCGAGCAGGTAGCGGTTGGTCGAGTCCACCGTGTCGAAGTGCCGGATGTCGTTGAACCTGGTGCCCGGCATGGCACATACCCTACGGGCCGTGACAGTGTTGTAGCGCCTCCAGACAGGGAGACCACTGCCCGTCCATTCCGATTCGAAAGGCGCAGCGTGCTGAAGAAGGTTCTCATCGCCAACCGGGGAGAGATCGCGGTGCGGGTCATCCGGACCTGCCGCGAGCTCGGGGTGACGTCGGTCGCCGTGTACTCCGAGCTCGACCGGAACGCACTCCATGTGCGCCTGGCCGATGAGGCGTACGCCCTGGGAGGCCAGACGGCGGCGGACAGCTACCTGAATACCGAGGCGATCCTCGCCATCGTCGACCGCTGTGGTGCTGACGCGGTCCATCCGGGGTACGGCTTCTTCTCGGAGAACACCGACTTCGCCCGGGCCGTCACCGGGCGTGGCGTGGTCTTCGTCGGCCCCCCACCCGAGGCGATCGAGGTCATGGGGGACAAGATCAGCTCGCGCCATGCCGCCGAAAGGGCCGGCGTCTCCGGCGTGCCGGGCCGGTCCGAAGTCATCACATCGGCGGGCGAGGTGGTCGCCTTCGGCGACGAATTCGGCTGGCCGGTGGCCATCAAGGCGGCCTATGGCGGAGGCGGCCGGGGCATGAAGGTGGTCGGGGGACCCGACGCGGCGCCAGCGTCTCTGGAGTCGGCCATGCGGGAGTCGCTGGCCTACTTCGGCCGGGACGAGTGCTATGTCGAGCGCTACCTGGCGTGGCCCCGCCACGTCGAGATGCAGATCATCGCCGACGCCCACGGCACCACCCTGTGGCTCGGCGAGCGCGACTGCTCGGCCCAGCGACGCCACCAGAAACTGGTGGAGGAGTGCCCGGCCCCCAACTTCCCCGAGGGGGTGCGCAGGGCCATGGGAGAAGCCTCGGTCCGGGTGGCCGAGGCCTGCGGGTACGTGAACGCCGGAACGGTCGAGTTCCTCTACCAGGAGGGCGAGTTCTACTTCCTCGAGATGAACACCCGCCTGCAGGTGGAGCATCCCGTCACGGAGCTGGTTACCGGCCTCGACCTGGTCGAATGGCAGCTGCGGGTGGCGTCGGGCGAGCCGCTGGCCTTCGGTCAGGACGATGTGCGCCGCCAGGGGCACGCCATCGAGGTGAGGATCAACGCGGAGAACCCGGACGGTGGCGCCTTCACGCCGTCACCCGGGACCATCTCCCGATTCACCGCGCCCGGCGGGCCGGGGGTCCGCCTCGATGCCGGCTACGAGTCAGGGGACACGGTCAGCCAGTACTACGACAACCTGGTGGCCAAGCTGGTGGTGTGGGGCCAGGACCGCGAGGCGGCGCGGCGCCGGATGCTCCGGGCCATCGACGAGACGGTGATCGAGGGGGTGGCCACCACCCTTCCGGCCGACGTTGTCATCCTCTCCCACCCGGATTTCGTCTCGGGGGAACACTCCACCAATTGGGTGGAGCAGACCCTCGACCTGAGCGGCGTGACGTCGCCGGGCGCGGCACCACCTGCACCTCCTGCACCTGCTGCGGACGGAGACACGCCGGAGGCCCGCGTGCTGCGGGAAGTCACCGCCGAGGTGGACGGGCGGCGATACCAGGTCAAGCTCTGGGTTCCCGACCGCGGTGACCCGGCGGTGGCCGGGGGTGGAGCCGGTCCGGTCCGGGGAGCCGGTCCCAAGCGTCCGAAGTCCACGGCGTCGGGTGCCGGATCCGGGACGGTGGCCGTACCCATGCAAGGAACCATCGTCAAAGTGCTGGTCGCCAAGGGGGATGCGGTCGAAGTCGGCCAGACGATCTGTGTCCTCGAGGCCATGAAGATGGAGAACAACGTCAACTCCGAGAAGGCCGGTACCGTCAGCGAAGTCAGGGTCAAGGCCGGGGAGTCGGTCGGACCCGGCGACGTCATCGCCGTGATCGAGTAGTGGGTTCAGCACCGCCGTCGAACAGTCAGCCATCGCCGCCATCGCAGAACGAAGGGTCGTGGACGCCCGTGGGAGAGGACCCGGAACCGAAGGAGGCAGCCCGCGACGCCATCGACCGCGTCCTGGCCGGGTTGATCCGGCTCAGCCACACGATCCACGAACACCCGGAGACCGCGTTCGAGGAGGAGCGGGCCAGCGCCTGGACCGCGGAGACCCTCGCCGATGGCGGCTACACCGTGACCCGGGGCGTTGCCGGCATGCCCACGGCGTTCAGCGCCGAGTTGGGCTCGGGACCGCTGGTGCTGGCGGTGTGTGCGGAGTACGACGCGCTCCCCGGTGTGGGCCACGCCTGTGGGCACAACATCATCGCCGCCTCGGCGGCCGGGGCTGGGCTGGGCCTGGCCCCGCTGGCCGACGATCTGGGCATCACCGTCCGGGTCCTCGGGACACCCGCCGAAGAGGGGGGCGGCGGCAAGGTGACCATGCTTGGTCACGGGGTGTTCGAGGACGTCCATGCGGCAATGATGATCCACCCGTGGCCGACCGACAGGCTGGAGGCCACCTGTCTGGCCGTGTCCCACTTCGATGTCACCTTCAGCGGCAAGGGCGCCCACGCCTCGGCCGCGCCGTGGGAGGGGGTCAACGCCGGCGATGCGATGGTCGTCTCGCAGGTGGCCATCGGCCTGCTCCGCCAGCAGCTCCGTCCCCACGATCAGGTCCACGGGATCGTCACCGACGGCGGCCGGGCGGCCAACGTCATTCCCGACTCGGTCACCGGCAGGTTCATGTGCCGGTCTGCCTCCCTGGCCGGGCTCGGGGTGCTCGAGCCCAGGGTGGTGAGCTGTTTCGAGGCCGGGGCGCTGGCCACCGGGACGTCGGTGCGCTTCGAGTCCCTGGCGCCGGTCTACTCCCACATGGAGAGCGACCACGACCTGTTGGCCCTCTACCGGGCGAACGCCGAAGCACTCGGCCGTTCCTTCTCCCTGGACGACGAGGAGGCCCCGCGGCCAACGCTGTCCACCGACATGGCCAACGTGTCGCTGGCGGTGCCGACCATCCATCCGCTGCTGGGCATCGACGCGGCAGGATCGGTCAACCACCAGCCCGAGTTCGCGGCCGCCTGCATCACCCCGTCGGCCGACGGCGCGGTGCGGGACGGTGCCCTGGCCATGGCCTGGACGGCGATCGATGCCGCCCGGACGGGACCGATGCGCGAACGGCTTCTGGCCCGTCAGTGATTCGGGTGGAACTCCCCGAACACCCCTCGCAGCACGTCCGACACCTCACCGAGCGTCGCCATCCTGGCCAGGGCGGTCTTCATGGGGACGAGCAGGTTTTGCGTCCCCCGTGCCGCGGCCTCCACATCGGAGAGGGCCGCTTCCACGGCTGACTGGTCCCGCTCCGCCTTCACCCGCTTCACGCGGGCCACCTGGGATCGCTGCAGATCGACGTCGATGGGGAAGACCTCCGACGGCTCCAGCTCCTCGTCCACGAACTTGTTCACCCCGACCACGATCTTCTCGCCGGCGTCGATCGCCTTGGCATAGGCGTAGGCGGCCTGCTCGATCTCCTGTTGCATGTACTGGGCCTCGATGGCGTCCACCGCACCGCCCATGGCGTCGATCCGTTCGAGGTACTCCCATGCCCCCTTTTCGACTTCATCGGTGAGGGCTTCCACGAACCACGAGCCGGCCAGCGGGTCCACCGTGTCGGCGATGCCGGACTCGTAGCCGACGATCTGCTGGGTCCGCAGGGCGATCTTGGCGGCGCGCTGGGTGGGGAGCCCGAGGGCCTCGTCGAAGCCGTTGGTGTGGAGGCTCTGCGTGCCTCCGAGCGCCGCGGCCAGTGCCTGCACCGTCACCCGTACGATGTTGTTCTCGGGCTGCTGGGCGGTCAGCGTGGAACCGCCGGTCTGGGTGTGGAAGCGGAGCAGGGTCGATCTCTTGTCCTTGGCCCCGAAGCGCTCGGTCATGAGCTTGGCCCACATCCGCCGGGCCGCACGGTACTTGGCCACCTCCTCGAAGAGGTTGTTGTGGGCGTTCCAGAAGAAGCTGAGCCGGGGGGCGAAGGCGTCCACGTCGAGGCCGGCGGCCAGGGCGGCCTCCACGTAGGCGATCCCGTTGGCGATGGTGAAGGCGATCTCCTGCACCGCGGTGGAGCCGGCCTCGCGGATGTGGTACCCGGAGATGGAGATGGTGTTCCAAGCCGGAAGGTTCTCCGCGCAGTAGGAGAAGATGTCGGTGATGATCCGCATGGAGGGCCGGGGGGGGTAGATGTAGGTCCCCCGGGCCACGTACTCCTTCAGGATGTCGTTCTGGATGGTCCCGCCCAACTGGGCCGGGTCGATGCCGTTCTCCTCCGCCACCAGTTGGTAGAGGAGCAGCAGGATCGAGGCGGTGGCGTTGATGGTCATCGAGGTGGTGACTTGGTCCAGGGGCATGTCGGCCAGGAGGAAGCGCATGTCGTCCAGCGAGTCGATGGCCACTCCGACCTTGCCCACCTCGCCCTCGGCCCGGGGGTGGTCGGAGTCGTAACCCATCTGGGTGGGCA
>DATKRZ010000007.1:0-23935 GCA_035531955.1 Acidimicrobiales bacterium | reverse complement strand
CCCCCAGGAGCCGATCTCGGGCGTCCCGTTGGCGTTGATGACCAGGGAGGCCCGGCCGGCGACCAGGGGGGCGGCCGTGACGCCGTCTGCGTAGTAGCCGCCTTCGGAGTCCTGCATGCGGAAGCCGGAGTTGAAGGCCGCGTCCAGTGTGTCGAGGGCCGCCCCGGAGATAGGGGCCATGTTGGCCCAGGCCTGGCCGTTGCCGGGGATCGACGACCCCTCGTAGAGGGTGGTACTGAGCAGCGTGGTGTCCATCCATGCCACCCCGGTGACCAGGCTGGTGTTGACGGCATTGGGCCGGAGGTAGGCCGCGTACATGGCCGGCACCCCGTCGACGTTCCGGCCGATCGGGTGCCACTGGCCCTCGCCGGCGGTGGGCGTGGCCACGAACGGGACGATGGCGGCGGGCACCGGCAGGTGGGCCGGCCCCGCGGGCTGCGTGGTGGCCGTGCTCTTCACCGGGGCGGGGATGGCGCCCTTCGTCGGCTTCCCTCCCTTGGGCGGTGCGTGCCACTGGTACCAGGTGTTCTCGGCCCAGGTCACGACCCCGCCGCCACCGTGGTCGCGCACCCATTCGGACAGGCGGGCCCCCACCGTGTTGCCCAGGGCCTGGTTGGTGGCAGCCGAGCCGGCCGAGATCCACACCGGGGTGAGTGCCAGGAGGATCACCAGGGCGACCGTCGACTTCGGATGACGTCCGAACACCGTCCGACGACGTCTGATCCGCTCCTTGCGGCGGGCCCTGCGCTCCCGCCGGGTGCGCCGGAGCGGTTCGACGGGAGGGGTCGGCCCGGGCCCGCCCCGCCGGGCCGGCGTGGAGACGACCCTGGGGATACGGGCATCCGACCGGGCCTGGGCCGACCCCTCCGCCGCCGGTCCTCCCTGGCCGAAGTCGGGCTCGACGTCCGGCAACACGACCGGTCCCGCTCCTCCCTGATCGAAAGCGATGTTGCCATCCACGGCGATTCCAAACCCCATTCTGCTGCGCTGATCGAGCGTTGTCGGCATCTGACCCGACCGCCGCCGGTCCCTCCAACCCCCAGTGGCCGTCCCCTGCCTTCGGACCAGTATGGCGGGTGGGAACTGACGATCTGGTGACTCCGGGGGCGTCGGCCGGCCGCGGTCCGACCGGCCGGGGACAGTCTCCCAGAGGACGGGCCCGAACGCCGGGCAGGCCGCAAGATCGAGGCGCCTGCAACGAGGCCGTCGCCCACCGACCCCCGGAGCCACCGGTCACGGAGGTGGTCCCGGGCGGATTGTCTCCGACACCGTCTGTCCTCTTTGGCTTGGCGAGGATCGGTGGCGGGCCACCGGACCCGAGTGATCCGGGACGCGGGTCCTCTGCCGACGACCTCTGGGCTTCCCTGCTCTCGCGCCCTTGTGGCCCTACCCGACCTGGTCGTGGTCCCTTCGTGCACGGGCGCCGCCGGGTCCGAATCTTGCGGTTTCAGCGTGGAGAACGTCGACCCGGGCCCGGCGCATGGCAACTTGGTGCTCGAAGCCACTTTGACGGCCCCCCAGGCGATCTCCTCGCCCCAATCCAACACTGACGCCCAATGTGTGCCCCTCGCCACTTCCCAGAATTTCGCCAGCGCTGTTGCAGTCCCCGTCACCGCCACGGCATCGTGCACGGATACGTTCCCGCCGGGCGCCGCGACACCGGTACCCCTCCACGTCCAGGTCATCGGGGGGGCATCGAGCGGACAGTCCTTGACGGTCACGGCGGTCGTGAACCCGAACCACACCACTGTCGAGGGCAATTACGCCAATGACTCGTTCAGCCGGACGTTCGTCGTCTCACAGCCATCGGTTCTGGAGCCACTCACATCGGCACCAAAGGGGGACGCAACCCGAAACCGGAGCTGATGACGGTGAGCGGCAGGAACCGGTTTGACCTTCCTCTCGGCCAGCCTCGAACTCGGGGCCCGCATCCGGGTGGGCGGGAACGTGCACCCGTACGGCGCGGTGGGACCGGGGACTCAGGCCCGCTTGAGCGGGGCCATCCGCAACAGCAGTTTCTTGCGCCCGACGGTGGGGAAGTCGACGACGGCCTCGGCGTCCTCACCGTCCCCGCCGGTCTCGAGCACCGTGCCCTCGCCCCACTTGCCGTGGACGACCCGGTCCCCGGCCTCGAGGCCCAGGGCCTCCGCACCGGTCGACGCCGGGGCGGGGCGCCGTCGGCCGGTGCCGTCGAACGCACCCGACTCCCCGGCCACACCCCGGCCGAACACGCTCCGGCCCGGCGTGCCCCCGTCATCGTCGGACCCCGGCTCCCCGTCGAGGGGCGCGCCCCATCCCCGGCGCCGGGAGCCGAACGGCCGGGCGCCGGCGTCGCCGACAACGTCCCGCACCAGCTCGGTGGGGATCTCGTTGAGGAACCGGCTGGGGATGTTGCTGCTCGAGCTCCCGAACAGCATGCGGCTCCAGGCGTGGGAGACGTAGAGGCGCCGCTCCGCCCGGGTGATCCCGACGTAGCAGAGGCGGCGCTCCTCCTCGAGCTCCACGGGATCCCCGAGGGAGCGCAGGTGGGGGAAGACCCCGTCTTCCATGCCTACCAGGAACACCGCAGGGAATTCGAGGCCCTTGGCGATGTGCATGGTCATCAACGACACCCTGGTGCCGTCGCCCTCGAGCTCGTCGGCGTCCGACACCAGCGAGGCCGCCTCGAGGAACTCGGCCAGGGTGCGGTACTCCGACGCCACCCCGACCAGCTCGTCGACGTTCTCGACCCGGCCGAGGGCTTCGATGGTCCCTTCGGACAGGAGCTCGCTCCGGAACCCGGTACGCTCCACCACCGCGGAAACCAGCTCCCCGGGCCCGAGGGTCGGACGGGCGGGCGCGTCGGCGGCATCGCCGGTCGCCGATTCCGCCCGACCGGGCCCTCCGGTGGCGCCGATCGTGAGGCCTGCCGTCGGCCGGTCGCCCGGGAAGAGGTCCAACAGGGCCTCCGGGGGAACCGCCTCGCCGTTCTCGTCCACCAGCTCCGGGAGGATCATCTGGCGGCGCAAGCCGTCGAGGAGCGACGCGAGATGGGCGAGGGCACCCTCCGCCTTCCCCGAGATGCCGGCTTCGCCGGCCCGGGCCACCGCCTCGCCGAACGAGGCGCCGTGCCGTCCCGACCACCCGGCGAGCTTGGCCACCGAGGTCTCCCCGACTCCCCGTTTGGGCACGTTCACGATCCGGCGCCAACTGACCTCGTCATCGGGGTTGACCAGCACCCGCAGATAGGCCAGGACGTCTTTGACCTCCCGACGATCGTAGAACTTGGTGCCGCCGACCACCTTGTAGGGGACCTCGGCCCGGACCATGGCCTCTTCGAGGGCCCGGCTCTGGGCGTTGGTGCGGTAGAAGACCGCCACGTCGCCCCAGCGGAGCCCGTGATCGGCGTGCAAGCGGGTCACCTCGTGGGCCACCCAGGCCGCCTCGTCGTACTCGTCCTCGGCCCGGTAGCGGGTGATCTTGTTCCCGTCGCCGGTCTCCGTCCACAGTGTCTTCGGCTTGCGCGAGACGTTGTTGGTGATCACCGCGTTGGCCGCGTCGAGGATGGTCTGGGTCGACCGGAAGTTCTGATCGAGGACGATGGCGGTGGCGTCGGGGAAGGCCTGCTCGAAGTCGAGGATGTTGCTGATGTCCGCTCCCCGGAACCGGTAGACCGACTGGTCGCTGTCGCCGACCACGACAATGTTGCGGTGCCCGCCGGCGAGCAGCACCGCCAGCGCGTTCTGCACCGAATTGGTGTCCTGGTACTCGTCGATCAGGATGTGGGTGAAGCGGGTGCGGTAGTGCTCGAGGACGTCGGGGTGTTGGCGGAACAGCCGGACGGTGTTGGACAGGAGATCGTCGAAGTCCATGGCGTTGGCCGCCACCATCCGCTGCTGGTACTGGTCGAAGACGTCGGCCACCCTGCGGTCGAAGACGGTCAGCGCCGCGGCCCGGTACTCCTCGGGCCCCTGCTGTCTCGACTTGGCCTGGCTGATCTGTCCGAGAATCGACCGCGGCGACAGCTTCTTCGTGTCGATGTCCATCTCCCGGCACACGATCTCGACCAGCCGGCGGGAGTCGGCGTCGTCGTAGATGGTGAACGAGCCCTTGTAGCCCAGCCGGTCGCCGTGGGCCCGGAGGATGCGCACGCAGGCCGAGTGGAAGGTGGACACCCACATCCGGCCGGCCCGGCGGCCGACCAGCTCCGCCACCCGCCTGCGCATCTCGTCGGCGGCCTTGTTGGTGAAGGTGATGGCCAGGATCTGCCAGGGAGCGGCATCGCCCGAGGCGATCAGATGGGCGATGCGGCGGGTGAGGACCCTCGTCTTCCCCGATCCCGCCCCGGCCACGATGAGCAGCGGGCCGCCCCGGTGGACCACCGCCTGGCGTTGGGGACCGGTGAGGCCCTCGACCAGGCCGTCGACCCCGGCCGGGCGCACCCCGGAGTCGGCCCAGGAGTCGGGCCCGGAGTCGGGACCGGAGTCGGGGGCCGCCTGACCCGGGACTCCGGGGGCACGGTGGAGGGGGGCGCCCGCGCTCATTCCCACTCGATGGTGCCGGGAGGCTTGGAGGTGATGTCCAACGCCACCCGGTTGACCCCGTCGACCTCGTTGATGATCCGCGCCGAGATCCGCTCCAACAGGTCGTAGGGAAGACGGGCCCAATCGGCGGTCATGGCGTCGTCGCTGGTGACCGCCCGGATCACGATGGGGTAGGCGTAGGTCCGGCCGTCGCCCATCACCCCGACGGTGCGGATGGCGGGGAGGACGGCGAAGCTCTGCCACAGGTCCCGGTAGAGGCCCGCCCGGCGGACCTCCTCCACCACGATGGCGTCGGCGGCCCTCAGGATGTCGGCCCGCTCGGGGGTCACCTCGCCCACGATGCGCACCGCCAGGCCGGGCCCCGGGAACGGTTGCCGCCACACGATGTCGTGTGGGAGCCCGAGCTCCTCCCCGACGGCGCGGACCTCGTCCTTGAACAGGAGCCGGAGGGGCTCGACCAGGTCGAAGGCGAGCTCGTCGGGCAGGCCCCCGACGTTGTGGTGCGACTTGATGGTCGCCGCCGAGTCGGATCCCGACTCGATGACGTCCGGGTACAGGGTGCCCTGCACCAGATAGCCGGCCGCCTCTCGGTCGGGTGGCCCCGTCCCGGTCCGGGTGGCCTCGGCCGGTGCGCTCTGCTCGACGACCAGGTCGCGGGCCACTTCCTCGAAGATGCGGATGAACAGCTCCCCGATGACCTTGCGCTTGGTCTCCGGGTCGGTGATCCCGGCCAGCGCCTCGAAGAACCGGTCGGCCGCCTTGACGTGCACCAGGTCGATGTGGAACTGGCGCCGGAAGGTGAGCTCGACCTGCTCGCTCTCCTGGGCCCGCATCAGCCCGGTGTCGACGTAGACACAGGTGAGCTGATCGCCGATGGCCTTGTGGACCAGGGCGGCGGCCACTGCCGAGTCGACCCCCCCGGAGAGCGCGCAAAGCACCGGTGAGGAGCCGACCTGGGCCCGTACCGCCTCCACCTGGGTCTCGATGATCGAGGTGTGGGTCCACGAGGGGGGGCAGCGGCAGACGTCGTAGAGGAACCGCTCGAGGAGATCGCGGCCCCGTTCGGTGTGCACCACCTCGGGGTGGAACTGCACGGCGTAGATGCCCCGCTCGGCGTTGTGCAGGGCGGCGACCGGCGCGTCGGGGCTGGTGGCGGTGGCCACGAACCCCTCGGGGACGTCGGTGATGGCATCACCGTGGCTCATCCACACCTCGACGTCGGTCGGCCAGTCGGAGAAGAGCGGGGAGGGCCGGGTCACCGACAGTGGGGTCCTGCCGTACTCACCCCGGCCGGTGCGGGCCACCCGGCCGCCCAGCTGCAGGGTCAGCAGTTGGGCGCCGTAGCAGATTCCCAGGATGGGGACGCCCATGTCGTAGACGGCCGGGTCGATGACCGGTGCCGGTGTCTCGTTGACCGACTTCGGACCACCGGAGAGGATGATCCCCGCCGGCCGGCGGGCCATCAACTCGGACGGCGTGGCGGTGTGGGGGACGATCTCCGAGTAGACGTGGGCCTCACGGACCCGGCGGGCGATCAGCTGGGCGTACTGGGCCCCGAAGTCGACGACCAGGATCGGGCCCTCGCCGGCCTCACCGGCGCCGGTCGTCCCGGGGCTCAATGGCCCATGCCGACGCCCTGCGAGCGTTGCAGGTCCTTGCCCTCGGTCTGGAGGGCCGGAGCCACCATCACCTCCGCTTTCTGGAACTCCTTGACCGTCTGGTAGCCACAGGTGGCCATGGCGGTGCTCAACGCACCGAACAGGTTCATCCGACCGTCGTTCTCGTGCGCCGGGCCGAGCAGGATCTCCTGGAGCGTCCCCTTCGTGCTGGTCTTCACCCTCGCTCCCCGGGGGAGGGTCGGATGGAAGGTGGCCATGCCCCAGTGGAAGCCGCGGGCCGGTGCCTCCACGGCCGAGGAGAGCGGTGAGCCCAGCATGACCGCGTCGGCTCCGCACGCCACCGCCTTGGCGATGTCGCCCCCCTTGGACATCCCGCCGTCGGCGATCACGTGGCAGTAGACACCCGTCTCGTCCAGGTGGCGCATGCGGGCGCCGGCGACGTCGGCGATGGCGGTGGCCTGGGGAACCCCGATCCCCAGCACGCCCCGGGTGGTACAGGCGTTGCCGGGGCCCACGCCGACCAGCACCCCCACCGCGCCGGTTCGCATCAGGTGCAGCCCCGCCTGGTAGGAGGCGCAGCCGCCGACGATCACCGGGATCTCGAACTCACGGATGAACCGTTTGAGGTTGAGGGGCTCGGACGTCTTCGAGACGTGCTCGGCGGATACCACCGTCCCCTGGATCACCAACAGATCGAGCTCGGCATCCACCACGGCGGCGGCCAGGGACTCGGTCTTTTGGGGGGTGACCGACGCGGCCGTGGTGATGCCCGCCGACTTCATCTCCTTGATCCGCTGGGTGACGAGGTCCAGCTGGACCGGCTCGGTGTACATCTGCTGCATGCGGGAGGTCGCCTTCTCCGCCGGGAGCTCACGGATCTCGTCGAAGAGCGGGGTGGGGTCCTCATACCGCGTCCAGAGCCCCTCGAGGTTGAGGACACCCAGGCCGCCCAGGCGGCCGATCTCGATGGCGGTGGACGGGCTGACCACGCCGTCCATGGCCGATGCCATCAGCGGGAGGTCGAACCGGTAGGCGTCGATCTCCCAGCTGATGTCGACATCCTCGGGGTCCCGGGTCCGCCGGCTGGGCACGATGGCGATGTCGTCGAACCCGTACGCCCTCCGACCCGACTTGAAGATGCCAATCTCTAGCTCAGCCACGTCAACGTCCTCCGGACCCGTGTCGCAATCGGTTGGGAACCTCCGGCCGACGACAGCTCCGACGCTGCGCCGACTACCTCCCACGATACCGTCTGGGCCCACGGTACTGGGTCCGCGCCGGGCGGCGGGAGGACCGGCGGCACCCCCGGTGGCGGCTGCGGCCGCGACCGGTCAGGACCGTCCCCTACCACCGGAGCGACGGTGGAGCGGGCACCCCGAGGACCGGGCAGATCAGCTCCACGAGCGTGCGGGCGGTCGCCCCCCACACCGTCTCTCCGGCCAGCTCGAAGAACCACACCGGGAACTCGCCTTCGGGGAACCCCGCCGATGCGGGGCGGCCCGGCGCCGCCCACCACTCCTCGTGGAAGACGCCGTCGGCCGCCAGCTCGCTGAGGGCGACGTCGAAGACCCGCTCGACCTCCCCGGGGTTGGGGACGAGGCCGGGGCGGGCGTCCAAGGTGGCCACCACCGGGGTCATCACCGTGTTGGAGGCCCGGGTGGGCATGGGGGTCAGCTCGCCCACCACGGCGACCAGTCGAGGGTCGAGGCCGACCTCTTCGAATGCCTCCCGCAGGGCACCGGCCACCACGCCCTCGCCGTCGTCGAGGCGGCCGCCCGGAAACGCCACCTCACCCTGGTGGGAGCGCAGCCGGTCCGACCGCACGGTGAGGATGACCCGGGTCTCACCGTCCTCCTCGAAGAGCGCGACCAGAACGGCCGCCGGCTCCCCCTCGACGACCGTTCCGGCCAGGGAGCGCCACGGGCCACGGCGATCGGCATCGGTAGGGGGGCCGGCCCGGGAGGCGCCGACGGCGCCCAGGACCCTGTCGAGGGTGATCGAGCGCCGGTCGCCGGCCGGCAGCCCGGCCCAGGGGGCCTCGGAGCCGGCGCGATGGTGCGGTGGTCGGGGGACGGCCCTCCTTGCGGGGGCCGAAGGAGGATCCGAGGGTTGCATGGAGGGATCCAGGTTAGGGGGAGGGCGAGGCCCACGCGGCGGCCGGCCGGACCCGAGGATCCGACCGGCTCACCGACACGGGGCTGCGCGAAGCTGCGCCTCCGGCCCCCGAGGGGGTCGGAGCGGGGCTACATCATGCCGCCCATGCCGCCCATGCCGCCCATGCCGCCGCCCATGGCGGCGGCGGCCGCCGCGGCCGCCGCCGGGTCGGCCTTCTCGGGCTTGTCGGCCACCAGTGCCTCGGTGGTCAGCAGCAGTCCGGCGATGGACGCGGCGTTCTGGAGCGCCGACCGGGTCACCTTGGCCGGGTCGATGACCCCGGCCTTGACCAGGTCGACCAGCTCACCGGTGTTGGCGTTGAGCCCGATGGTGCCCGTCTCCGACTCGACCTGGCGGACGAAGACCGAGCCCTCGAGCCCGGCGTTGGAGGCGATGGAGTGCAGCGGCGCGGCCAGGGCCTTGGCCACGATGGAGGCACCGGTGGCCTCGTCCCCGCTGAGGGAGTTGACCACGGAGTTCACCGCAACGCGAGCGCGGAGCAGGGCGGTCCCCCCGCCGGCCACGATGCCCTCTTCGACGGCGGCCCGGGTGGCGGACAGCGCGTCCTCGATGCGGTGCTTCTTCTCCTTCAGCTCCACCTCGGTGGCGGCGCCAACCTTGACCACGGCCACGCCGCCGGCCAGCTTGGCCAGGCGCTCCTGGAGCTTCTCGCGGTCCCAGTCGGAGTCGGTGTCGTCGATCTCGCGCTTGATCTGGGCGATCCGGCCCTTCACCTCGTCGTCGGCGCCACCGCCCTCGACGATGGTGGTGTCGTCCTTGGTGATGATCACCCGGCGGGCCTTGCCCAGCAGGTCGACGGTGGTGGTGTCCAACTTCAACCCGATCTCCTCGGAGATGACCTGGGCTCCGGTGAGCACGGCCATGTCCTGGAGCATCGCCTTGCGCCGCTCGCCGAAGCCGGGGGCTTTGACGGCCACCGAGGTGAACGTCCCGCGGATCTTGTTGACGACCAGCGTGGCCAGCGCCTCGCCCTCGACGTCCTCGGCCACGATCAGCAGCGGCTTGCCGGTCTGCATGACCTTCTCGAGGACCGGGACCATGTCGTGCACGGCGCTGACCTTCTGGTTGACGAACAGGATCAGCGGATCGTCGAGGACCGCCTCCTGACGCTCGGCGTCGGTGACGAAGTACGGCGAGAGGTAGCCCTTGTCGAATTGCATGCCCTCGGTGAACTCGAGGTCGATGCCGAAGGTGTTGGACTCCTCGACGGTCACCGTCCCGTCCTTGCCCACCCGGTCGATGGCGTCGGCCAGGACCTCGCCGATGGCCGAGTCGGCCGCGGAGATGGAGGCCACCTGCGCGATCTCGGTCTTCGAGTCGATCTCTTTGGCCTGCTCCTTGATCGATCCGACGGCCGCGACCACCGCCTTGTCGATCCCCTTGCGCAGCCCCAGGGGGTTGGCGCCGGCGGCGACGTTGCGGAGACCCTCGCGGATGAGGGCCTGGGCGAGGACGGTGGCGGTGGTGGTGCCGTCGCCGGCCACGTCGTTGGTCTTGGTGGCGACTTCTTTCACCAACTGGGCGCCCATGTTCTCGAAGACGTCGTCCAGCTCCACCTCGCGGGCGATGGACACGCCGTCGTTGGTGATGGTCGGGGCGCCGAACTTCTTCTCGATCACGACATTGCGGCCCTTGGGGCCGAGGGTGACCTTGACCACGTCGGCCAGCTTGTTCACGCCCGCCTCGAGGCCTCGGCGGGCGGCTTCGTCGAACTTGAGGATCTTCGGCATTACTTGGCCACCTTGGCCAGGACGTCCCGGCTCGACAGGATGAGGAGATCTTCGCCGTCGGAGGTGATCTCGGTGCCCCCGTACTTGGAGTACACCACGGTGTCGCCCACCGAGAGCTCGAGCGGGATCAGCTCGCCGGAGGCCTCGGCCCGGCGGCCCGGGCCGACGGCCAGGACCTCGCCCTGCTGGGGCTTCTCCTTGGCCGTGTCGGGGATGACCAGGCCCGAGGCGGTGGTCTCCTCGGATTCGTTGGGGCGGACGACGATGCGGTCGTCGAGGGGTTGCAGACTCATGGGTTCGGCCTCCTGTGGCACGCGTTAGCAGTCGAGGGTTGAGAGTGCCAACGATAGCGATCCCTGAGGCGCTTGGCAACCGGCGACGGCGAGTGCCAGCCGATCGGCCCGCTCAGACCGTCGCCAGCCGCAGATTGGGATCGGCACCGAGCGTCAGCGGGCTCGGCGACCCGTGGTGCAGCCGCCACCACCCGGCCGCCGCCACCATGGCGGCGTTGTCCGTGCACAGGGCCCGGCTGGGCAGGAACGCCCCGATCCCCTCGTCGGCGCACGCCTCCTCGATCCGCCGGCGCAACAGCGAGTTGGCGGCCACGCCGCCGGCGAGGCACACCGCCTTCGCCCCCACGTCGGCGGCGGCCTTCAGCGCCCGGGCGACCAGCACGTCCACAACCGCCAGCCGGAACGACGCCGCCACGTCGGCGGTGCTGGCATCGGGATGCTTCCGCACCGTGTTGACCACCGACGTCTTCAGCCCGCTGAAGGAGAAGTCGTAGTCGTCACCGGGCAGCGACCTCGGGAAGGCGAAGGCGTTCGGGTCCCCCTCGTCGGCCACCCGGTCGATCGCCGGCCCACCCGGGTAACCCAGTCCGAGGAAACGGGCGACCTTGTCGAAGGCCTCCCCGGCGGCGTCGTCGACGGTCTGGCCGAGCAGACGGTAGGAGCCCGGCTCGGAGACCTCGATGAGCAGGGTGTGGCCGCCCGAGACCAGCAGCACGGCCAGCGGCCACCCGAGATCCGGCTGTTCCAGCAGCGAGGCGAAGAGGTGGGCCTCGAGATGGTTGACCCCGATCAGGGGGACGCCCCAGGCCAGCGACAGGGCCTTGGCCTCGGCCACGCCCACCAGCAGCGACCCGATGAGGCCCGGCCCGTGGGTGACGGCCACCGCGTCGATCCCCCGCCCGGAGGAATCGGTCCCCGCCCCTTCGAGCGCCTCGGCCAGCACCGGGGTCAGCAGCTCCACGTGGGCCCGACCGGCCAGCTCGGGGACCACCCCGCCGTAGCGCTCGTGGAGTGCGATCTGGCTGCTCACCACCGATGACACGATGACCGACCCGCCGTCGACCACGGCGGCCGCCGTCTCGTCGCACGAGGTCTCGATCCCGAGGACCCGCGCCGGGAGGTCTCCGGCCATGACCGGAGACTACCGGACCCTGTGACCAGGGCAAACGGCGGTGGACCGGCGGGACCGGGTCGGTGGGGCAGCCCGCCCCCACCCCGTCACTGCCGTGTGGTGACCTCGAGATCGCCGGGCAGCGAGGCTTCGATGGCACCGAGGCGGTCGGCATACGACTCCGAGTCGACGTCGCGGGCCCACATGACCAGGGCATCCTCGCCGGACGCCGGGTAGTAGTTGGGACGCACGCCCACCGGGGCCAGGCCGAACCGCCCGTAGAGGGCCAGCGCCGGACCGTTCCCCACCCGGACCTCGAGGGTGAGATGACGGGCGCCGCGGGCCAGCCCGGTCCGGATCAGGTCCAACAGCAGCGCCGCACCGAGGCCCCGGCCCTGCCAGTCCGGGTCGACGGCGATGTTGTTCACGTGCGACTCGTCGTCGATGAACATCTGCCCGGCGAATCCGACGATCTCCCGACCCACCCAGGCGGCGCGGTAGGCGCGGGACCGCCGCTGGGAGAGCTCCTCCACGAACAGCCGGTGCGACCACGGCTGGGGGAACACGGCCTCCTCGATGCGCAGGACCCCCCGGAGGTCCCTGGTGCGCATCGGGGCGACGATCACCTGCACCGGTGCCTCGGACCGGTCGGGTCGGGCGGTCACAAGCGTCCTGCGCCCTGTCGGCCCGCCCCGCCCTGCGGCTCGTGCGGTCGGGGGAGGCGCTGCTCCCAGTTGATGCGCGCATCCGCCTGCCGGCGGTAGTCCGGCACAAGGGCCGCCGGCGCCGTGGTTGCCGCCCCCCGGGACAGGCGGGCGAGGGCCAGCCGGGCCAGGGCCAGCGGGGGGGGAGCGACCAGCCGGCCGGCCAGGTCGAGATCGAGGCCGTCGTGCCCCGACAGGAGCCCGAGATAGCGGACGGCCCCGTCCCCGACCACCTGCACCCGGCCGGTCTCGGCGGCCAGGACCGAAAGCCAGGCCACCAGCGCCTCGGGGGAGATCGCCCCGGGCTGGTCGAGGCGGACGGCCCCGGGGTCGATCGGGTGTGCGTCCCGATCGGGGTCCTGCGGGTCGGGCCCGGCACGGTCGAAGCGGTAGGCCGCCGCGAACACCTCGCCGCGGCGGGCGTCCACCACCGCGGCCACCGCCCCGGCCGGGCCGGGGCCAGGTGCCGTCTCCGCCGCCGCCGCCGCCAGTATGTCGAGGCTGCTGACCCCGAGCAGCGGGACGGACAGGGACCAGGCCAGGGCCTTGGCCGTCGCCACGCCCACCCGCAGCCCGGTGAACAGGCCGGGCCCGATGTCGACGGCGATCCGCTCGATGGCGGCCAGCTCGGTCCCCGAGACCGCGCACACCTCCTCGATGGCCGGGGCCAGCAGCTCGGCGTGGGCCCGGCCCCCGGCGTGGACGCGCTCGGCGGATCCCCCGTCGTGGCGGATCAGCCCGACCCCGACCGAGTCGGTGGCCGACTCGATGGCCAGCAGGGTCACGCCGCCACCCGCCAGGGTGAGAGCCCGTCCCGCAGCGCCGCCCAGCGGGAGGCCCAGGCGGACCCGACGGCCCGGACCGAGATCGACCGCCGGTCGTCGTCCTCGCCCTCCGCGGACAGGGCGACGGTCAGGGAGCCCTCGTCCAGGACCGGCCCGGCCACGTCGCCCCACTCGACCAGCGCCACGCCGCCGTCCTCCACCAGTTGGCCCAGGCCGAGATCGACGATCTCGTGGACTCGGTCGAGCCGGTAGACGTCGGCGTGCAAGAGGGTGCGCACCCGGTCGGGGTTGCCCGCCCCGCCCGCCGGACCGGTCACCGGGTAGTGGCGGACCAGGGTGAAGGTGGGGCTGGTGATGGGCTCGGTGATACCGAGCCCCGCCCCGAACCCCTGGGCGAAGGTGGTCTTGCCCGCGCCCAGGCCCCCGGCCAGCAGGACCATGTCCCCGGGCGCGCAGAGTCGGGCGAGGGCGCGGCCCATCGACCGGGTCTGCTCCGGGCCGGAGGTCCGGAGGGCGAGCGGGGCCGGACCACTCACGATCCGCACCCCGTCAGCCCCACCCCATCAGCTGTTTGGCCCGGATCAGGTCGGCGCGCATCTCGGCCACGACCACGCCCCCGGAGCGCAGCGCGGCCGCCGGGTGGTAGGTGGGCACCAGGTGGCGCTCCCCCATCGGGTACGACCGGCCCCGCACCCTGGTGATCCCGAGGTCGGTGCCGAGGAGCAGCTTGGTGGCGAAGTTGCCCAGGGTCACCACCACCACCGCCCCGACCAGCTCGATCTGGGCGGTCAGGTACGGACGGCAGGCGGCGATCTCGTCGGGACGGGGGTCGCGGTTGTCCGGTGGCCGGCACTTGACCACATTGGCGATGTAGCAGCGGCTCCGGTCGACACCGAGCTCCTCTTCGATCAGCCGGTCGAGCAGGCGGCCGGACCGGCCGACGAAGGGCTCGCCCTGGAGATCCTCGTCACGGCCGGGAGCCTCGCCGACGAACATCAGGTCGGCATCGGGGTCCCCGACCCCGAAGACCACCTGGGTCCGGTGGACCGACAGCGGGCACCGGGTGCAGCCGGACGCCTGGCGGGCGAGCTCGGACAGATCGGTCCCCGGTGCCACTGCCGAATGGTACTGCCCGGAGCGCACGGGCCCGTCGGCGATCAGGGGCCGACCGCGGGCGTCAGTCCGGGGACCCGGCCAGGTCGTCGGTGAGCAGCCGGGGCACCCGGGGACCGATGTCGCACAGCACCTCGTAGCTGATGGTGCCGAGCAGGTCGGCCCACTCGGAGGCGGAGACCTCCTCGGATCCCTGCCGCCCGAGCAGCACCACCTCGTCCCCCACCGCCACCGGATCGGTCCCGACCGGTCCGCAGTCGATCACGATCTGGTCCATCGTGACCGTGCCGGCCAGGGGCCGGCGGATCCCCCGGACCAGCACCTCCCCGCCCTGGTCGAACAGGCGACGGGGGACCCCGTCGGCGTACCCGATGGGCGCGGTGGCAACCGTGGAGCGCCGGGCCAGCGGCCGGCGCCGCCCGTAGGAGGGCCGCTCGCCCGGATCGAGGTCGCGGACGAAGGTGACCCGGGTGCGCAGGGAGAGGACCGGCCGGAGCCGCCCGCCGCCGGGGGCCGACGACAGCTGCCCGGCCAGCGCCTCGGTGGGGGCCACCCCGTAGAGGGCGATGCCGCACCGCACCAGTTCGCGCCGGGCCTCGGGCACGGCGATGGTGCCGGCGGAGTTGGCCACATGGGTCAACCCCGGCCGGTGGCCCGCCGCCGCCAGGCCGGCCAGGAGCGCATCGAACCGCTGGAGCTGGGCGCGGGTGAACTCCCGGTCGTCGGTCCCGTCGCCGTCGGCCACAGCCAGATGGGTCCACACCGCGCCCAGCCGGAGCCCGGGGTCGGCGGCGATGGTGTCGGCCAGTGCCGGGGCGTCCCCGACGTCGGCCCCTACCCGGTGCATCCCGGTGTCCACCTTGAGGTGGACGGTGAGCGGGGGGAGGCCCCTGTCGCCCACCACCCGGCCCAGCGCCTCGAGGCCTCCCGCGGTGTACACGGTCGGGACGAGGCCGCGGGCCACCGCCTCGGCCATCGCCTCCCTCGGAGGCTCGGACAGCAGGAGGATGGGTGCGTCGATCCCCCCGTCGCGCAGGGCCACGCCCTCTTCCACCAGGGCGACGGCCAGCCAGGTGGCTCCGCCCTCCAACGCCGCCCGGGCGACGGACAGGTCGCCGTGCCCGTAACCGTCCGCCTTCACCACGGCACAGAGGGCCGCCGGGCCGGCCAGGCGGACGAGGACGGCGGCGTTGTGGCGGACGGCCCCGAGGTCGATGTCGGCCCACGCCGGCCTCCAGCGGTCACCCATGCCGGCCACCGCCCCGCTGCTCCCCGGACCGGTGGCGGCGGGGCGCCGCCTGCGCCGTCCGATCGGACAGCACCGACGAGACCAGGTCGGGCAGGTCACCGGCCACCAGGCCCTCTTCGGGCCCCCGGGCCCCGGCCCGGCCGTGGATATGGGCGCCCAGCGCCGCCGCTTCATGCGGGGCCACACCCCGGGCGATCATCGCCCCGATCACTCCGGACAGGACGTCCCCGGTGCCGGCGGTGGCCAGGTTGGTGGTGCCGGCCAGCCCGAGCAGGACCCGCCCGCCCGGCGCCGCCACGGCGGTGGTCGGCCCTTTGACCAGAGCCACCGCCCCCGAGCAACTGGCCAGGTGCCGGGCGGCGGCGATCCGGTCGGGACCCGGCCGCCGGCCGGTCAGCTGTTCGTACTCGCCGTCGTGGGGGGTCAGCACCACCGGGGACCGGGCGCCCAGCGGAGTGCGTCCGTCGAGCCGGCCCAGGGCCAACAGCCCGTCGGCGTCGACCAGCACCGGGACGGGTGATTCGCCCACCAGTCGCCGGACCTCGCCGGCGGTGGCGGGATCGCGGCCCAGCCCGGGCCCGACCACCACGGCGGCACAGCGCGAGGCTGCCTCCAACGCCTCCACCGACCAACCCCCGCCTGGCAGGGCCACGCCCACCGCCTCCGAGGCGGGTGCGGATGACAGCGACCCGCCGGGCACGCCGAGGCGGACCATGCCGGCCCCGGCGCGGTAGGCGGAGCGGGCGCACAGGGCGGCGGCCCCGGCCATCCCCGGCGAACCGGCGACCACCAGCACCGCGGCCGACCACTTGTGGCCGTCCCGGGGGCGGGGGGGGAGGAGGCGGGCCACGTCGTCGTCGGCCATGGCGGAGATGGCCGGATCTCCGGGTGGGAGGCCGATGTCGACCACCGACACCGATCCCGCCAGGATGGCCCCGTCCCCCTGCACCAGGCCGGGCTTCAGGGCCACGAAGGTGACGGTGCGGGTGGCGGCCAGTGGCGTCCCCGAGGCACGGCCGGTGTCCCCTTCGACCCCGGAGGGGATGTCGACGGCCAGGACCGGCGTCCCGGTCTCCACGGCCGGCGCCCGGTACTCGCCGCGGAAGCCGGTCCCGTAGGCGGCATCGATGACCAGGTCGGCCGGGCCGACCGCGCCCCCCGTGCCGGCCTCGACGGTGCGGACCCGGGCCCCGCGTCCGGCCAGGACCCGGGCGGCGACCCGCCCGTCGGCGCCGTTGTTGCCCCGGCCGCAGACGGCCACCACCCGCCGGCCGTAGGCGCCGCCCAGCAGGTCGAGCGCGGCCAGGGCCACCGCATGACCGGCCCGGCCGACCAGCACGTCGACCGGGGTCGAGGCCAGGGCCTCGGCGTCGACGACCTTCATCTCCGAGACGGTGAGCACCGGCTGCATCGGGATCGACGCTACGGCCTGGCCGCAGGGACCGCACCCGCCCCGGGACTGGCGGCCGGGACCACCGCCGCCCCGCCGACGGCCACGACCACCGCCAGGGCCACCTGGGCGGTGTGGGTGAGCGAGAGGTGCCAGCGATCGACCCCGGACCGCGAGGCCAGGGCGCCGGCCGCGCCGTGGAGCACCAGCTCGGGAGCGTCGAGACCGGTCCGCACCACCTCCACCTCGGCGAAGCGGAAAGCGCCCAGCCCGACGCCGAGGGCCTTCATGACGGCTTCTTTGGCCGCGAACCGGGTCGACATCCGGGGGGCCGGATCGGCGGCCGCCCGGGCATAGGCGCGCTCGTCCGGGGTGAAGAGGCGGTCGGCGAGCCGCCGCCTCCGATCGAGCAACCGGCGGACTCGATCGATGTCGACGGCGTCGATGCCGATGCCCACCACCCGGCCGTCCGCAGCCACCGTCCCCATCAGATCCGAGGCCACGCCCTGTCCGATGACGGCGAGGGGAGCGGCGCGCTGGGCGCGGCTCACTCGACGGTGACCACCTTGGCCAGGTTGCGGGGACGGTCCACGTCGTGCCCGTGGAGGCGGGCCAGGTGGTAGGCGAACATCTGCAACGGCACCACATCGACGATGGGCGCGAACAGGTGCTCGGTGGCCGGAACCCACAGCACGGAGTCGGCGTGCCGGGCCGTCTCGTCGTCGCCGTCGTTGGCCACCAGCACCACCGTCGCGCCCCGGCTCTTGACCTCGGCAACGTTCGCCATCATCTTCTCCCAGATCGGCGTGCGGGTGGCCACCCCGATGACCACCGTGCCCGGCTCGACGAGGGCGATCGGGCCGTGCTTGAGCTCGCCCGCCGGGAAGCCCTCGGCCCGGAGGTAGGACAGCTCCTTCAGTTTGAGGGCGCCCTCGAGTGCGACCGGGTAGCCGACCTGGCGTCCGAGGAAGATGAACGAGGGCGAGTCCCGGTAGCGGCGGGCCACCTCCTCCACCGCCGAGGAGCGCTCCAGCGCCGCGGCCACCTTGTCGGGCACCGCACCCATCGCCTGGAGCAGGCCGCGTGCGTCGGCCGGGGACAGTGTCCCGCGGGCCTGGGCCAGGTAGAGGGCCAGGATCTCGAGGGCGGTGATCTGGGCCAGGTGGGTCTTGGTGGAGGCCACGCCGATCTCCGGTCCGGCCCGGGTGTACAGCACCGCGTCGGCCTCGCGGGCCATGGACGAGTCCACCACGTTGGAGATGACCAGCACCTTCGCCCCGAGCAGGCGTGCGGCCCGGACGGCCTGGAAGGTGTCGACCGTCTCGCCGGACTGGCTCACCCCGATGACCAGGGTGCTGGAGTCGACCACCGGGTCCCGGTAACGGAACTCGCTGGCGATGTCGATCTCCACCGGCACCCGGGCCCAGTGCTCGATGGCGTACTTGGCCATGAGTCCGGCATGGAAGCTGCTGCCGCACGCCACGATGAACACCTTGTTGACCCGCCGGAACTCCTCGTTGGTGATGTGGACCTCGTCGAGGGCCAGGGACCCGTCGGGGAGGACCCGGTCGAGCAGGGTGTCGGCCACCGCCTTGGGCTGCTCGTGCATCTCCTTGCTCATGTAGTCGTCGTAGCCGTCCTTGCGGGCGGCCTCGAGGTCCCAGTCCACGTGGAGGCGGGCCGGCTCGACGATGCGGCCGTCGGCGGCAGTGGTGACCCGGAGGGATCCCGGCCGCAGCTCGGCGATGTGGTCGTCCTCCAGTACGAAGAAGTCGCGGGTCAGCCCGAGGATGGCCGGGACGTCCGAGGCCAGGAAGGCGGCGGTGTCGCTGACCCCCATGAGCAGCGGCGAGACCCGGCGGGCCGCCACGATGAGATCGGGTTGATCGGCGTGGACCACGGCCAGGGAGAACGCCCCCCGGATCCGGGCCAGAGCGACGCGGACCGCGCCGGTCAGACCGGCGGCGGGGTCGGCGTCCAGGGCCGACTCGATCAGGTGGGCCAACACCTCGGTGTCGGTCTCCGACTCGAAGCGGTGGCCGCCGGCCGTCAGCTCGTCGGCCAGCTCGACGTGGTTCTCGATGATCCCGTTGTGGATGAGGGCCATCCGACCGGAGCAGTCGACATGGGGGTGGGCGTTCGCCTCGGACGGGCGCCCGTGGGTGGCCCAGCGGGTGTGCCCGATCCCGGCCGTCGCACCTTCCGGCGCGTCCTCGGACCGCTTGATCAGGTCGTCGAGCGATCGGGTCCCGTTGGCGGCACGGGCCCGCCACAGCCCCGGGCCGCGCGCCGTGCCGACCATGGCCACCCCCGCCGAGTCGTACCCCCGGTACTCGAGTCGGGCCAGACCCTCGAGCAGCACGCCGAGCACCTGGCGGTCGGTCGCCTGGCCGCCGGTGCCCCCGGCGAGGCGGGGGCCGGGTCCGTCACCGGTCCCCGGTGGGCGGGTGGTGATCCCGATGATGCCGCACATGGACCGCGAGGCTACTGTCCCGGCCCGCGGGCGGCGTCACCCGTGGGCGGTGGCGGCCGACCTCAGCTCGAATCCCACCAGGGTACTGAGGCGCTGGGCGATGCCTTCGGCCACCCCGTCGCCACTGGCCTCCACCATCACCCGCACCACCGGCTCGGTCCCGCTGGGCCGGAGCAGCACCCGCCCGGCGTCACCGAGCCGGGCCTCCTCCTCGGCCACCGCCGACCACACCGCATCGGCCCCGACCAGCAGACCGGAGTCGGGGACCGGGACGTTGACCAGCACCTGGGGTATCCGGGTGACCAGTCCTTCGAGCAGGGCGGCCAGCGGCCTGCCCGCCCGGGCCACCAGGTCGGCCAGGACCAGGCCGGTGAGGAGCCCGTCCCCGGTCGTGGCCAGCCTCCTGAAGATGATGTGCCCCGACTGCTCCCCCCCGAGGGACAGCCCCTCCTTGTCCAGGGCGCCCAGCACGTGGCGGTCGCCGACCGGGGTCTCCTTCACGTTGATGCCGCGCTGGTCCATGGCCAGCCGGAATCCGAGGTTGGTCATCACGGTCACCACGACGCTGTTGCCGGCCAGTTGGCCCCGATCGGCCAGGTCGAGGGCGAAGAGGGCGAGCAACTCGTCCCCGTTGACCACCCTGCCCTGCCCGTCCACCGCCAGCAGCCGGTCGGCGTCCCCGTCGAGGGCCAGTCCGAGATCGGCGCGGTGCTCGACCACCGCGCCGGACAACGTCTCGGTGGCGGTGGATCCACAGCCTTCGTTGATGTTGGTCCCGTCGGGGTCGCACCCGATGGCCACCACCTCGGCTCCCGATCGTTCGAAGACCCCGGCGGCCAGCTCCGACGCCGCTCCGTTGGCGCTGTCGACGACCAGCCGGAGCCCCTCCAGCGCCCGGTCCTCGACCAGGGAGACCAGATGGTCGACATAGGAGTCCCCGAGGCCGGGCTCGACGACGAGGCTTCCGACCCCGTGCCCCTCGAGGCTGCGGGGGCCCTTGGCCGACGGATCGAGAATTCGCTCGAGCTCGTCCTCGATCGCCGCCTCGACCTCCTCGTCGAGCTTGGCCCCGCCGGCCGCGAAGAGCTTGACCCCGTTGTCGGCGAAGGGGTTGTGCGACGCCGAGATCACCACCGCGGGCACGTCGCGGGTCGCCGACAGCCAGGCCAGGGCGGGCGTCGGGAGCACGCCGACATCGACCACGCCGGCGCCCTCGCTGGCCAGCCCGGCAGAGAGGGCGGCCTGGAGCATGGGTCCCGACCGCCTCGTGTCCCGACCGATCAGGAACGTCGCCGCCGTGATGGTGCGGGCGATGGCCCGGCCGAGGGCCACCACCAGCTCCGGCGTCAACTCGACGTTGGCGACGCCGCGGACGCCGTCGGTGCCAAAGCGGATTCTGCCCACCGGCCTAGCGCTTGGAGTACTGGGGAGCCTTGCGGGCCTTCTTCAGGCCGTACTTCTTCGACTCCTTCTCCCGTGCATCACGGGTGAGGAATCCCGCCTTCTTGAGTGAGGCCCGGAGCTCGGGGTCGAGGTCGCACAGGGCCCGGGCGATGCCCAGCCGGAAGGCGCCGGCCTGGCCCGACACGCCTCCGCCGTCGATGGTGACATCGATGTCCCAGGACTCGACGGTGTCGGTCAGGCGCAGCGGCTCGGTCACGATCATCCGGTGGGTGGCCGAAGTGAAGTACTCCTCGAACTTGCGGGTGTTGACGGTGATCGATCCCTGGCCGGGACGGACCCGGACACGGGCGACGGCCCGCTTGCGGCGTCCGGTGGTCTGGCAGATGGGGGCGGCTTCGGCCACGGATGGCTCCTCGTTCTCGTTCGGTATCGGCCTGGTCAGCTGCGGTGCCTACGCACCGCTCCGGGCCGACGCGGTGCGCCGTGCGCCCGGGACCTCCAGGGGTTCGGGGGACTGGGCGGCGTGGGGATGCTCGGGACCGCGGTAGACCTTCAGCTTGGTGGCCATCTGCCGGCCGAGCCGGTTCTTCGGGAGCATCCCCGTGATGGCGTTGCGCACCACGTCGTCGGCCCGGTCGACGAGCATGTCGCTGAAGCTGGTGGCGGTGAGACCGCCGGGATAGCCGCTGTGCCGGTAGGCCATCTTGGCCTCCGCCTTGCCCGAAGTCAGCACTACTTTGTCGGCGTTGACCACGATGACATGGTCGCCCATGTCCGTGTTGGGGGCGAAGGTCGGCTTGTGCTTGCCGCGCAGCACCGAGGCCACCTCGGTGGCCAGGCGGCCGAGCACCAGGCCGTCGGCGTCGACGAGCCGCCAGGCGCGGGTGATGTCGGCGGGCTTGGGAGAGAACGTGGGCACGAGGATTCCTTGTCAGTGGGACTGGGCGTCGAGGCGACCCCGGGTGCGGACCTGCCGCCACCTGTCCGAGCGGGCTCCGAGTGGGCAGGCGAGAGCGCGCACCTGGCCCAACCGGGCGACGGCCCAGGATACGACGGGTTGACCCGTTGGGCAAGCCGGGACGGCGACGCCCCCCGGCGACGCCGCTGGGGCCATCGACGCCGGGGCGTCGGGACCAGGGCCGGGAACACCCGTTCACTCCCCGTAGCGCACGGCGGCCAGGGTCAGGCCGTGGGGTGGAGCGGGATGCGAGGCCTGCCGGCGATCGGCGGACCGCAGGATCCAGACCAGGTCCGAGGGGCGTTTGCGGCCCCGGCCGACGTCGACCAGGGTGCCGACCAGTGACCGCACCATCTGGTGGCAGAAGGCGTTCGCCTCGATCTCGAAGGCCAACAGGCGGCCCACCGTCGGGGCCAGGGTCGGGACCGGGACGGCTCGGCGCTGCCCGTCCCGGGAGCCATCGACCGGGGCCGGGCCCGCCGAGCGGCTGAGCTCGCCCCAGCGGGCGTCGATGACCCGGCGGGGGATGGGTTCGCCCGGGTCGGCGCCGGGCACCCGGCGGCAGAAGGCCCGGAAGTCGTGCTCGCCCACCAGCGCGTCCGCCGCCGCCTTCATCGAGCGGAGATCCAGCGGGTCGGCCACGTGCCAGGCCAGCCCCGAGAGCAGGGGGTCGGGCACCGGAGCGTTGACCACCAGGTAGCGGTAGCAGCGGGCGGTGGCGGTGCGGCGGGCGTCGAACCCCTCCGGTGCCACCTCCGCATCCCACACCACGACCGCGGGTGCCAACTGGCTGTTGCACGACCTGACCACCGCCTCGGGATCGAGCCCGTCGGCGACGTCGGCCGGCACATCGAAGTGGACCACCTGGCCGGCGGCGTGGACCCCTGCGTCGGTCCGCCCCGCACAGGTCAGGGTCACCGTGGTGCGGGTGACCCGCCCGAGGGCCTCGGCCAGCACCCCGGCGACCGTGCGCTGGCCGTCCTGGGCGGCGAAGCCGCGGAATCCCGATCCGTCGTAGGCGACCTTCAGCCGCCACCGGACCGGGGCGGCGTCCAACCCCCCGGGGAGGGGGGCCGGCCTCACACCAATTCGATGCGGGCCATCGGGGCGCTGTCACCCAGCCGGTTGCCCAGCTTCAGGATCCGGGTGTAGCCCCCCTGCCGCTCGGCGTAGCGGGGCCCGATCTCCTCGAAGAGCTTGTGGGCCATGTCCCTGTCCCGGATGAACGCCACCACGTTGCGCTGGCGGGCCACCCCGCCCCGGGCCGCGGCGGTGATCACCTTCTCGGCCACCGGGCGGAGCGCCTTCGCCTTGGCCTCGGTGGTCACCAGGTACTCCGCCGCGATCAGGGACGCCACCAGGTTGCCCATCATCGCCTTCTGGTGGGCCGAGCTCCCGCCGAAGCGGCGGCCCTTCTTCGGGGTGCCGAGCATGGCGTCAGTCCTTGACCCGCAGGGACAGGCCCCGCTCGTCGAGCTTCTGGAGCACCTCGTCGAGCGACTTCTGCCCGAAGTTGGTGATGTTGAGCAGGTCGTCGAGGGTCCGGTCGACCAGCTCGCCGATGGTGTTGATCTGGGCCCGCTTGAGGCAGTTGCGGGGGCGCTCGGTCAGGTCGAGGTCCTCGATGCGCAGGTCGAGGTCCGGGGAGCCCGTCCCGATGGTGCCCACCTCGCCGAGCTCGAGGCCCATGGGCTCGTCCTCGAGGTCGGCCACCAGGCCGACCAGGGTGCGGAGGGTGTCGCCGGCCGAGGCCAGCGCCTCGCGGGGGGTCAGAGACCCGTCGGTCTCGATGTCGATGACCAACCGGTCGAAGTCGGTGGACTGCTCCACCCGCACCGGCTCGACGGTGAAGGCCACCCGGCGCACCGGGGAGAAGATGGCATCGATTGGGATCACCCCGATGGTGGTGGACCGCTTGTTCTTGTCGGCCGACAGGTAGCCCCGGCCGCGCTCGACGGTCAGATCGACGGCCAGACGGCCCTTGGCGTTGAGGGAGGCGATGTGCTGGGTGGGGCTGAGCACCTCGACGTCGGCGGTGACCTGCAGGTCGCCGGAGGTGGCGTCGCCGGGGCCGCGCTTGTCCAGGCGGATGGTCACCGGTTCCTCGCTGTGCACCCGGAACAGCAGGTCCTTCAAGTTGAGGATGAGGTCGGTCACATCCTCTTTCACCCCGGGCAGGGTGGTGAACTCGTGGAGGGCGTCGTCGAGCCGCACCTGGGTGATGGCGGCCCCGGGGATCGAGGACAGCAGGGTGCGGCGAAGCGAATTGCCCAGCGTGTGGCCGAAGCCCGGATCGAGCGGGCCTACCGCGAACCGCTGGCGGTTGGCCTCTTCTTCACCGATGGACTCGACGGTGGGTCGTTGGATGATGAGCATGCTGATCGTGGCTCCTCGGCAGGTGTGGTGCG
>DATKRZ010000006.1:0-17981 GCA_035531955.1 Acidimicrobiales bacterium | reverse complement strand
GAGGTGCAGGTGGCCTACGCCATCGGGGTGGCCCGCCCGGTGTCGGTCCTCGTGGAGACCTTCGGCACCGAAAACGCCGACCCGGCTCGCATCGCCGCGGTGGTGGACGAGGTGTTCGACCTGCGGCCCGCGGCCATCGTGCGGGACCTCGATCTCAAACGGCCGATCTACCGGAAGACGGCGGCCTACGGTCACTTCGGGCGCTCGGACAAGGAGTTCACCTGGGAGGACACCTCGCGGGCCGACGACCTGAAGCAGGCACTCGGGCTCTGAACAGCCCGCCCGGACCAGAGGGGCCGGATCCTGGCCCGAGCGGCGGTCTCTCCACGTCCGACGGTCGGGCGGTCCCCGCCGGGTCACCCGACGAGGATGCGGGCCGCTCCGAGCGCTTCGTTCGGGTGGTCCCGGATGTGCCGGCCATCCAGCGGCGATTCGACTACTCGGTACCCCCGGCCCTCGACCAGCAGATCCGGGTCGGGAGCCGGGTCCGGATCGAGCTCCACGGCCGTCGGGTTGCCGCCTGGGTGGTGGAAGCAGACGTCGTGCCGGCCGGCGGCGTGTCCCCCAAGCCCCTGGCCTCGTCGAGCGGCCAGGGCCCGCCCCCGGCGGTGGTGTCGATGGCCGAATGGGCGGCGTGGCGGTGGGCGGGCCCGATGTCGTCGTTCCTCGGGACCTCGTCCCCGAGGCGGGTGGTCCGGGATGCCGGCCCCCTGCCGCCCGGGCAGGACCGGAGCCGTGGCGTAGGCCGGGACCCGTCGCCGGTGCCGCCTTCGCCGGGGGGAGAGTCGGTGGACATCGTCGACGTGGCCATGGCGGGCGGGAGCGTCCCCGCCATCGTCCGCCTGGCTCCTGCGCTCGATGCCACGCTGGTGGTGTTGGAGCTGATCCACCGGACCGGTCCGGCCGGTGTCCTGGTCTTGGCCCCGTCCCACATCCGCGCCGCCCAGACCGCCGACCGGCTGAGGGCATCCGGCATGCCCGTGGCCCTCATGCCGGACCGGTGGGAGCAAGCGGCGTCGGGAGGGTCGCTGGTGGTCGGGACCCGCGCCGCGGCGTGGGCCCCGATCCCCCGGCTCCGGGCGGCGGTGGTGATGGACGCCCACGACGAGGCCTACCGCGAGGAACGTTCGCCGACCTGGTCCGCCGTCGATGTGGTCATCGAGCGGGGGCGGCGCGACGGGGCCGTTGTCTTGCTGGTCTCTCCCTGCCCGCCGGTGTCCCTCACCGGGACCCGCACACCGGTGACGACGTCACGAGCCGTCGAGCGTCGTGGGTGGCCGACCATCGAGATCGTCGACCGCACCCACGACGATCCGCGCACCGGCTTGTTCTCCGAACGACTGGCCCGCCTGCTGCACTCGGTGTTGGCCCGGTCCGATGGCCGGGTGGTGTGCATACTGAACCGGACCGGCCGGACCCGGCTCCTCGCCTGCACGCAGTGCGGGGCGCTGGCCCGGTGTGCCCGGTGCGGGGGAGCAGTGGCACAGCTCGAGGCCGGCGGCCCCCTCCGGTGCCGGCGGTGCGACGAGACCCGCCCGGCGGTGTGCGCCGAATGTGACTCCACCCGCCTCAAGTCGCTCCGGATCGGGGTGACCCGGGCCACCGAGGAACTCTCGGCCCTGGCCGGGGTCGCTGCGGTCGAGATCACCAGTGGCTCGGACCCGGCTGCGGGCACTGGGGCCAGGTTGGTGGTGGGCACCGAGGCTGCGCTCCATCGGGTGCCGGGTGCGGACGCGGTCGCCTTCTTGGACATCGACCAGCATCTGCTCGCCCCCCGCTTCGGGGCGGGCGAGGAGACCCTGGCCCTGCTGGCCCGGGCGGCCCGGCTGGTGGGGACCCGGGACGGCGGTGGTCGGGTGGTGGCGCAGACGCGGATACCGGACCACGAGGTGCTGCAAGCCGCGGCCCGGGCCGACCCGGGCCTGTTGGCCGTTCCCGAACTGGCGCTGCGGGAGGCGCTGGGTCTCCCGCCATTCGGGGCGTTGGCGGTGCTCCGAGGTCCGGGTGGTGCCACGTTCGCCGAGGGGATGCAGGCCCTCTCCGGCATCGCGGTGTCGATGGTCGATGCGGACCGGTGGTTGGTCAGGGCACCCGATCACGGGTCTCTGTGCGACGCCCTGGCCGACGTGCCGCGTCCTGCCGGCCGATTGCGCATCGAGGTGGATCCGACCGACGTCTGACTGCCCCGTACCCGGCCCTCGGCGTGGGGCGCCCGAGGGGCCCGCCCGGGTGTGGGGGCGGTGCGCTGCCCGTACAATGGCACCATGGCCGCCTACCCAGTCCGCGTCTACGGCGACCCGGTGCTGAAGCAGGCCGCACGCGAGGTCGACGAGGTCGACAGCTCGCTGGTGCGCCTCGTAGACGACATGGTCGAGACGATGTACGACTCCGAGGGCGCCGGTCTGGCGGCTCCTCAGGTCGGGGTGCAGAAGCGTCTCTTCGTGTACGACGTCGGCGAGGGGCCCGAGGTCATGATCAACCCGACCATCGTGGAGGTCGGCGGGGAGTGGTACCACGATGAGGGGTGCCTCTCCATCCCGGGGCTCCGACTTGGGATCGTCCGGCCCAATCAGGTCCACATCCGGGGGTACGACCTCGACGGTGAGGAGATCTCCGTCGAGGCCGATGAGTTTCTCGGCCGGGTGTTCCAGCACGAGGTGGACCATCTGGACGGCGTGCTGATGCTCGAGCGCCTCGAGGACGACATGCGCAAGCAGGCACTGCGCGTGCTTCGGGACAGAGCCCTCGGGCTCGACACTTCGGCCATGGAGGCCAAACTGGTTTCGGCCGAGAGCGAACGGGAAGTGTGAGCCGGGCCGTTCTCTGCCGGCGCGCCGGCCTGCATGGCCGATAGCCCGGTGGGCCGATAGCCCGGGGGGCCGATAGCGTCACACCCATGGCCCGGTTGGTGTTCCTGGGGACTCCCGATGCGGCCGTGGCGCCGTTGCACACCTTGGTCGATGCCGGACATGACATGGCGCTCGTGGTGAGCCGGCCGGACAAGCGAAGGGGACGCGGGGGCAGCCTGGTCCCCAGCCCGGTGAAGACTGCCGCCCTCGAGCTGGGTCTCGACGTCGCCGATTCGCTCGACGACGTCCTCGGCGTGGGCGCCGAGCTCGGGGTGGTGGTGGCCTACGGCCGGATCATCCCGGCGGCCCTGCTCGACCAGTTGCCCATGGTCAATCTGCACTTCTCCCTGCTGCCCCGGTGGCGGGGGGCGGCACCGGTCGAGCGGGCGATCCTCGAAGGTGACTCCGAAACCGGGGTCTGTCTGATGGCCGTGGAGGCCGGCCTGGACACCGGCGGCATCTATGCCGAGACCGACACGGTGATCGGGGACGACGAGACCGCTGACGAGCTGCGTGGCCGGCTGGTCGCCATGGGTTGTCGCCTCCTGGAGCGCCACCTCGGGGACGGGGTGGCCGGCCTGCCCGTCGCCCGCGACCAGGTGGGCCAGCCGTCCTATGCGGAGAAGGTCCTGCCGGCAGAGCACCGGATCCACTGGGAACAGGATGCCCTGCAGATCCACCGGGTCATCCGGCTCGGTCGGGCCTGGACCACCTTCCGGGGACGGCGGTTGCGGATCCTGCGGGCCGCCGAGCTACCGGGTGGCCCCACCCCCGGGTGGGAACGAGCCGGTCCACCGGGGACGCTCGACCAGGGAACGGTCGTGGCCGGCGATGGAGCGCGGATCTGCCTGCTCGCCGTGCAGCCCGAAGGGAGGCGGCCGATGGAGGTCGGCGACTGGCTCCGCGGGTACCGGCCTGAGCAGAACGAGCGGCTCGGGGCCTGACGGCCGGTCCGGTCCGGACCGGCCCCGCCGGTAGGCTCACTCGCCATGGAGTCGTCCTCCCCGGTGTCGGAGCTGCGGGTCGCGCCGTCGATACTGTCGGCCGACTTCGGCAATCTGTCCGACGCCATCGATCTGGTCACCCCCGGTTCCGATTGGCTCCACGTCGACGTGATGGACGGCCATTTCGTTCCCAATCTGACCGTCGGCCCGCCGGTCGTCGCCTCGCTCCGGGCACACACCGACCTGTTCTTCGACACCCACCTGATGATCACCGAACCCGCCCGGTACCTCGAACTGTTCCGGGACGCGGGCTCGGACGGCTGCACGGTCCACGTGGAGGTCGGGGGGACCGGGGAGCTGATCGCCCAGATGCGCGACCTCGGGCTCCGAGTGGGGCTGGCCGCCAACCCCGACACCCCGTTCGAGGCGATCGAGCCTTATCTCGCCCAGGTCGATCTGATCCTGTGCATGACCGTGTTCCCCGGGTTCGCCGGCCAGGCTTTCATTCCCGACGTGCTGCCCAAGGTGCGCCGGGTTCGATCGGCGGCGGCGGCGGAAGGCCTCTCGCTCGACGTAGAGGTGGACGGCGGCATCGACGAGCGCACGGTGGTCGAGGCGGCACGTTCCGGCGCCAACGTGTTCGTCTCGGGCTCCGCAGTCTTCTGTCGCCCCCATCCCCTGGAGGCGGCGGCGGAGATCCTCGCCGCGGCGGTGGGCGCAGTGACGGGCGAACCGTCCTGAGCGGGCCTCCCGGCCCGACCGCCGGGCGTGATGCCGAGGGGATGAGGCTCGCCCTCGAGGCCGCCGACCGGGTACGGGGGCGGACTTCGCCGAATCCGTGGGTGGGGGCCGTGGTGCGCTCCGAACCCGAGGAGACCGGTGGGTGGTTCGCCGGCGCCACCGCTCCGCCCGGCGGTCCGCACGCCGAGATCAGCGCACTGGGGGCGGCCGGCGCCCGGGCCTCGGCCGGCACCCTGTACGTGACCCTCGAACCCTGTGCCCACCACGGGCGTACCCCGCCCTGTACCGAAGCCATCATCGGGTCCGGCCTCCGACGGGTGGTGGTGGCCATCGAGGACCCCGACCCCCAGGTCAGCGGTCGTGGGATCGCCGCCCTACGATCCGCCGGCCTCCAGGTCGAGGTGGGCGTGGAGGCGTTGGCGGCGGCCGAGCAGCTGGCCCCTTATCTGAAGCACCGCCGCACCGGCCGCCCCTGGGTGGTCCTCAAACTGGCGGCGACCCTCGACGGGCGGATCGCCGCGCCTGACGGCACCAGCCGGTGGATCACCGGCGAGGCCGCCCGCACCGACGCCCATCGCCTCCGGGCGCGGGCCGATGCGGTGCTGGTGGGAGCGGGAACGGTCCGGGCAGACGATCCCGCCCTGACCGTCCGCCTTCCCCCTGACGACCCCGAGTTCCGGGGTCCCGCGGCCCAGCCGCTCAGGGTGGTGCTGGGCAGGGTGCCGGCGGGTGCTGCGGTGCAGCCGGCGCTGAACCTCGAGGGGGACCTGGGCGAGGTGCTCGACGAGCTCGGACGCCGGGACGTCCTCGAGGTTCTCGTCGAGGGTGGCGCCACGGTGGCCCATGACTTCCACGTGTCCCATCTGGTGGACCGCTACGTCCTCTACCTGGCCCCGGCGTTGTTCGGGGGGGATGACGCCCGCCCTCTCTTCGCCGGGCCCGGCGCTCCCACCCTCGACGGCCTCTGGCGGGGGCATGTGCAGTCGGTGACTAGCCTGGGGGGCGATTTGAGAGTCGAATTGGCCCCGCCGGACAGCTGAGTGCGTGTCGTTCGGTCCAGAAATTGCATCAGGCCGGTCCAATGCCGGCCGACATAGAAGGAGGGATGGCGCTGCGGCCCGAGGCTGCCCCAGCGCCGCTCGTCAAGTATGGAGCAACAGGTGAGTCGAGCCGGGTGCAACGCCGGGAACACAGGGAGACGAGGGGTCTATGCCCTTTTCATCAGTTGAGAAGGCAATAGCTGCGATCGGTCGGGGCGAGATCGTCATCGTGGTCGACGACCAGGATCGTGAGAACGAAGGCGACCTGATCATGGCGGCCGATGCCGTCACCCCCGAGAAGATTGCCTTCTTCCTCGCCCACACCTCGGGCCTCATCTGCGTCCCCCTCACCCCCGAGCGGGTCGAGCAGCTCGACCTCCCGCTCATGGTCACCGCCAACACCGAGGTCCAGAGGACGGCGTTCACCGTGAGCGTCGACTACCGGCACGGGACCACGACGGGGATCTCGGCCGCCGACCGGGCCGCCACCATCAAGGCGCTGGCCGATCCCCACATCCGCCCGTCCGATCTCAACCGGCCGGGGCACATCTTCCCGCTCCGTTACCGGCCGGGTGGAGTCCTGAAGCGGGCCGGGCACACCGAGGCGGCCGTGGACCTCGCCCGGGCTGCCGGGATGTCCCCGGCCGGCGTGCTGTGCGAGGTGGTCAGCGAGGACAAGACGGGTATGGCCAGACTCCCCGAGCTGACGGACTTCGCGGAGAAGCACGGTCTGCGCCTGATCTCCATCGCCGACCTCATCCGGTACCGCCGCCGAAAGGACAAGCTGGTCCGCCGCATCGCCGACGCCCGCATTCCCACCGACTACGGGGACTTCACCGTCTACGCCTACGAATCGGTGCTCGACGGCGAGCACCACGTGGCCCTGGTCAAAGGCGAGGTGGATGGCCGCCAGAACACACTGGTCAGGGTGCACAGCGAGTGCCTGACCGGGGACGTCTTCGGTTCGCTCCGCTGTGACTGCGGGCCTCAGCTGCACGGGGCCATGGCCACCATCAACGAGCACGGCAGCGGCGTGATCGTCTATCTCCGGGGCCACGAGGGCCGGGGCATCGGACTGCCCCACAAACTCCGGGCCTACAACCTCCAAGAGGAGGGCTACGACACGGTCGATGCCAATCTCGAGCTGGGCCTGCCGGCAGACTCCCGCGAATACGGGATCGGGGCGCAGATCCTGGTCGACCTGGGCGTGACCACCATGCGATTGATGACCAACAACCCCACCAAGTACGGCGGCCTGGAGGGCTTCGGCCTCGACATCGTCGAACGCGTCAGCATCCAACCGACTCCCACGGCGGAGAACATCGAGTACCTCCGCACCAAGCGGGAGCGGATGGGCCACTTGCTCGAAGGCCTCGATGACGTCCTCTGATCAGACCGCGATGACCGCGGGGGCCAAGGACCGGATCGGAGCCCGGGTCGGCACCTCCATCGACGCAGCGGAGGGGCACAGGGTCCCCGGGTTCCGGGTCGGGCTGGCGTGCGCCGAGTTCAACGGGGGGATCACCGACCGGCTGGTGACCGGGGCGCTCGATGCCCTGGAGGAGCGGGAATGTGATCTGGCCCACTCGGTCGTGGCCTGGGCGGCTGGGGCGTTCGAGCTGCCCCTGGTCGCCCTGCGCCTGGCGCAGTCGGGCGCGGTCGACGCGGTGATCTGCCTCGGGGCGGTGATCAGGGGGGACACCGGCCACTACGAGTTCGTGGCCGCTGAGTGCGCCTCGGGCCTGCAGCGGGTCCAGCTGGATACCGGGATACCCGTCGTCTTCGGCGTTCTCACCACCGAGACGGTCGAGCAGGCGCTGGTGCGGTCCGAGCCCGGTGAGAGCAACAAGGGACGTGAGGCGGCGCTCACCGCCATCAGCACTGCGACGGTGCTCGCGGGGGTGTCCTCGGAGACGTCGGGCCCGGAGATCGGGTTCTCCGTCCGGGCCCGCTGATGCTCCGCCTCGTCCTGCCCAAGGGCTCGCTCGAGGAGGCGACGCTGGAGCTGTTCGCGGCCGCTGACCTCGGCGTGACGCGTTCCTCCGAGGTCGACTACCGGGCGACCATCGACGATCCCCGGGTGGACGAGGTCAGGATCCTCCGGCCACAGGAGATCCCGCTCTACGTCGCCGACGGGCTCTTCGACGTGGGTATCACCGGGCGTGACTGGGTGGAGGAGCGCGGCAGTGACGTGGCGTCGCTCGGGGTCCTCCACTATTCCAAGTCCACGACCAGCCCCATCCGGGTGGTGCTGGCGGTCCCGGTCGAGTCCCGGGTGTCCTCGGTGGCCGATCTTGCCGCCGCCGCCACCGGCCCCGACGGGGCGCTCCGGGTGGCCACCGAGTATCCCGAGCTGGCCCGCCGCTTCCTCGAGAGCCACGGGGTGAGTGCCGAGGTCAGCCTTTCCTACGGGGCAACTGAGGCGAAGGTGCCAGACATCGCCGACTGCGTCGTGGAGATCACCGAGACCGGCAGGGCCCTTCGGGCCGCGGGCCTCAAGGTGGTCGAGACCTTGCTGGTGTCCCACACCGAGCTGATCGCCAATCCCGCCGCGGCCAAGGACACGGACAAGCGCCATGCCATGGAGCAGCTGCTGACCCTGCTCCAGGGAGCGCTGGAAGCTCGGGGGAAGGTGCTGGTCAAGCTCAATGTGGCCGCCGAGCAGCTCCCCGGGGTCATCGAGGTGCTTCCCGCCCTGCGCTCGCCCACCGTGTCGGAGCTCTTCGGCGGCGGCGGGTTCGCAGTGGAGACGGTGGTGCCGAAGTCGGAGATCAACGTCCTGATCCCCGACCTCAAGGATCGAGGGGCCACGGACATCATCGAGCTGGCCCTCTCGAAGATCGTGCACTGAGCGGGCGGTCGGCGATGCCAACCACCCGGACCGGACTGGACGACCTCCTGCCGACGGCCGGGACCCTGCTGGTCGGCGACGTGGCAGAATTCGATGAGGACCGGGGCCTCGGCGTGGTGGAGTACGGGCCGGGGCGCCGGCTGCCCTTCCACTGCACGGCCATCACCGACGGCTCCCGTCGCGTCGAGGTCGGTGCCGTGGTGGCGTTCATGGTCGCCGCCGGCCGGCTCGGACGGCCGGCGGCCAGCACGGTCCGGCCTCTCCCGGGCGTGGTGCGTCCCGGCTCGACCCTGGCCCATGGCGACACTCGGCCGGACCGAGGTCAGTTCGCCGGCGCGCGTCCCGAGGAGCCGGTGGGGGTGGACGCCGAGCTGCACACCGGAGCGGCTCAGGCGCTGGTAGGACCGGTGTCCCCGAACCCCGGTCCGTCGGCTCCGGAACCCTCCGGCTCCGATCTCTCCGGCCCCGGAGGGTTGGAGGCCGCGGGCTCTGCCGGCCGCACCCCCTTCGGGGCCACACCCCCGTCGGGCACACCTCCGGCGGTGCCCTCCTCGGAGGACCCTCCGCCGGCCGCGTCAAACCCGCCGGATCCGCCGTTCCCACCGGACCCGCCGGACGCGTCCGCTCCGTCGGCCGAAGAGCCGGGAACCCCCTCGGAACCGGACGAATCACCCCGACCGGACTTCTGGTCGCCCATCGCCAGATCACCCTCCGGGCCACCCCCGACCTGGCGGACACCGGTCACGCCCAAGGCGCCCCCTTCATCAGACGACGGTTGACCGCCGGACGATCCGTGGTGTGCTCCGCCGCTTGATTCAGGCAGGGCCGCGGAGGGCCGAGGCTCCAGGCCCTCGTAGGGATTGCCGAGGACGTTCCTGGCCATGTCGATGACCACCGCGCTGTCGGCGTCCTCCTTGGTGACCACCCCGAGGAGAGGGGCAGCCAGCAGCCCGGTGACGATCCCCGTCTCGGCCATGGACTCGGCCTGCACCATGCTCCACTCCCAGAGCCGCTTGATCATGTCGGGGCTGGTGGCGCGTCTCGGCGGATACTTGAGCCAGCAGTTGACGACGGCATGGGCCACACCGGTGGCGGCGGGGAAGAGCCATATCAGGCGATAGTTGCCGGTCGAGTCGATGACCACGGCGGCGATGTAGGCGAGCAGGACGCTGCAAAGATTGAACGGCGACAGGAGGACGCCGAGCCGCTCCCCGAGCCCGCCGGCCCGCGGGAGGAGCTGGAGCAGTAGCGGGGCCATCACGATGATGTACGCCCCGACGAAGGGCGCCCCGATATAGCTGAGGACGACCGCCTGCCAGATGTGGGAGTCGAAGTACTGCACTCCGGCCAGGACAGCCCCGATGAGGGGGGCTCCGATGGCCAACTGCATCGGGGAGAGCCTCCGACTGAGTGGTACACCCAAGGCGATTCCGATCAGGAACACCGGAAGCCCCGCCGCATAGCCGGCGATGATCTGGGCGCTGGCTCCTGCGTGGAGGATCCGCTGGAAGAAGAGGATCGCCACATAGGCGGTGGACCCGACCCCCGACCAGAAGAGGAGCGATCCGGCCACCAGTACCTTGGCGTTCGGTCCTGAGAGGATCTCCCGGAGCTCCTCGCGGGTGGGCCGGGCCCGCTCCTCGCGATCGGCTTCGGCGCCGAACGTGGCGGTCGGAGCCTCACGGACCAGGACCAGCACGGCGATGCCCACCGCCACCATGATCACCGCGGCCACCTGAAAGGGGAGGTTCCAGGTGGACGGCTGGCTCTGCTTCCAGGAGGCGAGTGCAGTGCCCTTGATGGTGAAGCTGGCCAGCGTGCCGAGCACGGTGGTGAGCAGCAGCGCCTTGATCCAACGACTGCGGCCGAATACCTCCGGTACCACGGCCACATTGGTCAGTGTGAAGATCGCCGCTGCCTGCCGGGCGACCACGATGACGAGAACCAGGAGCCAGTAGCCGCTGACCACCGTGAACATCCAGGTGGAGATGCCCATGATGATGAGACTGCCCGCCATGTACGGCGTGCGGCGGCCGACCCGGCTCCGCGTGCGATCGCTCAGCCGCCCGCCCACCGGGTAGGTCAGCCAGCTGAGCAGCCTGTTGGCCGTCAGGGCGAAGGTGACCGCCAACGCCCCCGACGCCCGCTGCTGCACGTACAGGGTGATCAGGACCCCGGAGACGGCCAGATTGGCGCGCGGGCCCACCAGCCCGATGGAGAGGCCGATGAAGCTCCGAACCCGCGAGCTGTCGATGGGCCCGTTCGCACCGGCGGACGTGCCATCCGCCGCACCGGCGGCTCGGGGGGAGTCGGACTTCGGCCCCGGGTCGCCCCCGGTGGGTCCCGACCCTCCCGTGCCCCCAGTCACCCTTCGCCGTCAGCGCCGGGCTCCGCCTCCTGGCCGCCCGGTCGGGCTCCGCCGCCGTTGGGCCCAGCCTGACCGCCGGCTCCGCCGCCGTTGACCCCGGCCGCCGATGCCGCCGCGGACCCGGCACGCTGGGCTCCGTCGATCTGCACGTAGGCGAGCCGGAGTTGGCTCAGACCGTCCTTCAACTGGTCTTCCGCCTCGCCGAGGCGCCCTTCGAGCCCGGCCACCAGGGCCCCCAGGGCGTCGATGGCCAGACGCGCCTGGCTGAGCAGGGGAGGCTGCTGGGAGAGGTAGACGGCGGACAACTCGAAGAGCCCGTAGCAGTGGTTCGCCACCACCACCTCGACGGGCGAGCTGGCCAGCTCGGTGCGCATGGCCGCCACCTGCTCGGACAGCGCCTCGTCGTCGGGGACAGGACCCGATCCGCCGTCGCCGGACGCGGTCCCGTCCCTGCCGGGATCCCCACCATCAGCGGCCGCGCCGGGCCGTGGGATCGGTCGTTCGCCGTCGGGTGTCCATAGCGAGCTCACGACTGGTAGCCTAAAGCACTGATAGACGAGGAAGCGGAGTCCCGCCGTTCAGGGCTCCCACCCGGCCACGATGGAGTTCTGAGTGTGCGCCGGGTCATGGGATCGGCCGGCGACGGATGTCGTTGCGGGCCGGAGGTGGCTCCGCTCCTCTTTGCAGGCCCCGGGAAATCCGTGGCCCGAAGACAGGGAGTGAAGTCGAATAGCAGCCACCGTCACCACCAATGAGCCTCGCATCAACGACCGGATCCGCGCCCGTGAAGTGCGCCTCGTCGACCCCGACGGAGAACAGCTCGGTATAAAGCTGCTGCCCGAGGCACTGGCCATCGCCAGTGACCTCGATTTGGACCTGGTGGAGGTCGCCCCGGCGGCCAATCCGCCGGTGTGCCGGATCATGGACTATGGGAAGTTCAAATTCGATGCTGCGCAGCGGGCGAAGGAATCCAGGCGCAAGGCAGTCCACGTCGGGATCAAGGAGATGAAGTACCGGCCCAAGATCGGTGACGGTGACTTCGATACCAAGACCCGGCAGGTCGAAAAATTCCTAGAGGAGGGGCACAAGGTAAAGATCACCATCATGTTCCGTGGTCGGGAGGTATTTCATCCCGAGCTGGGGAAGAAGATCCTCGATCGGATCGCCGAGAAGATGGACGGGGTCGGCAAGTCCGAGTCCATACCTCGGCTCGACGGCCGGAACATGGTGATGGTGCTGGCCCCGGACAAGCGGGCGAAGCAGTCGGCTGCCTCTCGCGGACCCGGCCACGCGGGTCATGAGGATCATTCGGTCCATGAGGGTCCCAACGGAGCCGCCCCGAGGGACGGAACCGCCCAGAGTGGTCCGGCGGCGGACAGCGCCAACGGAGTGCCGGCGGCGGACAGCGCCAACGGAGCGGGGGCGGCTGCCCCCAACAGTGCGGTGAACCAGGAGGCGGCAGTGGCAGCAGCCCCGGCCGCAGAGTCGAGCGAAGGAGAGGGATAGCACACATGCCGAAGATGAAGACCGACAGTGGTGCCCGCAAGCGGATCAAGGTGACCGGCTCGGGCAGGCTGCGACGCCGCCAGGCATTTCGCTCGCACCTCCTGGAGAAGAAGTCGAGTGCCCGCAAGCGCCGCCTCGGCCGCGAGACGGACTTCTCCCCCGGTGACGCCCGTCAGGCGAAGCGGATGCTGGGTCTGTAGCCGAGGACGACCTGCCGCCCTGCGGCCGGCCCGCGTTGCGGCCCGGTTGGCAGCACTGGGACTGCGCCGGAACGGGGCGCAGGGGTTGAGCGCAGGACCCTGCCGGGGATTTGCGTGGCTCATGCCGGTCGGATCGGGTTCGGACCCGACCGCCCGCCAGCAGATGGATGGATATGTCAAGAGGCCCGACACGGCCCCTACGAACAAGGAGTTTTCATGGCCCGAGTCAAGCGCGCAGTACACGCCAAGAAGCACCATCGCGCCGTTCTCGAGCAGGCGCAGGGCTACTACGGCAACAAGAGCCGCTCATTCCGCGCCGCCAACGAGCAGGTCATGCATTCGATGCAGTACGCCTATCGTGACCGTCGTGCCCGCAAGGGCGACTTCCGCCAGCTGTGGATCCAACGGATCAACGCCGCGGCCCGGTTGAACGGGACCAGCTACAGCCGTTTCATCGCCGGGCTCCATCAGGCCGGTGTCGAAGTGGACCGCAAGGTGCTGGCCGATCTCGCAGTCACCGAACCGGAGGCGTTCACCTCGCTGGTCCTTGTGGCCGACGAGGCACTCGCCGGGGCACGGGCGAACGCCGGGGCCAATTCCTGAACCAGTCCGGGCTGGCCTATACCCACCACCGGGTTCGCCGCGTCAGGCAGCTCTTGCGAAAGCGCAGCCTGCGCAGTTCGGAGCGCACACTCGTCGTCGAGGGTGCGGAGCTGCTGTCGGTCGCCCTGGATGCGGGCGCCCCGGTCGAAGCGGTCTACGTCGCTCCCGAAGGGCGATCGAGCCGTGCCACGACCGATGTCGTCGATCGCGCCTTTGCCCGTGGGGTCCGTATCTTCGATCTGGCCCCCGGAGTGGTCGAGAGGATTGCCGACACGGTCACACCGCAGCCACTCCTGGCGGTGGTGGGTTACGTGCCGGCGGCGCTCGAAGACGCTCGTGAGGCCGCGGCTGTCGTCGTCTTCGTCGACGTCCGCGATCCTGGCAACGCGGGCACCATGATCCGGACGGCGGACGCCGCGGGCATCGACGCGGCGATCTGTTGTGACGGCACGGTCGACCCCACCAATCCGAAGACGGTCCGGGCCTCGGCCGGATCGCTGTTCCACCTTCCGGTGGTGGCGGGAGGGGATCCGGCGGCGGTGGTCGAGACATTGAGGGAGTGGGGGTTCGCCACCGTGGGCTCGACTGTGCGCGATGGTGTGGACTACGCCGAGTTCGACTGGTCCCGACGGGTGGCGCTGGTATTCGGCAATGAGGCCTCCGGATTGGACGCCTCATTGCTCGACCGCCTGGATGGGAATGTCTCCATTCCCATGGCCGGTGGGGCCGAATCCCTCAACGTGAGCGTCGCCGCCGCCGTGCTCTGTTTCGAGGTCCTTCGTCAGCGCCGCACGGGCGGGACTCCTCCGGCCGGCACCGCTCCGGCCGGCACCGCCCAGCGCCCTACCATTGAAGACATGGAGGCGGTGCGGCCGGGACCAGCGGAGCAGACCGTCCGCAGGACCGGCGGGGACACCCGATGACCGGGAGTGTGGACATCGACGCGGTGGTCGCAGAGGCCCGAGTGGCAATCGCGTCGGCCTCGTCGCTCGAGGAGATCCGCCAGGTGGCGGTGTCGGTGTCGGGCAAGAAGTCGACCCTGGCCGCCATCTCCCGGGGACTGGGGGCCCTCGGCCCGGACTCGCGACGGGCGCTCGGCCAGAGGCTCCACGAGGCCCGGGCCACCATCGCGGACCTGGTCGAGCGGCGACGCAGCGACATCGAGGCCGAGGAGCTCTCGACGGAGATGGCCGGGGCCCGTCTCGACCTCACCGAATTCGTCGCCGGAACCGTCCCCGGCCCCCCCTCGCGGGGCCACCTCCATCTGGTGTCACAGACCCGAGACGCTCTGGAGGACGTCTTCGTCGGAATGGGCTTCGAGGTGGCCGAGGGTCCGGAGATCGAAACCGACTGGTACAACTTCGGGGCGCTCAACATGCCTCCGGCCCATCCCGCCCGTGGGATGTTCGACACCTTCTACCTGAACCTCGGGCCGCCGGAGACAACCCTGCTCCGTACCCACACCTCGCCGGTGCAGATCCATCTGATGGAGGATGCCGTCGTGACCGGTGGCCTGCCTATCCACTCCGTGATGCCGGGACGCTGCTATCGGCGGGACACACCCGATGCCCGACACCTTCCGGTGTTCCACCAGATCGAGGGACTGGTCGTGGACAAGGGAATCACCTTCGCCGACCTGGCCGGGACCATCGAGGTGTTCACCACCGCCTACTTCGGGCCTGACATCCACTCGCGCCTGCGGCCGGCCTATTTCCCCTTCACCGAACCCTCAGCAGAGTTCGAGGTGACCTGCACCATCTGCCATGGCACCGGGTGTCGCACCTGTTCGCAGACCGGGTGGATCGAGCTCGGCGGCTGCGGAATGGTCGATCCCGCCGTCTTCGAGGCGGTGGGCATCGACCCCGACGAGTGGACCGGCTTCGCCTTCGGATTCGGGATCGACAGGTGTGCCCAGATGCGCCACCAGATCGCCGACATGCGTTCCCTGATCGAGAACGACATCCGGTTCCTGCGCCAATTCTGATGGTCTGGTTGCTGATCTGATGGTCGACTACTGAGAGGATTGTTGTGCGCGTACCGCTTTCGTGGCTTCGAGACTTCGCCCCGTTCGGGGGGGACCCGGGAGACCTCGCTGGAGCGCTCGATGATCTGGGGCTGCTGGTCGGGGACGTGGAGACGTTCGGCGAAGGGCTCGAGGACGTGGTTGTCGTGCGGGTCGAATCAGTAGATGCCATCAAGGGTGCGGACAGGATCCGGCTCGTAACGGTCGACGATGGAAGCGGTGGGGACGCCATCGAGGTGGTGTGCGGGGCCTGGAACTTCGAGGTGGGCGACCTGGTCCCGTTGGCCCCGGTGGGCGCCACCCTGCCCGGGGGGTTCCAGATCGGGAGGCGGAAGATGAAGGGGGTCACCTCCAACGGAATGCTGTGCTCGGGCCGGGAGCTCAGGCTGTCGGACGACCACGAGGGAATCCTCCGGCTCAACGACGTCGAAGGGGTGGAGGTCGGTCGACCCCTGGCGGCGGCCCTCGGTATCGAGGCAGACGTCGTCTTCGACATCGAGGTCGGGGCCAACAGGCCCGATGCCTGGAGCATCGCCGGGGTGGCCAGAGATCTGGCCGCCCGCCTGGGAGTGCCGTTTGCCATTCCCGAAGTCTCCGCCCTCGTCCGGGCGCGGGCGGGAATGGGGGAGTCGGCCCCGGTCGGGGACTTGGCCTCGGTGCAGGTCGATGACCACGAGTTGTGCCCCAGGTTCACGGCCCGGGTACTGACCGGGGTGGAGGTGGCTCCGTCGCCGGCCTGGTTGGCCCGACGACTGACCCGGGCGGGGATGCGTCCCATCAACAATGTGGTCGACGCCTCCAACTACGTGATGCTCGAGCTCGGGCAACCGACGCACCCCTACGACCTCGACCGGCTGGCCGGCCACGGATTGGTGGTCCGACGGGCTCGGCCCGCGGAGACCGTCACCACCCTGGACGGGGTCGAGCGAACCCTCGGCCGTCCGGGTCCCGGTCTCGGGGACACCGGTGAGGACTGTCTCATCTGCGACGCCGAGGGAACACCGGTCGGGATCGCAGGGGTGATGGGAGGAGCATCGTCGGAGATCGACGAGACGACATCCCGGGTTCTCCTGGAAGCTGCCTACTTCACTCCCATGGCCATCGCCCGGACGTCGAAGCGCCTGACGCTGCGAACGGAGGCGTCCAACCGCTTCGAACGGGGCTGTGATCCGGCCGGGATCGACCGGGCCGCCGAGCGATTCTGTGAGTTGCTGGCGCTGACCGCCGGCGACGCCATGGCACTGGCCACCGGATCCATCGACGTGAGAGGGGACGTCCCGACCCCGCTCGAGCTCACTGTCCGGCCCTCGAGGGTCAACACGCTGCTCGGCACCGAATTCACCTCGGGCGAGATCGCCGAGCTGCTCGTCCCGCTGGGCATGGATGTCCAACCGGTCGACGAAGGAGCGGATGCAGTCCTCCGGGTCATCGTCCCCACCTATCGGCCGGACATCCGACCCGATCCTGCGGGTGAGGCCGACATCGCCGAAGAGGTTGCCCGGACCTACGGGTATTCGCGACTCGCTCGGCGCACCCCCTCGTGGCCGCAGCCGGGCAGCCTCACCTCGTACCAACGCGATCGTCGCCTACTCAAGGACGTCCTCTGCGGCATCGGCGCAAGCGAAGCGTGGACCAGCACCTTCGTCTCGGAGAGCGACCAGGTCAACTCCGGCTTCAACCCGCCCCACATCGAGGTCACCAACCCGCTCGTGGAGTCCGAGCGGTTCCTGAGATCCTCGATGATGCCCGGACTGGTACGGGCGGTCATCTACAACACCGAGCGGCAGCAGGGAGACGTGCGGCTGTTCGAGGTCGGTTCGGTGTTCCACTATCCCCGAGAACCCCCCGGCGACCTACCGTACGGGCCGTCGACCGCCACCTCTGTGCGACCGATGGCCGACACCCCGGAGCGACTGTGCGCCATCTTCGCCGGCCCGGGGGATGACGCCTGGACCTCGGTCGCCGCCTGGCGCACCATTGCCGAGGCCCTCGGCATCGCCGATTGGGTCATGGGCGATCGACCACCCCTAAGTCCTGAGGCGTCGGTGCTCCACCCGTATCGGTCGGCGTCGGTCACGAGCATCCTCACCACGGCGAACGGGAGCGGATCCGGTGAGCATCGCACCGAGCTCGGAGTGATCGGCGAGCTCGATCCATACCGGGTCAGCCTGTTCGGCCTGTCGGGTCCCGACGGGCGCCCTCGACGGGTGGGCTGGATCGATCTCGACATCGGAACCCTCCTCGATCGCCGCCGGGTGCACCGGCGGACCGCCGAGGCTCGGCCGGTCAGCCGGTTCCCCTCGTCCAATATCGATCTGGCCTTTGTGGTCGAGGACTCGGTTGCGGCCGGATCAGTGGAGCGGACCCTGCAGAGGTCGGGAGGCGAGATGCTGGAGGCCGTCGAGCTGTTCGACGTCTACCGGGGTCCCTCGGTCCCTGAGGGCTCGAGGAGCCTTGCCTACCATCTGCGTTTCTGCGCACAGGATCACACCCTCTCCGACCACGAGATCGGCCAGCTCCGGTCAGGATGCATCGGAGCCGTCGAGGAGAAGCACCAAGCCACGCTGCGCTGACTCGAGTACCCTCCGGTGCCATCGTTCGGACTCATCGGGTCTGCCTCTTCGGGGATGCATCCCGGTGGTTGAGCCGCTCCCCGTGATTTCCGATTGGCTCTGAGGGGTTGTCACACCCGTCTGGAAGCCTCGGTCCATGACATCGGTGATGACCGACAGCCTGGCCGGAGGGGTGAAGCCCGGAGGTGTGGGAGGCGGAGGTGTGAAGCCACGAGGTGTGAAGCCCGGAGGGGCTGCGACGGATGTCGCCGACCGGTCGGGGTCCCGGGCGGCCCGGTCCCTG
>DATKRZ010000005.1:0-9132 GCA_035531955.1 Acidimicrobiales bacterium | reverse complement strand
CGCTGCGAGGAGCATCTCGACTGGTCGCCGATGGCCGAGATGTACACCGAGGACGCCACCTACGGCTGGAACGTGGGCCCGACCGACGAGTTCATGGCCGTGGGCCGGGACCAGATCCGCGAGTACGCGCTGGGCTACGAAATGGAGGGCCTGGGCGGGTGGGTCTACCCCTACCAACGAGTGCTCATCGATGACGTCCAGGGCGAGATCCTCGGCCTGTGGAAGCAGGTGGCCGACGCCACCCGGCCCGACGGGACCCCCTACGAGATCGCCGGGCTCGGCGGCAGCTGGTTCCGCTACGCCGGGGACTTCCGGTGGAGCTGGCAGCGGGACTTCTTCGACGTCGGCAACGCCACCGCCGTCTACTTCGAGATGATCAAGGCCGGCACCCTCACCGAAGGCATGCAGAAGCGTCTGGAGCGGGCCACCTCGGGTGAGCGCCAGCCCGGCCACTACCGGTTGGGCCAGGCCCCGGTCGGGCTCTGGGAGGGCGTCTAGCTGGAGCCCTGCGCACCGGGCCGTCGGTCAGTCCGCTCCGGCCCCGAACGCCCCGATCACCTCGGTCCGCCAGCGCCTCAGGTCCTCCGCGTGCTCCGCACCGGTCCGGCCCATCCGGACCAGCACGAGATCGCGGGCCGGGCAGACGTCGATGAACTGCCCCTCGTGCCCCGCGGCCCAGAACGTGCCGTCGGGATCGTCGCTGGTCCACCAGTGGGAGCCGTAGAGATCCCCGTCGACCGGGTCGGCGGAACGGGGTCGACGACCGTGGTCGACCCACCCTTCGGGCAACAACCGGCGATCCTTCCAGATGCCGTCCCGCAGGTACAGGAGTCCGAAGCGGGCGAAGTCCCGAGCGGTGGCATAGGCGTAGGAAGACGCCACCCACGTGCCGGCGTCGTCGAACCTGGCGGTCGCCGTGGCCATGCCGAGGGGCCCGAACAGCCGGTCGGCCAGGAACTGCCGGTACGGCTCACCGGGACCGACCTCCCGGGCCACGATGCCCGAGATCACGTTGCTCGTCCCGCTTGAGTAGTTGAAGTGGCTGCCCGGCGGGGCCGCCAGACGCCGGTCCGCCGCAAAGGCCGCCATGTCGCTTTGACCGTCGCCGAACAGCATCTGCATCACGTCCGAGGTCGCCGCGTCCTCATAGTCCTCCTTGAAGTCGAGCCCGTCGCGCATGTCGACCAGGTGTTGCAGCGTGATGGCCTGTCGGGGGTCACCGTGAGCCCGCCACTCGACGACCGGTGCCGACTCGTCGAGCACCAGTCGCCCGTCGGCGACCAGCACACCGACCACCGCGTGGAGCATCGACTTGGCCACCGACCACGAGAGCAGCGGCGTCTCCGGGGTCACCGGCTTCCCCGGCTCGTCCCACTGGGGCAAGAGGCCCCCGTAGCGCTCGAGGACGAGTCGGCCGTGGCACACGACCACGACGGCGTACGTCTGGCGCAGTGGCCCCTCCGGATCGAAGGCGGCCTCGATGAGGGCGTCGAGCCCGACCCCGTCGGGAGGGGAGCCGATCGGCCAGTCCTCCCGCGGCCACGGCACCTCGGCCGATTGGTGAGGCAGGGGGTGCAACGGCCGGTCGGAGGGGGGGGTGGTGGTCAACGGCTCAGAGCATCGCACAGGGGAGCCCTTGGGTGACTTGACGGATGTCACCCCGTCGTCGATTGGCGGCGGTGGTGACCCACACCGACCGCCGGCCCGTGGACGCCAGCCGCGTCCGCCCGGGGACTCAGGCCATCACCGGCACCGCAGAGGCGAGGGGTTCGGGAGCGGCCTGCCTCCCGGTGGCGACGTCGATCCAGACCGGTGGTGGGAGTGCCAGCGCCTCGGGCACCAGGCGGGGATCCCTGGACGCGAGCACCGCCATCAACGCGTCGGCGGCGATGGCCTCAGCCACCCCCTCCGGCTCGACCGGGTCGACCAGGTCCATCCCGTGGACGACGGCTTCGACGCATCTCGTGACCAGGTAGTCGACCAGGGGAATCGGCCCCTGCACCGTGGTGATGGTCGTCCCGAGGTCGGCGGCCGACAGTGCGGGAGCTACCGCCTCCACCGGCAACGCGAGGTCGAACTTCCCCATTTCGGCACCTTCCCTGGCCGACGCATCGATCATTTCGGCGAATGACCGGGTGGCAGCCAGATTCTCGGTCAGGTCGACGACGGGACGGTGCCCCGACGCGGTGAGGAGGAACCGCCCGAGCAGGATCGGCTGGACATAGAGGTGGGCGAGCACCTCCCGGTTGCGCCATCCGTCGACGCGGCTCGGGAGGTCGAGATCGACAGCGGGCACCGCAGCGGCGACGGCACGCCACTGGGCCACCAGGGCGGACCGAGCCAGCTCCCCGTCGATCGGCATGGGCCCATGGTGCCCGCTGGCGCCGCCGGGCGCCCGCCCGGCCCGGTCGTGACCGGAGTGCGGCAGCGACCGGGCGACGATCGACAGCGGGCTTGCCCGCCATCCGCCAGGGGGGGCACGCTGGGCGCCATGGGAGATCTGGCCAGCGACACGTCGGTCCGGGCCTGCGGTGGTGGCCGGTACGAGGCTGACCTCAGTCCCGACTGGGAGATCTGGGGACCGATGGGCGGCTATGTGGCCGCCTGCGCGCTGCGGGCCGTCGGAACCGCCAGCGACCAGCCCCGCCCCGTCGCCTTCTCGTGCCACTACCTCGGTGTGGCACGGTTCGCACCGGTCGACATCCGGGTCGATGTCCGCAAGAGCGGGCGCAGGGCTACTTCACACCGGGTCGAGATGGAACAGGAGGGGCACCCGATCCTCGACGCCATGGTGTGGAGCGCGAGCGACGGGATGGACGGGTTGGAACACGACGAGACGGCGCCTCCCGAGGTGCCCGGGCCCCGCGATCTTCCGAGCCTTCACGAGCTCGTGCCCGAGGCCGACCGGCCTCCCTATCCGTTCTGGGACAACTTCGAAGCGAGGCCGATCGACTTCGAAGCCCAGTGGCCTCCACCGGATCCCCGACCGGCGCGGTGGCAGCAGTGGTTGCGGTTTGCACCGACCGCGACATTCGCGGACCCGTGGGTCGACGCCGCCCGCAGCCTGATCCTGGTGGACCTCCCCAGTTGGCCGTCGGCGCACCGTCCCCACGCCTGGACGATGCCGCCGTTCACCGCGCCCACCCTCGACCTGAATGTCGCCTTCCACGCTCCGACACGGGACCAGGACTGGCTCCTGTGCGATGGGGCCGCGCCCCTGTCGACCGGTGGGCTGTTCGGGTGGACGTCCCGGGTGTGGTCGCCCGAGGGGCAGCTGCATGCCTCGGGCGGCGGCCAGTGCCTGTATCGACGCCTGTCGACCTGAGGGCCCTGAGGGCGGGCCCAAGGGCACGCTGACCACCGGGAGGCCGTACTATGGGTGGGTGGTGAAGCGGAACCGATTGGCCCGGCCACCGTCGGCCGGGAGGAGCTGGACCTCCTTCGTGGCCGCGGACCCGAGGCCGGGAAAGCCCGCCCGGGGACTCCACGAGGAACGCAACCCCCGCCATCGACTGCGTGTCGAGCACGACCCGCACACGTTGCTCGTCCACCTCAGTGACGAGGACGGTGGCGGTTGGACGACAATCGCTGTCGATCGCGCCACCCGACGGTGGGAGGTGGGGCAGACCCGTCGGCAGTCCGATGCCGCCCGCCACGCCTACGAGCGCCTGTACGACGGGTGACCGGACCGTCGATGTCCCCGAAGGGCCGGTCGTCAGCGCGGGCGGAGAGGCCGGCGCCGCCAGTGGTGGAGCAGCGATCGGAGTGACGAGCGCAGAATTGCTCGCCGATGCCTTCGGCCGGATCGGCGAAACCGTGCACGGGGTGGTGGACGGACTGTCGCCCGACCAGCTGGCATTCCGGGTCGGCGGGACCTCGAATTCGATCAGCTGGCTGGTGTGGCATCTGACCCGGATCCAAGACGACCACCTGGCAACCGTGGCCGGGGAGGACCAGGCCTGGGCGTCTTCGGATTGGGCGGAGCGCTTCGGGCTCCCCTTCGACGTGACCGACACCGGCTACGGCCACACCTCCCGCCAGGTGGCGGCGGTCACCGTTGACGAAGCGATGCTGGCCGGCTACCACGACGACGTGCTCGGACGCACACTCCACTTCCTCCGGAGCGTGACCGACGCCGATCTCAACGGGGTCGTCGACGAGCGGTGGGATCCACCGGTCACCTTGGGGGTCAGACTGGTCAGCGTGGTGAACGACGACATGCAGCACGCCGGGCAGGCGGCGTATGTCCGCGGCATCCTGGAGCGGGGATGACCCGGCCCCTGGCGGCCGGGCCCGCCACGGCTCATTCCTGACCGCACGGGTGCGCACCGCCGATCGGATGTCGAGAACCCGACGGCAGCATCGACCTAGGAGTGAGCAGCGCCACCGGGCGCCGCCTGACACAGAGGATGGGACCAATGCGATTCATGCTGCTGCAGAACTACGGCGAGGTGGGGTCGGGCTGCCGGCCCATGAGCGAGTGGAGCCCCGGGGACATCAAGGCCCACATCGAGTTCCAACAGGCGTTGAACAGGGAGCTCACCGAGAGCGGCGAGTTGGTCGACGCCCAGGGGCTGGCCGGACCGGAGTCGGCCAAATTCGTGGTGTCGGATGGGATCACCGCTCCGGTGATCACCGACGGTCCCTTCCCCGAGACGAAGGAGCTGCTCGCCGGATTCCGGATGGTGGACGTCACGACCGCGGCGCGGGCCATTGCCATTGCCGCCCAGGCATCGGCGGCGCCCGGTCAGAACGGGGGGCCGACCCGCCAGCCGATCGAGGTGCGCGAAGTGATGAGCGCTCCTGACCCCGAGGTGTGACCGGGGACGCCTCCACCGAGGAGCTGCTCCGCCGGTTGTCACCGCAGGTCCTCGGGGCGGTCGTCCGGCGGTACGGTGACTTCTCCGACGCCGAGGACGCCGTGCAGGAGGCGCTCATCGCCGGCGCCACCACGTGGTCCGCCGGCCGGCTGCCGGATGACCCGCTGGGTTGGCTGATACGGGTCGCCTCCCGGCGCCTGGCCGACCAGTACCGCCGCGACGACGCCCGGCGCCGGCGGGAGGACCTGGCTGCCTCGTGGTCGCTCACCCGCCCCGGCCCCGCTTCGGGGCACGACGACACGCTCATCCTCATGTACCTGTGCTGCCATCCGGCGCTCTCGCCGGCACTGGCCATCCCGCTCACCCTGCGAGCGGTCGGCGGTCTCACCACCCGGGAGATCGCCGCGGCCTTCCTGGTCCGGGAGCCGACCATGGCCCAGCGGATCAGTCGGGCCAAGGGCAAGCTCAACGCGTCGGCACAGCCCTTCGGCCTCCCGGCGGACGGCGAGCGGGCCGAACGCCTGCGATCGGTCCTCCATGTCCTCTACCTCCTGTTCAACGAGGGCTACGCCACCAGCGGCGGTCCCGAGCTGTCCCGCACCGACCTCTCCGGCGAGGCGATCCGCCTGGCCCGGGGGGTGCACGGCGCGTTGCCCGACGACCCCGAGGTGGCCGGCCTCCTCGCCCTCATGCTGCTCACCGACGCCCGGCGCCCGGCCCGCACCCGGGCCGGCGGCGAACTGGTCCCCCTGGCCGAGCAGGACCGCGCCCTGTGGGACCAGGCTCTCATCGTCGAGGGATCGGCGCTGATCTCCGGGGCCCTCGAACGGGGGCGGGTGGGCGAGTACCAGGTGCAGGCGGCCATCGCCGGCGTCCATGGCCACGCCGACCGGCATGCCGATACCGACTGGGCCGGGATCCTCTCCCTCTACGGACTGCTGGAGCGGATGACCGGCAATCCGATGGTGACGCTCAACCGCGCCGTCGCCGCGGCGATGGCCGAGGGACCGAGCGCCGGCCTCGCCATGCTCGACGGTCTCGACGAGCGGCTGGCTGGTCACCATCGCCTCCACGCCGTACGCGCACACCTCCTCGAGATGGCCGGCGACGACGGGGCGGCCATCACCGAATTCCGCGCCGCAGCTTCCGGCACCACCAACCTCCGCGAGCGCCACTACCTGACGACCAGGGCCGCCGGCCTGTCGGCCCGACCGGGTGGTGGCTGAGCCGACCATGCCCGGGGAGTCGTCGGCACGCCTTCGCCGATGCCGGTGGACCCGTGGAGTCGGACCCGTGCATCCCCGATGGAAGATGAGCCGGGGCGATCGGCGCCGGCGCGGTATCTTCGGCCGATCCTCCCGTCTGCGGAGCTACGCCGGGGCGAACGGTGCGACGGCCGGACAGCACGGGGACTGGACGGGGAAGCGAGGTCGGATGAAGCATCACCGGCTGGTGGTCGGCGCTCTCGTGGTGGCGGGCTCGGTGTTGGTTGCCGCCTGCTCGACTACGCCGAACGCCCGGCCGGCACCGGCCTCTTCCACCCCGGCCCGGACCGGCTCAACCACGTCCAGCACCACGCCGTCGACCACCACGCCGTTGAGCACCGCGCCGTCCGCCACGGTGGTCAATGTCACGGTTTCGGACCAGATCCGCTCCCAATTGGTCGCAAGCGGCGCCGCCCTGAACAACATCCCTGCTTCCCAGTTCACTGGCCTTGCCCCCGGGCTCACCTACTACGCCCTGGACGAGGCCACCAAGACCTACTGGGCCGGAGCGAGACTGGTCCCCGCTCCCTCATCCAATCCCTCCTCCCCCACCCAGGCCCAGATCTCCTCGCAGGACGCCGGTTCCTACTATTTGTTCAAGCGGCCCCAGACCGGCAGCTGGACCGCCTACCCGGCCGGGAACACCGGGCCGGGCTCGTCCTGCCCGGTCTCGGTTCCCGCCGCCGTGACCGCGGTCTGGGGGTGGCCTGCCGGGAGCTGTCGACCGCCCGGGGCCTGAGGGAAGGCCCCGCCCGGCGGGCCCGATCGGGCACGTCGGCGCCACGCCCTGCCGCCGTGGGAAGGGCCCGGGTGCCAAGATGGGCGGATGATCGACCACATCTCCATCCAATGCGCCGACCTGGCCGAGAGCGCGGCCTTCTACGATGCGGTCCTGGATCCGATCGGTGGCGGACGGGTTGTCGACCTCGGAGAGGTGATCGGTTTCGGCATCCCCCCGAGGCCCACGTTCTGGATCGCTCAGAAGTCGAAGACGGGTGGGTTTCGAGAGTCCCACATCGCCTTCACCGCCCCCGACCGTGGATCGGTCACCGCCTTCTTCGACGCCGCCGTCGCCGTCGGCACCGAGGTGCTCCATGCACCCCGGATCTGGCCCGAGTACCACCCCAACTACTACGGCGCCTTCGTTCGCGACCCCGACGGCAACAACATCGAGGCCGTCTGCCACACGCCTTGACCAGCAATCCTCTCGACGAGATCGCTCCTCCATGATCAGCATCGCCGACGGGCTGGGACTGCTCATCGGCATCGTGGTGATCGCCACCATCGCCGACCGGCTGCGGATCGCCTATCCCATCTTGTTGGTCATCGCCGGTATCGGAGTGGCGCTGATACCGATCCATCACCGGATCGAGCTGCAGCCCGATCTCGTCCTCCTCGTGTTCCTGCCACCCCTGATCTATGACGCGTCGCTCGACACCTCCGCTGGCGAGCTACGCGCCCACCTGCGGCCCATCCTCCTGCTGGCGGTGGGACTGGTGTTGGCCACAATGGTCTCGGTCGCCGTGGTCATCCACTCGGTCGTCGGGGGGATGAGCTGGGCGGTCGCCTTCGCCCTCGGAGCCATCGTCTCGCCGCCCGACTCGGTGGCTGCCACCCAGATCGCCGGAAAGCTCGGTCTCCCCCGTCGGCTGGTGACCATCCTGGGCGGGGAGGGCCTGATGAACGACGCCACCGCGCTGACCGCCTACCAGGTGGCCATCGCCGCGGTGGGATCGGCGTTCACCGTCCTCGATGTGTTCGGAAAGTTCGCCTTCGCGGTGGTGGTGGGAGTGGCCATCGGCATCGCGGTGGGGTGGATCGGATCTCGCATGCTGCGTTTCACCGAGACGCCGGTGATCGAGAACACCATGTTGCTCATCCTCCCCTTTGCCGCCTATCTGCCCGCCGACAAGGTGGGGGCGTCCGGGGTCCTGGCCGTGGTCGCCACCGGTCTCTACTTCGGCCGCTACGGCTCGGGATCGCTGACGGCGGCGGCCAGACTGCAGCAGCGTCAGATCTGGGACCTGGTCGTCTTCCTCCTGACCGGGATGTCGTTCCTGCTCATCGGGCTGGAACTCCGCCCGATACTGGACAGCCTGACCAACCGCGAGTCGGGCTCGCTGGTCATCGAAGGACTGGCCGTGGTCGGCATCGTGATTGCGGTGCGCATGGCGTGGATGTTCGCGGCGACCGCGCTGCCCGGCGGACAACGGCTCTTCGGCGCGCCGCCGCTCTCGGGCCGCTCCTGGCGGGAGACCACTGTGGTGGGTTGGGCCGGCATGCGCGGTGCGGTGAGCCTGGCCGCATCGCTGGCCCTCCCCCAGAGCTTTCCGCACCGGGACCTGCTGGTGTTCCTCACCTTCGCGGTCATCGTGGCCACGCTGGTCGGCCAGGGCCTGACCCTTCCCCCCCTCATCCGCCGCCTCGGGCTGGTGACCCGCGACGAGCAGGACATGGTGCTGGTGACCGAAGCGAGGCGCCGGCTGACGGTGAGCGCACTGTCGCACCTCGACGGCCTGGCTCGGACCGATCAGTTCCCTCCGGAGGTGGTGGACCGGATCCGGATCGGATACGAGGCCCAGCTGGGTCGCATCGACCGCAGGCTCGACGTGATGGGCTCAGGTGGCGCGGACGGGGACGGTTCCGGGGACGGAGACGGCTCCTCCGCCGATGCCCACGGCTACCTCCGTGCCGAACGTGAGCTGCGAAGGCTGGTCATCGGGTCGGAACGGACCGAGCTCGACCTCCTGGTGGCCCGGCGGAAGATCAGCGAACGGGTGGCCGACGGGGTGCGGGGAGCGCTCGACGTCGACGAGACCACCATGCGCCCCTGAAGAGCCCCCGAACCGGAGCACTCCTGTGGACGGCTGCAGGGCGCCTCCGAAGAAGCGCCCTGCAGCTGAAAATTGCTGATTGAGTGCACCGGGGTTCCCGTGAAGCGCCGGATGGGACCTGGGTCCGGCTGAGTCGCCCGATGGGTGTCTGGCTGGGTTTCGCCAGGTGGTACAGCGAGCCGCCTCAGCGGCCAGCCACCTCCAGGGTCCCAA
>DATKRZ010000004.1:0-6160 GCA_035531955.1 Acidimicrobiales bacterium | reverse complement strand
GTTGGAGACAATGACGTTCTTCCGGATGACCACCACGATGGGCTGCGCCGCCGGCGGGGTCGGGTCGGCGCTGCCGGGCGTGAACCAGGTCAGCCCGATCGCCCCGTCCACGATCTGGCCCGGTGGGAGCTGAGCCGCCAGACCGGAGGTGTCCCCCCGGAACAGGCTGACCTGCGTGCCGGCAGGAAGTGCGCCCGCCGGCACGTACATCGTCGCGGTGTAGCTCTGCTGGGGTGTGGAGACCGTAGCCGTCGTGGTGAACGGCTGGCTCGGGTCCGGCGTGTAGGTCCCGAGCAACTGGGACCCGCCGGTGGAGGGGACCGAGGGTGTGACGAGCGTCACGGTCGCCGCCGCCGGGGCGAGGCCCGGCGCATCGGCATCGGAGGCCGCCAACTCCTGCTGGCTGGTCCGGGTCGACGCCGCCACGGTGGCCAGGTAGTGGCCGGGATGGGCAGCGTCGGCCTGCACGGCGCCGATGTTCACGTCGACCAGGCCGCCCGTCGATCCGGAGGGCACCCCGGTGACGGCGATGTGCTGGCCGGTCATCGGGTTCCCGTACTGGTCGGCGACGTACACGTCGGCGGTGGTCGTGGCCTTCCCGTCAGCCTGGATCGTCGCGGGCGCCAGTGTCAACGTCTCGGCGGTGGGCACCGCCGGGTCCGCGTCGAAGGTGACCGGCTCGAAGGTGGTGCCGGTGATCGTCACCGCGCACGTGGAGGTGCCGGAACCGGGCGGGTCGCACGACGCGGTGCCCCAGTCGGCCACGTGCGAGTGGGGCCCCGGCGTGGCGGTGAGGGTGACCGCGGTCCCGTAGGTCAGGGAGACACCACAGGTGGTGGCCCCGGTGCCCGCGGTGCCACACGAGACGCCGGACCCCGTCACCGTGCCCGTGCCGCTGCCGCCCGGGGCGACGGTCAGCGCATAGGTACGCGGCGCGAAGGTGGGATCGACGGTGAACTCGTTGATCCCCCCGGTCATGACGACCGTGCAGGTGGGATCGCCGGCCGGTGACGTGCCCGAGTGCGGATTGCCGCCACCGCTGGGACAGCTCGGGCCCCACCCGGCGAACGACTGCCCGGTACCGGGATGTGCGGTCACCACGACCGTGGCGCCGGCCGCATAGCTCTCGTCGCACGCACCGGCACAGGTGCTGTCCACGCTGGCCGGCGACAGCGACACCGAGCCGGTGCCGGCCACACGGACGTGCAGGGTGTAACTCCCGGTGCCGAACTTCACCAGCACCGGGCCGGTGATCGTCTCCGGGTTGTTGTTGGCGTCGTAGGTGCCGCCGAAGAGCACCGTGTTGCCCAAGGAGTCCCGGGTGACCGTGACGGTGCAGGTGGCCTGGGCCGCCCCGCAACCGGGGACGTTCCAGCCGAGGATGCTCGACACGTCCGTCGATCCGATGAGTCCCGCCGTCAGCTGGACCACCGCCCCGTAGGGATAGGCGGCGCTGCATCCTGCCGGCACGGTGGTGAGGTCGGTCGGGGCCGGCGAGCAGGCAAGGGCGCCGTAGCCGCCGTCGGGTCCCGAGATCTGGCCGCTGCCGGTGCTGGCCGGGTCGGCCCCCACGGTCACCGTGACCGGGCTGCAGTCCGAGACCGGGCAGGTCTTGAAGCTGGCGTAGACCGTCTTCGACTGGTCGACGGTGACGGTGCACTTGAGGTCCGCCGGGGAGTCGTTGGGGTCGCAATTGGTCCATCCGGCGAAGTAGGAGCTCGAGTCCGGCAGGGCGGTGAGCCTTTCTGCGCCGGGCTGGCCGTTCGCGTAGGGCACCGGCTCCGAACAGACGTCGCTTCCGGTGCCACAGGCGATGGAGGAGCCGGCCGTGCTGCCCACGATGGCGCCCGAGCCGGTCGACGCCGGGTTCACCTGCACGGTGAGAACCGGCACGAAGGTGACGCTGACGGTCCGATTGCCGCTCATCGTCACCGTGCAGTTGGAACCGCTCGTGGTGTCGCAGCCGCTCCACACGGGCTGGGTGGCGGCATCGGGCGTGGCAGTGAGGGTAACCGTCGTGCCCTCGAGGTAGCCAGATCCGCAGGGGCCGGGACTGGCGGCACCGACCTGACACGTGATGGTGCCGGTGCCGTCGCCGGGGCCGGTGGCGATGGTCGTGGTGAGGGCGTGAGAGATCGCCGCGACCCCGGCCACCTTGTAGACCACGCTGCTGAAAGAGCTGTCGCTGTCGCCGATGTAGAGGTTCCCCTCGGTGTCCACCGTCAGGGGCCGCTCGAATCCGTACCCCATACTCACCGCGGTGGCGGAGGTGCCGGCCGGGGCGGTGTCCGCCGGGGTCGTGCCGCCACCGGCGACAAGATGCACGGTCCCCGGGGCTGAAGCCGAGGGGCCGTAGATCTCCCACACCTGGAGGTTCCCGTCGTGGCCGTTTATCGAGACGAAGAGATTCCCGGCCGCATCGCTGACGATGCCAGAGGGAAAGCTGAACGTGGCGGCCGTGGCCAGCGCGCCTTCGATCGGGTCGACGCCAATGTTGAACGAGCCGGAGGTGATCTCGGTGAGAGAGCTGGAGGAGTAGCGGTACACGCCAGAGTAAGCCATGTTGGTCACATAGACGTCGGGCCCGAACCAGGTCAGCGGGGCCTGGTTGTCGCCATCCCCCAAGAGCGTCGCTCCGCTTAGGGCCGACGCACCGGCGGCAAGGTCCTGGGTGTCGAAAGCGAGGATCGGGATGTTCTCGCCGTGGCCGGGCGACGCGGTCACGTCGAGGTACCGGCCGGAGGGGTCGAGGGCCAGGGCGCCGCTTTCGCTCATGTCGAGCGGGGAGTCGAGCGTCGCTACGGGAGACCCGGGGACCACGCTGTACACACCGCCGCCCTGGCTCCACTGGGAAGTGAAGTAGAGGGTTCCATCGGGAGCGGCCACGACGTCCGTGGGCCGGAAGGTGTCGTTGCCGGCATCGGCGAGCGCGATGTCCTGCGCGGTGGCCGAGGGACTGGCGGTGTCCAGGGAGCGGATCGCCCCGGCGCCGCAGTTGGCGCCGCAGTTCTCGGCCAGATAGAGGGTTCCGGCCGACCAGTCCAGGCCGGTCGGGTGCAGCCCGGATGTGTCCGTGTAGACGGTGCTGATCGTCCCGGTCGCGGCCGTGGTGCCGGCCCCGGCGGTGGTTGCGGCGGCGGCGGCGGTGGTTGCGGCCAACATCGCCGCGGCTAAGCACGGGGCGAGGACCATCGCCGCAGTTCGCGCCAGCCAGCGTGGAGCGGGACGGTGCAATTGGTTTGAGCTGTGCTTGAACATGGGCTAGTGCCTTTCGTCCTGTTCCCCGGCGGGGGCCTCTTCCAGAGCCGCCCAGCGGCAGAACTCAACCAGGTCAGCCGCGCTTCGTACCGCGGCCTGGCCGCGGGTGCCGATTTCTTCAACCTCGACATGCCGACAAAAGGAACTGAGCGCGCCATTGCGAAAGCACCGGAGTGGTCGGTTCGCCGATCGGGAAACGCTCATGTTCCTGCCCTTGATCGTTCTCGAGCGCTCTGCTCGCGCTCCTCGTGGCTGAATGGCGCCGGTCATGCTCTTCGACCTGGGCCTTCACCCACCGAAGGAACTGTCGGTCCTTGGAGTGGAGTCCATTGTGCAAACGCACCTCGACGCTGCCTACCCCAGTCTTTGCCTCTGCGACCCCAGTCTTTTCTGCGGAGCACCGGTCAACGGGCCCGTACATGGGTAAAGTTGGGCTCTAGTTCGAAGGTGGGAATGGGAAACAGCTCGCGGGTGCACGAAGGGATGGTTGAGCAGGGGACAGCACTCACCGAGATCGACGGGGCCCTGACCCGGGCGGCGGAGGGAACCGGACAGGTGGTGGTGCTGACGGGTCCCCGGGGATCGGGAAAATCCAGCCTGGTGGCCGCCGGTTCCGCCCGGGCCGCGGACGCCGGCCACATTGTTCTGGTGGCCCGAGGAAACCACCTCGAGGCCAACGCCCCGTTCGGGGTGGTGTGCCAGCTCTTCGAGCCTCCCCTCGCCGACCTCGACCCCCGGGCCCGGCGGCGACTGTTTTCGGGCCATGCCGCTCCGGCCTCCACGCTCCTCGGGCCGGATGCCCCGCCGCCGGGTACGCCGTCGACAGCCACAGACTTCAATCGGCTCCATGGGTTGTTCTGGTTGACGGCCAATTGGGCCGCTTGCAGACCGGTGTTCCTGGCCATCGATGACGCCCACTTGGCCGACCCGGAATCGCTGTCCTTCCTCAACTACCTCATCAACCGGATCGACAACCTGCCCATCGTGGTGGCGGTAGCCGGTCCTCCACGGAGCCCCGCCCTGGCCAGTACCAGTCCGCTGATTCACTTCACGAGCCACCCCACTTCCACGGAGGTGGAGCCCGAGCCGCTGGGTGTCTCCGCGGTCAGCCAGATCGTGCGGAAGAGAGAGTGGTACCCCGACGCCGACCACGAGTTCTGCCGGCGTTGCGCGGATGCGTCCGTCGGCAATCCCCTCCGCCTGGTGCAGCTGTTGACCGAGCTCCGGAACCGGAGAGTCGAACCGGATGATCTCACCGATACCGACGTCTCGGCCGTGGCCGACGAGGCCTGGGCCGAAGGGTTGGCCGGCGAGCTCCACTTGTTCCCGGCACCGGCACTAGCGCTGGCCGAGGCGGCAACCATACTCGGGGACGAGTCTCGGCTGGACTGGGCCGCCGAGGCCGCCGAGCTCGACCCGACCGCCGCAGAGGCAGTCGCTACCACCTTGTCCATCGCCGGCGTGATGCCCTTGACCGGGCCGACCACCATCGCCGACCCCCGGATCAGCTCGGCCATCGATCAGATGATGTCGCCCATCCGACGCGGGAAGCTCCATGCCAAGGCGGCCCGACTGCTGGATCACCATGGCGTCGGGGTGGACAAGGTGGCCCGCCACTTGGTGGTGTCAGCCCCCGCCGGCGACCCATGGTCGGTGGATGTGCTGCAACATGCAGCCAAACGAGCCACCGAACGCGGCGACCTCGAGTTGGCCACCTCCTATCTCGACCGGGCTCTCGGCGAGCCCCCTGCCACCGAGCAGAGGGCTGGGGTGCTGGTCGAGTTGGCCCAGGCCGAGACCAAACTGGGCTTGCCCAGCGCTCCCGGGAGGTTCGAATCCGCGATCGACCTGTTGGACGACCCCGTCCAAAAGGCCCGCAACCTCGGCCGTCTGGGGCAGGTCCGCCTCACCCGAGGCGAACACCGTCTGGCTACGGCGGCCTTCGGCCAAGGTCTGGCCCTCCTCGACGACAGAGAGGCGGAGCTGGCTCTCCAACTCGACGCGGGACTGATGGCCGCCCGCCGCTTCCATGCTGGGTCCGTGAGGCCGGGACGGGACCGGCCGGCCGTGGATGCCGAGGATGCCGAGGATCCCGACCTGACCCCCGGCCGACAGGCCTTGTTGGCCCAGATGGCCTATGACCAGGCCCTGTCTCCCGAGGGGACCGCCGACGAAGCCGCCAGGCTGGCGGTGACCGCCCTGGGCGGTGATCCGAGCGCGCCCGAAGTAATCGAGGTCGACGACACCGCCTTCTACATGGCGGTCAAAGCGCTCATCTACTCAGACAGGCTCGATGACGCCGACCTGGCGGTGGACCGATCGCTGGACGACACCCGGCAACGGGAGTCTCCGGTGCTGGCGGCCCGCAATTCCCATCTGCGCGCCTCCATCATGTTCCGTCGAGGCCGGGTCCCCGAAGCGATGGTGCACGCCCAGGAGTCGCTCGATGCGGCGGACGTCGGCTGGCTGGTGGTGACGCCTTCCGCCGTTGCCTGTCTCGCGTGCTGTCACCTCGAGCGGGGCGAGACCAAACTGGCGGCACAGGTCCTCGCCGACCTTCCCGGTGGAGAGGAACCGTGGTTTCGCAGCGGACCCTGTGACTTCTACCTCTACGCCAAGTCCCAGCTGCTGGTGGCCGAGGGTCGCGATCCCGCCGCCCTCGAGGCCCTGAAGATGTGCGGCCAACACGCGGAGAAGATGAGCTCGGGAAAGCTCTCCTCCAACCCATGGCGATCAGCCGCCGCCCTGGTGGCCAGCCGGTTGGGCGATGCCGATCAGGCCCATCGGTGGGTCGATGAAGAACTCGAGCAGGCCCGGTCCTTCGGGGCTCGTCGGGCCATCGGCATCGCGTTGCGGGCATCCGCCGCCCTCATGACGGGCCGGAAGCGCCTCGACCTCCTTG
>DATKRZ010000003.1:0-2921 GCA_035531955.1 Acidimicrobiales bacterium | reverse complement strand
CAGGGACGGGACCATTTGGGTGATACCGGGCGTGAACATCCTGATCCGCGGCCCGATCGGGCTGTTCGGGGCCGATCCCGGCTCCATCCCGTCCGGCTGCATCCCGTCCATCCCGTCCGGGGCATCCCGTCCGGGGTCGGTCAGGCGATCGTCACCGTTTCGTCGAGGTAGACGTCCTGTACGGCGTGGATGAGGGCGACTCCCTCGTCGGTCGGCCGCTGAAAGGCCTTCCTCCCCACGATCAGACCTGATCCCCCGGCCCGCTTGTTGATCACGGCGGTCCGCACCGCCTGGGCCATGTCGTCGGCCCCCTTGGACTCCCCGCCGGAGTTGATGAGGGGGATCCTCCCCGCGTAGCAGTTGACCACCTGCCAGCGGGTGAGGTCGATCGGATGGTCGGTGGTGAGCTCGCTGTAGACCAACGGGTCGGTCTTCCCGAAGTTGAGGGCGCTGTAGCCGCCGTTGTTCTCGGGCTGCTTCTGCTTGATGATGTCCGCTTCGATGGTCACCCCCAGGTGGTTCGCCTGACCGGTGAGGTCGGCGGAGAGGTGGTAGTCGGCCTCGCCCTGCTTGAAGGCTGCGTTGCGCAGGTAGCACCACAGGACGGTGAACATTCCCAGTCGGTGGGCCTCGGCGAAGGCCTTCGACACCTCGACGATCTGGCGGTCCGCCCCGTCCGAGCCGAAGTAGACGGTGGCGCCGACCCCGACCGCCCCGAGGTCCGCCGCCTGGCCCACCCCGGCGAACATGATCTGGTCGTAGGTGTTCGGGTAGTTGAGGAAGTCGTTGTGGTTGAGCTTCACGATGAAGGGGATCTTGTGCACGTAGCGGCGGGACACGATGCCCAGGCCCCCGACCGTGGTGGCGATGGCGTTGCAGTCGGCGGCGATGGCCAGGTCGCAGAGCCTGGCCGGGTCGAAGTAGGCGGGGAACTTGGCGAAGCTGGCCGCCCCGGAGTGCTCGATGCCCTGGTCGACGGGGAGAATGGAGAGATAGCCGGTGCCGCCCAGTCGTCCGGTGCCGTACACCGTGCCGAGGTTGCGGAGGACGGTCGGGGACCGGTCGGACTCGATGAAGATCCGGTCGAGGTGCCCCGGGCCGGGAATGGAGAGCTGGTCCGCCTTGAAGGCGGTGGCGACATGGTTGAGCAGCGAGTCCGCCTCATCGCCCAGAAGTTGTTCGAGATTCATGGTCAGAGAGCCTAACGGGAGCGGCGCGGCCTCTTCGGCGCCCGCTGGGCCCTGGCCGTCGGGCCGAGCGATTCGAGACGATCGGCGACGTCGTAGGCGTCCGGGTCGACGGCCCTGATCCGCAGGAAGAGCTCCCGGGCCTTCGGCAGGTCGCCCGAACGCTCCATCAGGTCCCCGAGCACGTACCACTGGCGGAGGTGGCGCTCCGCGGGACTGCGTACGAGGCGGCCGGCTCCGGCCTCGACCAGCAAGGTCACCGCACCGGCCAGGTCGCCGCCGTCCGCTCGGGTCCCGGCCAGCACCAATCGTCCCTCGGAGAGGACCTCGGGCTCGGGCGACGCCTGCCGGAGCTCGGTGAAGAGGGCCTCCACCCGCTTGGGGCGGCCAAGCGCCCGATGGCAGTCCATCCGCACCGGGTGCTGGTCGACCGAGCCGGTGAGGGCGGAGAACGCCTCGAGGTTGGGAAGGGCGGCCCTCCAGTAGCCCTGGTGGTACTGGCTCAGTCCCAGGAGCTCCCGGGCCGACGGGGCGTTGGGGACGGCGTCGACCACCGTCTTCAGGATCCGCGACGCGTCCCGGAACCGTTCGCGCTCGTAGGCGCCGATGCCGGCCGCCATCCGTTCGGTCATCCGCTCGCGGAGGTGGCTCCATTCCGGCCCGGCCGCCGAGGCCAATTCGTTGGCGATGTCCGCCGGCAACTCGGCCGGCGCCCGCACCGTCCGGTGGGCAGGTGGGCGCAGCGGCTCCGCCACGGTCCCCTTTCCCCGGTTCCGCGTGTCCGTGCGAACCCAGCGCTCGGGGACGTACTCGTCCCCCCTGGCCTGCCTGCGGCGGCGGCCCTCCGGAGTGCCTTCGTCTCCTCGGCGGGTGCCGGACTCCTCCCGCACCGTGCTCGCGCCCCTGCGGGCGACACTCCCCCAGCCCTTTCGGACCACCGGCGAGCGGGAGCGGTCCTCCCATCGCGACCCGGTCCGCCGGCTGCCGTCCGACCTGTCCGCCGGTGCGCCCCTCGGTCCACCACCCGGACGGCGAGCCCCGCCCCCCGGCTCTTCCCGTGTACCTCCGTAGCCTGCGCCTGGCGGAGACCCGGACCCCGGACGCCGGCCAGTCGTCCCGGAACCATCACCCCGGCCTCCATCGTCGGTGCGACGAGACCGTGCCTGTGGCTGGCCACGGCCATTCTTCCGGGCTGACCGCCCCGGATCGGTCCGCCGCGATCCCGTGCCCCCGCCGGCGCGGGCGCCGGAACGACCGGGCCATTCCGATCGACTGGATTCAGCGCTCCCCGGGCGTCGGGGGGGACGACTGGCCCCAGCGGCCGGGTCCTGCTGCCCCGGCTCCGAGGCGCCGTGCCCACGTCCGCGGTTCCCTTGGCCTGCGCTTCCACGGCCGGTGCTTCCTCCGCCGGCGGTGCCCCGCGGGGATCGCCTCTCATCTCCTCGGGACCCTCGCGGGCGCGGCGAACCAGGGGGTTTGCTCGCTGCCATCTCCGCAAGCCTATCCCCGGGCCGGAGTGGCTCCAGCTTGAGTGGGGCATCCAATCGCAACGGGTCCGGACGCGACTATGCCCCGCAGGGCGGGGCATAGTCGTGGAGAAATCCCGGCGGCGTCCTACTCTCCCAGGGGGCTACCCCCCAAGTACCATCGGCGCTGGCGGGCTTAACTGCCGTGTTCGGAATGGGAACGGGTGTCTCTCCGCCGCCATGGCCACCGGAAACTGTGCGCTCTCCG
>DATKRZ010000002.1:0-13061 GCA_035531955.1 Acidimicrobiales bacterium | reverse complement strand
TCACCGGGGCCAGCCGTGGCCTCGGTGCGGGCTTGGCGGCGACGTTCGCCGCCGAGGGCATCCGTCTCGGGCTCTGCGCCCGCACCCGGCCCGACCGACCGGTCGGGGCCGAGGCCTGGGCCGCGTCGGTCGATGTGGCCGATGCCGAATCCGTGGACCGGTTCGCCCGGGACGTGGTCGAACGGTTCGGAGGCATCGATGTCTGGGTGAACAACGCCGGTGTGCTGGAGCCGATCGGTCCGCTGGCCACCACCGATCCTGTCGCGCTGGCACGACACGTCGACATCAACTTCCTCGGCGTGGCCCACGGTTCGGCGTCGTTCTCCCGCCACGTGCGCAGCCGGCCCGGAGGCGGGGTGTTGATCAACGTCTCGTCGGGGGCGGCGACGACCCCGTACGAGGGGTGGGCGCCATACTGCGCGTCGAAGGCCGCGGTCGAGATGCTCACCGAGGTGGTCGCCAGAGAGGAGCGCGTTCACGGGCTGAAGGCTTACGCGCTGGCCCCCGGCGTGGTGGACACCGACATGCAGGCCCTGGTGCGCTCCACGCCGATCGAGAACTTCCCTGCCGGTGATCGCTTCCGCCGCCTCCACCTCCAGGGGGGGCTCAATTCGCCCGAGTGGGTGGCCCGGTTCATTCTCGACCGGCTGGTGGGCGAGACGGGCCGGTCGGACGAGGGCGCGTCACACGAGGGCGCGTCACACCCAGGCGACGGGGTTCGGTTCCGGGTGCCTGATCAGAGAGCCCAGACCTGAGCCGGCGGTGGTGTCCGGTCCGGCCCTGCGGGGCGGGACCGGAGGGGCGCCGGGGATCGGCCCCGGCCCAGGGCCGGGCCGGGTAACGTCGGCTCCATGTCCGATCGTTCCCGCAAGATCGCCAAGCCGGCGGCCGGCCTGGGTGTCCTGGTCACGATGGCCAGTATCTGGTGGTTCGCCCTGAGGCCACGGCGGAAGGCGAAGAGCAACCGGTCGCAGTAGTCCCGGCGCCGGACGCCGCCGGTAGCCTCCACGGGTGGCCCTGGCTTCGCTCCGCCCGCTGCGTTCGCGGAACTTCGCCCTCATCTGGTCGGCGGCGCTGGTCTCCAACGTGGGCTCGTGGATGCAGACCGTCGCCCTCGGGATCCTCGTCTACGCCCGTACCGGCCAGCCGGCGTGGACCGGACTGGTGGCCGCGGCCGGGTTCATCCCCATCGGCCTGCTGGCGCCGGTGGGAGGTGCGTTGGCCGACCGGCTCGATCGCCGACGGTGGCTCATCGTCACGACCGTGGCGGAGATGGGCTTTGCCGCGCTACTGGCTTTGCTGGCCGCCACCGGCCATGACCCGCCTGGTGCCCTGGTGGTCCTGGCCTTCTGTGGTGGGGCCTCGGGCGCCGTCGGCTTCCCCGCCTACCAGGCCATGGTCCCCGACCTGGTGCCGCCCGAGGACCTACTCGGGGCGGTGTCGCTGTCGTCGGCCCAATTCAACCTGGGCCGGGTCATCGGGCCGGCGCTGGCCGGCCTGGCCCTGTTGACCCACGACTACGGGCTGGTGTTCGGGATCAACGCGGCCTCCTTCGGCGCGGTGGTCGTGGCGCTGGCCCTGGTCCGCCTGCCCCGGCCCGATGTTCCGTCCGGGGACGTCGGGATGGTGGCCCGCATCGTGGCCGGGGCCCGGGCGGCGCGGGCCGAGCCCGGGTGTCGTGCCGCCATCGGACTGATCGCATTCGTCGCCATCTCGGCGTCGCCGTTCATCGCCCTGGTGCCGGCCATGTTCGCCTCCCTTCACCATGGTGGGGTCACGCTCCAGGTGGGCACCGCCATCCTGGTCACCGCCCAGGGAGTCGGCGCGGTCACCGGTGCCCTGGCGCTCCCCTCCCTGGCCGAACGGTTCGGGAGGCGACGAATGCTCGAGACCGCGCTGTTCGTGTTGCCGGTGCTCCTGGTCGTCTACGGGCTGGCGCCCAACCTCTGGTCGTCGGCGCTGGCCTTCCTGGCCGTGGGAGCGGGCTACATCGCCGTGCTGGCCGGACTGAACACCGTCGTCCAGCTTCGCGCCCCGGCCGAGGTCCGCGGCCGGATACTGAGCATCTACATGATGGCCCTGGGCATCGTCTATCCGATCGGTGCGGTCCTCCAGGGGTGGGTCGCCAACTCCACCGGGGTGCGATCGGTCACCATCGCCGGAGCCCTCGTCCTGCTGGCCGGGATGGCGGCCCTCGCCGCCTTCCGCCCGGCCATCTTCACCGCCCTCGACGACCTGCCGCCGGCGAGGACCGGACCGGTCCTGGTGCCCACCGAGGAACGGCCGTGAGCCCTGCCGCGGCGGTGGAGGTGCTGACCGCCGGCGACGCCGAGGACCGGCAACGCCGGGCGGCCGGCGCCCTGGTGAGCGCCGGCCTCCGACCCGGCGACCGGGTGGCATTCTCCCTCCCGTCGTCGGCGGCCCTGCTGTGCGCCGTCCTCGGGGCCCTTCGCGTCGGTGTGGTCCCGGTGTTGCTCAACGCCACCCTGCTCGAGGCGGAGCGGGACGAGTTGCTGGCCGATGCCCGACCCACGCTGACAGTCACCGAGCCCGACGGGCTGGCGGCGTTCCGAACGGGACCACCGGTCGAGCTCTCCCCCTTCCCGTTGGCCCGGCCCATGCACTACACGTCGGGGACCACCGGACGCTCGAAGGGAGTGTGGTCGGGCCTGTGGGATGCCGCCACCGCCGAAGCGGCCTTCACCGACGAGGCCGACCTTTGGGCCTTCGGGCCCGGCGACGTCCACCTGGTCTGTTCCCCCATGTACCACTCGGTGTCCATCCGGTTCGCCGCCGGCGCCCTGTTGCGCGGCGGCACCTGCATCATCCTCAGCCGGTTCGACGCCGATGTGGCCCTCCACGCCCTCCTCGGGGGGCACGGCCCGGTGCCGACCACCACCTTCATGGCACCCGCGGCCCTGGCCCGGCTGCTGGACGACGGGCCGGCTCCATGGAGGCGGTTCGACTCGCTCCGCCTGCTGGTCCATGCCGGGTCCCCGTGTCCCGCACCCTTGAAGCGCCAGGCCATGGAGCGGGTGGGCCCCGGTGCCCTGTGGGAGTTCTACGGCTCCACCGAGGGCCAGTTCACGGTGTGCGCTCCCGAAGAGTGGGTCGCCCGCCCGGGAACGGTCGGCAGGGCACGGCCCGGCCGGTCGCTGTCGGTGGACGACGACGGCACGATCTGGTGCCGCCCACCGGAGTTCGCACGGTTCGCCTACTGGGGCGACGAGGACAAGACGGCGTCGGCCTGGAGGGACGGCTGGTTCACCGTCGGCGATCTCGGGCGACTCGATGCCGACGGGTACCTGTACCTCGACGGCCGGCGTGACGACCTGATCATCAGCGGCGGCGTCAACGTCTATCCCGTCGAGGTGGAGGCGGCGCTCGCGGAGGTGGACGGCGTGATGGAGGTGGCGGTGTTCGGGATGCCGGACGACCGCTGGGGCGAGCGGGTGTGCGCCGCCGTCGTGCCCACCCCCCGGCTGCCCCCGGCCTCGACCGGGGCCCTGATCGACGCGGTCAGAGGGCACGCCTCGGCCCGCCTGGCCGGCTACAAGCGTCCGAAGCAGTACGAGGTGCTCGCCGCCCTGCCCCGCACCGCTACCGGCAAGGTGCAGCGCTCCCTGATCCCGGACCTCCTCGACCCGGGTTGACGCCCCACCGGCTCCCGGGTTCGCCCCTCGCCCCTCGGCCCCGGTGAGCGATACTGGCCCGATGAGCCCCGTCGATGCCGGCCCCCCCATCGCCACCGTCAACCCCGCCACCGGCGAGCTCCTCCAGTCGTTCGAGCCCTACGACGCCGCCGGGGTGGAGGCCCGCCTGGCGGTGGCGGCGGCAGCCGCCACCGCGTGGGCCAAGAGCACCTTCGCCGAGCGCGCACGGCTGCTGGTCGGTGTGGCCGAGCTGTTGGAGGGTGAGCTCCCCGACATCGCCGATGTCGTCACCACCGAGATGGGGAAGCCCTTCGCCCAGGCCAAGGCCGAGGTGTCCAAGTGCGCCAGCGGGTTCCGGTGGTTCGCCGCCCATGCCGAGGCCATGGTCACCGACGAGGAGGTGCCGGTCGATGCATCCCTCGGCCTGGTCACCTACCAGCCGCTCGGCGCGGTGCTGGCCATCATGCCTTGGAACTATCCGCTCTGGCAGGTGGTCCGGTTCATCGCCCCGGCGGTCATGGCCGGCAATGTCGGGCTGCTCAAGCACGCCCCGAGCGTGCCCCGCACCGCCCTGCTGCTGGAGGACCTCTTCCGCCGGGCCGGCGCCCCCGACGGGGTCCTCCAGACCCTGCTGATCGGCACCGACCAGGTACCGGCGGTCATCGCCGACCCCCGGGTGGCGGCGGTGACCCTCACCGGGAGCGTGGCCGCCGGCCGCGCCGTGGCCGCCCAGGCCGGGGCGGTGGGGAAGAAGATCGTGCTCGAGCTGGGTGGGAGCGATCCCTTCATCGTGCTGCCCTCGGCCGATCTGGGCCGGGCCATCCCGGTGGGGGTGCAGGCCCGGGTGCAGAACGCGGGCCAGTCGTGCATCGCGGCCAAGCGGTTCATCGTCCACCGGGGGGTGGCCGACGCCTTCACCGAGGGGTTCGTGGCCGGAATGGAGGCGCTGTCGGTGGGCGATCCGCTCGACCCTGCCACCGAGGTCGGGCCCCTGGTGACCGCCACCGCACGCGACACCATCGCCGCCCAGGTGGAGGACGCCCGGGCCCACGGGGCCAGCATCCTCTGCGGGGGGGAGCGGGTGATCGGCCCCGAGGGACCAAACCGCCCCGGCTTCTTCTATCGTCCCACGGTGATCACCGGCATCACACCGGCCATGCGGGTGGCCACCGAGGAGGTGTTCGGACCGGTGGCCCTCCTCTACACGGTCACCGACGCCGACGAGGCGCTGGCCGTGGCCAACGGGACCGAATTCGGGTTGGGTGCGAGCGTGTGGACCCGGGACGCCGATGAGCAACAGCGGTTCGTCACCGACCTGCAGGCCGGTCAGGTCTTCGTCAACGGCATGGTGGCGTCCATGCCGCCGCTTCCCTTCGGAGGGATCAAGAGCTCGGGGATCGGGCGAGAGCTCTCCGCCCACGGACTGCGCGAGTTCTGCAACGTGAAGTCGGTGTGGATCGCCTGACCGGGTCGGCGGCTCCTCCGGTGCCCCGACTTCGATGCGGCCCGCACCACATCCATCGACCGTCCGGTTCGCTAGCAGCCTGTGGCGTCCTTCATGACGCCACAGGATTGAGCCATTCGGCTCGGGGAGAGCATCGCAACACGGCGTCGAAAGACCGCTCTCGGGAGCGTGTGAATGTTGTCGAAGTTCACGACGCAGTCGCTCGGAACCCCGTCAGCCACAGCGGTGAGCTCCAGCTCGGAAACCAGATGCCGATTGGTGCGAGTGAGGACAGCCACTACGACTGACTGGATCCGATCAGCTACGGGGTCTCTGGTCAGAACCAACACCGGCCGATCGCCTCCTGGCGTCGCGGCAAACCAGATGTCACCCCGTTGCATCAGCCCAGTCGGTCCAGTCCTCGGCCGGGCCCCAGTCAGCAACCGCGGAGAACGACTCCTCGTCGGGGGTGGGGGGATTCTGATCCCAGGTCTCGGCGTCGTCCTGACTCGCCAGTCTCACCAGGTGGCTGTGGAGTGCATCTCTCAGGAGCTCGGAGCGGTTCACGCCCAATCGCTTCGCCCGTCGTTGGGCTTCGGCCGCTTCGCTCTCGCTGACCCGAAAGCTGATCATTGTCATACAATGATCATACTATGTATGACGTGATGCGGCCGGGTAGGGCTTCACCCGGGCTTCGCACCCATTTCGGGGCGTGACAGAGCCGTATCGGTCATTGGGTGGTGGTGACCACCCCGGTGCTCACCGGCCCCGGGGACCAGGTGGTCGGCGTCGAGTTCCACGTCCACTGACTGCCGGCGTAGGAGACCGAGGTGAGGTGGTAGTTGTAGGCGTGGGCCACCGCCCACGCCGCGAACTGCCACCCCTGCTTGGCGCTGGTGGGACGGTCGAGGGCGTGGGGGCCGAGCTGGACGGCCGCCGCCGCGGCCAGGGCGCCGGCCGCGGGTGTGGCGCCTCCGAAGCCGCTCAGTTGGCAGGTCAGCGCGGCCGGGCGCTCGCCGGTGGTGGCGATGGCCAGGGACCGGGCCTCGGACTCCCAGCGGGCATAGGCATCGGGGGTGGCGCTGCCCTGGACCAACTGGGCGGCCTCGGTCACCGGGAGCGACTCCCAACCGGGTACCCGGGCCAGGTGGTCGTAGAAGGCCCCGGCCGCGTAGACGGGGTCGAGGACCTGGGTTGCCGTACCCCAACCCTGCGACGGCCGCTGCTGGAACAGACCCAGCGAGTCGCGGTCACCGTAGGGAAGGTTCATCAGGTGGGATTCCTGCAGGGCGGTGGCCAGGGCGACGGTCACCGCATGGTCGGGCATCCCCAGGCGGACACCGACGGCGGTGATGATGACGGCGTTCTGGGCCTGTTCGGGGGAGAGGGTCACGGACGGGATGCCGGCGTCGGCCGGGACGGTGCAGGTGGAGCTCGTCGGACGGGGCTGAGCCCGGAGGAGCCCGACCGAGATGCCCACCGCCACCAGCGCCATGAGGAGTGCCGTCACCGCGGCGGCCCGCCTCCTCCAAGCTCTGCTCATCGGCTCCATCGTCCACGGCGCGGTCGGGGTGACGTCTCCATCATCGCCGGTCCCGGCCCCGAGGAGGTGTCACCCGGCGGCTTGCCGACCGGCCCGGGTGAGACAGACTGGTATCCGTGCACGCCTACCTCGACCACGCGGCCACCACGCCCATGGCCTCCGAGGCAGTGGAGGCCATGATGCCGTTCCTCACCGGCCGGTTCGGCAATCCGGCCGGTGGGCACCGGGAGTCCCGGTGGGCCCGCCGGGCGGTGGACGACGCCCGCGAGCAGATCGCCGCCCTGCTCGGCGCCGATTTCTCCGAGGTGGTCTTCACCTCCGGGGGGACCGAGGCCGACAACCTCGCCGTCGTGGGCGGGTGGGGGTCGGCCGCCGCCACCCGTGACTCGCCCCCGGCCATGGTGTGCTCGGCCATGGAGCACCACGCCGTCCTGCACACCTGTCGGGCGCTGGCCCGACGGACGGGAGCCGAGTTGACTGAGGTGCCGACGGCCGGGGACGGGACGGTCGATCTCGCCGCGCTGGCCGAGGCGTGCACCCCGGAGGTGGGCCTGGTCTCGGTGATGACCGTGAACAACGAGATCGGCACCAGACAGCCGGTGGAGGCGGTGGCGCGGCTGGTCCGCGACCGGTCCCCGTCCGCGCTGTTCCACACCGACGCGGTGCAGGCGGTGGTGTGGACCGACGTGGGCGCGCAGACCGCTCCGGCCGACCTGGTTGCGGTCAGTGCCCACAAATTCGGCGGTCCCCAGGGGACCGGCGCGCTGGTGGTCCGCGCCGGCGTCCCCATTGGCCCGCTGATCCATGGAGGTGGACAAGAACGCGACCGCAGGAGCGGCACGCCCAACGTCGCCGGCATCGTGGCCATGGCCGCGGCGTTGACGGTCGCCCACGCCGGCCGCCCGGAGACGGTGACACGGGTGGCCGGCCTCCGCGACCGACTGGCGGACGGGCTGCTGGCATCGGTGACCGGGGCCACCGAGACCGCGGCGCGGGAGCACCGGGTCGCCGGCCATCTCCATCTGCGATTCGCCGGCCTCGAACAGGAGGCGTTGGTGATCCTGCTGGACCAGGCGGGGGTGTCGGTGTCGGCCGGCGCCGCCTGCGCCAGCGGAGCGGTGGAGCCGAGCCACGTACTGGTGTCCATGGGTCTGCGACCCGAGGAGGCGGCCGGCGCGATCCGCTTCTCGCTCGGCCCGACTACCACCTGTGCGGAGATCGACCACGCGCTGGCCGTCGTCCCTGCCGCGGTCGCGCAACTGCGAGACTGAGGCCATGCGTGTGCTGGTCGCCATGTCCGGGGGCGTCGACTCCTCGGTCGCCGCCGCGGTGGCGGCCGAGGAGTTCGGTCGCGACCGGGTGGTGGGGGCGACCCTCAAGTTGTGGGGCGGATCTTCGGACTCCGGGTGCTGCTCGGTGGCCGATGTGGAGGACGCCAGGCGGGTGGCCGACCAACTCGGGCTGGTCCACCATGTCTTCAACTTCGCCGATGAGTTCGAGGAGCGGGTGGTGGGGCCCTACGTGAGGGGGCACGCCGATGGCCGCACGCCCAACCCTTGCATCGAGTGCAACCGCCACCTCAAGTTCGACCGGTTGCTCGACCGGGCCCGAACCCTGGGATTCGATGCGGTGGCCACCGGGCACCATGCCCGTCGCCGGACCACCGCGGAAGGACGCTTCCGCCTGTGCCGAGGCGTCGACCCGGCCAAGGACCAGTCCTACGTGCTTGCCATGCTGGGCCAGGACCAGTTGGCCCGAGCCTTGTTCCCCATCGGCGAGATGACCAAGGCCCAGGTGCGCGAGGAGGCACTACGGCTCGGTCTGCGGACCGCGGCCAAGCCCGACAGCCAGGATGTGTGCTTCATCCGCTCGGACCAGGGCCGGGCGGGCTTCCTCGGGTCGCGTCTGCCGCTGCACGCGGGGCGGTTGGTCGACCACGTCAGTGGGGAGGACCTCGGTCCGGTCGGGGCCGTGGAGCTGGTGACGGTTGGTCAGCGTCGCGGGATGGGCCACGGTCGTGACGGGCGCCGTCGGTTCGTGACCCGGGTCGACGTGCCGGCCCGGCGGGTCTGGCTCGGATCGCCCGAGGACGCCCTGGCCGCCGAGGTGCGCCTGCACACGGTGGCCTGGGTCGACGACGCCCCGGCCGGCGGCGGGGACCGGTGCGCTGACCCGGCCGGCACCGTTTGGCGGGCGGTCGCCCAGTGCAGCGCCCACGGCCGGCCGGTGCCCAGCACCGTGCACCCCGAGGGCGTCGGACTGCTGGTGAGGTTCGCAGCGCCCCAGCGGCGCATCGCCCCGGGCCAGACCGTCGCCCTCTACGACCCCGGGCGTCCGGAGGTGGTGATCGGATCAGGCATCGCCGAATGAGCCGGTCGAGCAAGAGGAAGGAGCCGGTGTCGGTGGAAGGACCTCCCGACCCTGCCGGCCGCGACCCGGCGGGGCGGGCCGAGGAGTTGCGCGCCCTCATCGCCCATCACAACGATCGTTACCACCGCCTCGACGATCCCGAGATCACCGACGGCGAGTACGACGCCCTGGTCCGGGAGCTGCGGGCCATCGAGGCCGATCACCCCGACCTGGTCGTGCCGGGCTCGCCCACGTCGAGCGTGGGAGCAGCCCCCTCCGCCCTCTTCTCCCCGGTGGTCCATCGGCGTCCCATGATGAGCCTCGACAACGCCTTCAGCCGGGAGGAGCTGCAGGCCTGGGCCGATCGGCTGGCCAGACAGGTCCCCGCCGACACCCCGTTCGTCTGCGAACTGAAGATCGACGGACTGGCCATCTCCCTCACCTACCGCCGCGGGCGCTTCGTGCAGGCGGCCACCCGCGGGGACGGACGCACCGGCGAGGACGTGACCCCCAATGTGGCCACCATCGCCGCCATCCCCGACCGGCTGCGTCCGGATGTGGGCACGCCACCCGAGCTGATCGAGGTGCGGGGCGAGGTGTACATGCCGCTGCCGGCGTTCGAGGAGCTCAATCGGCGGCAGGCCGAGGCCGGAGAGCGCCACTTCGTCAACCCCCGCAACACGGCGGCCGGATCCCTGCGGCAGAAGGACGCATCCATCACCGCCTCGCGCTCCCTGTCGTTCTGGGCCTATCAGGTCGGCGCGCTGGAGCCGGCCAGGGACGGTGCGCCGGCCGGTGGCGACGGTGCCCTCCCCGGAGATCTGGCCGCCACCCACTGGAGCACCCTCGGGTGGTTGGAGAAGGCCGGGTTCCCGGTGAATCCCGAGCGGCAGCTGGTCCGGGGGCTCGACGACGTCCTCGACTTCTGCCGATGGGCGGAGGACGGCCGTCATGGCCTCGACTACGAGATCGACGGGGTGGTGGTCAAGGTCGACGAGCTGGCATTGCAACGGCAACTGGGTGCCACATCGCATGCGCCGAGGTGGGCGATCGCCTACAAGTTCCCGCCCGAGGAGCGGACAACCGAGCTGAGGGCCATCGCCGTCTCCATCGGCCGGACCGGGAAGGCCACACCGTTCGCGGTGCTCGACCCGGTGTTCGTCGGTGGATCGACCGTGTCGCTCGCCACCCTCCACAACGAGGACCAGGTGCGGTCCAAGGACGTGCGTCCCGGCGACGTGGTGGTGGTGCGCAAGGCCGGAGACGTGATCCCCGAAGTGGTCGGGCCGGTGCTCGCGGTCGGGGCGGACGGCCGCAGGCGCCGGCGGCGGGCTGCGTGGAAATTCCCCACCGTCTGTCCCAGTTGCGCCGCACCGCTGGTGCGGCTGCCGGGCGAGAGCGACACCTTCTGCACCAACCTCGACTGCCCGGGACAACGCGTGCAGCGAATCGCCCACTTCGCCTCCCGGTCGGCGATGGACATCGAAGGCCTGGGGGAGCAGCGTGTCCAGCTCTTCACCGACCGGGGACTGCTCAGCGATGTGGCCGATCTCTACTCCTTCACGCCCGCCACCTTGGAAGGACTGGAGGGATTCGGGGCTCTCTCCATCGCCAATCTGCTCGGCGCCATCGACGACTCCCGGACCCGGCCCCTGCACCGGCTGCTGATCGGCCTCGGCATCCGCCACCTCGGTCAGGTCGGGTCGATAGCCCTGGCCCGTGCGGTCGGGGACATCGATGCCATCAGGACCGCCGACGAGGCCAGCCTGGCCGTCGTGGACGGTGTCGGCCCGGTCATCGCCACCAGCGTGGTGCGGTGGTTCGCTTCGGAGGTGAATCGCTCGGTGATCGACCGGCTCCGGTCGGCCGGGGTGAACCTCACCGAACCAGGTCCGGACCGGTCCGGGGGGACGGCGGCGACCCTGCCCCAGACGCTGGCGGGCAGATCGGTGGTGGTCAGCGGGACCCTCGAGGGCTGGACCAGGGAGGAGGCCGAAGGGGCCATCCTGGCCCGGGGCGGCAAGTCACCGGGCACCGTGTCGAAGAAGACCCATGCACTGGTGGTGGGGGAGTCACCGGGTGCATCCAAGGTGACCAGGGCGGAGCAGCTCGGAGTGCCGCTGGTCGGGGGCGACGACTTCGGCCGGCTGCTCGATTCGGGCGAGTTGTCGCCCGGCCACTGACCAACGAATTCCGGCGCATTGCGAAATTTGAGGAGCGCCGGCGCGTCGTCTTCCTCAACGACGGCGACGCTGGATACTGAAACCCAGCTCGCGTCTCAGTGCACGGCCGCGGGTGGACTCACCACCATCGCTCTCGGGTCCGGCACCTCCACCCTGCAATAAGGCGCCTTTGCCGCAAACGGCCGGTCACCGGTTCCAGGTGTTCGCCGGGTCGTGACGAGGGCGGGGCCCAATCCCGGGTCCCGCACTCGTCGCGTCGGCGAGGCGGGCTCCGGCCTCCCTCCCAGATGCGGCGACCGAGCCGAGGTCCCGGAACGCCGTCGGGCCGGGCACCCAAAATTGGGGATATCGCCGGTGAAAAGGGGAGGCGCCGGGGGCGTTCCTCTTGAAATGACCTCGACACTTCGTTAGGGTGCAACTACGGAATTGGGGCACATCGATGCAGGCAGTCCTAGGCCTGCGGAGGAGTCGGCCTCGGTCCGGGTTGGATGCCGGCGCTGTGGCGTTTGCAGACGGGGGGAGCCTCCTTTGCGGCCATCTCCGTTCGCTTTCGTCGTGGGGTCGGAGCAGGACATGTTGGGGGACAAATGTCGTCTGACTTCAGAGCCCATGGAGACACGGGAGAACAGGGAGCAAGATGCTACGTAAGATGCTATTGATTGCTGCGGCGGTCGCCATGCCGATGGGCGTGATTGCCGCCGGTGTCGTCGGTGCCGGCCCGGCAAGTGCCAAAGCGATCGTTTTTAGCGGTCCGCCCATCACCTGTGCCTTCACTGGCCAAGTCAACTTTGCACCGCCGGGCCTCTCTGGCGCCGGCTCGATTACGCCCAACAAGACGTCCACGACCACCACGAGCGGCCTCACCTACCAGAGCTGCACGGGCGGCACGGGCGCCGCTGGCCCCTTCAGTGCTGGCGGCCTGGCCATCGTGACCAAGAACACCAAGTGCCCGAAGATTGCGGTCCCGCCCAGCACGTGCGCGAAGCCGAACTACATCTCGGACCAGGCGTCCGGGTTGGCGAGCCCGGCCACGCTCGCATCGCTGGGGAAGTCAGTGAAGAAGCTCCCGGTCACCATCCAGGGCTTCACCTTCAAGATCAAGCCGGCCACCACGTCGATCATCTTCTGCCCCGGCGGCGAGTCAGGGTTCGGGATCTCCGGCACGGCGAAGAGCAAGCCGAAGTCCACGTACACAAGCTTCACAATTACCGTCTGCCTCGGCAGTGACTTCGGTGGGGCTACGACGGGGAACTTTGTCGGCGACCTTAGTGCCGGTGTGACCGTCCCGGGGGTCAACATCGACCCGGCGACCAGCAGCATCAGCATCAGCTGACGACCATCGGCTGACACTCGAGAGCGCAGAATTTGGCGCTCGGCAAGGGGACGGGGCTTCGGCCCCGTCCCTTTGTGCGCTCGCATCTCGTGCCCGTAGTGTCCGAAACACGAACCGCGTCTCAAGCCACCATCTGCGACTCTTGGATCAGTCGGCTCAGCCGCGGTCGACGACCAATGAAGGCGCTGTTGGCCAAGGCCACGGCAGTCAAGGTCCTGAAGACCAACGGGGTCCGCGCCGACACCACGGTGATTCCCGCCAATGTCGCCGACCGCGCCCCGACCCTCTCTCGCGAAGAACGCCATCCCGATTCGGGGGCGGCGGGGTGACGATCTCGATCCCCCGACCCTCCACCCGTTCCGGCGGACCAGTCGGTAGCCTGGCAGGAAACCATGCCGAGTATCACCGACTCCATCGGGCGTGTCCTCGGCGACCGCTACCGACTGATCACCGCCCTGGGCACCGGTGCGTCCGCGCACGTCTACCTGGCCGACGACGTCTCGCTCCACCGGCGGGTGGCCATCAAGGTCCTCCATCCCGCCCTGGCCGGCGATGC
>DATKRZ010000001.1:0-13169 GCA_035531955.1 Acidimicrobiales bacterium | reverse complement strand
TCCGGATCCTCGGCCATGGCGATGTCCATGGCCTGGTTCACCCCTTCCGACAGGGTGTGGACCGGGTCACCGTCGTCGACCGGCGGGTTGCGGGTCTGCTCGGGTGGGCGGGTCACCGTCATCGGGGCACCGCCACCGGGTCGGAGAACACGTCGAGCAACAGCTCGTCGGGCGATGGAGGATCACTGGCCTTGGCGAACTCCATTGCGGCTTCGACCTCGGCGACGACTTCCCCCTCGATGGCGGCCAGCGCCTCTTCTTTGATCCCCCGCGGGTCGAGCAACCATCGGCGGTACGTCCCGACCGGCTCGTTCTCTTCGGCAGAAGCGAACTCGTCGGGGTTCATGTATTCGGTGGTGGCCCCGAAGGAGTGACCACCCAGCCGGTAGGTAAGGCACTCGAGGAAGGTCGGCCCGCCCCCGGTCCGGGCCCGTCCGATCGCCTCGGCGGCCGCTTCAAACATGTCCGGCACGTTGTTCCCGTCGACGGTGGTCGCCGCCATCCCGTAGCCCCGGAACCGTTCGGCCAGGCTCGGGGTCCGGGTGTAATCGGCGTAGGCGGTGTGCTCGCCGTACCGGTTGTTCTGGCACACGAAGACCAGAGGGACCTGCCAGAGGGCGGCGAGGTTGGCGGCCTCGTGGGTGGCGCCGATGCTGGTGGCGCCGTCCCCGAAGTTCACCACCGTGACCTGGTCGGTGCCCCGGAGCTGGCTCGAGAGGGCGAGCCCGACCGCAATCGGCAGCCCGCCGCCGACCACCCCGGTGGTGACCATCAGACCCGACTGCGGATCCGAGAGGTGCATCGGTCCGCCCTTCCCCTTGGAGGTGCCGGTCACCTTGCCGCACATCTCGGCCACCAGTTCGTCGAGGGGGACCCCTTTGGCGATGCAGTCGTGCATGCCGCGGTAGGTGGTGACCATGTAATCGTCCCGACGCAGGTGCTCGCCGATGGCGGCCGGGATCACCTCTTGGCCGCGGACGTTGTAATAGGTCATCCGGAACTCTCCGGCTCCCAACCCCCGCACGATTCGGTCCTCGGTGCACCGGATGGCGGTCACCGTCCGAAAGATGCGCAACGCGGCGGCGTCGGACAGGCCACTCTCGGCTCCCTGGGTCGCGGTCATGGCTGCTGTGGGGCCTTCCATCCCGCCGAGACGGTGGTGCGTCCCCGCACCATGCTGGTGCCGATGAAATTGCGTTGGGCCTCGACGGTGCCGGCCCCGATGCACAACCCCCGGATGTCCCGGTAGGCGCGTTCCAGCGGGTACTCGCGGCTGTAGCCGTAGCCGCCGTGGATCTGGATGGCCTCGTCGCACACGTACTTGGCGGCCAGGTTGGCGGCGGTCTTGGCCATGGCCGTCTCCATCGGCGGCGGGGTGCCCCCGGATCCGGCCAGCCGCACCGCCCGGGCCAGCAGCAGGCGGGCGCCTTCGAGGGCGACCGCCATGTCGGCCAGCTTCCACTGCAGGCCCTGCAGGTCGGCGATCGGGCGACCCCCGACCACCCGGTCGTTCATGTACTCCACCGAGCGTTCGAGCGCGCCCTGGGCGGCGCCCACGCACATGGCGGCGTTGCCGCACCGCTCGTGGTTGAGGTGGGACAGCAGCAGCTTGAACGGTTCCGACGAGCCGGGGTCCCCGGCCACCAAGACGTCGTCCTCGGTGACCTCGACACCGTCGAAGGCCATCTCCGACTCGGTGGCGGCATGGATCCCCATGCCCCGATGGCGGCCGGTCAGCTCCACCCCGTCGCGGTCGGTCGGCACCACCACCGCCCCGATCCCCCGGGCGCCGTCGCCACCCGGCCAGCGACACCAGACCAGAATGCCCGCCGCCCCGTGTCCGAGGGTCGAGTAGTTCTTGTAGCCGTTCAACCGCCAGCGACCCGGGCCGTCCTCCTTCAACGAGGTGCGCATCGACTGCACCGCGGAGCCGGCGTCGGGCTCGGTGATGCCGATGCTGACGATCGCCTCACCATCGGCCACCGCCGGAAGCCACCGGTCCTTCATGCCCGCGGGGCCCAGGTGCTCGATCCCCCGGGCCGGCCCGTTGTAGGCCAGTTGGCAACAGATGGCCGAGGAAACGTCGTGGCGGGCGATCTCCTCCAGGACGATGGATGCCTCCACGTCGCCCAGGCCCAGACCTCCCCACCGGTCCCCGATCGTCACCCGGAAGAGATCGGCGTCGGCCAACGCTTTGATGGCCTCGCCCGGCCATTCCCCCGTCTCGTCGTGGTGGGCGGCTCGGGGGGCGATCTCCCGGGCGGCGACCTCACGGGCCAATTGCCGGAGCGCGGTCTGGTCCTCGTCTTCGGCGAACGGATCGACGCCCCCCTCATGTGTCACGCAGCACCACTTTCCGCGAAGCCTCGGCGGCCGGACCCGGCCATGGTAGCCACGGTCGGTCGGTGTTCGAAATTCTCGTTTTCAGTCCGAGGGCTGGCTGCCGACCACGCCGACGAAACTCACGCACTCGCCGGGGCCGCCGCCCAGGTTGTGGGTGAGGCCCAGCGTCCGGCCCCCTTCGGTCACGGTGGCGATCTGGCGCTCCGGCGGGGCCTGCTGTCGCAGCTGGAGCCAGCACTCGAACAGCATCCGCAGGCCGGAGGCCCCGATCGGGTGCCCGAAGCTCTTGAGGCCGCCGTCGGGGTTGACCGGGAGCTCGCCGTCGCGGTCGAAGGTCCCGGCCAGAACCTCCTTCCAGGCGGTCCCCCGCTCGGCAAAACCGAGGTCCTCCATCAGCACCAGCTCGGTGGGGGTGAAGCAGTCATGCACCTCGGCCATGGCCAACTGGGACCGGGGGTCGGTGACCCCGGCCTGGCTGTAGGCGTCGGACGCCGACCTGACCACCTCCTCGAAACTGGTGTAGTCGTACTCGGGGTCGATGATGCCGGCCGCCGGCCCGGCCACGAAGCTGAGGCCCTTCACGTAGAGGGGCGAGTCGGTATAACGGTGGGCGTCCTCGGTCCGGCACACCACCACCGCGGCGGCGCCGTCGCTCACCCCGCTGCAGTCGAAGACCCCGAGTTGGCCGGCTACCAGTGGCGAGGCGGCGATCTTCTCCATCGAGACCTCCTTCTGGAATTGGGCCCGCGGGTTGACCGCCCCGTTGCGGTGGTTCTTCCAGGCGATCCGGGTGAGCACCGCCTTCAGCTCGTCGGGGTCGACCCCGTACTTGTGGGCGTAGGCCGGCACCAGCAACGAGAAGACGGCCGGCGAGCTGAGCCCGGCCAGGGTCCCGTCACCGACCTGCCGGATCCCGGTGAGGCCCGAGTAGCCCGAGTCCTTCAGCTTCTCCATGCCGACGGCCATGGCCAGGTCGTAGGCGCCGGATGCCACCGCGTAACAGGCGTTGCGGAACGCCTCCGAGCCGGTGGCACAGAAGTTCTCGACGTGGGTCACCGGCTTGTAGTCGATCTTCAGGGGCTTGGTGAAGGTGAGTCCCGACAGCCCCGACCCCATGGTGCCCAGCCAGAAGGCGTCGACGTCCTCCAAGGCGATACCGGCCGAGGCCACGCACTCGACGGTGGCGTCGGTCAACAGGTCGTCGGCGCTCTTGTCCCACAGTTCGCCGAACGGCGTGCACCCCATGCCGACGATCGCCACCCGGTCGCGGATCCCTCTACTGGCCATGTCAGCCTCTCTCGTTTCGAGCTGCATCACCCGGCGCCGGGTGACGATCGGGCGCGTCGGCGCCGTCGGACACCGGCCGGGCCTTCCAGAAGTAATTATGTACACCCTCGGCGCTGTACAGACGCCGGAAGGTCATCTCCACCCGGTTGCCGATGGCCACCGCGGCCGGGTCCACGTCGGTCATCTCTCCCCGGTAGCGCCCGCCGCCGTCGAAGTCGATGACCGCTCCGACCATGGGTGGCGACATGCTGAACGCCAGCCGGTCGACGGTGAAGGTGGCGACGGTACCCCGGGCGTCGGCCAGCCGGAGGGGCGCCATCTGGTCGACGGCCTTACAGGAGAGGCAGACCCGGGTCGGGGGGAGATGGACGAAGCCGCAGGCTTCGCACCGGCTGGCACTGAACCCGAACTTCCAGCCCTCGTTCCGGAGCATGGCCGGAGCATCGGGCCGCTCCGGATCGGGCCGGCGCGGCGGCTCGCGCCGGAGCTGTCCGCGCCAGGAGAGGAAGACCGCATAGGCGAGGTCGGCCCGACCCTGATCGACGAGGTCGGCGACCCTCACCGCTTCCGCCTGACGGCGACTCTCCTGTACCTGGGTGAGTTCGCCGGTGGTGCGCAGCACCATGGCGTCGGCCCCGTCGGCGAGCCCGACCACCACGATCACCTGGCCGGGAGTCGCCCGCTCCAGCACGTCGGCCAGGACGAGCCCGGCCTGGGCCGCACCCAGGTTCCCGATCCGGGACCCGTAGTCGGGGGCGAGCCGGTCGGCGGTGACGCTCAGCTCCTTCCGCAGGGCGCCGACCGCCCGGGTGTGGAGTCCGGACACCACCAGATGGTCGACGTCGTCGGCTTTGAGCCCGGCCTCTTCGAGGGCCTCGTCGAAGGCGGACCGGCCGGCGGGCAGGTAGGCCTCCTCCCCGAACCGGTCCTCCCACTGGCGGGACGCCGATTCGCCCGGTACCCGCCAGCGCTCGAGGAACTCGTCGGTGGCCGACGCCTGCCCGATCACCTCGGCCACCCCACCCTCGGGGGCGAAGACGAAGGCCACCGCACCGTCCCCGGCCTGGCTCTCCTCGGCTCCTCCGGCCAGGCCGGTGCGCAGATCGGAGATCACCGCCATCGACGGGCGTTGCTCACCGCTCAACGCCGACAGGTTGAGGGTGGCCCACCCCGAGCGCACCGAGCCGCACAGGTCGTAGGCACCCGTGCTGGCCGGCAGGCCCAGGGCGGCGTGGATGGTGGTGGCGTTGGTCTTGTCCAGATAGGCCGGGGCCGGGGTCGAGAAGTAGAGCTCGGCGGGGACCGGGACCCCGGCGACATCCAGCGCCCGGCGGGCCGCCTCCACCCCCAGGGTGGTGGTGTCCTCGTCGTAGGAGGCGACCGCCCGGGTGCCCTTCCCCTGGGCGGTGCCGAACGCCGCACCGATGGCGCCGCGGTCGAGGCGCCAGTAGGGGAGGTAGACCCCCCACGACACGATCCCTGCAGACATCACCACGTCCCTTCTGGTAGATCGAGCGTCATCGGGTCTCGGTCAGGCGGGCCCGCAGTGCCGGCCGGTCCGGTTTCCCGATCCCCAGCAGCGGGATCTCCTCGAGATGGACCACCATCTCCGGGGTCTTGAACCGGGCCACCCCCTGGGCGGTGAACCACCGCCGGCACTCCTCCACGTCGAGGGCGCCGTCCCCCACGATGAACGCCGCCACCCGCTCCCCGACCCGCTGGTCGGGACAGCCGACCACCACCGCCTGGCGGACTCCGGGGTGCATCTCGAGCAGCCGTTCCACCTCGGCCGAGGCGATGTTCTCCCCCGACCGGATGATCACGTCCTTGTGCCGGCCCACGATGGTCAACCATCCGTCGGCGTCGAGCGTCCCGAGGTCCCCGGTGGCGAACCATCCCTGGCGCACCGCCGCCCGGGTCTGGGCCTCGTCGCCGTAGCCCACGAAGAGCTCCGGTCCGCGCAGCACCACCTCCCCCTTCGCCCCGGTGGCGACTTTCCGGTTGGTCCCCGGGACCACGATCCGCACCACCGCCTCACCGACCGAGTGCCCGTCGGTGTCGCGCGCCTTGTCGGCGCTGTCCTCGGCCGTGCAGGTGGTCACGGTCGGCGCCTCGGTCGAGCCGTAGGTGCGCTTCACGCTGGCCCCGAACTCCTGTCGGGCGATGTCGATGAACTCGGGGGTCACCCCCATGCCGCCGCAGGACACCACCCGCAAGCTCCGGAGCTGGTCGCGGGACCCGGCCACGTCCATCATGCCCATGAACAGGGTGGGCGGTCCGATCATGAACGACACGTTGTGCTCGGCCACCAGCCGCACCCCGCGCTCGGGGTCCCACTTCTCCATCAGCACCACCGGCATGGCCGCGGTCCCCGGCACCAATACCGAGTTCAACAGCCCGGACACATGGGCCAGTGGTGACGGCATCAGAGCGGCGTCGCTGCTCGACAGGCCGTGGGCCCGGGTCATCGACAGGGCTTTGTAGGCAAGACCCCGGTTGGTGTGCAGCACCGGCTTGGGGTTCCCGGTGGACCCGGTGGTGAACAGCACCACCGCGACGTCGGCGGCTCTCCCGATGCCCACCGGTAGCGGGCGGCGGTGCAGCAGCTTGTCGAAGGCCCGGTCCCCGCCCCGCACCCCGGCGCACTCGACCAGGTCGAACAGCGGCATCCCCTCCGACGCCAGGGTGAGTATCGGCTCCAGGGTGTCGAGCATCCGTCGGGCCTCGGTCGCGCCCACCTGGTGGTGGATGGGGGCGGCCACCGCCCCGGAGCGCCAGCACGCCCGGAACAGCACGATGGCCTCCCACCAGTTGGGGAGCTGCCAGCAGACCACATCCCCGCGGCGGATACCCACGTCCCGGAGACCGCCGGCCAGGGCCGACACCAGCCGGTCGAGGGTGGCCGCGTCCAGCTGGACGTCCCCGTCGACGATGGCCGGGCCGTCGGCCCGGCGCGGCGACGACAGCACCCGGTCGAGGGTGGGGATGTCCCAGGCTCCCCCGGGGCTCCGGTACCGCCCGGCGTCAGCCTGGCGGTAGGTGGGTCGAAGTCTCACCGGGCGGGAACGGGCCCCTCCACCGCGTTTTCCACCGACAACCGGACCGGGGGGGCGTCTTTCCAGTTGGGGATCCCGTCCTCCGGCTCGGCCACCGGGTACTTGCTCTAGTGGATCTCCGCCCAGTGCGAATGGTTGAGCTGATGGAGGGTGAAACAGGCCTGCAGCGAGTTGTAGAAGCCCATGTTGTCGACCGTCTGGTTCACCGACTCCTTGATCATCAACGCGGTCATGCTCGGGACCTGGGCAATGCGCTTGGCGTAGGCCAGGGTCTGCTCGGCCAGGTCGGCCTCGGGGAAGATCTTGGACACCATGCCCAGCCGGTGTGCCTCCTGGACGTCGATGGCATCGCCGGTCAGCATCATCTCCTTGGTCCTCCGGGGTCCGAACTCCCACGGGTGCCCGAAGTACTCCATCCCGCACATCCCCAGCCGGGTGCCCACCACGTCGGCGAAGAGCACATCGTCGGCCGCCACGATCAGGTCGCAGGCCCACATCAGCATCAGCCCGGCGGAGTAGACGGTCCCGTGCACCTGAGCCACGGTGATCTTGCGGAGGTTCCGCCACCGCAGGGTGTTCTGGAAGTAGTAGTGCCACTCCTGGAGCATGCGGGCCTCGGCTCCCTGGCGGGTGGCTCCGTTGATGGTGGCGGTGCGGTGCTGGTCCGGCCCCGGCATCCGCTCGGCCCTCGCTTCCCTGGAGCCCATGTCATGGCCGGAGGAGAACATCGGTCCGACCCCGCCGAGGATGACCACCCGGACCTTGTCGTCCTCTTCGGCCCGGCCCATGGCGTCATCGAGATCGACCAACAGCCCCCGGTTCTGGGCGTTCCGGGTCTCGGGACGGTTGAGGAGGATCCGGACGATCTCTCCACCCTCCAACTCCTCGTAGGTGACGTACGTGTAATCGGTCATTTCCGGCTCTCCTGTTCTGCTCGCACCGCCTGCACCGGTGGCGACGCCGCCTGGCCACGGTATAGCTCAGTCCTGTTCTCCCCACCCATTTCGAAACCTCCGGTCACCGGCTCTCCTCCGCCGCCGCGTCGTCGCGCTCGGCGGTGAGCCGGGCCCGGTTGAGCTTCATGGCCTCGGTGCGGGGGATGACGTCGACCAACTCGACGGTCTTCGGCACCTTGTACGGGGCCAGCCGGCTGCGGGCGAACTCGATGACCTGATCGGCGTCGACGTTGGGGTCGCTGGCCTGGACGATGGCATGGACCCGGCGTCCCCACTCCGGGTCGCGCAGGCCGACCACCACCACGTCGGCCACCCCCGGATGCTCGCTCAACGCCTCCTCGACTTCGGCGGGGAAGACGTTGACGCCTCCGGTGACGATCATGTCCACCCGTCGGTCGGCCATGAACAAGTAGCCGTCCTCGTCGAGCCAGCCCATGTCCCCCACCGTGACGAACCCGTCGGTGGTGGTCTCCATCGGCGACACCTGGTCACCCACGTACATGGCGGCGGGGCCGTCGGGGCGCCGGAGGTAGATCCCCCCGATCTCGCCGGTGGGGAGAGTCTGTCCCTCGCCATCGATGATGCGCACCTCGGTGTCGGTGAACCCCCGGCCCAGGGTGCCCGGGTGTGCGAGCCACTGGTCGCCCCGGCAGGTCACCAGGCCGGCGCCCTCCGAGGACCCGTAGGAGAGATAGAAGTTCTCGGGCCCGACCAGGTCGATCCAGAAACGGCCCAGCCAGATAGGGAGCGAGGCAGCCCCCTGCTGGACCCAAGTGAGGCTGGACAGATCCCGGGTGCCGATGTCCGGCAACTGGGCCAGTCGCTGCAGCATGGGGGTGGCGGCGATGAAGCCGGTGATCCGGTGGCGCTCGATGAGATCCACGATGAGGGCGGCGTTGAACCGCTCCAGCAATACGATGGGGTCGCCCGACATCAGGTTCCGGACCGCGGTGAACCCGTTGGCGTGGTAGAGCGGGGCCGGCACCAGCACCAACTGGGGTTTCGGCAGCGGTCCGAACGCCTCGACCACGGTCGAGGTGACGGCCATGACGGGGAGGAAGACGGCGGGCTCCTTCTGCAGGATGATCTTCGGTGTCCCGGTCGATCCCGAGCTGCACATGCCCCAGCCGTGCGGGGCGATCGCCTCCGGGAGCGGATCGGTCGACAGCGAGAGGCTCCGCTCCAGCCAGTCGGCCCGATCGGGACCCACCACCACCGCCGGCTTCAGCACGTCCATCAGCCGGCTCAGTTCCCAGTCCGGAAGGTCCCAGCGCATGGGAACGACGGCCGCGCCCACCTTCCATCCGGCGAAGCAGGCGAACAGGTGCTCGGGGGAGTTCTTCAAGGAGATGGCCAGGTAGTCGCCGGCGGCCAGCCCCTCCTCGGCCAGCACCCGGGCCAGCTGGGTGGACCGGTCATCGACCTCACCCCAGGTGACCAGCCGCTCGTGGCCGTCCTCGGCGACGAAGACGATGGCCACCTCGTCGCGGCGGGGCTCGGCCACCTGGTGCAGCCGGGTCCCGTAGGGGATCCCCGCTTCGGGTGGGTCCTGGTCGGCCCCCGTTGCCATGCTCATCTCTCCACTCCCGTCGATTCCGGCCGGAATCCGGATCGCCCCCTCGGGCGGATCTCGGCTAGTCGACGACGGTCAGCGCCGCCTTCGGGCAGGAGCGCACGGCCTGCTCCACCTTGGCCCGAAGCTCCTCGCCCGGCTCCTCGTCGAGGACATACAGAAGGTCGTCGTCGCGTACCTCGAAGACCTCGGGGGCAACCGCCATGCACAATGCATTCGACTCGCACGAATCCCAGTCCACCTCGACGCGCACGGGCCCGAGTGTACAGTTCCGGTTCCACCGGAGCCACCTTCTCGCAGACCCGAGCCCTACCGCAAATGCCATTTCCGCTGGCCGCTTCTCGCTGGTAACATCGGCCCAGGACTCCCTACACCAGGAGATATCGCTGTGCCGCGGCGGTTCCGACCCGATCGGCCCGGCGAGTGCAGCCAACGAGAGAAGGGGCGATCGCCATGTCTCCACGAACCTTGGACTTTCCGGTCTTCGATGCCGACAATCACATGTACGAGAACACCGACGCGTTCACCAAGTTCCTCCCGCCGGAGTACGACGGGCTCATCCGGTACGTCGAGCTCAACGGCCGGACCAAGATCGCGGTGGATGGCATGATCAGCGAGTACATCCCGAACCCGACCTTCGAGGTGGTGGCCGCCCCCGGCGCCCAGGAGGAGTACTTCCGCCACGGCAACCCGGAGGGGAAGTCCCGGCGGGAGATCCTGGGGAAGCCCATCCGGTCACTCCCCGGGTTCAGTTCCCCCGAGCCCCGGCTCCAGCTCATGGACGAGCAGGGCATCGACCGGGCGCTCATGTGGCCCACCCTGGCCAGCCTCCTGGAGGAGCGGCTCCGCGGCGACCCGCCGGCCACCCATGCGGTCGTCCACGCCCTCAACCAGTGGATGCACGAGCACTGGACGTTCAACTACCAGGACCGGATCTTCCCCACCCCGGTGATCCACCTCGGCATCGTCGAGAAGGGCATCGAGGAGCTCGAATGGGTGCTGGACCACGGGGCCAAGATCATCCTCATCCGCCCCGCCCCGGTGCCGGGATTCATGGGCCCCCGGTCCATGGCCCTCCCCGAGTTCGACCCGTTCTGGAAGCTGGTGGTCGAAGCCGGCATCCCGGTGGGCATGCATGCCTCCGACAGCGGGTACCAGCGGTACATGAACGAATGGGAAGGGATCAGCCGGGAGATGACCCCGTTCAAGGCCGGCTCGGGATTCCAGGCCATCGTCGGCCACATGGGCCGGCCGATCGTGGACACCATGGCGTCGCTCATCGGCCACGGCCTGTGCAGCCGGTTCCCGGAGCTACGGTTCGCGCCGGTGGAGAACGGCAGCAACTGGGTCCGTCCGCTGCTGCATGAGATGGAGCAGGCCTACATCTCCGCTCCCCGCGCCTTCGACGAGGATCCGGTGGAGGTGTTCAAGCGCAACATCTACGTGCATCCCTTCCACGAGGAGGACCCGGTCGGGCTCATCCAACTACTGGGCGCCGACCGGGTGTTGTTCGGCTCGGACTACCCCCACCCCGAAGGCCTGGCCGATCCCCTCAGCTTCGTCGACGAACTGACCTCGGTCCCCCATGATGACGTCGCCAAGATCATGGGCGGTAACCTGGGCCGCCTGATGGGGGTCGGGGTCGCCGCCTGATCCGTCTTCATCGGCGAAGGGCGACGAGCACCCCCAGACAGCGCTCCCACCCCTCCAGGTGGTCGGGTTCGCGGTCAGGTGGGAGATCGCGGTGGGTGAGGTTCACGATGGTGTCGGCGCCGTCGGCGACCAACTCGACTTCCACCGTGCTGCTCCCGGGCGGCAGCGTGGCGTCCTCGGGGATCCCCCAGGTGAAGACCACCCGGTGGGGCGGCTCCACCGTGACGTAGCTGCCGCGGGCGGCGGCCTCGCCGACGTCGACGGAGAACGTCCCGCCCGGGCGGGCGTCGAGCTCGGCGCGCTCCCCGATCCAGGTGACCATCAGCTGGGGGTCGGTGAAATAAGGGAACACCACCTCGGGGGCTGCGGCGATACGTACGCTGGTGCTGATCACGTCGTTCCTTTCTTCTGGGTGCGGGGGTGGGCTCGCTCGACGGACTCCTTCAGGCGGGCGAGGGCGTTCGGCCAGAACTCGTCGAGCAGGGTGCGCAGCGGCTCGAGCGACTCGGACCGCAACGAGTAGAGCCGGCGGGTGCCCTCCCGGCGCTCGGCCAACAGCCCGGCCCGCTTGAGGACGGTGAGGTGCTGGCTGACGGCTTGCTGGGTGAGGTCGAAGTGGGCGGCGATCTGCCCGGCGGGAAGCTCGCCGTGCTGGACCAGCCGCAGGATCTGGCGCCGGTGAGGATCGGCCAGCGCCCGCAGGACCACGTCGGGTCCCGCGGGCGCGACCGCTTCCTCGGGCTCGGACGTCATCGGTGCTTCCTAGTGGAGCGCGACCTCCGCCGTCCAGGCTTGCTCAGTGGGCGGCGTGCTCGGCGCGCCAGGCGGCGAGCCGCTCGACCTCGGCGGGCGGGTTGGGGCTGCCGGCGCCCCGGTCGACGTAGTCGACGAGGCTGGTGAGGAAGTGGGTCCATCCGGCGTGGCACTGCTCGAAGCACTCGAGGCCGGGGTTGAGGCCGTGGTGCTGGAAGCCCAGCTCGGTGCCGGCGCCGGCCGGGTCGAGATCGAAGGTGATCGAGGTCCCGACCCAATCGGGGGCGGGCTCGCAGACGAGCACGCTCCAGCCGACCCGCGACGGTCGGTCGGCTTGGTCGACCCGCATCACGACCTCCTGGTCACCCATCAGGAAGCGCAGCGTCTCCCCGGCGCCGGCACCGCCGCCGGCCGGGGTCCACCAGCCGGTCAGGGCGTCGATGTCGGTCAGCGCCGAGAACACCCCGTCGGGGGCGGTGGCGAAGGTCCTCGTCGAGCGGAAGTCGTCGGTGGTAGTGGTGACAGTCATGGTGGGTCCCTTTCTCAAGCCTTAGATTGTACAAGTAACTACTTGTAGACTAAACCCCGGTCGGGCGGGTGTCAAGGGGGGGCACCTGTCGAGCCGGGTCGCGGACACCCGATGTGGCCGGTGGCGCTCGTCTCCAACGGCCTCACCCGCCCGCCCATTTCCGGTGTGCCGGTTAGGCGGCCCAGTCGGTCACGTGCGGAGCCACGATTGCGTCCTTTGCGACCGCGGCCGGAACCCTGGTGCTTGCGGTGGCCACCTTCTCGTCGGTTCGTTCGGCCAACCGGTCCGCCCGTATTGCCGAGCGGTCGTTCATGATCCGTCTGCGTCCCAGCCTGGCCCCCTCCCGCCTGGAAGACCCGCCGGAGCGGATCATGTTTGCCGACCGCCACTGCGTGAACCTCAAAGGGGGTCGAGCCGCCGTCGAGTTCTCCGCCGCCGTCGAGTTCTCCGAGGGGGTCATCTATTTTGCGATGCTGGTCCGGAACGTCGGGAACGGCATGGCCTTCATCGAGTCGTGGCTCCCGATTGCCGGCCAGAAGAAGAGCACCGACGACTGGGACCCTATCGATACCTTCCGACCCCAGACCCGTTCCCTGTGGATTGCCCCCGGAGACGTGGCCTTCTGGCAGGGTGCCCTGCGGGACCCGGGCGAGAAGTCTTTCGACCCGATCCGCCGGGCGGTGGCCGAGGGGGCGGTGACCATCGACGTTCCCTACCGCGACCGCGAGGGGGGCCAGCGAACGGTCAGCCGGTTCGCTCTCGTCCGCCGAGAAGACGACGGTGACGATGAGGGGTGCGACTGGTGGGTTTCCCTCGGCAGCCACCACGAGCTCGACCATGACTAGAGGTGGAAACGAAAAGGCATCCCTGGCTTTTCGGGGCGGCCCGGGGCGCCCTACCTCCTGGGTGGAGGTGGTCGCTGGTTCCGGAGGCGATTGTGGAACCCGCAGAGCAACCTGCCGTTCTCGAAGGTGGTGGGCCCGCCGTCGGTGTAGGGCTGGATGTGGTCGACCTGGCAG